>NZ_AP024895.1:604314-1208628 GCF_024347055.1 Vibrio porteresiae DSM 19223
AGGGATTAGCGATCAAGCCAGACGGTACTTACATTGATGGCACTTTCGGTCGCGGCGGTCATAGTCGTACCATTTTGTCAAAATTAGGTCCTAACGGTCGTCTTTTTAGTATCGACCGAGATCCGCAAGCAATTGCCGAAGCGCAAAAAATCGATGACCCTCGTTTTACCATTGTCCATGGACCTTTCTCTGGTATTGCTGAATACGCAGAGCGTTATGATCTGGTTGGCAAAGTCGATGGTGTTTTGTTTGATTTAGGTGTTTCTTCTCCTCAGCTTGACGACGCAGAACGCGGTTTTAGCTTTATGAAAGACGGTCCACTGGACATGCGTATGGATCCAACTAGCGGTATTCCTGTTTCTGAATGGTTAGCGAACGCTGATCTGGATGACATTACTTGGGTTATCCGTGAATTTGGTGAAGACAAACACGCGCGTCGCATTGCGAAAGCGATAGTGGCTTACCGTGAAGATGAAGAGAACGAGCCAATGACTCGTACAGGTCAACTTGCAAAATTGATCTCTGAGGCAGCACCAAAAAGCTTCAAAGAGAAAAAACATCCAGCAACACGTTCATTCCAAGCGTTTCGTATCTATATCAACAGTGAGTTGGAAGAGATCGATAAAGCACTGAATGGTGCGATGAATGTTTTGGCTCCGGAAGGCCGTTTATCGGTGATCAGTTTTCACTCTCTTGAAGACCGCATGGTGAAACGTTTTATGCGTAAAGAGAGTAAGGGACCTGAAGTGCCACATGGTATTCCTTTGACTCAAGAGCAGATTAAAGCGTTAGGTAGTGCTAACCTTATCACCGTAGGAAAAGCAATAAAGCCGACGGATCAAGAAGTTGAAATGAACCCTCGTTCTCGTAGTTCTGTGCTAAGGATTGCCGAAAAGCTCTAACGAAATTATGTCTCAGCCAACCCCTAATTTAGCCAAATTGATATTGATTGATCTGCTGACGGTGGGTCGAGTTCCGCTCATTTTACTGGTGTTTATCTTTGCTAGTGCAATGGGCGTGGTGTTAACCACCCATGACACAAGACAAGCGGTGTCTAAACTCGACCAAGTTCAAAGCGAACGCCTGAATCTAGACAATGAGTGGCGCAATTTGATTATTGAAGAGACCGCGTTGGCTGAGCATAGTCGTGTGCAGGATGTGGCACAAAATGATTTAGATATGAAACGTCCTGATGCCGACAAAGAAGTAGTGATAAACATCAAATGAAGAAGCCGTCTAAACCCTCCAAGCCGAAATCTGTTTCAGAAAACAAGCCTGCCGCGCCAACTGAGTCGGTTCTGTTTAGCCGCTGGCGTTTCTACCTCATTCTGTTTTTTATTTTCGTCGCTTTTGCCATTTTGGTTGGACGGGCTGCCTTTATCCAAATTATTGAACCTGACAACTTGATTCATGAAAGTGATTTGCGTTCAGTTCGTTCTAAAACCATTCACTCTGCGCGTGGCATTATTTCGGATCGAAATGGAGAAGCGTTAGCTGTGAGCGTCCCAGTTGATGCGGTTTGGGCCGATCCTGCGACCATTATTAAACAGGGCAGCTTAAATGATAAGAATCGTTGGTATGCGCTAGCTGATGTGCTCAATCTTGATCGCCAAGACCTGATTAAACGCATTAAAGATAATGAGTCGAGACGATTTATTTACCTGCAGCGCCAAGTCAATTCGGCCATGGCGAATTATATTCATGAGCTTAAGCTCCCTGGCATTGGTTTAAAATCCGAATCGCGTCGCTATTATCCTGCTGGGGAAGTGAGTGCTCATATTGTCGGCGTAACCGGGATTGATGGGCATGGTTTAGAAGGTGTGGAACGCAGTTACGATAAATGGTTAACCGGCGAAGCGGGTAAACAAATTATTCGTAAGGACCGTTATGGTCGAGTGGTAGAAAACATCTCGCTAGAACAGAGCGAAGCAGGAAAACCGCTGCAATTGACCATAGATCAACGTATTCAAGCCATTGCGTTTAGAGCGGTGAAACAAGCGATGGCCGATTATCGGGCTACATCAGCCTCTGCTGTGATGGTAGATGTTAAAACCGGTGAAGTACTGGCGATGGTAAATGCGCCTTCTTACAATCCGAATAATCGCTCTGACTATCAAAGCTTTAAAATGCGTAACCGGGTTATCACCGATGCATTTGAACCTGGTTCAACCGTTAAACCATTTGTGGTGTTAGCTTCTTTAGAAAATGGCATTGCTGATACTAATACCATTATTGATGTTGGTAACGGTACAATGCGCATCGGTGGCGCAATGGTGCGAGACTCGGATGCGATTCCCGGCGGCAAAGCGTCATTACAAATGATTTTGAAAAAATCGAGTAACGTTGGTGTTTCAAAACTGTCGCTAAAAATGCCAGTAGAAGCTTTGCTCGGTATGTACAGCTCAGTGGGCTTAGGGGAAACCTCCGGTTTAAACCTACCTGGAGAAAGTATTGGTATTTTCCCTACTCGCCAACGTTGGTCTGATTTTGAACGCGCGACCATCGCCTTTGGTTATGGGATAGCAATTACGCCAATTCAGTTGGCGCACGCTTATGCCACGTTAGGCAACATGGGTAAATATCAACCTTTGCACCTAATCGAGGGACATCGCCAAGAAAATCTTGAGCATCAAGTGGCGAATCCAAAGAATGTTCGTGATGTACTCAATATGCTGGAAACCGTAACACAACCTGGAGGCACTGCGGTAAAAGCAGCGGTTCCTGGTTATCGTATTGCAGCCAAAACGGGTACGTCGCGCAAAGCGGTAGCTGGTGGTTATAGTGATGAATATTTTGCTTATACTGCTGGTGTGGCTCCGGTGAGCAATCCTCGCCTGTCATTGGTGGTCATGGTCAATGAGCCACAAGGGGATTCTTATTATGGCGGTGCTGTAGCTGGTCCTGTCTTTTCCGAAATAATGAAAGGGGCCTTGCAAATTCTCAACATCGCGCCAGATGAGAACCGATTCGAAAAAGATAAAAACAATTAAGTGTGACAAGTATGACAAATAAGGGTAAAGCGCTTGCTGACCTACTTTCTCCGTGGGTGACCATTGAGATACCTGCTGTGGCTCAATTGCCAGTCACAGAGTTACATTTAGATAGCCGTCATGTCACTTCTGGCGACACCTTTGTTGCCATCATTGGTCATGCCGTCGACGGTAGAAAATTTATTGCCAAAGCCATTGAGCAAGGTGCGAATGCTGTTATCGCTCAAGCGGATCAAGATCATGCCCATGGGATGATTGACTATGTTCAAGCAGTGCCTGTGGTGTATGTGGAAAAGTTGCATGAACAGCTTTCTGCATTAGCAGGTCGTCTCTACGGTATTCATCACAATCGCCCAGTGGCAGTAACCGGAACCAACGGCAAAACGACGATCACTCAGTTGATTGCACAGTGGATGACCCTAACTGGTGTGCCTGCAGCGGTGATGGGAACCACAGGTAATGGATTTCTTGATGCTCTAGTCCCAGCCGCCAATACCACAGGTAATGCCATTGATATCCAAGCTCAACTTGCTTCACTAGCTGAGCAAGGGGCACAATACACCGCAATGGAAGTGTCATCGCACGGTCTGGTTCAAGGTCGAGTCAAAGCCTTGCATTTTTCTGCTGGTGTTTTTACCAATTTAAGTCGCGATCATCTTGACTACCATGGCACCATGGAAGCGTATGCTGAGGCGAAAAAGTCTCTGTTTACTGAACATTCATGCGATGCCGCTATCATTAATGCTGATGACAGTGTTGGAGCCTCTTGGCTAGCACAACTTCCTCATGCTGTTGGCGTTTCTCTTCATCATCAACCTATCTCTGAGCGAGCTGTCTGGGCTACACAGGTTCATTACGCTGATAGCGGCATCCATATGGAATTTGCAGGTGCTTGGGGCAAAGGCGTTATTGATGTTCCCCTGATCGGTGAATTCAATGCTAATAACGTGTTAGTCGCTTTTACCACCTTGTTAGTGCTTGGTTTTGATAAAGCCACATTACTGGCGACGGCAAATCAACTGCAACCTGTCATTGGCCGGATGGAGTTATTTCAAGCGCCTAATAAAGCGAAAGTGGTGGTTGATTACGCTCATACACCGGACGCACTCGAAAAGGCGCTGACCGCGCTGCGTGTGCACTGTAACGGTCAGTTGTGGGCTATTTGTGGATGTGGCGGTGATCGAGACAAAGGCAAACGACCATTAATGGCTCAAGTTGCTGAAAAATATGCTGATAATATTATTCTAACCGATGATAATCCCCGCAGCGAACAGCCAGAGCAGATCATCAAAGATATGCAAGCTGGCTTAAATGAACCGAGTAAAGCATTGGTTGAGCACCATCGTTTCCAAGCTTTGGAATTTGCTCTTGCTCATGCCAGTGCTGATGACATTATTCTCTTGGCAGGTAAAGGCCATGAGGATTACCAAATTATTGGTGACAAAACAATTCACTATTCTGACCGCGAGTCAGCTCAAACACTATTGGAGTTAAAGGAATGATTACCGTTCAGTTGGCAGATATTGCCTCGGAATTAGGTGGCACTCTAATTGGAACGAATTGCTCAATTTCTGCTGTATCAACCGATACCCGTGCCATTGGAGAGCAAGCGCTGTTCGTTGCTCTCGTTGGTGAACGATTTGATGCGCATGATTTTATTGAACAAGCACAAGCCGCAGGAGCGGCGGCACTATTGGTATCTCGTCAAGTTGAATCATCATTGCCTCAAATTGTCGTTGCCGATACTCGTATTGCCCTTGGCCAACTAGGCCGCTTAGTGCATCAGCGCTGTGCAACAACGACCATCGGTATTACAGGTAGCTGCGGCAAAACCACGGTAAAAGAGATGGTCGCGAGCATTTTGGCGCAAAAAGGCCAAGTGCTGTTTACCTCGGGCAATTTCAATAACGACATCGGTGTGCCTTTGACTCTGCTGCGCAACACTCCAGCCGACGATTATTCAGTGATTGAAATGGGAGCGAATCACAAAGGTGAAATCGCTTATACCACGGCACTGGTACAACCCGATATTGCCCTGGTTAACAATGTGGCAGCGGCACATTTGGAAGGTTTTGGCTCCATCGATGGGGTTAAACAAGCTAAAGGTGAAATCTATCAAGGGCTAAAACCTGGCGCGACAGCGGTTGTTAACTTAGACAGCAATGGCGGTGATTGGTGGAGTGACGTGTTATCCGACAAAAAAGTGAAAACTTTTTCGGTTACCGATCAAAATGCTGACTTTTCCGCACAAAATATCAGGCTTAATGATGACGGAAACGCGACTTTTGAGTTGCTTTCTCCTGTCGGTCAGATTCCGGTTTCCCTTGGTATCATTGGTAAACATAATGTCTCTAATGCACTTGCTGCTGCTGCCATTACGATGGAAGTTGGGGCAACATTAGAAGAAGTTGCGCTAGGCCTTGCTCATTTAACTCCCGTCAAAGGTCGTGTAAATGTGTCGGCGTTATCGCCAACCGTGAAACTTATTGATGACAGTTACAACGCTAGTGTTCCTGCGATGAAAGCCGCTGTGGATCTTCTTTCTGGCTTTAAACCTCAACGCTGGTTGATTTTAGGCAATATGGCGGAGCTCGGAGCGGAAAGTCTTGCACTTCATCGTCAAGTCGGGGAACATGCGGCACCATTTAAGTTTGAGCATGTATTGACCTATGGTCATGATGCGAAAGTAATTAGCGATATCTGTCATGGTCATCACTTTGCGACACATGACGATATGGTTGCGTATATTGAGCAGCAACTCGATCTCGAAAACGCTTACTCACACGTCCTATTAGTTAAAGGAGCCTTAAGCTCTGGTATGGGTAAAGTCGTTGCTGCACTTAAGGAGAACTTCTCATGATTATTTGGCTTTCGGAGTTACTCCAGCCATATTTTTCTTTTTTCCGTTTGTTTGAATACCTGTCTTTTAGGGCGATCGTCAGTATTTTAACTGCGTTGAGTCTCTCTTTATGGATGGGACCTCGACTGATTAAGCGTTTGCAACTGCTGCAAATCGGTCAGGTTGTTCGTAACGATGGTCCGGAATCCCACTTTAGTAAGCGCGGTACACCAACTATGGGCGGGATCATGATTCTTGCCGCGATTACCATCACTATTTTATTGTGGACCGATCTTTCAAACCCCTATGTATGGGCGGTATTGGCAGTCTTACTTGGGTATGGTGCCGTTGGTTTTGTCGATGATTATCGTAAAGTCGTACGTAAAAATACCGATGGTTTGATCGCGCGTTGGAAATATTTCTGGCAATCAGCGATTGCTCTGGTTGTTGCTTTTGCACTTTACGCTTACGGCAAAGACACGGCTGCAACTCAGTTGGTCGTGCCATTTTTTAAAGATGTGATGCCACAATTAGGTCTTATGTACATTGTGCTAACTTACTTTGTTATTGTTGGTACAAGTAACGCAGTCAATTTAACCGATGGTCTTGATGGTTTGGCGATCATGCCAACAGTGCTGGTTTCTGCAGGGTTTGCTGTGATTGCTTGGGCAACCGGTAACGTGCATTTTGCCAATTACTTACACATTCCTTATGTTCCGCATGCCTCTGAATTGGTGGTTGTGTGTACCGCAATTGTGGGCGCTGGTTTAGGCTTCTTATGGTTTAACACCTATCCTGCGCAAGTATTCATGGGCGATGTCGGCTCTTTAGCATTAGGCGGAGCGCTTGGGACTATTGCGGTATTAGTGCGTCAAGAGTTTGTTTTGGTGATCATGGGAGGCGTGTTTGTTATGGAAACCCTGTCTGTGATTTTGCAGGTGGGTTCTTATAAGTTACGTGGTCAACGTATTTTCCGTATGGCACCTATCCACCATCACTATGAATTAAAAGGGTGGCCAGAACCACGAGTCATCGTTCGTTTCTGGATTATCTCAATCGTATTAGTTTTGATCGGCTTAGCGACACTTAAAGTGCGTTAATCGTTCGAGGAGCAAGTAAATAAAATGGACCGTTGGCAAGGCATTAAGCATGTTGTGGTCGTAGGGCTCGGTTTAACCGGGCTCTCTGTCGTTAACTATCTCAAAAAATACCATCCTAGCGTATCGGTTAAAGTGATTGATACGCGAGAAGCGCCTCCTGGAGCAGATCAGCTCACAAGTGATGTGGCATTGCATTGTGGTAGTTGGCAGATGGAGTGGTTATTGGCAGCGGATTTGGTGGTGACCAATCCGGGGATTGCTCTGGCTAAGCCAGAAATTCAACAAGTCATAGCCGCTGGTATTCCGGTTGTTGGCGACATTGAGTTGTTTGCTTGGCATGTGAACAAACCGGTGATTGCCATCACTGGCTCTAACGGTAAAAGTACGGTGACCGATCTCACTGGCGTGATGGCGAATGCCGCCGGGGTGAAAACCGCGGTTGGTGGTAATATCGGTGTTGCCGCATTGGATCTATTTGAGCAAGACGCTGAGCTTTATGTACTTGAATTATCAAGCTTCCAACTAGAAACAACGACAAGTTTACCTCTGGTTGCTGCTGCCTATCTTAACTTGTCAGAAGACCATATGGATCGTTACGAACACAGTATCGAGCTCTATGGTGCGGCAAAGCAGCGTATTTTCTTAAATGCCAAAGCGGCGATAGTGAATGCGGATGATCGTGCAACCTATCCAACTATGGATGTGGAACGTGTTTTGAGCTTTGGTTTAGAGCAGTCAGCCGATTACACCACTCAAGTTATTGATGGGAAAGAGTTCTTGGTTGCTCAAGGTCAAGCAGTAATGCCAGTGGCTGATTTGAGCTTGGTTGGACGTCATAACGTTGCCAACGTGCTAACGGTACTTGCACTGCTTGATGCAGCACACATCGATTATCAGCCAGCGTTAGCCACACTTAAGTCTTACACGGGTTTGACACATAGATGCCAAGTGGTTGCGGATAATCAAGGCATTAAATGGGTGAACGATTCTAAAGCGACTAACGTAGCCAGTACGCTTGCTGCGCTCTCTGGTCTATCTTTGCAAGGGAAACTCTATTTGTTCGTGGGTGGTGTAGGCAAGGGGGCTGATTTCACTCCGTTAGCGCCAGTATTTGCTACATTGCCAATAGAACTGTGCTGTTTTGGCCGAGATGGTAATCAATTTATGTCGTTACACCCTTCAGCGAAATACTACGAATCGATGGAAGAGATCATTAAATCCATTAAGCCTGCTTTGCAAGAGGGTGATATGGTGTTGCTGTCTCCTGCGTGTGCTAGTTTCGACCAATTTAATAGTTTTGTGCATCGTGGTGAGGTATTTGCTGCGCTTGCTAAACAGTATGCGTAGAGAAAGGTGAGTTGTGGTGCTGTCCAAACCATTAAGTAAAATATTGAAGTGGTTAAAAACACCTTCGCCAGAAGCGTTTTTTGATCGTCAATTAGTGTGGATAGCACTTGGGCTGATGCTGATCGGATTGGTGATGGTAACATCCGCTTCATTTCCGATCAGTTCGCGACTGACGCATCAGCCTTTTCACTTTATGTTTCGTCATGCGCTGTTCTTGCTATTGTCGTTAATCACTTCTGCAGTCGTTTTGCAGATCTCGATGCGAACATGGCTCAAATACAGCTCGGTGATGTTGGCTATTTCCTTTGTTCTGCTGATTGTCGTACTACTCGCTGGGCACTCGGTAAACGGGGCATCGCGCTGGATTCCGCTCGGGCTATTTAACTTACAGCCTGCGGAAGTGGCAAAACTTTCCTTGTTTATGTTCATGTCCGGTTATTTGGTGCGTAAGCAAGATGAAGTGCGTCAGACCTTTTTCGGCGGATTCTTAAAGCCGATCATGGTATTTGGTTCTCTTGCAGTATTGCTATTGGGCCAGCCCGATTTAGGAACTGTAGTGGTAATGCTGGTCACCTTGTTTGGCATGCTGTTTATCGCTGGTGCTAAATTAACTCAGTTTATCGCCCTTATGCTCGCTGGCGTGTTGGCCGTGGTCGCTTTGATTCTTGCTGAACCTTATCGTATTCGTCGTGTGACCTCATTTTGGGATCCATGGGAAGACCCGTTTGGTAGTGGTTATCAGCTAACTCAGTCTCTGATGGCTTTCGGCCGAGGTGAATGGTTTGGTCAAGGTCTTGGTAACTCAGTGCAAAAACTTGAATATCTGCCTGAAGCCCATACCGACTTCGTATTTGCTGTCATTGGTGAAGAGCTGGGGTTTATTGGTGTAGTGTTGGTGCTCATGCTGATTTTCAGTCTGGTGCTCAAAGCGATTTTTATCGGTAAGAAAGCCTTTGAGCATAAAGAGTATTTCAGCGGATATCTTGCCTTTGGTATCGGCATTTGGTTTGCATTTCAAACACTGGTTAACGTGGGCGCTGCCGCAGGTATCGTTCCAACCAAAGGTTTGACCTTACCTTTGATCAGTTATGGTGGCTCAAGTTTGATTATTATGTCTGTAGCGGTGTCGATGTTATTACGAATCGACCATGAATGCCGTATGCAGGACAGAAATGAAGTAGAAGAAATAGCAATTGATGAAGAAAAATAAGCGTTTAATGGTGATGGCTGGAGGAACTGGCGGTCACGTATTTCCTGGTTTAGCGGTGGCTAAACAGCTACAAGATCAGGGATGGGAAATCCGCTGGTTGGGTACCGCTGACCGTATGGAAGCAGATTTAGTGCCCAAGCATGGCATTGAAATCGATTTTATCCGCGTAAAAGGTTTACGTGGGCAAGGTGTGCTGCGCTTACTGAAAGCGCCATTCCAAATCGTTAATGCGGTATTACAAGCACGAGCTCATATGAAACGTTGGCAGCCTGATGCGGTATTGGGGATGGGCGGTTATGTGAGTGGTCCTGGCGGTATTGCCGCATGGTTAATGGGCATTCCCGTTGTTCTACATGAACAA
Organism: Vibrio porteresiae DSM 19223; assembly: GCF_024347055.1. Classification (NCBI taxonomy): domain Bacteria; kingdom Pseudomonadati; phylum Pseudomonadota; class Gammaproteobacteria; order Vibrionales; family Vibrionaceae; genus Vibrio; species Vibrio porteresiae. Next base: position 614,162 of record NZ_AP024895.1, read on the forward strand.
AATGCGGTTGCAGGTTTAACCAACCAATGGTTATCGAAAATTGCTACCAAAGTATTCCAAGCGTTTAAAGGGGCTTTCCCGAATGTTCCGGTGGTGGGAAACCCGGTTCGCCAAGATGTGGTTGCTATTGATGCGCCAGACATTCGCATGGCCGAGCGCATTGGGCCAATTCGTATTTTGGTAATGGGAGGCAGCCAAGGAGCTCGTATCCTCAATCAAACGTTACCTGAAGTGATGGCATTACTCGGTGATGGCTATGAAGTCCGTCATCAAGCTGGCAAAAACAATCAAGCCAGTGTTGAACAAGCCTATCAGCAGCAAGGGGTGTCACACGTCGAAGTGACCGAGTTTATCGATGATGTTGCCAGTGCATACGCTTGGGCTGATCTGTTGGTGTGCCGCTCTGGGGCTTTGACGGTGTCAGAAGTTTCCGCTGCAGGCGTTGGCGCGATTTTCGTTCCTTTCATGCACAAAGATCGCCAACAAGCACTCAACGCAGACCATCTCGTCGAATGCGGTGCTGCTAAAATGATTGAACAGCCAGAGCTTACTGCACAGAAAATGGCTAACACAATTCAACAAATGGATCGCCAACAGCTTTTAGATATGGCGATCAAAGCGCGTCAAGCTGCACAAGTGGATGCAGATAAAGTGGTGGCAGAGGCCATTATTGCGCTCAGTGACAAATGAGAAAGAATTCATGACAGTTAAACAAACGCCTGATTTGGCTCAAATCCGTTCCATTATTCCTGAAATGCGTCGTGTGAAATGTATTCACTTCATCGGCATAGGCGGTGCTGGGATGAGCGGTATTGCAGAAGTTCTTCTTAATGAAGGTTACCAGATTACGGGTTCTGATATTGCGGAAAACGCAGTAACACAACGCCTCGTTGAGAAAGGCGCTATTATTCATATTGGCCATGCCGCTGAAAATATTGAACTAGCCAGCGTGGTCGTAGTGTCTACTGCGATTAATGAACAAAACCCAGAAATTATTGCTGCCCGAGAAAAACGCATTCCAGTTGTGCGCCGTGCAGAGATGTTGGCTGAATTGATGCGTTTTCGTCACGGCATTGCTGTTGCGGGAACACATGGTAAAACCACAACGACTGCACTTGTTACTCAGATTTATAACGAAGCAGGCCTTGATCCAACGTTTGTCAACGGTGGTTTAGTGAAAAGTGCCGGTACTAACGCTCGTTTAGGATCAAGCCGCATTCTGATTGCAGAAGCTGACGAGAGTGATGCGTCATTTTTGTACCTGCAACCTATGGTATCTATTGTGACCAATATTGAAGCGGATCATATGGATACTTACGGCGGTAATTTTGAAACATTGAAGCAAACTTTCGTTGATTTCCTGCATAACTTGCCATTTTACGGTCAAGCTGTGGTTTGTATTGATGATCCTGTAGTACGCGAGATTATTCCTCGAGTTAGCCGTCAAGTTATTACCTATGGTTTCTCGGCAGATGCGGATGTCCGGATTGAAGACTATCGTCAGGATGGTCAACAAGGCCACTTCACTGTGGTACGTAAAGGCCGTGAAAACTTACACATTACGCTGAATATTCCTGGTCGTCATAATGCTCTGAATGCGTCGGCAGCTATTGCTGTGGCAACAGAAGATGATATTAATGATGAAGCGATTTTACGCGCTATGGCGGGGACTCAAGGTACGGGGCGTCGTTTTGACCACCTTGGCGTATTTGATACTGGCCATGGTGAAGCTATGCTGGTGGACGATTACGGTCACCATCCAACCGAAGTAGATATGACTATCAAAGCGGCACGCAGTGGCTGGGCAGATAAACGTTTGGTGATGATTTTCCAACCACACCGTTATACGCGTACTCGTGACTTGTATGATGATTTTGCCAATGTATTGGAACAAGTCGACGTGCTACTGATGTTAGATGTCTATCCTGCTGGTGAAAAACCGATTGCGGGCGCTGATGGACGCTCACTATGCCGCACAATCCGTGCTCGTGGTAAAGTGGACCCTATTTTCGTGTCAGATAGTAAGACTTTACCGTCAGTTTTGGCAAATGTATTACAAGACGGTGACTTAGTACTGACTCAAGGGGCTGGGGATGTAGGCAAAGTGGCTAGACAATTAGCTGCTATGCAATTAAACATTGAAAAGATGCAACAAAACTAAGATAAGTTGTCTTGTTTGATGTATTTGTCGTCTAACTTGGTATCAATAACAGATTTCTTTATATCAGTATTTGATACTTTGAATGACCTCAGTATAATCCATGGGTTACAGCTAATGCTTTTGCCTCTATTAAAACAAAAAATAGGGACTCAAATTGCCAGTCGTTAACAGGATATTCGGACTTTGATACAGCAAGCTTTATCCAGAGGCAGTCGACTATCCAGTTCGCCACTAGTAAAACAACACGCCTTCGGTGGCTGCTTTTTACTGGTGGTATTGTTGTTGATTGGCTTTTTAATGTACTCAACGGTCAGTTGGATGTGGGATGAACAACGTCTCCCCCTCTCTAAAATCGTATTGGAAGGTGATCTGAAATACGTCACTCCACAGGATGTACAAAAAGCGTTTGCCAAGTTGGATCATATCGGCACATTTATGTCGCAAGACATTAATGCCTTACAGGTAAGCGTAGAATCCATACCTTGGGTTGCTCATGCGTCAATTCGCAAACAGTGGCCCGATACGATCAAAGTGTTTCTGACCGAGCACCACATTGCTGCGTTTTGGAACGGCAATGCGTTGCTCGACACTGAAGGAAACGTCTTTAGCGGCGATATTTCCTTAGTCGATGAGGATTACGTCAAATTATATGGACCAGATGGAAGTGCTTCCGAGGTTTTAAAAGTTTGGCGCAAATACAATCCACAATTTCAGCAATTAGGATTAACCATATCTTCTTTGCTATTAAATGAACGTCGTGCGTGGCAAATTATTTTGGATAACGGCATTCGTTTGGAACTCGGTAAAGAATCGCTAGATGAAAGAATCGAACGATTTTTCTTACTGTATAAGAAATTAGGCGATGACGCTGAGCGTATCAGCTATATTGATCTGCGATATGATACTGGTGCAGCAGTAGGCTGGATTCCTCAGCAAGAGTTAACACAAGAGAAGAACGATGACTAAAACTTCCGACGACAATATTATTGTTGGTTTGGATATAGGCACTGCAACGGTATCTGCGTTGGTGGGTGAAATTCTTCCTGATGGCCAAATTAATATCATTGGTGCTGGTACAAGTCCGTCCCGTGGTATGGACAAAGGCGGTGTCAACGATTTGGAATCGGTCGTCAAATCTGTACAACGAGCTATCGACCAAGCGGAACTGATGGCAGAATGCCAAATCAGTAATGTCTTTTTATCAATTTCTGGCAAGCATATTGCAAGTCGTATAGAAAAGGGCATGGGGGCAATTTCTGACGAAGAAGTGACCCAAGACGACATGGATCGTGCTATTCATACGGCTAAGTCCATTAAGATTGGTGATGAACAGCGAATTCTGCATGTAATTCCGCAAGAATTTACGATTGATTACCAAGAAGGGATTAAAAATCCGCTAGGCTTATCAGGAGTACGCATGGAAGTGAGTGTGCACCTGATCACTTGTCACAATGATATGGCAAGAAATATCATCAAAGCAGTTGAGCGTTGTGGATTAAAAGTTGAACAATTGGTTTATTCAGGATTAGCAGCCAGTCATGCTGTTATTACTGAAGACGAGCGAGAACTGGGTGTGTGCGTCGTTGATATTGGCGCAGGCACTATGGATATCGCTATTTGGACAGGTGGAGCACTGCGTCATACAGAAGTGTTCTCCTACGCTGGTAATGCGGTAACAAGCGATATCGCGTTTGCCTTTGGTACTCCGGTCAGTGATGCGGAAGAAATCAAAGTCAAATATGGCTGTGCCTTAAGCGAACTTGTGAGTAAAGATGATACGGTCAACGTTCCGAGTGTCGGTGGTCGTCCATCTCGCAGCCTTCAGCGTCAAACCTTGTCCGAGGTTATCGAGCCTCGCTACACTGAACTGATGGGTATGGTTAATCAAGTCATCGATTCAGTGCAAGATGAGCTTCGAAAAGAAGGTATTAAACACCATTTAGCTGCTGGTATCGTTTTAACAGGCGGTGCTGCGCAGATAGAAGGATTAGTTGAGTGTGCGGAGCGAGTCTTCCGCAACCAAGTGCGAGTAGGTAAACCACTTGAAGTAAGTGGCCTTACCGACTACGTAAAAGAGCCGTATCATTCTACGGCAGTGGGTTTACTTCATTACGCAAAAGACAGTCAGATGAATGATGAGACGGACTACCAAGAGCCTAAGCGCCAGCAAGCTACGTCCAGCATTTTCAGTCGTTTGCGTAGCTGGATACAAAAAGAGTTTTAACCTGAGTTGCAGGAAAAACGGAGATAACACATGTTTGAACCGATGATGGAAATGTCTGACGATGCTGTAATTAAAGTCGTTGGGGTTGGTGGCGGCGGTGGTAACGCCGTCGAACACATGGTGCGTGAGTCCATCGAAGGCGTGGAATTCATCAGTATCAATACAGATGCGCAAGCACTTCGTAAAGCCAGCGTAAGCACTGTCATTCAAATTGGCGGCGACATCACCAAAGGTTTGGGTGCGGGTGCTAATCCGCAAGTTGGACGTGATGCAGCTCTCGAAGATAGAGATCGTATTAAAGAAGTTCTAACTGGTGCCGATATGGTATTTATCGCAGCAGGTATGGGCGGTGGTACTGGTACTGGTGCTGCTCCTGTAATTGCTGAGGTAGCAAAAGAACTGGGCATCTTGACTGTAGCCGTGGTGACTAAACCTTTCAGTTTTGAAGGGAAAAAGCGCCTATCATTTGCAGAACAAGGCATTGAAGAGTTATCAAAACATGTTGACTCTTTGATTACCATTCCAAATGAAAAACTACTGAAAGTGCTTGGTCGTGGTATTACTTTGTTAGAAGCGTTTGCTAGCGCGAACGATGTGTTGAAAAACGCAGTTCAAGGTATTGCCGAGCTAATTACTCGTCCTGGTATGATCAACGTCGACTTTGCTGACGTGCGTACCGTAATGTCTGAAATGGGTCATGCCATGATGGGCAGCGGTGTTGCAAGAGGCGAAGACCGTGCGGAAGAAGCGGCTGAAATGGCAATTTCTAGTCCACTTCTCGAAGATATCGACTTGGCGGGTGCTCGTGGCGTACTGGTTAACATTACTGCTGGTCTTGATATGCGTCTTGATGAATTTGAGACCGTTGGTAATACTGTTAAAGCGTTCGCTTCTGATAATGCCACTGTGGTTATCGGTACTTCATTAGATCCTGATATGGATGATGAAATCCGCGTAACTGTTGTAGCAACAGGTATTGGTAACGAAAAACGCCCTGACATTACTCTAGTTGCGGGTGGCAAAGCGAAAGTAGCAGCTCCTGCTCCTGCGCCTCAACCACAGCAAGTTGCAGCTAAGGTAGAAGAGAAAGTGGCACAGCCTATGCAAGAAAAACCAGCGACAACATCAATGAATGTTTCTTCTGGTAATCAAAGCACAGCGCCTAAGCCAGAAAAGGAAAGTGGATACCTTGATATTCCTGCTTTCTTGCGTCGTCAGGCTGATTAAACTATCAGCATTTAATTTGACACTGTTCAAAATTCTGGTAGGATGTGGCTCGACTCTATTATGAGTCGAGCTTTGTAGCACTAATTTGAGGCAAGTAGATGATCAGACAACGTACTCTGAAAGAAATCGTGAAAACAACTGGGGTGGGATTACACTCTGGTCGTAAAGTCACACTTACTCTTCGCCCTGCTGCTGCAAATACTGGGATTATCTACCGTCGTACAGACCTTAATCCACCAGTCGATTTCCCTGCTGATCCAGCTGCGGTGCGTGACACTATGTTATGTACTGCGCTCGTAAATGACGCAGGCGTACGTATCTCTACAGTTGAACACTTGAGTTCTGCTCTAGCGGGTATGGGTATCGATAACGTGATTGTCGAAGTAGATGCTCCTGAGATTCCAATCATGGATGGTAGCGCGAGCCCATTTGTGTTCTTGCTGCAACAAGCAGGTGTACAAGAACTTAATGCGCCAAAACGCTTTATCCGTGTTAAAAAACCAGTTCGTATTGAAGATGGTGATAAGTGGGCAGAAATTGTGCCACACAACGGTTTCAAAATGGATTTCGAGATTGAATTTAATCACCCTGCAATCGATGGTGATGGGCAGCATTTAGTATTCGATTTCTCTTCTCAAGGTTTTGTGAAAGAAATTTCTCGCGCGAGAACCTTTGGTTTCATGCGTGATATCGAGTACTTACAATCTCAAAATCTATGTTTAGGTGGTAGTTTTGATTGCGCAATCGTACTAGACGATTACCGTATCCTAAACGAAGATGGCCTACGCTTTAGCAATGAATTTGTGACTCATAAGGTTCTTGACGCTATTGGTGACCTTTACATGTGTGGTCATGCATTAGTTGGTGAGTTCCGAGCATTCAAATCTGGTCATGGCCTAAACAACCAATTGTTACGCGCACTTTTGGCTAACCAAGAAGCTTGGGAATGGGCTACCTTCGAAGAAGAAGCTGGTTCACCCGTTACTTTCGCCGAACCAACGATGGTTATTGCGTAAGCACAGATAATTCTGAAGAATAATGAAAGCCAGACATCTAGTCTGGCTTTTTTATTACCTTAAATTTGGTTCACATAAATAGTAACCCTAAAGAGGTAGGCGAGTTTTTGCCATAGGATCGTTGCCGATCTTGCCGCAGGATCGTGATTGATTGCCACGTATGATCCGCTAATTCAGGGTATTTCGGATATCTAACACCTCACAACGCATGAAGTGAATGCTCTATTAAGATCATTCTGATCTTGATGATCTCGGTGCGCGATAAGTGCATTTTTCTCCCTTTTTAGTCCTTGTTTCGGAAGCTGTTCTAACTTCCCTAATTCAAACCGGTCGTTGTTTATATATTGATAGCTATTGCCATGTGACGAGTATGCTTTACTGCTAATGTCGCTGTTCTAAATTTTCAGTCGCAATGGATTGTGAGCGAGTTCAGCACAATATAGATAACAATATGGAAGTTTAAGAATAAGTGTAAAATTGACGTGTTATGATAGCGATTATGGGCAAAATGGTGTCAATTTAACCCGTTTGCTAAATTTCTGGTCAATTTGATCGACTTGAGCCGCTTTAGCTATTGATAGATGAGCAGAAAAACCTTAGGTTAAGTGCACAAAATTCTAAGTTTGATCGAAACAAAGCGCTTTGCTATTGGTCGTCTGGGGAAAAATTCCTTAAACTAGGCGGCACTTGTATCAATTGAATGCCTTGAAAATAGACATTGTCATCACCATATCACGAGTATATGACTTATCTCGGTATCCTTAGTTGATTGGGTAGAGACCAGAGGCATTAAGAAGTCGATCGATGACGATCTAATTACAGAGAGATCCACAAGAAATGATAACTAAGTTACTGACAAAGGTAATTGGCAGTCGTAATGATCGTACATTGCGCCGCTTGAGAAAGATTGTCAAAGAAATCAATAATTATGAACCAGCTTTCGAAGCGCTATCTGATGAAGAACTAAAAGCAAAAACCGCTGAATTTCGTCAACGTTTAGACCAAGGTGAAACTTTAGACCAACTACTACCTGAAGCATTCGCGACTGTACGTGAAGCCTCTAAACGTGTTTATGGCATGCGCCACTTCGATGTGCAATTAATCGGTGGTATGGTGCTAAACGCTGGTCAAATCGCAGAAATGCGTACTGGTGAAGGTAAAACCCTGACCGCAACTCTCCCAGCTTATCTAAACGCATTGCCACAAAAAGGCGTCCACGTTGTTACAGTCAACGACTACTTGGCAAAACGTGACGCAGAAACAAACCGTCCACTCTTTGAATTCCTTGGTATGACCGTTGGCGTTAACGTGCCAAACATGCCGCCACACGAGAAAAAAGAATCTTACAAAGCTGACATCCTTTACGGTACTAACAACGAGTTCGGTTTTGATTACCTACGTGACAACATGGCATTCCGAGTTGAAGACCGTGTTCAAGGCGAACGTTTCTTCGCTATCGTCGACGAAGTTGACTCAATCCTTATCGATGAAGCTCGTACTCCACTGATCATTTCTGGTCCGGCTGAAGACAGCTCTGAGCTTTACACTCGTATTAACGCTCTGATTCCTTATCTGAAAAAACAAGATAAAGAAGATTCAGAGGAATACCGTGGTGATGGCCACTACACCGTTGATGAAAAAGCCAAACAAGTTTACCTGACTGAAACTGGTCAAGAGTATGTTGAAGAGCTTTTGGTCAACAACGGTTTGATGGGTGAGGGCGATACTCTTTATTCACCAGCTAATATCAGCTTGCTACACCACGTTAACGCTGCACTACGTGCTCACGTACTTTTCGAACGCGATGTGGATTACATTGTTAACCAAAAAGGCGAAGTGGTCATCGTTGACGAACATACTGGTCGTACGATGGAAGGTCGTCGTTGGTCGGACGGTTTGCACCAAGCAGTTGAAGCAAAAGAAGGGGTTAAGATTCAGAACGAGAACCAAACATTGGCTTCTATTACGTTCCAGAACTACTTCCGTCTTTACGAAAAACTGTCTGGTATGACAGGTACTGCGGATACAGAAGCGTTCGAATTTAACCAAATTTATGGTTTGGAAACTGTTGTTATCCCAACTAACCGTCCAGCTGTTCGTATCGATATGCCTGATATGGTGTACCGTACTGAAGCTGAAAAATTTGCTGCGATTATCGAAGACATTAAAGCTCGCGTAGAGAAAGGTCAGCCAGTGTTGGTTGGTACCGTGTCTATCGAAAAATCTGAGCTACTTTCTAATGCATTGAAGAAAGCGAAGATTAAGCACAACGTATTGAACGCGAAATTCCATGAAAAAGAAGCGGAAATCGTTGCTGAAGCTGGTAAACCTGGCGCAGTAACCATCGCAACTAACATGGCGGGTCGTGGTACCGATATCGTATTGGGCGGTAGCTGGCAGTCTAAAGTTGAGTTACTTGATAACCCAACCAAAGAGCAAATTGATGCAATTAAAGAAGAATGGAAAAAAGTGCATGATGAAGTGCTGCAATCTGGCGGCCTACACATCATCGGTACTGAACGCCATGAATCTCGTCGTATCGATAACCAGTTACGTGGTCGTTCTGGTCGTCAAGGTGACCCAGGCTCAACTCGTTTCTACCTATCTATGGAAGATACTCTGCTGCGTATTTTCACTTCTGACCGTATGGCAAGCCTTATCCAAAGCGGTATGGAAGAAGGCGAAGCGATTGAAAGTAAACTTCTTTCTCGTTCAATCGAAAAAGCTCAACGTAAAGTTGAAGGCCGTAACTTCGATATCCGTAAACAACTGCTTGATTACGATGACGTAGCGAACGATCAGCGTAAAGTGGTTTACGAACTGCGTGATGCATTAATGGGTTCTGACGACATTAGCGAAATGTTGGATCACAACCGTGAAGATGTCTTCAATTCAGTGATTGATGAGTTCATTCCACCGCAAAGTCTTGAAGATATGTGGGATATCAAAGGTCTTGAAGAGCGCCTACGTAACGATTTCGATTTGGATCTGCCAATTCAACAGTGGTTGGATGAAGATGACAAATTGCACGAAGAGAGCTTACGTGAGCGTGTAACCGAAGAAGCGACCAAAGTGTACCGTGCTAAAGAAGAAGCGGTAGGTTCTGAAGTGATGCGTAACTTCGAAAAATCAGTGATGTTGCAAACATTGGATAACCTTTGGAAAGAACACTTGGCGGCGATGGATCATCTGCGTCAAGGTATCCATCTTCGTGGTTATGCGCAAAAAGACCCTAAACAAGAGTACAAACGTGAGTCGTTTGAATTGTTTGGTGGTTTGTTAGATGCATTGAAAGCTGATGTAATTATGGTGTTGTCTAAAGTCCGTGTTCAACAACAAGAAGAAGTTGAACGTATGGAAGCACAGCGAATTGCTCAAGCAGAAGAAGCCGCTCGCCGTGCTCAAGCACACAACGGTGAGCTGGAGTCTCAAGCTCAGGAGCATAACAACCAGCCGATCACTCGTGATATGCCAAAAGTAGGCCGTAACGATCCATGTCCTTGTGGCAGCGGTAAAAAATACAAACATTGTCATGGTAAACTAACCGAATGATAATTGTTGATTAATAAAAAAGAGTCGCTCCGGGCGACTCTTTTTTTGACTAGTGGTTTACGGACCCAATTAGTCTGAGGATAGAAAATGAAACGAGTTCATATTGTTGCTGGCGTGATTTTTAATGCAGACAAATCGCAAATTTTTATTACTAAACGACCAGCAGATCGCCATAAAGGCGGTTACTGGGAATTTCCTGGTGGAAAAGTTGAAGCGGGTGAAGAAGCTCACGATGCGATGAGCCGTGAATTGTTCGAAGAGATCGGTATTTCAGTGATTGAACAGATCACTTACCAGCAGTTGGAATACGATTATCCAGATAAGTCTTTGAAGTTTGACTTTATCTTGGTTACTGAGTTTGAACACGAGCCGTATGGCAAAGAAGGTCAGGAAGGGAAGTGGGTTGCGGTTGCTGACCTTCCTCAATACACCTTTCCAGAAGCGAATGTACCGATTTTAGAACGTGTGGTAAAAGAGTTTAGTTAAGTGCTAGCCAGCGCAATCGATAGTTGGTAGTTTAGCTGGATAACCCTATAAAGTGGAAAGCCGGCCTGATAAAGGGCGGTGAATGAGAATGGAGAATAAGGCAATGGTTAAAATTGCAATTGCTGGTGCTGCTGGTCGTATGGGCCGCAATCTAGTTAAAGCAACACATCACAACCCAAATGCAACAGTGGGTGCTGGTTCTGAACGACCAGAGTCTTCACTTGTTGGTGTTGATATCGGTGAACTTTGTGGTGAAGGACGTTTTGATGTTGCTTTGGTTGATAACCTTGAGCAGGCCATTGAAGATTTCGACGTCATTATTGATTTTACCGCACCTAAAAGTACGCTTGCGAACATCGAGCTATGTAAACAGTATGGTAAAAAATTGGTCATTGGAACTACAGGTTTCTCTGAGCAAGAGCGCGCTCTTATTGATGAAGCTGCCAAAGAGATTCCAATTGTCATGGCGCCTAACTACAGCGTAGGTGTGAACTTAGTGTTCAAACTGCTCGAAAAAGCGGCCAAGGTGATGGGCGATTACTGCGATATCGAAATCATTGAAGCTCACCATCGTCATAAAGTGGATGCTCCTTCTGGTACTGCAATTGGTATGGGTGAAGCGATTGCTCATGCTATGGGTAATAAACTCAGTGATGTTGCAGTGTATTCTCGTGAAGGAATTACAGGTGAACGCACTCGCAGTGAAATTGGCTTTGCGACCATTCGTGCTGGGGATATCGTTGGTGAACACACTGCGATGTTTGCAGATATCGGTGAACGTGTGGAAATTACTCATAAAGCCACTGACCGTATGACTTTTGCTAATGGTGCTGTTCGCGCTGCCATTTGGTTGGCAGATAAACCTGCTGGTTTCTATACCATGACCGAAGTGCTTGAACTCAACTCGCTCTAATTACATAATTATGCGCCAGCTCAGTTTGGCGCATTTGTTTTCCTTTCATTTTTGCCTTTCAACTCAATTTCCACAAAACTCCCTATTTTTCCTTAGTTTTCTGTTACTTTTGCTGGCTTTGTTGTATGTGGTGGCATATTTCGTTGTTTTTTACATTAATCTGTCTTGTGTTATCGATTGCTTTATCAGTCAGATTATACGGTGAAGTAGTGAAAATGATGGGTGGTGGATTTTTAGTCGTTTTCTATTCATATTAGAAAAATATGATAGAAAAAGGGTGGTTTTAACCATTTTGACCTGAAATTTTTAATGAGGGCGATAAATATTCATTTTATTTTTTACTCAATGTTGACAGGTTTGGCTGCACTCATTAGAATACCGCCAATTTGTCTGCTATACCCAAAAGCAATTTACATACGCGAAATGGAAGGCAAATTTGCAGTTTAATTTATTTTTTTTGCATTTTTATTCTGGAGGTTGTCTTGAGTAAATCAGCACTGTTAGTCCTGGAAGATGGGACAGTGTTCCGCGGAGTTTCCATTGGCGCAGATGGTTCTTCCGTTGGTGAAGTCGTTTTTAATACCTCGATGACGGGGTATCAAGAAATCCTCACTGATCCTTCCTATTCCCAACAAATCGTTACTCTTACTTATCCTCACATTGGCAATACCGGAACTAACTCCGAAGATGAAGAATCCACAGCGATTCATGCACAAGGCCTTGTGATCCGCGATCTTCCCCTTATCGCTTCTAATTTCCGCTCCGAGCAATCCCTTTCTGAATATCTAAAACAGCACAACATTGTTGGCATCGCAGATATCGACACACGTAAGTTGACTCGTCTCCTTCGTGAAAAAGGCGCACAGAATGGTTGTATCGTTGCAGGCGATAATCTGGATGAAGCCCTCGCATTAGCGAAAGCAAAAGAGTTCCCTGGCCTTAAAGGCATGGATCTAGCGAAAGTAGTAACAACAAAAGAAGCGTATGAATGGAAACAAGGTTCATGGACGCTTGAAGGCGGATTGCCTGCACCAAAAGACGATAGCGAATTACCATACCACGTTGTTGCATATGACTTTGGTGCGAAACGTAATATCCTGCGCATGTTGGTTGACCGTGGTTGTAAATTAACAGTGGTTCCAGCTCAAACTTCTGCTGAAGAAGTGTTCGCATTAAATCCTGATGGCGTATTCCTGTCTAATGGCCCTGGTGACCCAGAACCATGTACTTACGCGATTGAAGCGACTCAGGCATTCCTTGAAAAAGGCCTACCAGTCTTTGGTATCTGCCTTGGCCACCAAATTTTGGCTCTCGCCTCTGGTGCGAAAACCATCAAAATGAAGTTCGGTCATCACGGTGCAAACCACCCAGTGAAAGATCTTGATCGTGGTGTGGTAATGATTACCTCTCAAAACCACGGCTTTGCTGCTGACGAAGCGACCTTACCAAGCAACCTACGTGCAACTCATAAATCTTTGTTTGATGGCTCTCTACAAGGTATCCATCGCACAGATAAACCAGCATTTAGTTTCCAAGGTCACCCTGAAGCGAGCCCTGGCCCGCACGATGCAGCTCCGCTGTTCGACCACTTTATTGAATTGATTAAACAACACCGCGCTTAATTTGGAGTAGTAAACAATGCCAAAACGTACTGACATAAAAAGCATTCTTATTTTAGGTGCTGGTCCTATTGTTATCGGTCAGGCTTGTGAGTTTGATTACTCTGGTGCTCAGGCTTGTAAAGCGCTGCGTGAAGAGGGTTACCGCGTTATTCTGGTTAACTCTAACCCTGCTACCATTATGACTGACCCAGAGATGGCCGATGCAACTTACATCGAGCCAATTAACTGGCAAGTGGTACGCAAAATTATTGAACGTGAACGTCCAGATGCAATTCTACCTACCATGGGTGGTCAAACTGCATTGAACTGTGCGTTAGATCTTGAAAAACACGGCGTGCTCGCAGAGTTCGGCGTGGAAATGATCGGTGCAACCGCTGACGCGATTGATAAAGCAGAAGACCGTTCTCGTTTCGATAAAGCAATGAAATCTATCGGCCTTGAATGTCCTCGCGCTGATACAGCTAAAACGATCGAAGACGCTTACAAAGTTCTCGATATGGTTGGCTTCCCATGTATCATCCGCCCTTCATTTACTATGGGTGGTTCAGGCGGCGGTATCGCGTACAACAAAGAAGAGTTTGATGAAATCTGTCGTCGTGGTTTGGACTTGTCTCCAACTAACGAACTGCTTATCGACGAATCTTTGATTGGTTGGAAAGAGTACGAGATGGAAGTGGTTCGTGATAAAAACGACAACTGTATCATCGTATGTTCTATCGAAAACTTCGACGCAATGGGTATTCACACTGGTGACTCTATCACTGTGGCACCTGCGCAAACACTGACCGATAAAGAATACCAATTGATGCGTAACGCTTCTCTAGCGGTACTGCGTGAAATCGGTGTTGAAACAGGTGGTTCAAACGTTCAGTTTGGTATCAACCCTAAAGATGGCCGCATGGTGATCATCGAGATGAACCCTCGTGTATCTCGTTCATCTGCATTGGCATCAAAAGCTACAGGTTTCCCAATTGCGAAAGTTGCTGCGAAATTGGCAGTGGGTTTCACTCTTGATGAGTTGATGAATGACATCACTGGTGGCGCAACACCAGCATCATTCGAACCAACCATCGACTACGTTGTAACTAAGATTCCTCGTTTCAACTTCGAAAAATTCCACGGTGCAAATGACCGTCTAACCACACAGATGAAATCTGTTGGTGAAGTGATGGCGATTGGTCGTAACCAACAAGAATCACTACAAAAAGCGCTACGTGGTCTTGAAGTTGGCGCAACAGGTTTCGACAGCATGGTGGACCTAGATGCTCCTGACGCTCTAACTAAAATTCGCTACGAATTGAAAGAAGCTGGCGCGCAGCGTGTTTGGTACATCGCCGATGCATTCCGTGCAGGTATGTCTGTTGATGGCATCTTCAACCTAACTAACATCGACCGTTGGTTCCTAGTTCAAATTGAAGAACTAGTGAAAATGGAAGCAGATATCAAAGCAGGCGGCTTTGCTGGTTTGACTGAAGACGTACTACGCCGTGCAAAACGTAAAGGTTTTGCTGATGCACGTCTGTCTAAAATTCTTGGTGTATCTGAAAAAGAAATCCGTCGCGTTCGTGACCAATACAATATTCACCCAGTTTACAAACGTGTGGATACTTGTGCGGCTGAATTTGCGTCAGATACAGCTTACATGTACTCATCTTACGATGAAGAGTGTGAAGCCAACCCAACAGACCGTGAGAAAATCATGGTATTGGGTGGCGGTCCAAACCGTATCGGTCAAGGTATCGAATTTGACTACTGTTGTGTACACGCATCATTAGCGCTACGTGAAGACGGTTACGAAACTATTATGGTGAACTGTAACCCAGAAACCGTATCAACTGACTACGATACATCAGACCGTTTGTACTTCGAACCAGTAACGCTAGAAGATGTACTGTCTATCGTGCGCGTTGAGAAGCCAAAAGGCGTTATCGTTCAATACGGTGGTCAAACTCCACTTAAATTGGCTCGTGAGCTTGAAGCGTGTGGTGTGCCAATCATTGGTACTAGCCCAGATGCAATTGACCGTGCTGAAGACCGTGAACGTTTCCAACATGCAGTACAACGTCTAGGTTTGAAACAGCCAGAAAACGCAACCGTAACAGCGATCGACCAAGCAGTTGAAAAAGCTCGTGAAATTGGTTATCCATTAGTGGTTCGTCCTTCTTACGTGTTGGGTGGCCGTGCGATGGAAATCGTATACGATGAAATCGACCTACGTCGTTATTTCAACGAAGCGGTAAGCGTATCAAACGAGTCTCCAGTATTGCTTGACCGTTTCCTTGACGATGCAATCGAAGTTGATATCGATGCTATCTGTGACGGTGAACGCGTACTTATCGGCGGTATCATGGAACATATTGAACAAGCAGGCGTTCACTCAGGTGACTCAGCATGTTCACTTCCTGCATATACCCTAAGCCAAGAAATCCAAGACAAGATGCGTGAAGAAGTTGAAAAACTCGCATTTGAATTGGGTGTTCGTGGTCTGATGAATACACAGTTTGCAGTAAAAGATAACGAAATCTACCTGATTGAAGTGAACCCTCGTGCTGCACGTACGGTTCCATTCGTATCAAAAGCAACGGGTGCACAGCTGGCTAAAATCGCAGCGCGCGTAATGGTTGGTCAAACACTTGAACAACAGGGTTGTACTAAAGAAATCATTCCTCCTTACTACTCAGTGAAAGAAGTGGTTCTACCGTTCAACAAATTCCCTGGTGTTGACCCACTGTTAGGCCCTGAAATGCGCTCTACTGGTGAAGTTATGGGTATCGGCAAAACTTTTGCTGAAGCCTTTGCTAAAGCAGAAATGGCTTGTGGTAGCTACTACCCAACAGCAGGTCGTGCGCTTCTATCAGTTCGCGATGGCGATAAAGAACGTGTGGTTGACCTTGCGTCTAAACTCATCAAATTGGGTTACAAACTCGATGCAACTCACGGTACAGCAGTGATTCTTGGTGAAGCAGGTATTAACCCTCGCTTAGTAAACAAAGTTCATGAAGGTCGTCCACACATTTTGGACCGCATCAAGAACCATGAATATACCTACATCGTGAACACAACTGCAGGTCGTCAAGCGATTGAAGATTCTAAAGTACTACGTCGTGGCGCTCTAGCGGCTAAAGTGAACTACACCACAACGCTAAACGCAGCGTTCGCAACTTGTATGGCACACACTGCCGATGCAACTGCAGAAGTTCACTCGGTACAAGAGTTACACGCTCGTATTCGCGAAAATCAGGCATAATGCAATTATAAATGAGAGTCTATTAGCTCTCTTTAGACAACCTCTTTACCCGCCCTTATGGGCGGGTTTTTTATTGCCATGCAAAAGATGGTTGCAATTTCTTTTCCGTAGTAACTCTCTACATAACTGCTACGTTATTGATGAAAATTAGGAATAGGTTGTTATCTTTGCTTTCGCTTTTTATTGCGATCCGACAGTGATAACTTGCGCTTTTTATCGGTCATTGAATTTAGGTGTTTCATGGAAGTATCGTTAGATATATTGGCATTGCTGTTTGTCGTAGCGGGAGCTGCGGGGTTTATCGATGCTATGGCTGGGGGCGGTGGCTTATTGACTCTGCCAGCGTTACTTGCGGCAGGCGTTCCACCCGCTCAAGCGTTAGCTACCAACAAACTGCAAAGCTCTTTTGGTAGTTTTTCTGCCTCCTTGTACTTTGTGCGCCGCGGTTTGGTTAATCTACGCGAAATGGCCTTTGCGATTGTTTGTACCTACATTGGCGCAGCAACGGGTGCTGAACTCGTGCAGCGTATTGATGCTTCGGTATTGACCACTTTGATTCCTGGTCTGCTGATTTGTATTTCACTCTACTTTCTATTGGCGCCACAAACTCGTAAGAACGATAACAAAAAACCACTATCACCCATTTGGTTTGCGCTCATTATTGGTACTTGTATCGGCTTTTATGATGGCTTTTTTGGTCCGGGCACGGGGTCTATTTTTACGATCTGTTTTGTTCTGTTAGGGCATTTTAATCTTGTTGAAGCGACCGCAAGAACCAAAATTCTTAACTTCACCTCAAACTTTGCAGCGCTGACTTTTTTCCTAATTGCTGGTTTGCCTATCTGGAAAATTGGATTGGTGATGGCAGTAGGGCAATTTATTGGTGGTCGTTTAGGGGCGAAAGTGGTGATTGCCAAAGGACAAAAATGGATTCGTCCTCTGGTCATTACGATGTCTATGGTGATGGCGATAAAATTGCTTTGGGAACAGCACCAGCAATGGTTTCTATCAATCTTTTAACTCGAGCAGAGCGATAAGTATTTGCGCGGACACAGATGTGAATCGGACGAGTTAACGCAGCAAGCTGAGGAAAATCAAAGCAGTATTGCGGTGCGATATTGAGTGTTTGTACCACAGATAAGGGCACCAGTGCTGGCGCTGTGCCTCCTAAGGCTAGCTGAGCGGCTGCGGCATACGAGTCCATCTGCATCACCGGATTGATACCTAATTTGGCCAATATGGCACTTTGATAAGTATTGGCCGGATTGACAAGATCATTGGTGATCAATTCATCAGGCAAAGTCTCTAAATGCTGTTGGCTTACGATCAAAAAGGGCTCGTCGCACAGATGGAATGCTAATAGTCCATGGTTACTTACGATATACCCAGCACAAAAGCCTAGGGTTGCTCGCCCTGATTTGACGTTCTCGACGATTCTCGGCGTATGGTTAGTGGTAATGGTGAAGTGACGATCCGTTTTTCGATATTGGCCGATGGCCTGATAGAGGTAACCAGCCACGAGGGTTTCAGAGCAGTCGATACGAATCTGCGAATGATCTTCAAGTGATTCTTGATCAAACATTAAACCACGTAATTCGTTAAACGTCGGTTCAATATTGGCTATTAGCTGCTCCGCATCCGGGGTAAGTTTGATGTGACGACCTGAAGGTACGATCAGTTTTTTGCCAAGCTTTTGTTCTAGATTTGCAATACGTTTACTTACTGCTGATTGGCTAATATAGAGAAGAGAGCCTGCGCGGCTCATGGTTTTCTCTTTGCTCAGTACCAGCAGTGTTTCAATCCCTTCGAGTAACATAGTCCATTCTTGTCGCTGGATAATAGCGCCATTTAAGCAAAATAAACTGCGAAAAGGTAGCTCTTTGTTGAGCAATAAAAATCCCGCCTTAAAGCGGGATGTTAGTGTCACGAGAGCGCTGAATAGGCTCTATAACTTAGGCTAAAGAGGTGGATAACTCTTCGACTAATTGCGCTGGAAAGTGCTCGCTTGGCGAGACTAACTCGTCTTGAGCTGCAATGGTTTGCAGCTCCCATTCGCCACTTTGATGGGTCGCTTTAAGTACGCCATGAACAGCATCGTGGCAATGTTGGAATGCTTGAAGTGGTGTCCAACCTTTTAATAGTCCCGCCGTAAATATGGACGTAATCAAATCACCCACGCCAATCGGTTCTTTGGTAATAGGGAAAAGCGGACGTTTTGCCAAATAGATGCCATCTTGTGTGGCAAGCATCATATTGAAACAGCTTTTATCAATGCCATGCAGATGTTTAGCGATGACGAACTTTGGACCTTTGGTGAGTGCACGACGACATGCTTCAACGGCATCTTGCAAACAGGTAATTTGCATGTCGGCGATTTGGGTCAGTTCAAATTGGTTTGGTACGATGACATCGGCAATTGGAATTAAAGTGCTGATCAGCTGTTCTGTGATCCCCGGAGCGACAATACATCCTTTCTCTGGATTGCTCATAACAGGGTCGCACACGTAAATTGCCTGAGGATTGTGTGATTTCACCTTGGCAACAGTGTCTGCTACAACGCTGCACTGCTCAGCTGTGCCTTGGTAGCCAGTGACCACCGCGTGACAGCCTTTCAATACATCAAGGTTTTCCAATCCACGTACGACGTCAGCGATGTCCTCTGCTGAAAATGCGTGCCCCGTCCACCCCTGTGTATAGTGAGTATGGTTTGAAAATTGGACGGTATGGATTGGCCAAACTTCAAAACCCATTCTTTGCATAGGAAATACAGCACTGCTGTTACCAGCATGGCCATAACTCACATGGGATTGGATGGATAGAATTCCTTGCATAACTATCGTATCTCTTAAAGTAATATGGATATAAAACAAACGGCGAAGACCGCATGGAGTCTAATTTCGTGACTTGAAGCACGTTTAGCCCTAGGCTACACCTAAGAGGCTTAAAGCAACAGTGATATTTACGCCGTCAGAGTCGTTATACCCAAATGAGGTAACGTCGGCTAACGGCGCTTATCGTTATTTATTTAAGGCGAAAATAGGCAGAGATAAATGCCAGCGGATCGCACCTAAACGAATAATCAAGGTGGAGAGAATGCCTGATGCTAATGCACTGGATGGCGAGTAGCCCAACGCCAGTGCGGAAGTGTGAAATATACCACCGATAATGCAAGCTGTGGCATACACCTCACTGCGCAGTACCATGGGAATTTCACGCGCTAATACGTCACGAATAATGCCGCCACCGCAGCCCGTTAATACGCCCATAATGATGGCAACTAACGCAGAGCTTTGATAACTCATCGCTTTTTCTACACCAATCCCAACAAACACGGCTAAGCCAATCGCATCACACACGGGTAAAATCCACCACGCGACTCGTTTCGGACGACGAACGACCAGCATGGTGAGCACACAGGTGATCAAAATGACCCAAAGATAGGTAGTATTGCGAATCCAGAATACGGGGGTTGCCCCTAACGCCATATCGCGGATAGTTCCGCCACCAATCGCTGTCACGCTTGCTAAGACGATAACACCAAACGGATCCATACGCAGACGACCCGCGAGCAGAACACCTGAAATGGCAAAAATTGCGGTACCAAATAGGTCAATAAAGTAGAGAAGTGAAGTGTCCAAGGTTATCTGCTCTATTCATCAATAACGGAAGAAATTGGGCACGAATTGTACGCGTTTTTCGCTGAACAACGCTACTTTTTTCTTGCCTGAGCAAAGTAATCACAAACCTCTTTGATCGCCCTGACTGTGCGAGGCGTTGGTCGGTTAAGCCAGTCTGAATGGAGCTTCCACACCTGATGCTTTTCTACTGCAGGAAGTTCATCATGCCAATCATTCCACATCGAACCATCGGCCATAGCATGCCCTGATGTAAAGATGACTTGAGGCTTAGCCAATATCACCTGTTCCATACCAACTTGCGGATAAGGACTGGGACTGTTGACGAACACATTCTTACCACCGCAAAAAGAGAACACTTCACTTGGCCAGCTGTTTTGCGCCACGGTGATGATGGGTTTCTGACTCAGTTGATAAAAGTAGGGCACAGGTTTGCCATTGCCATATTCATTATGCAGTTGAGTTAGCTGTTCCCGAAAAGCCTGCGCTGCTTGATGACCTATTTTCGGGTCATCAGCAAACTGACTTAAAGCATCAATATTGGTAGCAATATCTTCTAAGGATTGAACATGGGAAGGGAACAGATGAAATCCCATTTGTTTTAACTTTTCCAGTTCACGTACCGGATTACCAGCAGGCCAAGTGATGATGAGATCAGGCTCTAAAGCGACAATACGATCGACATTGATGCCTTTGTAGTTGGCGACTTTTTCTAGTTTTTGGGCTGCTGGTGGATAATCGCTGTAATCACTTACGGCAACCAATTTGTCGCCAAGCCCTGCCGCATAGGCAAGTTCGGTTGCGTGAGGGGAGAGGCTAACAATACGGTGAATTTGGTTTTGTGCCTGAGCGAAACAAGAAGCAAAAAGGAGCGAAACAACAGTAATAATGCGAGCAACAGGCATTTATATCCCTTGATAAACAGCAAATAAAATAAGGCTTTCTAATAAAATCCAAGCGAGTGCACGCCATGCCAGTAGGCTTTGGATTTGATGTAAATGGATCGAAGCAGGAGCAATCCGACCGCCAATTTTGCTGCGGATGGCTTTTCTTTTGCCATAGATGGCAGGACCGCCTAAAGAGAGCTCCAATTTATTACCAACAACGCAGAGTAACCAAGCCGGACCGGGTAATGGCCATGATGGGGCTTGCTCTTGCACTTTTCTCAGTACTTGGGCGCTGCCCTTACCAAGCAATAAAATTAGGCTAAACAGGCGCATCGGTAGCCACTCAAGCACGGCGATAACGCGAATGATGGGCAGGCCAAATGGGGAGAATTCTTCACGAGAAGGAGACCAAGCTCTGCCGAGTTCTGCTAATAAACGGTACGTTAGCGCACCAATACCACCCAATAACCCATACCAAAACAGGACAGAAATGACATTTCTGCCAAAACCCATAATTAAAGTTTCCGCACTCGCCTTGCCTAAACCAAGCGCTGAAAGTCGCGACGTGTCGCGGTTAACATAGGGGGCTAATGTTTCTCTAGCACTCGCTTTGTCTTGTTCTGCCAATGAGAGAGAGATACGTTTTGCTAGTAGCTCTTGAGTTCGCCAATCAAAGGCGAGTAACAGTAATGCCAGCTCAAACAGTGCTGGTTGCCAAACTAACGTCTTTAATGCCACTAACACCATAATGGTTGGAATGATCATCAGTAGCCAAGCGAGCGTGCCGGAAATGTAACTTTGTTGGTAACTGTTGTTGCGATTGACTTTGCTTGCTAGCAACTCCGCAAATTTATGCCACAGAGTGACCGGATGTGCTGAATGTGGAATGGGAACTATAAGATGAAATAGTAACGCTCCCCATAGGGCGAGGAGCGTACCATTGGCGTAAACTTGATGAAAGAATCCGTCCATTCACAAAGGCTTATTTGAGAAGGTCGATCATCTTCAATACCATTGCCGATGAGCTTTGTGCCGCTAATGGTAAAAACTCATCAAATGACATTGGTGATTCTTTATCAGCCACGTCAGAAATCGCGCGAACGACCACAAATGGCACCTTAAACTGGTGGCAAGTTTGTGCAATCGCTGAAGCTTCCATTTCTACGGCCACAACATTTGGGAAATGACGACGAATGTATTCTTGTTGCTCTGGTTTGCAAATGAATGCATCACCAGTACAGATTAGGCCGCGTACCGCGTGTTTATCTGCCATGCTTTCCAGTGCTTTTTCAGCAACAGACATTAGATGTGCATCTGCTTGGAAAGCCGCTGGTTGACCTGCCATTTGACCCATTTCGTAGCCAAATGCAGTCACGTCTGCATCGTGATGACGCACTTCGCTAGAGATAACCACATCACCCATAGTCAAAGAGGAATCAAAACCACCTGCAGAACCTGTATTCAATACAACATCAGGTTGATATTCGTTAAGCAAAATTGCGGTGCCAACGGCTGCTGCCACTTTACCAATACCAGATTGCAGCAAGACCACCTCAGCACCATTTATTTGGCCTGAATAGTAAGTGCCACCTGCTTTGCTCACTTGTTGAACATTTTGCATCGCGTCTTTTAGAATCGCGACTTCTTGTTCCATCGCACCAATGATGCCAATTTTCATGGTAAATCTCTTTGTTGTTTTTAAACGAATGGCGCTCAGTTTAACATGACCTTTCTGTTGGGATCGAGCTATGGTGTTTCTAGCATGCCACCTAAGCTGAGCTTTTCTCTCAATTCTTCTACACGGCGACGGTTCGAACCAAAGTCAGGGTACTCGGAACGAGATTGTGAACGAACAATCAATTGGAAATCAGAGAGCCGCAGCTCTAAATCATCGACAAAGCGCAATATTTTGGAAGTGCATTCAATACGTACGTAATCGCTGTCTTTGTTTCGGTCGGCGATTCTGGTTCCCGGAAGCGTTAGCACGACGCGTTCAACTTGCTCCAAGGTGACTCCGGGGCGAAGAATAAACGGGGCAAGATGCACTTTTTCGCTAGAGTCAGCGGTTGAAACACAATGGGTATCAGCACGACATGGTTTCGTAGTGCGATCATTGGTAGGTTCGATGCCTTGGCTGCACGCGCTCAAGAGGCCTGTAATAACAATAAGAGTGACCGGTTTAAACATGATTGCACCCCGAGTGCGTAATCAAATTACTGAGTTATTTCCCTCAAGGCCACACTTCTAAAGGGATAGTTTGCGCCCAATTGAAGTGATAAGGATTGCTCAGCGTGACCACTCAAATAAATTGTATTGGACCAAGTCATTACATCAACGCTGTGACTTGCACTGAGACTTTGCAATTATAGAACGTGCAATAAAAAAAGGATCCATATCTCTATGAATCCTTTATCAAATATCATTTTATGTGCGCTGTGACACTAAATGTCAAGAAAATCGAGGATACCGTTTGCTGCTTTACGACCTTCATCGATAGCAGTAACCACCAAATCAGAGCCACGAACAGCATCACCGCCAGCGAAGATTTTCGCGTTGCTGGTTTGATATTGGAACTCTTGATTACTTGGTGCTTTAATGCGACCGCGAGAATCTAAGTCAACGCCAAATGGTTCTAGCCAACTCATTTGATGAGGTTGGAAACCAAACGCCATGATAACCGCATCGGCTGGTAATACATGTTCGCTACCAGCGACAGGTTCAGGACGACGACGACCCGCTTCATCAGGTTCACCAAGTGCTGTAGTCACCACTTTAACGCCAGTCACTTTGCCTTGCTCGTTAACACGTACGCCAAGAGGTTGCAGGTTGAACATGAATTCCACACCTTCTTCACGTGCGTTTTTCACTTCGCGGCGTGAACCAGGCATGTTCTCTTCATCACGACGATAAGCACAAACCACTTGTGAAGCACCTTGACGAATCGAAGTACGCACACAGTCCATCGCGGTATCACCACCACCAAGGACAACCACTTTTTTGCCGTCCATATCGATGAATGGGTCGCTGTTTTCAAGATCCATTACTTTGTAAGTATTCGAGATCAAAAATGGCAGTGCGTCATAAACGCCATCAGCATCTTCGTTTTCTAAACCAGCGCGCATGTACTTGTAAGTACCCACACCTAAGAAAACAGCATCATACTCATCGAGCAGCTCTTGCATTTGAACATCTTTACCCACTTCGGTATTTAAGCGGAATTCAACACCCATTTCGGTAAAGATGCGGCGACGGTTTTCCATCACGCCCTTTTCCAATTTGAATGAAGGGATACCGAAGGTGAGTAGGCCGCCGACTTCTGGATAACGGTCAAATACCACAGGTTTAACGCCATTACGGACAAGAATGTCCGCCGCAGCTAGACCTGCAGGACCTGCACCAATGATGGCGACTTTTTTATCGGTCCAAACCACCTTAGACATGTCTGGTTTCCAGCCCATCTCAAAGGCTTTATCGGTAATGTATTTTTCAATATTACCGATAGTTACGGCGCCAAAATCAGCACTTAACGTACATGATCCTTCGCAGAGACGATCTTGTGGACAAACGCGGCCACACACTTCTGGAAGACTGTTGGTCTGGTGAGACAGTTCCACCGCTTCAAGAATACGCCCTTCGTTAGCCAGTTTTAGCCATTGAGGAATGTAGTTGTGTACTGGACATTTCCATTCACAGTAAGGGTTGCCACAATCTAAGCAGCGATCCGCTTGCGCGGTCGCTTGTTGCTTAGTGAAGGGTTCGTAGATTTCTACGAACTCAATTTTACGGATGTTGAGCGATTTTTTAGCCGGATCAACACGTTTTACATCGATAAATTGGTAAACATTCTGGCTCATTGTTTCTTGGCTCCTTCCAATTACTGTGCCTGAACACGAAGTTCTGCTGCACTACGGCTTTGGTGACCCAGAAGAGTCTGAAGATCCGCGGCTTGTGGTTTAACAAGGTAGAACTTAGGAATCCATTCATCAAAGTTCGCTAAGATGGTTTCTGCGTAAGTAGAGCCAGTTTGCTCTAAGTGCTCTGCAATCAAACCACGCAAATGTTCTTGGTGAATGTAGAGATCTTCCAGTGACAGTGCTTCAACGGATTCTGCGTTGACACGACCTTGGAAATCGCCATTCTTATCGAGTACATAGGCGAAACCGCCTGTCATACCCGCACCAAAGTTAACCCCTGTCGCGCCGAGAATCGCGACAATACCACCCGTCATGTATTCACATGCGTTATCGCCAGCACCTTCAATCACTGCGATAGTGCCAGAGTTACGAACGCCAAAACGTTCTCCTGCTTTACCCGCTGCAAAGAGCTTACCGCCCGTTGCACCGTACAAACAGGTGTTACCAATAATCGTTGCTTCGTTACAAGCAAAAGCAGTGCCTTGATGAGGTTTAATCACCAGTTTACCGCCAGCCATGCCTTTGCCGACATAGTCGTTAGCATCGCCTGTTAGAATCAATTCGACACCACCTGCGTTCCAAACCCCGAAGGATTGACCTGCAGTCCCTTCTAATACGATACGAATTGGAGTAGCTGCTAGACCTTGGTTGCCATAACGTTTGGCAATTTCGCCAGATAGGCGAGCACCGATAGAACGGTCGGTGTTGATCACGTTGTAGTAAAGCTCTAATGGCTCTTGAGCTTCAACCGCTTTAATTGCATCTTTTACGATACGTTGGTTAAGTTCACCATGATCAAATGGTGTGTTTGGTTCAGTGCAGTACAGAGGTAGACCTGCTGGCGACACTGGAGCTTCCAGAATGTCAGACAAATCGAGTTTGCTCTGTTTCGCTGTCATGCCGCTAACCACTTCAAGCAGGTCGGTGCGACCAATTAAGTCTGTTAGCTTTTCAACACCCAGCTCTGCCAAGTAGCCGCGCACTTCTTCCGCTAGACCAATGAAATAGTTCATCACCATTTCTGGTAAGCCTTTGAAGTATTGCTTACGCAATGTTTCGTCTTGGGTTGCTACACCTGTTGCACAGTTGTTTAGGTGACAGATACGTAGGAACTTACAGCCCATTGAAACCATTGGCGCAGTACCGAAACCAAAGCTTTCAGCACCTAAAATAGCGCCTTTGATAACATCTAGACCGGTTTTCAGACCACCATCCACTTGCAGGCGGATTTTATGGCGCAAGCCGTTAGCTACCAAAGATTGTTGAGTTTCGGCTAGACCTAATTCCCAAGGACAACCAGCATATTTCACTGAAGTGAGAGGGCTAGCGGCAGTACCACCATCATAACCAGAGATAGTGATTAAATCGGCGTAGGCTTTCGCTACACCTGTTGCAATAGTACCGACACCAGGTTCAGACACCAATTTTACAGACACGAGCGCATTTGGGTTGACCTGCTTTAAGTCAAAGATCAATTGCGACAAGTCTTCGATTGAGTAAATGTCATGGTGTGGCGGTGGAGAAATCAGCGTAACGCCTTGTACTGAGTGGCGTAGTCGCGCAATTTCAGCCGTCACTTTATGGCCCGGTAGCTGACCACCTTCGCCAGGTTTTGCCCCTTGTGCCACTTTAATTTGCAGTACGTCAGCACTGGTCAAGTAGTGTGGAGTAACGCCAAAGCGACCTGATGCCACCTGCTTGATACGAGAGTTCTTCTCGGTACCAAAGCGGCGAGGATCTTCACCACCTTCTCCTGAGTTAGAGAAACCGCCCAAACGGTTCATTGCCGTTGCTAATGCTTCGTGAGCTTCAGGGCTCAAAGCACCAATCGACATCGCCGCAGAGTCAAAGCGTTTGAATAGTTCGCTAGCGGGTTCAATCTTCTCTAGAGGGATTGAAGTGTCGGTTTTTTTCAGCTTCATCAAGTCACGTAATGTCGCGACTGGACGTTGGTTTACCTGAGCAGAGAAAGCGTGGTAATCGCTGGTTTCACCTGTTTTCACTGCATGTTGTAAGGTTTGTACCACATCTGGGTTGAACGCATGGTATTCGCCGCCGTGAACGTATTTCAGTAGACCGCCATGTTCAAGAGGTTTACGTTTTGCCCACGCTTTACGTGACAAGTTAAACAGATCTTGTTGGAAGTCTGAGAAGTTCGCACCTTGAATGCGGCTAACAACGCCTTTAAAGCAAAGGGATGTCAGTTCTTTATTCAAGCCAACCGCTTCAAACAGTTGTGAACAACGATAGGACGCCACTGTCGAAATACCCATCTTCGACATGATTTTGTACAAGCCTTTGTTGATGCCATGCTGATAGTTTTGCATCACATCGCGATAGCTTTTATCAATCGCACCATCATCAACCAATTTGCCTAGTGTTTCATAAGCTAGGTATGGGTAAACCGCTGTTGCTCCGAAACCTAACAATACCGCAAATTGGTGTGGGTCACGGGCGGCTGCAGTTTCAACAATAATGTTGGCATCACAGCGCAATTGAGTGTCGACTAAGCGAGTTTGAATAGCACCAACCGCCATCGCTGCTGGAATTGGCAATTTGCCTTTGGTCAGAGCGCGGTCGGAAAGAACCAACAATACCGTCCCTTCGCGAACTACTTTTTCTGCTTCGTCACATAGGTCTAAAACGGCTTGTTTGAGATCTTTTTCATCTGGATTGAAGTTGATATCCAAGATGGTATTGCGATAGTGCTCGTCATTTAGAGTGAGCAGCTGTTGCATGTCAGAGTAAAGAAGCACTGGTGAGTCGAACGTTACGCGATAGGCGTGACCATCGGTTTCGTTAAACACGTTCATCTCTTGACCGATACAGGTAGCCAAAGACATCACGTGTTTTTCACGTAGTGGGTCGATTGGTGGGTTGGTGACCTGCGCGAATTTCTGACGGAAGTAATCAGTAATGAGGCGCTCTTTCGAAGAGAGCACGGCCATTGGGGTATCATCGCCCATTGAGCCAACCGCTTCTTGTCCCATATCACCTAGGACACGAAGGATTTGATCAATCTCTTCGTTACTCATCGCGAACTGTTTCTGATAGGTTCTTAGCAGATCTTCATCAAAGTTACGTTCACCCACTTTATCGTCTGGCAAAGCAGAGAATGGAACGAGTGGATAAACGCAGCGATCCAACCATTCACGGTATGGGTGACGGTCTTTTAAGTCGTTATCAATTTCGCTTGATTGCCAGATTTTGCCAGTACGGGTGTCAATCACCAGCAGTTCACCTGGACCAACACGGCCTTTTTCAGCCACTTCGTCTGGTGCGTAATCCCAAATACCAATCTCTGATGCCAGTGTAATCAGTTTGTCTTTAGTGATCACATAACGAGCAGGACGTAGACCGTTACGGTCTAGGTTACATGCAGCGTAGCGACCATCAGACAATACAATCCCCGCTGGACCATCCCATGGCTCCATATGTTTGGAGTTGAAGTCATAGAACGCACGTAGCTCATCATCCATATCTGGGTGATGTTGCCATGCTGGTGGCACAAGCATACGCATTGCACGGAAGAGGTCCATACCGCCTTGCAAAAGCAGTTCAAGCATGTTGTCTAAGCTTGATGAGTCAGAACCGGTTTCGTTAACGAACGGTGCTGCACTTTGCAGGTCAGGAAGTAGTGGAGATGAAAATTTATAACCACGAGCACGAGCCCATTCACGGTTACCTTGAATGGTGTTGATCTCACCGTTGTGTGCTAGGTAGCGGAACGGTTGAGCCAAAGGCCAGCGTGGTTGAGTGTTGGTTGAGAAACGTTGGTGGAACAGGCAAATCGCCGATTCCATACGTAGGTCCGCTAAGTCTAAATAGAAACGGGGAAGGTCTGCAGGCATACATAGGCCTTTGTAGACGATCACCTGAGTGGATAATGAACAGATATAAAAGTCATTATCTTCTGTAATTTGTTTTTCGATACGACGTCGTGCGATATACAAACGACGCTCAATGTCTCGATCTTGCCAGCCTGCAGGAGCAGAAACAAACACTTGTTGGATATCTGGCAAAGAAGAACTCGCAATAGGGCCCAATACTTTTGGATTGGTTGGCACAGCGCGCCAGCCTGCAACCGTTAGGGTTTCTTGAGTCAGTTCTTTGTTGATGATATCGCGAGCTGTTTGTGCTTTTACAGGATCACGGCTAAGAAAAATCATACCAATTGCGTACTGTCGACCGAGCTTCCAGTGTTGCTCATCGGCGATCAGACGTAAGTATGAATCCGGTTTTTGAAGCAGTAGACCACAGCCATCGCCGGTTTTACCGTCAGCTGCAATCCCACCACGGTGAGTCATACGATCAAGAGCTGAGATAGCGGTGCGCACAAGCTTATGACTTGCTTGACCTTCCATGTGGGCAATTAAGCCAAATCCGCAGTTATCTCGTTCAAAACTTGGATCATATAGAGCCATTGCAATTCTCCCTTCTTGCCTTTCTGTCTTCCGGACAGTAAATGACTAGCTATTCTTGTAGATTATAATTATATGAGTGTTTATGTTTAAAAAATGACTAAAACTGTAAAAAAGCTCAGTTATAAAATTTTCACTGAGTTCACAACCTATAGCTAATTATACAAAAGGTCAAGCCACTGGTGAAAAATCAATCATAGACAGGGTTTAGCGCTGATAACTTTGAAAAAGTTAATAATATCAACACCTTGAAAATTTGAAGTTAACATGTAAATCCAGCATTTCTCTCACGATATGAGAAAAATGGTGAAAAATAGCGCAGAGAGTGGTGGCGTGGTGAGCGGGTATATGAGGGGGTTATCATATTAATCTGGCTATTTGCCAGACTTATAGTCTGAATATTAGTTTGTATTTAGTTTTTTGCTCTAATTTATTGAAAAAATCTTCATGATTACTGTGAACCCACTGCGATAGAAAGATAGGCGCAGTATAAAACGCGATTTTATGCACTTTTCTTGATTTTGATTAGGCTTGCAGCCCTTCTGGTCGCCTAAACTGCCTCGGTATTTTATTCGTCCATTTTTAAGTTCAACGGAAGCTCTCCATGCAGTTACATGAATTGGTTAATACCATTGGTCAAGATTTACATCGTCGCTATGGAGAGCGAGTCCATAAATTGACATTACATGGTGGTTTTAGTTGTCCTAACCGCGATGGCACCATTGGGCGCGGTGGGTGTACTTTTTGTAATGTGGCTTCGTTTGTCGATGAACAAACACAAATTCAATCGATTGAGCAGCAACTGACCAATCGCGCCGGTGAAATTGCCCGCGCCAACAAATACCTTGCTTATTTTCAAGCTTACACAAGTACTTATGCTGAAGTGCAAGTCCTGAAAAATATGTATGAGCAGGCGTTAAAAATGGCCAACATCGTAGGGCTATGTGTGGGGACTCGTCCCGATTGTGTTCCTGATGCCGTGCTAGAACTATTAGGTTCTTATGTAGAGCAAGGATATGAAGTGTGGTTGGAGTTGGGGTTGCAGACGGCCAATGACCAGACTCTTAAACGAATCAATCGCGGCCATGACTACGCGGCCTATGCTGAGATAGTGCCACGTGCACGTGCGCTTGGAATCAAGGTGTGTACCCATCTGATTATCGGCTTACCCAAAGAAGGGAAAGAGGACAATCTGCAAACGCTCGCCAAAGTGTTAGAGACAGGAACCGATGGCATTAAATTGCATGCTTTACACATTGTCGAAGGGAGCACGATGGCGAGAGCATGGCATGCAGGAAAGCTTGAGGCACCAACACTGGAGTTCTATCTTGATGTCGCGAGCGAAATGATTCGCCGTACTCCGCCAGAGATCATTTATCACCGAGTTTCTTCAGCGGCTCGCCGCCCAACACTATTATCCCCACTCTGGTGTGAGAATCGCTGGTTAGCGATGACTGAGTTAGGCAAAATCCTCAATGAGCTTGGCCCGCAAGGTTCCTTGCTTGGCCAGCCATTTTGTTACACCCTGCCTAATAGTCAGGTTCTCAATCACAATACCAACTAAATAGAGCCTATTTAGCGTTAGTTTTCTTGAGGTAGTGTTCGGGATACTTTGGCTGGATTACCCATAGCCAGATGATAGGCAGGGACATCTTTGGTCACTACGCTACCTGCACCGATGACAGCGCCTTCACCAATTGTCACTCCTGGTAAAATAATCGCCCCGCCACCAATCCAAACGTGAGAGCCTATGGTAATAGGCTCCGCCCAGCCTATGTGTTGGTCACGAGTTGCTGCATCTAATGGATGATGTGCCGTATAAATTTGTACATTAGGACCAATAAACACATGGTCGCCTATGGTTACTGGAGCGCAATCTAATAAGACAAAATTGAAGTTGATGAAAACATGACTGCCGAGCGTAGTGTTCACGCCATAGTCAACATTTAACTGTTTTTCGAAATGAACATCTTCTCCGACTTGCGCAAAAATTTGACTCAATAGTGCCTGTTGCTGATCGTGGGCTTCTCGTGGCAAAAGATTATATTCTGCCACTCTATTGCGGGTTAGATTGCGAATTTCGATCAGTTCAGCATCATTAATTGAGTAGCGTTTTCCCGCTACCATGTCTTGATAAGCACTCATGATTTCCCTTGTATAACCAATGATATAAACAACTATTACTGCGGGTAATACTACAGTGTTATGCAATATTTACAGGAATAAAAATGTATTTTCTACTATATAGTGAATCTCTGGGATTCAACTAACTTTGTTTTCGTTCCTATTTTTTGTATTAGAAATAATAACTTGGTCCTAGTCTATTAACTGTGGCAATATTATTCCTATTGTTTTATAAGGAATATTGCATTATGGCTAATAGCACATCTAATGATAATGGAAGGGCGCTGGAGTATGCATTAACACAGGCACTGATCAGGTACTATCCAACTGCTCGTATTGATGAACAAACAAAACACGATCAAATCAGAGATTTTGGGAAACTCAAGTCATTACCTGATAATGTTCAAGCGTATTTTATTAAAAATACTGATTATTTTGTAAGTGAAATATTACCTAGTCGTATCGGTTATGATAATGAAATAATAAAATTAAGTAGATTAACCGATACTCAAGGAACAAGAGGTGATGTTACAGATATAAGGTTATGGTTGGTTGATGGATATGTTTATAATATTTCGCTTAAGCATAACCATGAAGCTGTTAAACACCCTAGACCAGGTTCACTAATAGACCAACTTGGTATTAATAATGATTTAATTAATAAAGAATATAGAAATAAAGTTAAAGCAATAGAAAAAGATTTTTATGATAACCTTTTAGAAGGTGAAACAACCTTTAATGTTGTTAAACAAAGAAATCCTGATATTATTTTAAATCTTTATAGAAATATTTGTAATAATTATATTAATTATTTAAATAAATATAGAAGCTATGCTGAAGAGTATTTTTCATTTATTGTAGGTATCTATGAATTTGAAAAAGTAATTATTACAAGAAATAAAATTGACATATTAAACTTTTACAATATACCTAGACCTACAGACATGCGTGCAGAAATATATAATAATAGTTATGTAGATGTTCACTTCAATAACGGTATTTCGTTTAGGTCAAGATTACACACTGCTAGTAGTAGAATTAATCTTGGTCGTTCTATTAGTCTAAAGTTTGACACAAATATACTTTATGATGAAGAAAATTATATTAATAGATGTAGCATTGATCTTTAATCGATATAGAGGAGGTATAACCTCCTCTATGTAATCTATGTAATTAGAGTTATGCTACTAATTCTAATTTAAGAACATTTTCTAGTGATTTCTTTATACTATTTGCTATAGCATAAGCAAAATTTACAGCAACAGCATTTCCAATCATCTTATAACCAGCAGAAACATCATTATATATAAATCTAAAACTATCTGGAAATCCTTGAATTCTAGCACATTCACGAACACTTAGCCGTCTATATTCAAAGCCATCAACAAATAGGAATTTGTTTTGTTCTAGTTTTTCCATTTTTGGTGCTGATGGGTGTATTGGTGCATGTCTCCCACCAGCCTGAATAGTAAATGATGGCTCATTCCAAGCTCTTACTCTATTTCTACTCATATACATACTAGAAAACGATCCTGTCATATATTCGTGGTTAGGAATTACTGTGTCAGGATTTGGCTTAGATTTAGAAATTGCAGGAACGGCTAGCCCATCTAAATCCATTATACAATCTTTTAGTTTAGGTTTGTTATCCAATGCTTCAGGAAAAGAATAAGAAACACCTAAGTCCTTTCTAAATCCGATGAATATAACTCGTTTTCTATCTTGTGCTACGCCGTAATCATTAGCATTTAGAAGTTTAAAAAAAAGATCATACCCAGCATCTTGGAATGTTTTTTTTATATTATCTAAAGCTTCTTTATGTCTTGGTGCTAACATACCACTAACATTTTCAGCTAGGAAGAATTTAGGCTGTTTATCTTTTAAAATACGAATAAAATCGAAAAATAGCTGACCTCTCTGATCATTTATTCCTCTTCTTGAGCCTGCTTCACTCCAACTTTGACACGGTGGACCACCGATAATTCCGTCGCAATCAGGTACCTCTATACTAGGAATATCTACGATACTACGTCTATCTAACTTGGTATTTGGGTGATTAAGCTCATAAGTCGCCCATATGTCTTTATCATATTCGTTGGCGAATGGTATTGAAAATCCAGCTTTTTCAAAACCCAAGTCGAGTCCACCAGCTCCTGAAAAGAAAGAGTTTACTTTTAGTTGCATATACATTTTCTCTAGTAAGAAGAATTACCATATTGAAGCAAATAACTGGATATAAGGCCAGTGCTTTTTTGTCTGTTTATTAAAAATTCGTGATTTATATCACACATTTTCGGCGTAGCAAATTGTTAAAGTCGATTTCTTCGAGCGTTATGAGTTTTTAGAGATTGACTATACTCCATTTCATGCGCTTTCTCAGGATCTAACTTTCTAAGTTTAGATAGTGCGATGTTAGTTAAATCAATAGATTGAAGAAAACATGTCGTTAAGTTTTCTATTTCAGCTTCTAAATCACCAATTATCAATTGGTGATTTTCTATTTTATCTTTTAATCTTTGACTTGGTTCTTGTCTTTTCTTTTCTAGTTGATTTTTTGTTTTTAATCTTTCCTTCAATTTATATTTTTCATTCTCGCAAATATTTTTTTTCAAGATTATTTCATTATTTAAACTTTTAGATAAAACGTTTTTGTTTTTTGATTCTAGAAATGTTTTTATATTGTCATCCATATTTTATACCTCACTAAATATAAAGTATCATTAATTATTTATTTATCAATAGATAATATTGACTTTGTTTAGGATTATGTAATTAATATAATTGTAGTGAAAGTTATATTTTACACTTTGGATATACTAAGAATAGACTACCAACGATTCTAAAACATAAGTTTTCCATTGCTGCGCTCGGATAAACTTTAATTTTAGGTTGGTAAACTTTAAAAAGTTTAATCAAATAAAAAGAGGGCATAAAAATATAGGAGAAAAGACAAATGACAAAACAAAGGTTATACCACTCAAATTTCAATCACCACGGACATCGTAGAGGTAAAGCAAATCGGTCTCGTGCTCATAATTTAAGAGCCAAAGCAGTTCTTGAAAGTTTATATACAGACAAATTAGAAATGAACGATATCTGTGATTTCGGTTTGACAAAAAATAATGTTTTATATATTCCTGACGAAAACGGGAAATTAAAACTATCTAATCCGGAGAAAGGAGAAAACCTCTATAATCAAATAACATTTAAACTGGATAAAGAAAAAAAGGAATACTTGGCTAATCTAGAAAGTGCTTTTAGCGACTCAAACAAAGCAGAACTATCTGATAAAAGGGCAAAAGCAAAAGCTGCATTAAAACGTTATAAGGATGGTTCTGATGGTTCAGAAAGTGAGTTCTGGCAAGACTTAACGGATAGGTTAGGCTCTGACGAAATAGATCCAGAAACAGAAATTTATAATTTAAAAAATTGTGCTGCAAAGATAAAAAGATTTAATCAAAAAGTTCAAAGACTAAAAGAATTATCAGATTATAATCAATTGATAGGAGTGAAAAGTAGAAATACAGAATATACAGTTTTCAGCAAGGAGTTGGTTTATAAGTTCCCTGATGATACAGGGTTAAATGTTAAACCTACGGATTTGGCTAATTTTGTAAATGGCATTAGTAAAATATTATATCCTGATTTTTCTGTTAATTATTTAGTTGTTCATTTAGATGAAAACCCAGACAATCCCCATGCTCATATTGAATATTCTGGTAAAAATAATCAAACTGGTGAAATGGACATTCAACAGCAAGTTTTTTTAAATTTGAAAAGAGTATATAAAAAAGAAAGTAAAATTTTTCCTTTTGAAAATATTAATCATTATAATGATTTAACATTTACAGAAGTTAAAAAATTTGGTGAAGTGTATCAAGATTATATTTTCGAAAAGATGAATGCTTTTTTAAAAGAAAGGAAATATGAAGTAAACCTTGAAAAAAGAACAGCAGTAGAAAAGTTAAATGACTTTGAAAAATTCAAAGATAAATTTAGACCATCACAGAAAAGAGAATGGACTAGAGCTGGTAAATTGAAAGAACAAAATAAGGTGGCTGAAGAAAAATTAGTAGAAACAAATGAAAATTTAGCTAAAAATAAAACAAAAATAGCAACTCAAAATATGGTTATAAAATCAAAAAAAGAAGAGGTTGAAAAAATAGATATTGAAATAATAGACAAGGTAAATATTTTACTTAAACTTAATGAAAAAATTAATGATCTTAATAAAAAATATGAAGAATTAAAAGAGGCGGTAAAAGATGCCCTGACAAGCGCTTATGAATATGCAGTAAATGATTTAAAACCAAGTTTATTTAACTATTTTAAAAGGCAAAAGCAAATTAAAGAAATTGATTCTGAATTAGGGGAAAGGTTAAAAAATGATGCTATTGATCTACAACCAAATGAAGAAAAGAAAAATGCCATTAAATATAACAGAAATTAAATGAACTAATTATAGTTCATTTAATAATATTTATTATAATATGATAGTATAGTAAATAATTAATAACGACCCCAATCATTAGGATCATCGCAATTATCTATGGCTTCTTGCTCTTGGCAGTTTCTGCATATATCTTCACCGTGATTAGTATCTTCATTGCATATTTTGCAGTTTCCAACATCTTCATAGTCATAATTACTTTCGTTCATTTTCTTCTCCTGTTATTTTGTTGTTATTTGTTTTGAATATTCTCTTTTTATTTTCTTTGTCTGCTCATTATAGTCTAAATAAATAGTTGCTTTAAATTTTGCTTTCCACAAATTAGCATCACCTTTTGTCCATACAATAAAGGCATTTATTGCATAAATGTTCATGTTTCCATTTTTAAATATTTCAATGAATTTTCTTTCAACAAGAACTCTAATGTGTCTTGATAAAGTTCGTCTACTAAGTTTAAATAATTTTTCTAACGTAGCCATTGAAATACATATTGCATTAGTTCCGTCCATCTCAGATATAAAAAACTCAAAAATAGAATTAGCAATAGGTTCCTCTCTTGCTAACAAAACTTTGGATTTGTAATTTTCTTTATTAAATGCAAAAAAAGGTGCGCTCAATTGTTTTGCTTCTATCTCTCCTGTTTCTTTGTCTCTATTTAGAATTACTGGACATTCTTGGCTATCTTCTCTATATGTTTTATATTTATTATTTTCAATAATATTATTCATTTTAATTTCTCCTATATTTATAAATTGAATATAATTAATGAAACATATATTTTTTATTTGTCAATAGTTGGGAAATAAAAATCTCGATTAAAGACGTATTATTCACATTAATGTGAAGTGAAATACTTCATCTTTTTAGAAAATATTAAACCAATAAAAATAAAGAAAAATCAAATAAAATAACAAGGTTTACCCATTAAATTTGGGCTTCATTAAGCGGAAAATTAGCTGATTTTTCGAAAAGTGTGCCCATTAATGGGATCTCTAAGGATCTCATTGGTCGGAAAAAAATCCTTATTTTAAGCTATTTTTTAAGTTGCTCTCTTGTATCTGCTTTTAATAGGTAATTACGAGTAAGTTTCTTACGTGTGTTTGAGCGTATGCGAGTAGAAATTTTCCTTGTTCGATTGGTCGAAAAATGAAAGGACGGATCATTTTGAAAATTTGGGTAGGAAATGTGGGGGGCAAGTCTCCCCCACACCCCCCGATACCCTATGGGGTTGCTCTGATTTTGACTAGTGAGGGATTATTATTCGAAAGTGTAATATTTTTCTGGAGTTTCAATTCCCCAGAAATTTGTTGCTTTTAATATCTCAGAAAAACGTCCGTCCATAGTGCCATTTTTATATGCTTGAACTACTTCCTCTTTAAGATCGAAAAATTCTTTGAAACCATCAGCTTTTTCAATAATATTCTTTGTTTTTTCTATCTTGCTATTTTTCACTTTAAAGTAAATGATTTGACCATTGTTATATAAAGCAGTGCAGTTTCTGGAATCGCTTGATATTATAAATCCTGCAAAATTTTCATTTATAAATTTTTTTGCTTTTTTTATTGAAATAGGATCGTTTTTGTCAAAATAATCTAATTTATTATCACTTGATAATCTTGATATGCTAACTTTGAAACTGGCTATACGTGCATCATTCTCTCTTATTTGCTTTTGTAGTTTTGAACTTTCTTTAAGATATATTGTAAAATCTAGTTCGTCATTATTGTTAAGTTCTTCAAGTAATAATAATTTTTCATTAATACTTTTTGAATAACTTGATATCTCGGCTATTTTTTCTTTTATTTTTTTGATTTTATCACTATTGTCTTGTGGTTTTGTATCTATTAAACCGAACATGTTAGGCATTGATATTAGAAAATCATCATATTTAATAGATGCACTTTTGCATTGTAGCCCACGTCTACCAGAGCATTTAAGCATATGATAATATTTTTTACCTGACTTTAAAATTTTATCATCAGTTTCAAAATAGTATTTTTGGCCACAGCCAGAACAAAATATTTTTCCTGTAAAGATGTTTATTGAATTTCGTCCTGATGTTTTTATTGTTTTTTTTGTTTTAGTCATAGATTGAACTATATCCCAATCATCGTTTGAAATGATTTGAGGATAGTAGTTTTTAAATGTATCACCAGTTTTTCGAATGTACAATTCACCTAATACACAGCGATTTTTTAAAATGTGATTTACTTTTGCTGAACTCCAAAGGTTAGTAAAGTTTTTTTGTCTTTTTTTTGCCACTTGTGGAGTTTTTTCATAATTTAAAGTCCTTGCTATTTCGTTAAAAGAGATTCCATTTATATACATTTTGAATATTCTTTTTACGATCTCAGCTTTTTTATTTAAAACAAAATTTGTTTCTTTCTTAGTACCTTTATTGTCGATCCAACCGGGAAAAATCCCAACATATTGTATTTGTTTACCGTCATGTAATGCGTCTAGTCTAGCGTCAAAACTCTTTAGAATCCGTTCTGATTTCTTTGCACTTTCTTCATTCGCCTGAGCCATGAGCATAGATGAATACATAACGCTCATTAAGTCATTGAGACTTTCTTTTGTGTAGACCCTCTTATCCATCAGCGTTATGACGTTGATATTCGATCTAAGTATCTTTCTCAATACATCAGAGGCATCGTCTAAACTTTGTCGTGAGAGCCTGTCAAATTGTTCAACACACAGATAAGCAGTTCCGTCTGTTTCAATAATTCCCGTATCTATAGCGTCAAAGAAATCGCCTAGTGAGCCCTTTTTGATATGATCGGCTTTATACGCTGATAAGCCTAAATCTCTCAATTCAAGACTATCATTTACGGTATAGCCGTTCTCTTTCGCATACTTTAAAATATCGCCAAGCTGTCGCTTGTAAGAACTACCGCCAGATTGTTGTTCACTGCTAAACCGAACGTATGGGTATATAATTTTTTGCATCACTAGGCTCCTTAGATTATGCAAATCTTAACATAAATTCTTTCCTGTAAATTATATTAAAAAGCACGGGGCTGTTATCAGGTAAAAAGAGAAGTAGGTCGAATTTACTTTATTCGACATACTGTGAGGGATTATTTAGCAATGACTGATATTTAATGGGTTAACGAACTTCCATTAACTGATATTGCTTAGGGGTTAAGCCATATTCTTTCTTAAATAGACGAATATAGTGGGAAATATTGTCATAACCGGCTTCATAAGCGGTGTCCGTCACCGACAGATTACGTAAATACTGGCGAGATTTTTTTAACCGCAGTTTGGTTATGTAATCTTTTGGGCATTGATTGGTGATCAATTTAAATTTTTGACTGAAATTTGATAACGACATATCCACTTCTTCAGCGATATCTGAAATCGACATGTGATTACCTTGATTCGAGTTCATTAATCGAATCGCTTTATTGATCGGATGATGTTGGTGGTGCTGAATAATATCGTGGCAACCTTGAATCTTCATCAGTTCATAGACGAGTTCTTGGCAAGTGATATCGACTAAAAATTTCATATTCGCATCTTCTTCCGCCATGATTTCTTGCATACGAGATTGCAGTGCGGTGAGTCGATGAGAAATGGAGTCCAAGAAAAAGGTTGAGTAGGTAATGTCTTTAGCTAGCTCAATTTGCAAATTGGCAGACACTTTCTGGCTCACGTCATCAATGAGATGATCGCTGAATTCATACACTAAGGCTTTGGTGTATTCAGGCATCGACATATAAACATTCGAATGAGGCGGTAAAAGGATAAATTGATCCTTACCGTAAACGAAGCGTTCAGATTGGTTAATGCTGACTGTTTTGGTGCCAGAAATAATAGTACAGAGGCGAGGCGAGTCATACGAACGATACTCATCGCAAAAATGCTTGGGTAGGTCGTAGTACATCAAATTGATGCTATCGGTTGAAAAAGCATATTCGGTTTCAGCTACCTTGTTAAAATTTGAAATTTTATCCATAGGGCACCTCTTCTATTTATGCCTGAACTGCGCCGATTATAGGGGAAGTTATTCCTCTTCACTATATTAGTTTTTATGAGCGTAAGTTCATTTTTAAATCTTTCATCATTAAATTTAATGAGTTAGATAATGTGGATTCTCAGCATTTAGTGAAATATGTGATCTGGATTTAGTCGATGATTAAATAAGAAAGGCCCAACAAGTAAGGTGATAGGTCTTGTTGAGCCTGCTTATGTCAATGGTTGAGACAAGCGAAAGGGGATAATGTCTTTGCTTGTCCTCAGTGTCAGAAGCTTGGGAATGTCACTGACGCAGAGGAAACCAAGATAACTTAAGCAACGTTTTCCAGTTGTTCTTCGAAGTGATAAACCACTTTCTTAATATTAAATAGGTGCTCTGGGCCAACGTTGTCTGATACTGAACTGCCGCCAACCGCGCCACAACCTAGAGTTAGTGCTGGTGTTAGGTCGGTAGTTGCGCCAATACCGCCAAGCGCACTTGGTGTGTTGACTAGGCAGCGAGATACCGGCATACGTAGCGAGAATTCGTTAATCACACTGATGTTATTAGAGTGAATGGATGCAGTGTGACCACTGCCTTCGTTCACTAATAGATCAGCACAACGTTGTAGCGCAGCTGCATTATCTTGTTCCACATAGAAAGCAAGAATTGGCGTTAACTTCTCTCTTGAATATGGGTTAGTTTTGCTCACTGTATTTTGCTCAGAAAGCAGAATACGAGTGTCATCAGGAACCGTAAGACCTGCAAGCTCTGCAACATATTGTGCAGTTTTGCCTACGATTTGAGGGTTCATCGTGCCGTTTTCACGCAGAATGAACTTGCCTAGTTGCGCTGACTCTTCTTCAGATAAGAAATAACCACCATTTTTCACGATCTCATTGCGTACGCGTTCTTCCATGGATTTTTCAACCACAATGGATTGCTCTGATGCACAGATAACGCCGTTGTCGAAGGTTTTACTAAGGAAAATCTTTTCTACTGCTTTGGTTACGTTAGCTGACTTTTCGATGTAAGCCGGAGAGTTTCCTGGGCCAACGCCAATTGCTGGATTACCTGAACTATAGGCTGCACGCACCATCGCTTCGCCACCTGTAGCTAGGATCATAGCGGTGTCATGGCTAGTCATTAGTGCTTGAGTACCTTCTAAAGAGAGTTTGCTCATGCAGCCAATAATGCCTTCAGGAGCTCCCGCAGCGAGTGCAGCTTCATAGACGATACGGACAGTTTCTGTAATAGATTTGATCGCTGATGGGTGCGGAGAAATAACAATGCCATTGCCAGATTTGAGTGCAATCATCGTCTTATAGATGGTGGTAGACGTTGGGTTAGTTGATGGAATCAACGCAGCCACAACCCCCATAGGTACAGCAACATCCATAGTGCGAGTCACTGGATCAGTTTTTAGCACTCCAATGGTTTTCTGGTCTTTAATGTGTTCGTAAAGTTTTTTACTCGCAAACTCGTTCTTCACTACTTTATCGGCAGCATTACCAAAACCTGTTTCATCGGCAGCCATCTGTGCAAGACGAATGCTTTCGCGCAAAGCGGCATCAGCCATGCTTTTTACTATGGTATCAATTTGCTTTTGAGAAAAGGTTTTTAAGGTAGCTTGCGCTTGAGATGCTTGTTGAATTAGCGCTTGAGCTTCTTGTACAGACTCGTTGGTTAGGGTTTCACGTGTCATGGGAATTTCTCCAGTGTTGTACTCATTATGTTTGTGAGCTTTCCATGGCGCGGATAATAGCAACGGGGCTTTTTCACAACTAATTCACATTTTAAAAAAATAGCTATTTTTTTAATTGTTTGAATCGGAGGGCAAAATACGTGATCGGGTTAATAAATTCTTTTAAAGCTAGCTATTTTGCAAAATTGGCTGAGATGAAGGGGAGGAGGTGACTAATCACTTAACTTCAATGGGTTGTGATTGAGAAAGCTGACGAACAGGGGGGAAACACGCTAGACTAGCACTAATTCATTCCTATGGAGTTTTGAATGAAACCAATGAAAAATTTGGCCCAGTACTACGTCGACTTATTAGTCAAACTGGGCATTTTGCGCTTTTCTATTCTATTAGCGCTGGCGCTTGTGGCGCTGGCTGTTGTCGTTCAAGTGGGGATTACCTTAGCTTTAAAAGGTCATGTGGATGATATTGATATTGTCCGTTCAGTCTTTTTTGGTTTGCTTATTACTCCATGGGCTGTCTATTTTCTTTCTGTCGTGGTCGATCAACTTGAAGAGTCACGGCAGCGCCTTTCAAAACTCGTGTCGAAGTTGAAAGACATGCGTTCTCGCGATCAGGAG
Source organism: Vibrio porteresiae DSM 19223 (assembly GCF_024347055.1). NCBI lineage: Bacteria > Pseudomonadati > Pseudomonadota > Gammaproteobacteria > Vibrionales > Vibrionaceae > Vibrio > Vibrio porteresiae. The sequence goes on from NZ_AP024895.1 coordinate 656,324, forward strand.
CTAAATCAGAAGCTGCAGCAGAACATTGTCAAACTCAATCAAGAGATTGAAGAGCGTATTAAAGCCGAAGAAGCTCGCGAGATAGCGATGGTGGATCTGGAAAACGAAGTCCATCAGCGTGAACAAACACAGCTTGAGTTAGCTGAACGAACCGCACTACTGCGTTCCTTTATCGATGCTTCTCCCGACCTTATCTATTACCGTAATGCTAATGGCGAGTTTTCCGGATGTAACCGTGCCATGGAAGAGTTGACAGGACGGAGCGAACGCGAACTGGTGGGCTTAACCCCATGGGATGTGTATCGCAAAGAGATCGCTAAATCGATTGTGGAAACCGACCAAGATGTGTTTAAAAACAATCGCTCAATCACGTATGAACAATGGCTTGAATATCCAGATGGTAGCAAAAGCTTTTTCGAACTGCGTAAGGTGCCATTTTATAGCAAAGATGGGGATCACTTAGGTTTGGTTGGTTTTGGCCGTGATATTACCGAGCGTAAGCGTCATGAAGAGTCATTGGAAAAAGCCTCTCGAGATAAAACCACGTTTATTTCAACGATCAGTCATGAATTGCGTACTCCTCTAAACGGGATCGTTGGGTTAAGTCGTATGCTGCTTGATTCGCCATTGACCCAAGAGCAACACAAATACATGCAGACAATTAACGTCAGCGCGGTCACGTTGGGCAATATCTTCAACGATATTATCGATATGGATAAATTCGATCGCCGTAAGTTGGAGCTTTTCCCTGCACCACTCGATTTTGATGAATTTGTGGTTGAGTTAGAGAGCCTTTCTACCTTGATGGCAGAGCAGAAAGGATTGCGTTTCGATCTGGATCGCATTACCGACTTGCCGCACATGATTGAAGTTGATGCGACACGATTACGCCAAGTTCTGTGGAATATCATCAGTAATGCGGTGAAATTCACTAAAGAAGGCGGCATTGTTATGACCGTCAGTGCGGAAATAGAAGATGGCTTTGCCGATATCGTGATGGATGTTGAAGATACCGGGATCGGTATTCCAGAAAGTGAGTTAGATAAAATATTCGCCATGTATTACCAAGTGAAATCAGGTAAAGATAATCTGCACGCGGTTGGTACGGGTATTGGGTTATCTGTGTCTCGTCAATTGATTAACTTGATGGATGGGGACATTACTGTGAGCAGTGAAGAAGGATTCGGCAGTACCTTTACGGTCTCAATTCGTGTTCCGTTAGCTCAAGAGCAGGAAGATAAATCGATTCAGTATGAGTCACAACGTCCTCTAAATATCTTTATGGTTGAGGATATTCCTCTCAATATCACCGTAGCTCGCTCTTTGTTGGAATCACTCGGGCACCATGTCACGGTGGCGATGACCGGGGAAGAGGCGAAAGCCAGCTTTGACCCACAAATGTACGATTTGGTCTTCTTAGATATTCAGTTGCCGGATATGACGGGTTTTGATATCGCCAAAGATTTCCGAGCTCGTTATAAACAGCTACCACCTCTGGTAGCATTGACAGCTAATGTACTGAAAAACAAAGATGAATATCGCCAAAAAGGGATGGATGATGCGATAAGTAAACCGCTGTCTGTTGCGGCTGTGCAAGAGGTGATCGCAAAAATGACGGGAATAGAACATCAGGAAGAGTCTCATCCACAAGAATCTGTGCAGAGTGAGATCAGAAACGAAGTTTATTCAAGGCTTCTTGATCTGGATATGTTAGAGTCTTACGTCAATATTGTCGGCGCTCAACCTGTCATTGAAAGTGTGCAACTCTTTGAAGAGATGATGCCTTCATACCTAGCAGTGTTGGACTCAAATATGGTGGCTAAAGATCAGCAGGGTATTGCCTCTGAAGCTCATAAAATCAAAGGCGCTGCTGGTTCTATTGGTTTGAAACATATTCAAAGTGTTGCGCAAAAAGCGCAAACGCCAGACGCCCCAGCTTGGTGGGAGAACATCACCGACTGGGTCGATGAAATAAAAAATGAATATCAGTCTGATATTCAAGTGCTAAAACAGTGGTTAGCTCAAAGGAAATAGTATGAAAAAGTTCGCATTACTCACCTTGGTCTGTTTTTTGACCGCCTGTTCCTTCTCTCCAGATGTGAACTGGGAGCAGGGTAACTTGGCTGAATTAGCGCATATCGATGTTGAATTAAAGAGTAACCTGTGGACTGACTTATTACCGAATGTCGATAAGTCAGCACAAACTCGTAATTTGAACGGGACATTGACCTTAACTACATCAGGTGAGTTACCAGCCGATTTGACGGTTAAGCAGATCGTGCTAAAGCAAGGTAAAGATTTTTGGGTGATCAACGGCGATGATGTTGAGTTACGTACTCAAAGTGAGAACGTTTGGGAAGTGGTATTCCAAACCGAAATCGCATTGCACTTGAACAAAACCGTTTCTGTTGCACTTGAATTGGTCGATACCGATGGTGATGTTTGGCTAGTTGAACGGAAAATTGAGATTGATCGAGTGTACTAACCCGGTTGAGTATCAACAGTTGATATAGAAAAAGCCCTGATAAATCAGGGCTTTTTTATGACTTAGTTTTGGAAGACTAAATATTGCAGCCGATGACGCTGCAACATTGATTAGTCTTCTAGGTCACCACAGAAGCGGTAGCCTTCACCGTGAATCGTAGCAATGATTTCTGGTGTGCCAGAAACAGATTCAAAGTGTTTACGAATACGACGGATAGTCACGTCTACAGTGCGGTCATGAGGTTTTAGTTCACGGCCAGTCATTTTTTTCAGTAAATCTGCACGAGTCTGAATTTTACCTGGGTTTTCACAGAAGTGAAGCAATGCGCGAAATTCAGAACGAGGTAATTTATAACCATCACCACTTGGATTTACCAGAGAACGACTGTTGATATCAAGAACCCAACCGTTAAACTCATATTTTTCTACAGAACGTTTCTCTTCTTGAGAAGCGCTTGCATTCATAGAACGGCTTAGCAAGTTACGTGCGCGAATCGTCAATTCACGAGGGTTGAATGGTTTGGTGATGTAATCATCAGCACCAATTTCCAATCCCAGAATTTTATCGACTTCATTATCGCGACCAGTCAGGAACATTAGGGCCACATTTGCCTGTTCGCGAAGTTCGCGAGCGAGCAGCAGACCATTTTTACCCGGCAAGTTGATATCCATAATCACTAAGTTAATTGGGTGCTCAGAAAGCACATGGTGCATCTCTTCACCATTACTTGCTTCAAAAACAGCGTATCCCTCTGCTTCAAAAATACTCTTTAGAGTGTTACGAGTAACTTGCTCGTCTTCAACAATAAGAATCTGCGGGGTTTGCATTGGCGGTACCTAAAATTGTGAAAAAACTGTGCTAATAGAACTCATTCTAGGCAAAAATATAACATACATGTAATGTTATGTTGATCATAAACCGATGTATTTTGACTAAATGTTCTCTTACTTCGCCCGCCCTCCCTGGGTTGTAATAACAATTGAAGTCTCCCCACTTCAAGGTTCTACTAGGCTTTGGGCGGATTCTATAATGTTAACAGCATGCTAACAACGACCAAATGTTAATTCCAATCACTTTGTTGATTTACATCAAGAGTTGTAATTGAAGCGTTATTAACAGTCGTAATCAATTGTAAATTGAGTTTTAAATGAAAATAGATGCACAACTTTGGCAATATTATTCAGAGGTTAAGTTTGACTTCGAAGAGCCTTTTCTCAAAGATTGCTATGCTGTGATCACAGCTTGGAACCCTCAAAGCCGAAGGTTGTCACATAATGAGAATCGCCTAAATAATCAGCGTTTACAGCTCAAACTAATTGATTATGATTGGGTAAGTGTCACCGTTGGTGATGCCAAATTTGAATGGTTTGAAGAAAGTTTTGCCGTTGCTATGGAGTTAGGGATGGCGTTGGATCTCGCTCGCACTTTTGAGCAAAATGCCATCTATTACGTAAGAAGTAACATACTGTATCTGTATTCTTGTGTGGATTTACAGCACATCTCCCTAGGCAACATTGAAAAAATGATTATAAAAAAATAGCCAAGTTCGTAGTTGAGTGGCTTGGAGACGATAAAAAATCAAGGAGGAATGATGAGAGACATAACACCGGATATTAGCGATAAATACGGTTCCAAGGTCACATTACTTGATCTGCCGTTACAGAATTTCGGCCAACGATTTTCTTTTTGGGGCGAAGTCGTAACGGTTCGTTGCTATCACGACAACTCGAAAGTGAAAGATATTTTACAAACCAATGGTAAAGGGAAAGTCTTAGTTGTGGATGGACATGGCTCTTGCCAACGCGCATTGATGGGCGATCAAATTGCCATTTCTGCCATTGAGAATGGGTGGGAAGGGGTCATTATATATGGCGCAGTTCGCGATGTGGTTGCAATGTCGGAAATGGATCTCGGAGTCAAAGCTTTGGGCACTTGCCCAATCAAAACTGAGAAGCGTGGCGCAGGGGAAGTTAATGTGAAACTTTCAATGCTTAATCAAATCGTGTTACCTGGCGATTATATTTATGCTGATTGGAATGGCATGCTGCTTTCTCCAGTTGAGTTGGATCTCACCTTTTAACTCGTCATTATTGTCACGAATTAAAAGCGAAACCCTAATCCAACTTCAACATCTTGCTGCCACTCTTGATAACCGAGAGTGGCATGCACATCAATCTTATCTGATACCCGATATTGGCTGGAAAATTCAGCGGAAATAGAGTCACCGCTCGGGTCTTTAATGTCGCGATGGTATGAGCTAATCACGGAATGTAACGTGCTCTTAAGTAATAAGCGATCACTGTATTGATAGCTTAAACCACTCATGAAGCTTTTATCAGTCAGTTCTGAGTCGACGCGAGTCCCTAAGCTGGTCCCGATAAATAGGTCAATATCATCAAACAGAGAGTAGCGGTAACCACTATCGACTACCCATCCATCTAAACTATTGCCATTTTGTTGGCCACTGATAAATAAATTATGTGGCGACACTGCTGGTGTGGAGTCATCAGTGAGTGACGGTAGGGTGTAAGCTTGAGCTGATATGGATAACAACAAATAAGAACTCAGCAGCCATGCGAGTTTCATTATTGTTCCCCCTATTGGGTAATGGATGCCACAATCACTATCCCTTAATGATCACGAAACATATTGCTGTTTACACCAAGAAGTCATTAGAGATTTGCCTAACCTAAGCATAGTCGAGTTTATTTAATTGTTTCTGTGATTAATGCAGTCAGTCTTGCTCTGCGGACAAAATATCGCCGCAGTGAAGAAAATCAATTGATCCTATAGGGATTGTTATTATTTCAAGTGCATATAGGAGGTGGAATGAAAAAAAAACATTTTTTCATTGACTCGCCATGCGAAAATAGGTTAAACGTAGTGTCACGCAAACACAAAAGTGACACAAGAACGTCTATGTTATCCATCAGCCTAGTAGTAATGACCACCACCATTATTATTACCGACATTACGCATGTTGGGGCAGGCTGCTGAGCGTAAAAAATTTCAAAAAAGGCCTGTATCCCAACGATACAGGCCTTTTTTTATACCTATTAAAATCTTCTCGGAGGAAGGGATGCGAGTATTAAAGTTTGGAGGTTCGTCGTTAGCGGATGCTGACCGTTTTTTAAGAGCGGCAGATATCATCGCCAATAATGCCAAGCAAGAAGAGGTCGCTGTAGTTCTTTCAGCGCCTGGTAAAACAACCAATAAGCTTGTCTCCATTATTGAGAGTGCTATGCGTCATGGTGAAGCGGAACTACAAGTAGAACAACTCGAAGCTGAATTTCACCAACTGCTTAACGACATTAAAGCGATTCTACCTAATCTCGACGGTACAGATGTTCTTCAGCATGTTCGTCAATCTATGGCCACACTCCGTTCGTTTGTCCATGGAATTACGCTGCTTAGCATGTGCCCAGATAACATCAACGCTCGTATTATTAGTAAAGGTGAACGGTTTTCGATTCAATTGATGAAAGCCGTAATGGAAGCTAAAGGTCTTAACGCATTTTTAATTGACCCTGTGACCTATTTGGTAGCCAAAGGCGACTATCTTGAAGCTGCTGTTGACGTGGATGCGTCAACTAAGAAATTCCGCCAAGCGCCACTGCCTGAAAATCATGTCTCTATCATGCCTGGTTTTACCGCGGGTAACGCAAAGCAAGAATTGGTTTGTCTTGGTCGTAATGGTTCTGACTACTCAGCAGCCGTATTGGCCGCCTGTTTACGTGCCGACTGTTGTGAAATTTGGACAGACGTTGATGGGGTTTACAACTGTGACCCGCGCTTAGTGAAAGAAGCGCGTCTGCTTAAATCACTGAGCTACCAAGAAGCAATGGAGCTTTCTTATTTTGGCGCATCAGTGATGCACCCTAAAACCATCGCTCCAATTGCTCAGTTCCAAATCCCATGTTTGATTAAAAACAGTTTCAACCCACAAGGTGCTGGTACGTTAATTGGTCAAGATACTGGTGAAGATCAGCTTGAGATTAAAGGTATCACCACGCTTAGCAATCTGACGATGGTTAACGTTTCAGGTCCAGGTATGAAAGGCATGGTTGGCATGGCAAGTCGCGTATTTAGCGCTATGTCGGCTCACGGCGTGTCTATCGTGCTTATTACGCAATCGTCATCTGAGTACAGCATCAGTTTCTGTATTGAAGCTCAGCATAAGGCACTAGCTCAGTTTGCTCTTTCTGAAGAGTTCGAGTTGGAGTTGAAAGATGGTTTGCTTGAGCCGGTCGACTTTATCGACGACCTCGCTATCATCAGTCTCGTCGGTGATGGGATGCGTACGACTTGTGGTATCGCATCACAGTTTTTTACTTCTCTTGCTGAAGTGCATGTGAACATTATTGCTATTGCCCAAGGTTCTTCAGAGCGAGCTATCTCTGCTGTGATTCCTGAGTACAAAATCGCTGAAGCAGTGAAAACCTGTCATGAGAATTTCTTCAACTCTAAACACTACCTTGATGTGTTCGTTGTCGGTGTCGGTGGTGTCGGTGGCGAACTCGTTGATCAAATCCACCGTCAACAAGAAAAATTGGCACAAAAAGGCACGATTATCCGCGTTTGTGGTTTAGCCAATAGCCAAGGTCTGATTTTGGACAGCGAAGGTCTAGAGTTAGCACATTGGCGTGATCAAATGCAGAATGTGACTGAAGAGTTCAGTTTGGCTCGTCTAATTGCGCTTGTTCAACGTAATCACATTATTAACCCAGTGCTGGTGGATTGTACTTCTAGTGATCAGATTGCTAGTCAGTACGCTGAGTTTCTTGCTGCTGGTTTCCACGTAGTGACGCCAAATAAAAAGGCCAACACTGGTAGCATGGCTTATTATCAACAACTTCGTGAAGTGGCGCGTCACTCTCGTCGTAAGTTGATGTATGAAACAACGGTAGGTGCGGGCTTGCCGGTTATTGAAAACTTGCAAAACCTAATTGCAGCCGGCGATGAACTAGAACAGTTCAATGGCATTTTGTCAGGCTCTCTCTCCTTTATTTTCGGTAAACTCGATGAAGGTTTAACTCTGAGCCAAGCGACTTTGTTGGCGAAAGATAAAGGTTTTACTGAACCCGATCCTCGTGATGACTTGTCTGGTATGGACGTTGCTCGTAAGCTGTTGATTCTGGCTCGTGAATCCGGCCTATCACTTGAACTAAGCGATGTCATTGTTGAGCCTGCGTTGCCACCGGGTTTTGATGCGAGCGGCAGCGTTGAAGAGTTTATTGCTCGTTTACCTCAAGCTGATGCGTATTTCAGTGAGCAGTCTGCAAAAGCGGCTGAGCAAGGTAAAGTATTGCGTTATGTTGGTGAAATCGCCGATGGTCAGTGCCGTGTGCGCATTGCTATGGTCGATGAAAACGATCCAATGTTCAAAGTAAAAGAAGGCGAAAACGCATTAGCGTTCTACAGCCGTTATTATCAACCAATCCCATTGGTACTTCGCGGTTACGGCGCAGGTACTGAGGTAACTGCAGCTGGTGTGTTCTCCGATGTGATGCGCACACTTGGCTGGAAATTAGGGGTGTAATCGAATGAGTTCAGATGACATGGGCGTAGTAGTCTACGCTCCCGCTTCCATTGGTAACGTAAGTGTCGGTTTCGACGTATTGGGAGCGGCAGTCTCTCCGGTCGACGGTACTCTGCTAGGCGATCGTGTTGAAGTGAAAGCCGGTAGTGAACCTTTCACGTTAAATGCTGTTGGACGTTTTGTTGGTAAATTGCCAAGCGATCCAAAAGAGAACATCGTTTACGATTGTTGGCAGGTATTTGCTCGTGAAATTGCGAAGAAAAATATCGCTCTAAAACCGGTAGCAATGACGCTTGAAAAGAACATGCCGATCGGGTCTGGTTTAGGTTCGAGTGCTTGTTCTATCGTTGCCGCTCTAGATGCGCTAAACCGTTTTCATGGTCAACCTCTGAATGAAACCGAATTGCTCGCTCTAATGGGGGAGATGGAAGGAAAAATTTCCGGTGGTGTTCACTATGACAACGTTGCACCTTGCTATCTTGGTGGCGTGCAATTGATGGTGGAAGAGCTTGGAATCATTAGCCAGGAAGTGCCATGTTTTGATGACTGGTTTTGGGTAATGGCTTATCCAGGCATCAAAGTATCGACCGCAGAAGCGCGTGCGATTCTACCTGCTCAATATCGTCGCCAAGACATCATTGCTCATGGCCGTTACCTTGCTGGTTTTGTACATGCTTGTCATACTGGGCAGCGAGAACTGGCAGCGAAGATGATCAAAGACGTGGTTGCTGAACCATATCGTCAGAAACTGCTACCAGGTTTTCCTGAAGCACGCAAATACGCACTTTCTGCTGGTGCATTAGCGACGGGTATTTCGGGTAGTGGCCCAACGCTATTTAGCGTGTGCAAAGAGAAAGAAGTCGCTGAGCGAGTTGCTCGTTGGCTAGAACAAAATTATGTGCAAAACGAAGAAGGCTTTGTACACATTTGTCGATTAGACAAACAAGGTTCAAAAGTGACAGGAAGTGAGCTATGAAGCTTTACAATATAAAAGAAAATGATGAACAGGTGTCCTTTGGACAAGCAGTACGCCAAGGTCTAGGCCGTAACCAAGGCTTATTTTTCCCAGCGGAATTGCCAAAGTTTGAAGACATCGACTCCCTGCTAGCGGAAGATTTTATCTCTCGCAGTACCAAGATCCTTTCAGCATTGATTGGTGATGAGTTATCGAAAGAAAAAGTGGCGGAAATGGTTGGCAATGCTTTTCAATTTCCAGCACCTATCAAAGCGGTAAAAGATGGTGTTTATGCGCTTGAGTTATTCCACGGTCCAACTTTAGCTTTTAAAGACTTTGGTGGCCGTTTTATGGCGCAATCTTTGGCGGCAGTATCTGATGGCGGCAAAATCACAATTTTGACTGCAACCTCTGGTGACACTGGTGCGGCGGTTGCTCATGCTTTTTATGGAATGGAAAACATCAACGTAGTTATCCTGTATCCAAAAGGCAAAATTAGCCCACTACAAGAGAAACTTTTCTGTACTTTGGGTAATAACATCCACACCGTTGCGATCAACTCTGACTTCGATGCTTGCCAAGCGATGGTGAAAAAAGCCTTTGATGACGAAGCACTACGTCAACAAGTCGGCTTAAACTCAGCAAACTCAATTAACATCGCTCGTTTAATGGCACAAATTTGCTACTACTTCGAAGCCGCATCGCAGATGAGTAAAGCAGAGCGTGAAAACTTAGTTATTTCAGTACCAAGTGGTAACTTCGGTAACTTAACTGCTGGTCTTTTGGCTAAAGCACTAGGTTTGCCAGTGAAACGCTTTATCGCTGCGACCAACGCTAACGATACGGTTCCGCGTTATCTAGAAACAGGTAAATGGGATCCTAAACCAACCGTAGCAACGACATCGAATGCGATGGATGTGAGTCAGCCAAATAACTGGCCACGTATTGAAGAGCTGTGCCGTATTCAAGGTTGGGGTCTAGAAACCTTAGGTAAAGGTGCTGTACGTGATGATGCAACGGCTGCACAAGCGGTTCGTGAGCTCAATGATCTCGGTTATCTATGTGAACCACATGGTTCAATTGCATACCGAGTGTTAGAAGAGCAACGTGGGGCAGATGAAACGGGTCTATTCCTATGTACTGCTCACCCAGCGAAATTCAAAGAAGTCGTTGATTCAATTCTAGGTTCAGATATTGAGCTGCCAGCACCATTGGCGAAACATGCCGCGATGGATCTTCTCTCTCTGAATTTTGATGCAGACTTTGCTCAATTGCGTGAACTGTTGGTGAAAATCAGCGGCTAATTTTATTTTCCCTTTCTATATCAATAGCAAGGGAAAATGAGCATAAAAAAAGCGGTGCAATGCACCGCTTTTTCATTCAATCTAGAACTGAATTACATTGTTTCAGTAAAAGTACGAGAAATAACGTCACGTTGTTGTTCTGGAGTTAGTGAGTTGAAACGCACTGCGTAACCAGATACACGGATAGTTAGTTGAGGGTATTTTTCTGGATGATCAATTGCGTCCAATAGAGTATCGCGGTGTAGAACGTTAACGTTCAGGTGTTGGCCACCTTCAACACGTGGAGCAGATTCAATTGCTACTTCACGGCTTTCGTAGTCACCGAGATCGCTTAGAGGAACGACTTGATCCGCATCGAAACCTTTTAGTGCAGCAACACAACGAGCTTCATTGGTTTCAGAATTGATCAACCAGATAGAGTTCAGTAGTTCATCGTTAGCTGCTTTAGTAATTTGAATACCTTGGATCATCACAATCTCCTAAACCACTCAGAGTGGTGTTTGTTGGTGTTAAATTTCAATTCTATGTTGAGCTGGGTATTGTATACCTAATGTCCATAATTATAGTATTGATTTAGGTCAATTAACAACAATAAACCTCATTTTATTAGAGGTTATTTTTTTGACTTGCATCAATAAGATTAATGAAAATAAGGCACTAACAATAAATTTGATGATTTAAAAAATAGTTAAATGTAATAAATGTTGTAAATTTACTACATTTATTACATTTCATAAGTTCTTATTGCATAATATCAAACTGTTAGAAAATAAATCTGAAAGTAAAAAGTGATTTAATGACAAATTCCAAAATGGTAAATGACAACAAATGGATTGGGGCACATGTTTCCGCTGCCGGTGGTGTGGATCAAGCTCCTGTAAGAGCAAAAGAGATTGGGGCAAATGCTTTTGCACTGTTCACTAAAAACCAAAGACAGTGGGTGGCAAAACCACTGGATGATAAGACGATTGCTAACTTTAAACGTAAGTGTGCAGCGTTGGGTTTTTCTGCCGAACAAATCTTGCCGCATGACTCTTATCTGATCAATTTGGGTGCACCCGATGAGGAGAAATTGGCGCAATCTAGGGCAGCGTTTATTGATGAGATGGAGCGTTGTGAGCAACTAGGTCTTAAGTTATTGAATTTTCACCCAGGTAGTCATCTTAAGCAGATCTCTGAAGCTGAGTGTCTCAGTAAAATTGCTGAGTCGATTAATTTGGCGCACCAAGCGGTGCCGAATGTGATTGCCGTGATTGAAAACACCGCGGGGCAGGGCAGTAATTTGGGCTGGCGTTTTGAGCATTTGGCGCAAATTATTGAGCAAGTTGAAGATAAGAGTCGTGTCGGTGTTTGTATCGATACTTGCCACACCTTTGCCGCTGGATATGATTTAACGACAGAGGAGGCATGTGCTGCCACCTTTGCTGAATTTGATCGTGTTGTTGGCATGCACTATTTAAGGGCAATGCATATCAATGATTCAAAGAACCCTTGCGGTAGTAAGGTCGATCGCCATCATTCGTTAGGTGCAGGTACGATTGGTTGGTCGTGTTTTGAGTATATAGCGAAAGATCCTCGCTTTGATCGTATCCCTCTGATTCTAGAAACGATTGATCCAGACATTTGGCCTGAAGAAATTGCAAAATTAAGGCAATTCCACTTAGAGGCGTAAGTTTTTCGCGGCAGACTCACAATATTGGCATCTTTTTTTCATGTAAAATGTTGACCTAGCAGTATCGGAGGAAGTCGTTATGTCAGCAGCAGTGTTAATGGTTAGTCCCCGCCCAATGCCAGTGCCTAATCGCCATGTTAATGGTCAAGGGCACCACCGATCTCCACAGAAATCGGGCAAATAGGCGTGTAAAGTTAGGTTGATGACTGGGGGACCCTGCATTCTGGATGGAATTAGGTATACAATGGCCTGATTACTCAAAGAATTAAGGATCTTTTTATGACTCAGTCATTGACCTGGCATGATGTGATTGGTGCCGAAAAAGAACAGGCTTATTTTCAGCATACCTTGCAATTTGTTGAATCAGAACGACAAGCAGGCAAGGTGGTTTTCCCTCCCGCCAAAGATGTATTCAACGCATTTCGTTTTACTGAATTTAATCAAGTGAAAGTCGTGATGCTTGGCCAAGATCCTTATCATGGTCCTAATCAAGCGCATGGTTTGTGCTTTTCTGTCCTTCCTGATGTAAGAACACCCCCTTCACTGGTGAATATCTATAAAGAGATGACACAGGACATTCCTGGCTTTGTCACACCGCACCATGGCTATTTAAAAGAGTGGGCAGATCAAGGTGTGTTACTCCTTAATACGGTGCTGACAGTTGAGCAGGGAATGGCTCATTCTCATGCAAATACTGGCTGGGAACAATTTACCGATAAAGTGATTGATGCTCTTAATCAACATGGCGAAGGGATTGTCTTTCTCCTCTGGGGCTCCCATGCGCAGAAAAAAGGACGCATGATTGATACTAACCGTCATTTTGTTCTGAAAGCACCACATCCATCACCATTGTCAGCTCACCGCGGATTTCTTGGATGCCGTCATTTTTCTCAGACTAACCAGATTCTACAGCAGCAGGGTAAAACACCAATCAATTGGCAAATATCAGTAGATGCTCCTGAAGTCTAAGGACGTCTTTTGGCGGTAACTGTGCCTGTGAGGCAAAACTTCGACTCCAGTCAAAGTGTGCGTTGGTTAACTTTTATACACTGACAAAAAGTGTGTAAAGGAGCTGCACTATGATGATTGAACGGATAAGACGCGAACACGGTTACATGACGCGTTTACTGGTAATTCTCCGCAGTAAACTGGAAGCATTGCGAGCTGAAGAAAGTGTGAATTACAGCCTTATTAAAGAGGTGGTGGATTACCTTTCCACACATTCCGAGGCAGTTCATCACCCTAAAGAAGACATTATTTATCACTACTATATTGATAAATATGGCGTAGACGACAGCATGGTGAACTTAGCAAGAGAGCATTTGGATCTGGCGGATAAAACGCACGACTTCTTAAATATTGTCGAGATGATTTTGCAAGACGCGATAGTTCCACAAGATGTGTTTATGGCGCAGCTGGAAGACTTTATTGTGGCGCAGAAACAGCATCTGGATATAGAAGAGCGTTCGGTTTTACCAAAGATTATCGAAACCTTCACGGTCAATGATTGGAGAAACGTCGAATCGCAGTGGAGTGAAAGTGAGTCTGACCCACTGTTTGGTGACACCATTGCTGATCGTTATAAACAGTTGGCTAAACTCGTACGAGAAAATGCGTTGGAATGTCATTAACTCTCAGATCATAGGATAAATAAAAGAGGCGTCTCAGGACGCCTCTTTTGTTTATCTGATGTAAATCAGCTGAGGTTAGTACTGAATATCATTGATATCGAGACAGACATCCATTTCCATAAGCTCTTTTTCGAGCCGTTTCTTATCACGTATTGCTTCGATTTCTCTCCACATCCTTTTCCCGGGTTTAGTGCGGGCTGCGCGAATTTTATTAATCTCATTTTCCAACAGTTCTACGAAGTGCATATCATCCATAAGCAAGCCTCATCTGCGTTGTTGTGGTCAAGATAACTGTGATTCAGTCATTCCCTCAATGCTGTAAATAGCACAACTGAGATCACTCTATCCATCGTTTGTTTCCCAAATGTTACGTTTTTTTTAACTTTTTTCGGACTTTGAGCTCGAATTCACATTTTTACCACTTTGGTGTAGTACAAATTTTCAGCGATTGAAATGGGCAAACGTTTTCGTCAGTAAAAAAACCTTGTTAACAAACTGTTGTGAAAAAAGAAGAGTGAAGTTTTTCTGATTGTTTTTTGAGCGAACGATACTTGAGCCAGTTTTTTTATCTAATTGGGTAGGCTGACCCCGTTGAAATCCCTTTATTCTCAAGGGATGAGATTCAACCATGCTGTTAACGCGCTATTGCCTAGTTTTTATGCTGACTTGTATCTTAAATGTTGCAAACTTGTTTGTTGATTGCGTTTTAGTTGGAAAATGGAGTGTTAATAATTGGTGATTTTACGGTAAAAAATAACAAATTTATGCTATTAGGTTCCTATTGATTTTTGTGATTTGAGCCTGCATTATCCGCCCGTCAAAAAATGCGCTGAATGATCACGAACGGATTCCATGGCCATGTTTCGGGTTGGAGTGCCTACCTAATATTTATAAATTTCGCAGCGCGATGTACTCCAAACATTCGATGAATACGGCTAGGACAGCGTCAAACACTCTATGAGAGGTTCTTGTGACAGACTTAATTAACTTACTGAATGACCTACTTTGGGGGTCGATTCTTGTTTATTTATTAGTGGGTGTGGGTATCTATTTCACACTGCGTTTGGGTTTTATTCAATTTCGTCATTTCGGCCATATGTTCTCTGTCTTGAAGAACAGCCGCAAAGATGACAGTGCTGGTATCTCTTCTTTCCAAGCTCTTTGTACCAGCTTAGCTGCTCGTGTTGGCACCGGTAACATGGCGGGTGTGGCAGTTGCATTGACTGCTGGCGGACCTGGCGCGATTTTCTGGATGTGGATGACTGCTATGCTTGGCATGGCAACTTCTTATGCAGAAAGTGCACTTGCTCAGCTATATAAAACTCGCGATAAAGATGGCAACTACCGTGGTGGTCCTGCTTACTACATGGAGAAAGGTCTAGGCATGCGCTGGATGGGCGTATTGTTCTCTATCTTCCTACTGTTAGCATTTGGTTTGGTGTTTAACGCAGTTCAAGCGAACTCGATTACTAACGCAATTCACACTGCATTCCATTTCGATGAAATTTACATCGGTATTGGCATCGTAATTCTGTCAGGTATCGTTATTTTTGGTGGTATTCGTAAGATCGCTCGTACTGCTGAAATCATCGTTCCATTCATGGCATTAGCTTACCTTGCGATTGCACTATTTGTGGTTTTCTCAAATATTGAGAAACTACCAGACATCATCGCGCTGATTTTCAAGAGTGCATTTGGTTTCCAACAAGCTGCTGCTGGTGGTGTTGGTTACGCTATCGCTCAAGCAATGATCAATGGCGTTAAACGTGGTCTGTTCTCGAATGAGGGCGGTATGGGTTCTGCGCCTAACGCGGCTGCAACTGCAACTCCATATCCACCACACCCTGCATCACAAGGTTACGTGCAAATGTTGGGTGTATTTACCGATACCATCGTTATCTGTTCTGCAACGGTCGCTATCATTCTGATGTCTGGGGAATACGTACCGCACAGTGATATCACAGGTATTGAATTGACCCAGCGCGCTTTGAGTGCGCAAGTGGGTAGCTGGGGCGGCCCGTTCATTGCACTAGCCATTTTCTTCTTTGCCTTTACTTCGATCATTGCAAACTATGCGTATGCAGAAACAAACTTGATCTTCTTAGAGCACAAGAACAAGAAAGGTTTAATGGTATTTCGTTTCGTGTTCCTAAGCATGGTGATGTTTGGTTCTCTAGCAAACCTACCAACGGTATGGTCAATGGCTGACGTTTCTATGGCACTGATGGCGATTGTTAACTTGGTTGCGATTCTACTGCTATCAGGTATCGTGGTGAAATTAACCAAAGACTACAACAAGCAGTTGAAAGCCGGTAAGTTGCCAACCTTCGATGTGAACGACTATCCAGAGTTGAAAGCTCAGCTTGAAGAAGGCATTTGGGATAATCCACCAAAACAGCCTTAATCGGTTCGAGCAATAGCTAAGATTGAAAAAGCCATGCAGACACTGCATGGCTTTTTTTGTACCCTTAAGTAAATAAAATAACTTGCTCAACACTGAATTATTAGGATGCCCATTATGCTGATTGTTGTCTCTCCTGCGAAAACACTGGATTACGAATCACCGTTAACGACTGAACGTCATACGTTACCTGAATTAACCGAGTATTCCGTTGAGTTGATTGAAGTGTGTAAAACCCTATCTCCACAAGCGATAGCTGAGCTGATGAAGGTCAGTGATAACATCGCTGGACTCAACGTGGCGCGCTTTGCTCAATGGACTCCACACTTTGACTTCGATAATGCTCGTCAAGCGATTTTTGCTTTTAAAGGGGATGTCTACACCGGTCTAGAAGCGGAAACCTTGAGTGATGATGATCTTAGTTATGCCCAACAGCATCTGCGCATGTTGTCTGGTCTCTATGGCGTATTAAAGCCGCTTGATTTGATGCAACCATATCGTCTAGAGATGGGCACTAAGCTAACTAACCCTCGTGGTACGAATCTTTATCAATTCTGGGGAAATATTATCACCGACAAAATCAATGAAGCGTTGGCAGAGCAAGGGGATAATGTCTTAGTTAACTTGGCGTCGAACGAATATTTCAAAGCGGTAAAACCGAAAGCGGTTGATGGCACCATTATTACCCCGATATTCAAAGATGCGAAAAACGGTCAATACAAAGTGATCAGTTTCTTTGCGAAGAAAGCACGTGGCATGATGGCGCGTTTTATTATTGATCGTCAGATTGGTTCAATTGACGAACTAAAACAGTTCGATACGGCGGGTTATTACTATGTACCAGAAGAGTCCACAGCGACTGAACTGGTATTTAAACGCGAAGAGCAATAATCATGTTATTTGATACTCACTGTCATTTCGATTTCGCGCCTTTTATTCCGATTGAAAGGTCGTTAGCTAAGGCTCAAGAGGCAGGAGTATCAAAAATCCTTATACCGGGCACGGAACCCAGAGGATGGGATAGGCTCTCTCAGCTTACCCAATCGCATTCTCAGCGGTTATGGGGTGCGTATGGTCTGCACCCTTACTTTCTGCATGAAAAGAGCTCCAGCGCTATTTTGGCGCTCGATAAAGCCCTAGCCGAACGTAACGCCAATATTGTTGCGTTGGGTGAATGTGGCCTTGATGGTGTGGTTGATGTGCCAGCTGCATTGCAAGAAGCCGTATTGATGGCGCAAATCAGTCTTGCTACTCAGCATAAACTCCCTTTAATCCTTCATTGTCGTAAACAGCATCAGCGTTTGTTGAAATTGCTCAAAACTGCGCGTTTTGAGTTTGGTGGTGTACTGCACGGTTTTTCCGGTAGCGTAGAACAGGTCAAGCCATTCATCGATCTTGGTTTTAAAGTGGGCATTGGTGGGGTAATTACCTACCCAAGAGCGAACAAAACTAGGCAGAGTGTTGCTAAATTGCCGCTTTCCTCTTTGGTTCTAGAAACCGATGCGCCTGACATGCCGCTGAATGGTTATCAGGGAGAACCAAATCATCCAGCACACTTGCCACAAGTGTTAACATGCTTGGCTGAGTTAAGAGAGGAAAATCCGACGGAGTTAGTTGAGCGACTATGGCAAAACAGCCATGAGGTTTTTCACCTAGATTGATGGGATTGAGCCAAAGCAAGTGGCAAAGTTGGCTTCACGGGCACAACAAAAAGAAAAGGGGCATTATGCCCCTTTCTTGATCTGCAACTACAGAATATTAATGGCTATTCACGCTCTTTGGTGTAAGGAACACCAACTGCTTTAGGCGCAATCGCTTTGCCAATAAAGCCTGCAAGTAGGAATACGGTAAGGATGTAAGGTAGTGCTTCGATAGCTTGTACCGGTACATCAACGCCCGCGATGGTAACACCTTGGAGACGAATGGCTAGCGCATCCAAGAAACCAAACAGCAAACATGCGGCCATGGCATTAAGTGGACGCCATTTACCAAAGATTAATGCGGCAAGAGCCATATAGCCTTTACCGGCACTCATGTTTGGAATGAATTGAGCCGTTTGTCCTACCGATAGGTAAACCCCACCCATTCCGACCAAAATCCCGCAAATGATCTGCGCACTGTAGCGCATTTTAATCACTGAAATACCGGCAGTATCAACAGCTGCTGGAGATTCACCTACCGCGCGTAAACGCAATCCGAAGCGAGTTCTAAACAAAATGAACCAAGAGATTGGTACCATGATGAATGCCAAATATTCGATCAAGGAGTGGCCACTGAGCAGTTCAGAGTAAATATGTCCTAGTACGGGAATATCTTGAACTGCATCTGCACCTGGTAAGGTAATGGGCGCAAAACGGCCATCCCCAGAAAGGGCTGGAGTATTACCGCCTTGGTGGAACCAATAGCGACCAAGCGTCACCGTTAAACCTGCGGCAAGAATGTTAATCGCCATACCGCTGACCACTTGGTCACCACGGTGAGTGATAGAGGCAAAACCGTGCAGCAGTGAAAGTAGGATAGAGATCCCAATCCCTGCGCCAAGTCCAAGCCAAGCAGAACCCGTCACATAAGCGGTTGCCGAGCCAGCAAAGGCAGCGGCCAACAGCTTACCTTCAAGACCAATATTAACCACACCCGAGCGTTCACTGAACATCCCTGCTAATGCAGCGAGAATCAGCGGAGTTGCCATACGAATAGTGGAGTCGAGAATTTGAATAATTGTTTCAAACATTAGGCTTCTCCCTCAATTTGACGACGAGCAAAGAGGCGTAGATAGAGCTTTTCTAGAGAAGGTTTGAACATATGTTCTAACGCACCACTAAAGAGAATGACTAGGCCTTGAAGTACCACAACGATGTTACGGTCAACGCCATATTCAAAGCTTAACTCGGCGCCGCCTTGATATAAGAAACCAAACAGTAGACTAGAGAAAAACACGCCTACGGGGTGATTACGGCCCATTAATGCAATCGCGATACCGGTAAAACCAAAGCCTTCGACAAAGCCAAGTTTAACCTGATGCAGTTCACCTTGCAGAACGTTAACGCCAAAGAAGCCAGCCAGCATCCCTGAAACCAACATAGTAATAACGACTACTTTGACATAGTTGATACCAGCGTAAGAAGCTGCTGATGGATTAGATCCGATCGAACGGATCTCATAACCCCAGCGGGTATGCCAAATGAGCAACCACACGCCAAAGCAGCAGATTAACGCGAAGAAAAAGCTGATATTGAGCGGGCTTTGCGCCATATCAATCCCAAATAATCCCATCACTTCGTGCATTTGTGGTAGCCAGCTACCCTCGGCAAAGATACGAGTTTCGGTTGCCATGGAACCAGGCGCTTTCAATACATCAACGAGTAAATAGGCCATTAACGACGAGGCAATAAAGTTAAACATGATCGTGGTGATAACGATATGTGAGCCGCGTTTCGCTTGTAGATAAGCGGGAATAAATGCCCATAAAGCACCAAATAGCCCACCTACGATAATGCTACAGGGTAATACTACGTACCAAGGTGCTACATCGCCTACACTTAAACAGATGAGACCAACGCCCAAGCCACCTACATAAGACTGGCCTTCGACACCGATGTTGAATAGTCCAGCATGGTAAGCAACTGCCACCGCCAGACCTGTGAAAATGAATCCAGTGGTGTAGTAGAGTGTGTAACCAAAGCCTTCTGAGTAACCAAAAGCTCCCGTCCACATGACTTTGACTGCATCGATAGGGTTAATATCGATGTACATAAACAAAAATGCGGAGACAATAAATGCCACTAACACATTAATTGCTGGCAATAGGCCAATGGTTACCCAAGCAGGAACCTTAACTTGACTCATGCTTATTCTCCTTGCTCTTGTTGAATATGGTCAGGAACAATATTTGCCATCATTAGACCAAGGGTTTTCTCATCTGCTTTCGCGGCAGAGACTTCACCAACAATCGCACCATCAAACATCACTAAAATTCGGTCTGCTAGGGCGAGGATTTCGTCGAGTTCAACGGAGACAAGCAAGACGGCTTTTCCTGCATCACGACTGGCGATGATTTGTTGGTGGATGTATTCAATGGCACCAATATCCACACCACGTGTTGGTTGTCCGACCAACAGCACATCTGGGTTTTCTTCCATCTCACGGGCGATCACCAACTTTTGCTGGTTACCACCGGAAAAGTTAGCGGTTTTTAGATGGATGTCATTTGGGCGTACATCCCATTTGTTCATGCTTTCTAAACACAGATCGGCAATCGCTTGTTTATTTTGCAGCACGCCTTTGTTGTATTTAGGAAGATTGTGATAGCCCAGAATGTACGCTTCTTGTGCTTCGAATTTGTTGATTAGGCCTTGCTTGTGACGGTCTTCAGGAATATGGCCAACCCCTATGCCGCGAATCTTTTGCGGATCAAGTAGGTGATCAGCATTAATCACATGCTCGTTAAGTACAATCTCGCCTGACGTTGGTGACATCATGCCTGACAGTAGCGACAAGATTTCTGATTGACCATTGCCTGATACCCCAGCGATACCAACCACTTCGCCTGCGCGAACGCTGAAATTGACGTGTTTAACGCGCTGGACACCTGAATTGTCAGTGAAGCATAGATCCACCACTTTAATGCGCTCTTGTGATGGCGTTGCTGGTGCTTTATCCACTTTCAAACGCACCTTACGTCCCACCATTAACTCGGCCAGCTCTTCTTTGTTGGTCGCTGAGGTTTCAACGTGAGCGACCATCTCACCTTGACGCATAACCGAGATGTTGTTGGTTATGGCTAACACTTCACGCAGTTTGTGAGTGATGATGATGACAGTGGTGCCTTGTGCACGAAGTTTATCGAGAATGACGAATAAGTGGTCGGCTTCTTGAGGAGTCAACACGCCCGTTGGTTCATCAAGAATCAAAATATTGGCATCACGATACAAGGCCTTAAGGATCTCTACACGCTGTTGAATGCCTACAGGCAGTTCACCAACAGGCGTATCTAGTGGCACTTCTAGACCGTAATCTTTCGCAAGCTGGTGGAGTTTTTTACGTGCTGAAGAGAGACTTTCTTTCAGTTGCCAGCTTGTTTCTGCACCTAGGATAATGTTTTCTAGAGCAGTAAAGGTGTCGACCAACATAAAGTGTTGGTGCACCATGCCAATCCCTGCGGCAATGGCTTCTTGAGAATTGTGTGGTTCATATGAGCGTCCGGCTACGCGCATGTGACCTGAATCAGGCTGATAGAAGCCGTAGATGATACTCATCAACGTTGATTTACCAGCACCGTTCTCTCCAATGATGCCATGGATAGTGCCAGCAGGAACTTGTAAGTCGATGCTGTTGTTGGCATGCACCGCGCCAAAACGTTTGTCGATTTTCTGCAGCTCTATGGCGAAATTTTGAGCTTGAGTCACGAGATAACTTCCTGAAAATAAGCGAAAAGAATGAAATAATAATGCAGTTTGTTGCTTATCAAGAGCTGCATAGCAACACGCCGCTGACAAGAGCGGCGTGCTTATTATTTCTATAAAATCATAAAGTTAGAAATTACAGGTGTTATCTGTAGTGTAATCGTGAACTTTGATTTTTCCAGCAATAATGTCGGCTTTAAGGCCATCAACATAGGTTTTCACTGCAGGAGTGATCAGATCTTTGTTGTATTGGTCAATTGCGTAATCTAAAGCGTTATCTTCTAGACCCAGAACAGTAACACCTGGTTTCCAAGTGCCGTCCATTTCAGCATGCCAGCTCTTATAAGCAGCTTGGCCTACTTTTTTCACCATAGACGTTAGCATGGTGCCTGGGTGGATGTGGTTTTGGTTTGAGTCCACACCAATTGCGTATTTGCCCGCATCTGCAGCCGCTTGATAAACACCAAGACCTGTACCGCCTGCTGCTGCGTAAATTACGTCAGCGCCTTTAGAGAATTGAGCTTTAGCTAATTCAGAACCTTTTGCTGGGTCATTAAATGCAGCGCCAGTTGAACCAGTCATGTTTTGTAGTACTTGGATTTTAGGATTCGCAAATTTCGCGCCTTGTTCATAGCCGCACTCAAATTTACGAATAAGAGGGATATCCATGCCGCCAACAAAGCCAACTACACCAGTTTTTGAGTATTTTGCGGCGATCGCACCAACAAGGAACGAGCCTTCTTGTTCTTTAAACACGATAGATTGAACGTTTGGTTTGTCTACGACTGAGTCAAGTACGACGAAGTGAATCTTAGGAAACTCTGCCGCAACTTTGTCAACTGCCGATACCATGTTGAAGCCAACTGCCACGATAGGGCTAAAGCCGCGACTTGCTAAACGACGCAGACCTTGTTCACGTTGAGCTTCGTTTTGTGGTTCAAATTCACGAACCTCGTTGCCTTCAGCATTCATGACTTTAACGCCATTTTGGTAAACGGCTTCGTTAAATGATTTATCAAATTTACCTGTTGTATCGTAAATAACAGCAGGTTTTGCGGCAGCTAATACGTTAAAAGAAGATACTGCTAGTGCAAGTGTTGTGAGCTTTAAAATGGACTTTTTCACAATGAAATCCCTATGTTGCAATGCCACTGTCTATGTTTTCAATCCAGATTGAAAACGTGTGTAGTTAAGAAAACTGTATCCCAAAACCTATCGAGATTTGCCCCAAAATGGGGAGTCGTTCTAGGCGTCGTCATGGATACAAATAGCGAATCAGTTTATCGTTTGCTTAGAAAAAAAAAGTGGATTACTTCACATCAAGTCACATTTTTTTATTAAATAAACGAGTTTATTCATTTCAAATGTTAAATTTAAGTTTCTATTGATAACAATTTTTAACATGAGAGATTGTAAAATGTGATCTGAGCGACTTTATTGAATGCAAACGTTTCTTTTGCACAAATTGGTGCGTTTTTCACTAAATTGGTGCAATCGAGCGTCAATAAGCACTTGTGCGTTAAGTTTCCAAGCGATCATCAAAGGTCTTATTCAACAGGGAAAGTAACAAGGAAGTTAAAGGCTGATGTAGCCATTTAAACAACCCGTTTTGTGCGCTTTCTCGTAATCCAACTGCTCACTTATGAAAAATGCGTGCCAACTAGTGTGACGAGACACTCATGTTTTGGTGGTGTAGAACAAACTAACTCGATAGAAACTTGTAGCGATTATGCAGAGAAGATTAATTAAACAATCGTTAACGTGTCGAATTTTATGGAGCGCAAACGGTTGCAGCGCAACAAGGAAAAATGAAAAATAAATGTTAAATATAGGTTATTCTTAGGTTGGATTTGGCAGGCGTTTTTAAACTTACCGTGATGAAACTCTCAAATAGAGATGTATGCTAATAAATCTGTTCATAAAAGCGTGAGCAGCTCATTACTTTTAATAAAGTCGTGCGTATAATCCGTGCCCGAAATTATTCAGTGTCCAACACCAACTACTAACCTGGAAGGAAATCATAAACTATGAGCCTGTTTATGAGCCTAGTCGGCATGATCGTACTCATTGCGTTTGCAGTGTTACTTTCTGATAACCGCAAAGCTATCAATTTAAGAACCGTGGGTTGCGCTTTCGCTATCCAATTTATTATCGGTGGTTTCGTTTTATACGTACCATGGGGTCGTGATGTACTAGCTGGTTTCTCAGCTGGCGTGCAACACGTTATCGATTACGGTAAAGACGGTATCGGCTTCCTATTCGGAAGTTTGGTTAACTTCTCTGTCGATGGCATCGGTTTTATCTTTGCTTTCCAAGTTCTACCAACTGTTATCTTCTTCTCTGCGTTGATCTCTGTTTTTTATTACCTAGGTGTTATGCAGTGGGTTGTCCGCATTCTTGGTGGCGGCTTACAAAAAGCGTTGGGTACTTCTCGTGCAGAATCTCTTTCTGCAGCGGCAAACATTTTCGTTGGTCAAACTGAAGCTCCTCTTGTTGTTCGTCCTTTTATTTCACGCATGACTCAATCTGAACTGTTTGCAGTAATGTGTGGTGGTTTGGCTTCTGTTGCTGGTGGTGTTCTTGCTGGTTACTCATCAATGGGTGTACCTCTAGAATACTTGGTAGCAGCATCATTTATGGCGGCTCCTGGTGGTCTTCTATTTGCAAAAATCATCAAGCCAGAAACTGAAAAGCCAAACGACAATATTCTTGAAGAAGGTCTAGCGGATCAAGAAGACAAACCAGCTAACTTAATCGATGCAGCAGCAAGCGGCGCAGCAACGGGTCTGCAACTTGCGCTAAACATCGGTGCAATGCTACTTGCATTCGTTGGTCTGATTGCTTTGGTTAACGGCGTACTTGGTGGTGTCGGTGGTTGGTTCGGTATGGGCGACCTATCACTACAAATGCTATTGGGCTGGGTGTTCTCTCCTGTTGCATTCCTTATCGGTGTGCCTTGGAGTGAAGCAACTCTTGCTGGCTCTTTCATTGGTCAAAAACTGGTAGTAAACGAATTTGTTGCTTACCTAGACTTCGTACCATACGTTAAAGACGCAGCAAACCACGTTGTTGCAACAACTGGTCTACCAATGACAGATAAAACTCAGGCGATCATTTCATTCGCTCTATGTGGTTTTGCGAACTTGTCATCTGTTGCTATTCTGCTTGGCGGTCTTGGTCCATTGGCACCAAATCGTCGCCACGACATCGCACGTTTTGGTATGCGTGCAGTAGCCGCTGGTACGCTATCTAACTTGATGGCAGCTACCATTGCTGGCTTCTTCTTGTCTCTATAATTAGTTGAGCTAATTTATATAGACGCCGCCTAATTACACCCCGTAGCAAGTGATTGCTGCGGGGTTTTTTAGTTTTAGGGGAATGGAAAACTCTTTAATTTCTGATGTGACAAATAGTTAAGGCTCGATGCTAGGTTTGTCGCAATAGAAAACCACTGAGATAACGTAAGGGTTTTGAGATCCAAACCGTTTGCGTTTTTCTTACTGCTAGGGATTCGTACCTAAGAGCGCTAAGGTATGCGGCGCCACAGTATGAATCTCGTGAGCAAATCCAGTTGTATTGTCATTAGGATGATGACGGTGCAACTGAAATTAGCAGACCACTAGGTACTGTGCGGTGCTAGGGATAGCGATCTTCTCACTGAGGGATTCTTCAAGGAACCAAGTCCGTTCATTGTGTGCTGATGTACCTTAGGTATTAGCATGACTTAATGAATTATTTTGATCGGAGATAGAAATGAGCGATTTAAAAGCGGCGGCTTTACGTGCACTAAAATTAATGGATTTAACCACTTTAAATGACAACGATACCGATGAGAAAGTGATTCAACTTTGTCACGATGCGAAAAGCCCGGTAGGGAACACTGCAGCTATCTGTATCTATCCTCGCTTTATTCCTATTGCTAAGAAGACCTTAAAACAACAAGGAACACCTGACATTCGTATTGCGACTGTGACGAATTTCCCACACGGTAACGATGACATCGAAATCGCAGTGGCTGAAACCAAGGCTGCTGTTGCTTACGGCGCAGACGAAGTGGACGTGGTATTCCCTTATCGTACTCTTATCGCTGGTGATGAAACTTGCGGTTTTGAATTGGTGAAACAGTGTAAAGCTGCGTGTGGCGACAAGGTGCTATTAAAAGTCATTATTGAAACCGGTGAGCTAAAAGAAGAAGCCTTAATTAAAGCGGCTTCTCGCATCGCTATCGTCGCGGGCGCTGATTTCATCAAAACATCCACAGGTAAAGTGCCAGTAAACGCGACACCTGAATCGGCTCGCATGATGCTAGAAGTGATTCGTGATATGGGTGTAGCAGACAAAGTCGGCTTTAAACCTGCGGGTGGTGTTCGCACTGCGGAAGATGCTCAGGCCTACCTTGCTATGGCTGATGAGATTTTAGGTAACTCTTGGGTTGATAGTCGCCATTACCGCTTTGGTGCTTCAAGCCTACTTACCAACCTGTTGAATACCCTAGAAGCCACCGATCAAACGGCTGATCCAGCGGCTTATTAAGAAAGTATGGGCGGAGTTATGACTTCGCCTAACTATCGGGATGTAAATAGGGATATCTCATGTTTTTAATTCAGGAAATTATCCGCAGAAAGCGTGATGGCGAGATTCTAAGTGCTGAAGAGATTCAGTTCTTTATCCAAGGTGTTGCCAATAATAGCGTTTCTGAAGGACAGATCGCCGCGTTTGCGATGGCGATTTATTTTCGTGAAATGACCATGCCCGAGCGAATTGCGCTGACGTGTGCCATGCGTGATTCCGGAATGGTACTAGATTGGGCTCCAATGCAGTTTGATGGTCCAGTGCTGGACAAGCACTCCACCGGCGGAGTAGGTGATTTAACGTCGCTAGTTTTAGGACCGATGGTCGCTGCTTGTGGTGGTTATGTACCGATGATTTCTGGACGAGGTCTAGGTCATACGGGTGGGACGCTAGATAAGCTGGAATCCATACCTGGCTATAACATCACCCCCAATAATGAACAATTTGCACAAGTCACCAAACAAGCGGGCGTGGCAATCATCGGTCAAACTGGCAATTTGGCTCCAGCCGATAAACGCGTTTATGCGACAAGAGATATTACTGCGACCGTAGATAATCTCTCTTTGATTACGTCAT
Source organism: Vibrio porteresiae DSM 19223 (assembly GCF_024347055.1). NCBI lineage: Bacteria > Pseudomonadati > Pseudomonadota > Gammaproteobacteria > Vibrionales > Vibrionaceae > Vibrio > Vibrio porteresiae. The sequence continues at coordinate 682,861 of NZ_AP024895.1, forward strand.
CTATTCTGTCGAAAAAGCTTGCTGCTGGTTTAGATGCTTTGGTGATGGATGTAAAAGTGGGTTCGGGCGCGTTTATGCCGACGTATGAATTGTCGCAAGAGCTAGCAGAATCGATAGTGTCAGTGGCTAATGGTGCCGGAACTCGCACCAGTGCATTACTGACCGACATGAACCAAGTGTTGGCATCGTCAGCTGGTAATGCGTTAGAGATTCGTGAAGCTATTCGTTTTCTCACGGGCGAATATCGTAACCCTCGTTTGACGGAAGTGACACTGGCTCTAGGGGCTGAAATGCTTGTTCTTGGCGGATTAGCAAAAGATAGCGAGTCCGCCAAGGCTACATTGCAGCAGGCGCTTGATAATGGCAGTGCTGCCGAACGTTTTGAGCGTATGGTGGCAGGGCTGGGTGGACCAAACGATCTCATTGCCAACATGCAGCGCTATTTACCTAAGGCTAATGTCATTAAACCGGTATTTGCGCAACAGTCCGGCGTGATCAGTGCGATGGACACGCGGGCGATTGGCATGACAGTCGTTGGCTTGGGCGGCGGTCGTCGCGTTGCTGATGATCTGCTTGATTACTCTGTCGGCATGGATCAGTTTGCAGCACTTGGCGATAGCGTTGATGCTCAAACTCCAATCGCTATGTTACATGCTAACAATGAGCAAGATTGGCAGAACGCTGCACAGCAGTTAATTAAAGCCGTTACCATTAGCGATACGGCGCCAAATTTACCGATGATTTATCGCTATCTGCGCGCGTAGTGTCAGAGTGACGACTGGAAGTAATAGAAACAAATGAAAAGAGCCATTATTTTAGTTTTAGACTCATTTGGCATTGGCGCAACAGCCGATGCGAATGTGTTTGGTGATGTGGGTGCTGATACATTGGGCCATATTGCTGAGCAATGTGCCCAAGGCCATGCCGATAATGAACATCGTCACGGAGCGCTGACTTTGCCAAACTTATCCAAGTTGGGATTGGGCCTAGCTCATCAAGAATCGACGGGGTCGTTTGCTCCCGGATTGGATAAACAAGCCGACATTATTGGTGCTTATGGCTATGCAGCTGAGCTATCTTCAGGTAAGGACACACCTTCAGGTCACTGGGAGATTGCTGGCGTTCCGGTACTGTTTGATTGGGGATACTTCACCAACAAAACCGAGAGCTTTCCCCAAGAGTTATTAGAGCGCATTGTTGCTAGGGCGCAGTTACCTGGTTATTTAGGCAACTGTCATTCATCAGGAACCCAAGTTTTAGATGATTTGGGCGAAGAGCATATGGCAACAGGCAAACCAATCTTCTACACTTCTGCCGATTCGGTATTCCAGATTGCGTGCCATGAAGAGACGTTTGGTTTAGATAATTTATTGACCCTGTGCCAAATCGTTCGTGAAGAGCTAGAGGATTACAATATTGGTCGCGTGATTGCTCGACCATTCATTGGTCCCAAAGCAGGTCAGTTTGCACGTACAGGCAATCGTCGAGATTTGTCGGTTGAGCCGCCAGCGGCGACTGTGTTGCAAAAATTGGTCAGTGAGAAGCAGGGTAAAGTCGTATCGATTGGTAAGATTGCTGATATTTACGCTAACTGCGGTATTACCGACAAAGTGAAAGCAACGGGAATTCCCGCGCTGTTCGATGCCACGCTAAAGCAAGTGGCAGCAGCACAAGACAATACGATTGTCTTTACCAACTTTGTTGATTTTGACTCATCTTACGGCCATCGTCGTGATGTGGCAGGATATGCACAAGCTCTCGAATATTTTGATGCTCGTTTACCTGAATTGTTATCGCTGTTGGCTCCGGAAGATGTATTGATTCTAACCGCCGATCACGGTTGCGATCCAACATGGCAAGGGACTGACCACACTCGTGAGCATATCCCTGTACTCGTTTACGGGCAGAAAGTGAATCCAGGTTCATTAGGGCTACGGGATACTTTTGCTGATATTGGTCAATCATTGGCGAGCTATTTTGAGCTGTCGCCTATGGATTATGGTCAATCGTTTTTACACCAAGCTCCATCAGCTTAGAGTTGATGTGCTTGATATTTAAATTATAAAGGAAACAAAACTATGGCAACTCCACATATTAACGCTGAAATGGGTGATTTCGCTGACGTTGTTCTTATGCCTGGCGATCCGCTACGTGCAAAATATATTGCGGAAACCTTCTTAGAAGATGTGGTTCAGGTTTGTGACGTACGCAATATGTTCGGTTTTACTGGTACATACAAAGGTCGCAAAATTTCTGTCATGGGCCATGGCATGGGCATCCCTTCATGTTCTATCTACGCGACTGAGCTCGTGAAAGACTACGGCGTGAAGAAAATCATCCGTGTTGGTAGCTGTGGTGCAGTAAGTACTGATATCAAAGTCCGTGACGTGGTAATCGGTATGGGTGCATGTACGGATTCAAAAGTAAACCGTATCCGTTTCAAAGGTCATGACTTTGCAGCTATCGCAGATTACAAGATGGTTCGTGCAGCAGAAGAAGCAGCAAAAGCGCAAGGTACGGCAGTTAAAGTAGGTAACTTGTTCTCTGCAGAACTGTTCTACACTCCAGATCCAGATATGTTCGATGTAATGGACAAATACGGTATTGTTGGCGTAGAAATGGAAGCGGCTGGCATCTATGGTGTGGCTGCAGAGTACGGTGCTAAAGCGCTGACTATCTGTACTGTTTCAGACCATATTAAAACTGGCGAGCAAACCACTTCAGAAGAGCGTCAAACAACTTTCAATGACATGATTGTTATCGCTCTTGAATCGGTTCTTATTGGCGATAAAGACGCGTAATAAGCCGTGATTGAATCGAAAAAAACCTCAGCATGCTGAGGTTTTTTTATCGCTAATTTATAGCACTTTAAGCCTGTGGCGATTGAGATACGTTTTTCAGTAGCAGGTTTTCACCACGACGGACAATCGTTTTTTTCTTGCGCAGAAGCAGCGTAATCAATACGCCGCTAACAAAGCTCATTAATACCATTAGGTACATGTAGCGGTCGCTTTTGCGATAGTGATGGTCTGATATTGCGGTCACTTTGCCAGTTTCAAACGTGACACGTACGAAGCCGATAATATCCCCATCATGCATGACGGGTTCAACAAGCTGTTGACGACCAATACTGGCTGTGTGCAATGGGGTATCTAACCCCAACACTTCACGAACACTCATAGCGTTGTCACTAGAGGCCAGTTTTACCCCTTCAGCATCGTAAATAGCGGCATCAAATACCAAACGATCTTGCGCGAGTTGATTGGTGAGAGCTAAGAGACGCTCTTGATCTTGGTCGGCAATCATACTGCTGGCAGTCATGGCGGCCTGAGTGATCAATACTTTGGTTAGAGTCTCTAACTGGTTGGCTTGAATGCGTTCGTTACCTTTACTAATAATGACACTGTTAGTGATGGTGATCACAAACATGACGGCAACGGCAATGACAGCAAAGAGACGCATCACTACACGGAACGAGAATAGTGAGCCATTCATAAACTTTCACCTAATCAAAAATTAAGGGTTGGCCAATATTGGGACTTGCGTTTTTAAATTGCAATAGGTTAACGTTCATTTCTCCCAATTAAGGATAGTATACATGGACGCTTTTAAGACTTTACCTATAAAAAAACATCCCTCTCTTATTCAACGGTTTCCTGAAACTCGAATTGTTAACCCTATCGAGCGCAAACGAGCCAATTGGATTGTCTTTGGTGAACACTTAGCGCCTCAACTGTTTATTGACCTCGATTTTTACGCGCGAGAAAAGCACGCCATTTTAGATATTTGGCAAGTTGGCCCTTATGAAGTAGCGTTGATGTCTGGTGATTTGGATGCGGACAAAGAAGCCATTCTGCAAGAACTGAAAATTGAGTATGCCAATATCCATGATGTTCCAGACCTAACTCAGCCGGGGCTGATTGTGATGGATATGGATTCGACTGCGATTCAGATTGAATGTATCGATGAAATTGCAAAATTGGCCGGAGTGGGCGACGAAGTGTCTGCTGTGACCGAACGGGCCATGCAAGGTGAGCTTGATTTTGAGCAGAGCTTACGTTTGCGCGTCAGCAAACTTAAAGACGCAGAACAAAGCATTCTTGATGAGGTTCGTTCAGGCATTCCTTTCATGCCAGATCTTGGTGAGATGGTGACAACACTGCAGCAGTTTGGGTGGAAAACAGCGATTGCTTCCGGTGGGTTTACCTATTTTTCCGATCATCTTAAAGAGCGCTTAAATCTCGACTTTGCCCAGTCAAACGTTCTAGAAATTGTGAATGGCAAGCTGACGGGGCAAGTATTAGGCGGTGTGGTGTCTGCGCAAACCAAAGCGGATATCTTGCAGCAATTGACTGCTCAATATGGCATTGAAGCGCATAACACCGTTGCTATTGGTGATGGCGCTAATGATCTGGTAATGATGGCCGCTGCGGGTTTAGGGATCGCTTATCATGCAAAGCCTAAAGTCTATGCCAAAGCGCAAGCGTCCATTCGTTATATTGGCCTAGGCGGTGTGCTGTGTATTTTATCTGCTGGGTTGGTAAAACGTCAGAAACTCAGTTGGCAAGCGAAACCGTAATCGTCCGATTTTCGTACCGTACCCTGTTAGTCAACGCAGTGAAAACGAAAGGCCACTTAAGTGGCCTTTCGTGTCTCTTGAATTGAGGATCTTAAAGGACTAATTGAGCTGCAGGCGCATAATGACTTCGTCAGTTACATCAACTATCTCGCCATACCCAGCTAGTGCCGTAATCTCTTTTTCCAATGCTGTTGCGTTGGGCATGCTGATTTGGGCCAGCTCATCTAAGTCTTGCCTCAATAAGGTTGTGAACGCATCGAAAATTGGAGCCGATGCAATCCGTAGTACAAAAATCTCGCCCATGTTCTGCGCATTTCGAATGAACTCAATGCGTTGTTGGGTGCTTTCAAATTCATTGAGCAAACGAGTTTCTATCGATTTGACCCGATTGCCAAACTTCAGAATCGAAATATAGAGCTCGTTGAATTGAGGCTCTACACCATCGATGCGTTTCATCGGATTGGCCAGTAGGGTATTGGTGTGCCCCTTAAAAATCGGTTCAAGCGAGATTTTGTTCTCTTGGCCCAATTTGGCTAAAAACTCAATATGACGCGGTAATGGGTAATTCACACCAATCACCTTAGGGCGAAGATTGCGGGTGCTCTTATCCACAAAAATCGGTGAGCTCACCATCTTATCCAGAAGGATATTGTGCAGACTTTCTAGCAATTCCAATGAAGGAAGAATTTCCGGTTTTTGCAGTAATTTGTCGCGATTGTGTTCTATAACGCTGTTAAAGAACGCGATGATTTTCATGGTACTCGAGGTCTCTTCGAGCATCAGTTGCACGCGTCGTCCTTCAGGGCTAAGGCGGATCAGCTGATAGGGAACACTGTCTAACGGCAAATCTTTGTCATAAAGCTTGAGCTCATCAAAATCGATAGTGATTTTGTCCTGCACCTTCATTGAAATTGGCTCTTCGACAATGACGCTTAAACCACGCTTTGACATATCGACGGTAAAACCGGAATAGCGTTTCCCTTCGGAGTCAATCAAGGTTAATGGTGTACGAAAATGATAACGAGGTTCTTTGCGGCGCGAGCGAGCATCGAAATACACCCCCATTGGCATACCGTGCACTTTGCGTGGGTGACAAAATGGGTTAATCGCTTTGCTGCTTAAATCGGGTTTATCCACAAACAGATAATCATGGGCAGATTGCAGATCACTGATCTCTTGCAAGATACCAAAATGTGTCAGGTTACGAGAGCGCTGAGATAGCTCTTCACTGTGGCTAGCTAAAGCGCGTCGCTCGTCAGTTGATAGCTCGAACATCCAAAGACGAAATACCTTCCAACTGTCGCGTTTGGCCCCAATATGCCAAAACAGCTTGCGTTCATCGGGTTTTGCCTCTGGCATCATCATCGAGAAAAATAGGGTTTTGTCTTTATATTCGTGTTTAAACGCATAAAGAACATTATTGCTATCGTGAATGCCGGGCTTAGTTAACGTTGCCATTCTTTGTTCACTGAATAAGGTGCCAAGCGCTTGTTGATTACGTTCATCGTGCCAGTATTGCCAGAGCGGCAGGTTATTCTCGGTGATTAACGCGATCTTCAGTTCATTACCACTAAAAAAGAGTGGCAATGAGCAGCTGTGTTTAAGATAGGCATGTTCATAAGCGCGAGTGCGGGCACGAATAATTTTATCCTGATTATCGTGGGTCGCTTTTTTGCGATTGTTGGACAGGGATTCGGCAATCACCCGATCAATAGCATCGGTTTCACTAAGGCGTAATACCCTTAAAAACTTAATGGCATCATTGTCATAGGATTCATCTACAGCGAGAATTCGGTACTCAATCTGCGCATCCAAACCGGATATTTCGTATTCTTTGAACAGTTCGACAAAGCGAACCGTAATGATTTCGCCGAGTTTGTAATCGAAGAAAGAGGGCACTTTAAAGCGCGCACCAGAGGTGGATAAATCGACACTCAAGCCATGTACCACCTGCTGTTTATTGGCAAGGTGGATCTCGATTTGAGTGGAAATACGCATGCGATTTTCCAATCGCTTCAAATCGTATCCGAGCTTAATTGGGTCGGCGTCAAAGAATGAACTTTTGGTGTCCACTTCTTTCTGCGGCGTGCCACGTTGCTGCATCACACGAAAGTTGTTGCGCGTATTATTGAGCGCTTCCCAAACGCCTTCCGTGTATGATCCGTATTTGCGAATACTTTTGTGATAAGCGTTAAATGCCACATCGTCGAGCCAGTGGGTGATACCTTCGATCTCATATTCACGACACTCGCCATTCACTCGCCCGCGCAAGTCGACGCTCTTGTAGCATGGCGTCATGATGCGATTGAGCTCCATTTTGACGAGCAGTTTGACAGAGGGCGATTCCCCTTGGGTTAATTGACCCAAAAGGTACTCAAGATCCGCTGAATAATAGGCCGATATTAGGCGTTCGGCTAAAGAGAGTATTTCAGATTGCTGCATACTATTCTGTTAGAGTCATTGTCTCAGTTAGTTCATCGGCTTAGATCAGTATATCTTTAGTAATATACCCAAATAACATCGCGATTTTGTTTCGGTGAAATAGAGCAAATTTGCTGACAGTTAAAGCAGTTATTTTACGCTTGCAATCAGTAACGTCAGATAAGCACGTCGCAACTTGCCCTTTTGATGGTGACGTCATTTGGGTATAGCTTCATCGGCATCATCCGTCTTATTATTGGTTAAGAAGTTACTATTGTCATTTTTGTGAGAAAAATAGAGGATTCATGGCTAAAGCAAAGCGTGCATACGTTTGTAATGAATGTGGGGCTGATTTTCCCCGTTGGCAGGGGCAGTGTAATGCGTGTGGTGCGTGGAATACCATCACGGAAGTTCGCTTAGCTGCATCACCACAAGTGGCTCGCAATGAAAGACTGACAGGCTATGCGGGTGCTGTAGAGTCTCAAGTACAAACGCTTGCTGAAATAGATTTGCAAGAGGTGCCTCGTTTTACTAGTGGTTTTAAGGAATTTGACCGAGTGCTTGGCGGTGGGGTTGTCCCTGGTGCGGCGATTCTTATCGGTGGTAGTCCTGGTGCGGGTAAATCGACCTTACTTCTACAAACGATGTGTTACCTTTCCTCACAAATGCCAACGCTCTATGTCACTGGTGAAGAGTCGTTACAACAAGTGGCGATGCGTGCAGCTCGTTTGGGGTTACCTAAAGACAATTTAAAAATGCTCTCTGAAACCAATGTTGATCGCATTTGCCAAATTGCCGAAAAAGAACAACCTAAGATCATGGTCATTGACTCGATTCAGGTAATGCATGTCTCTGATGTGCAATCCTCTCCGGGTAGCGTGGCACAAGTTCGTGAATCAGCCACTGCCTTGACTCGCTATGCCAAGCAAAACAACGTGTCGGTGTTTATTGTTGGTCACGTAACGAAAGATGGCACACTGGCAGGTCCTAAAGTACTTGAGCATATTATTGACTGTTCCGTATTGCTGGATGGTGATGCTGATGGGCGTTTCCGAACACTGCGTAGTCATAAGAACCGTTTTGGTGCGATTAACGAATTAGGCGTTTTTGCTATGACAGGGCAAGGATTGCGTGAGGTGAAAAACCCATCGGCTATTTTCTTGTCACGTGGCGAAGAAGAGACTTCGGGCAGTTCAGTCATGGTGGTGTGGGAAGGTACTCGACCATTGTTGGTTGAGATTCAAGCGCTGGTGGATTATTCCCAATTAGCCAATCCACGCCGTGTTGCTGTGGGGATGGAACAAAACCGCCTTTCTTTGTTGCTTGCGGTTTTACATAAGCATGGTGGACTTCAGATGGCTGACCAAGATGTGTTTGTCAATGTGGTTGGCGGCGTGAAAGTGACTGAAACCAGCGCAGATTTAGCGCTATTGGTGGCATTGCTATCGAGTTTTCGTGATCGCCCAGTACCCAAAGATGTAGTGGTGTTTGGTGAAGTCGGGCTAGCTGGTGAAATTCGCCCAGTGCCAAGTGGCCAAGAGCGATTAAACGAAGCCTATAAGCACGGTTTTCGTAAAGCCATCGTCCCCTTTGCCAATATGCCGAAACATGGGATTGAAGGCATGGAAATACACGGAGTTAAAAAATTATCAGAAGCAATCGAAGCATTTGATGAACTTTGATTAAAATCCCTGTATGCTCGCGCGGATATTTCACAGTGAATAAAATAAGTGGAGGTGGAGACAAACAGGTAAACTGCTTCGTCTATACTTCCTCACTGACAGCGAACGAAAAATTTTCGTTCATGGCTTATGACAAATTCGACAGAATGAAGGATAAATGTTCTTAAGTGCAGAACTCTGCAAGAAATGTCTCTTTTATTTCGCGAAATGATCATGAGCTGAAAAAACCAACAAACTTTTTTTTTGGAATCTGCACGCAGGACTATCAGTCTATAAAGATTATGGTATACTCTGCGCGCACTTTATACCTTATTAACAGAGTAAGACAATGACTACTGATTTATCGAAATACAGAAACATTGGTATTTTCGCGCACGTTGATGCGGGTAAAACTACCACTACTGAGCGTATCCTAAAGCTAACTGGTATGATCCACAAAACTGGTGAAGTTCATGACGGTGAATCAACTACCGACTTCATGGTTCAGGAAGCAGAACGTGGTATTACAATCCAATCAGCTGCAGTAAGTTGTTTCTGGAAAGGTCACCGTTTAAACGTTATCGACACCCCTGGACACGTTGACTTCACAGTAGAAGTATATCGTTCTCTGAAAGTTCTTGACGGTGGTATCGGTGTATTCTGTGGTTCTGGTGGTGTAGAACCTCAATCAGAAACTAACTGGCGTTATGCTAACGAATCAGAAGTTTCACGTATTATCTTCGTTAACAAACTGGACCGTATGGGTGCAGACTTCTACCGTGTTGTTGACCAAGTTAAAAACGTTCTTGCTGCAACTCCACTAGTAATGACTCTACCTATCGGTGTAGAAGAAGATTTCGTTGGTGTTGTTGACGTTCTAACTCGTCAAGCTTACGTATGGGATGATTCTGGTCTTCCAGAAAACTACACTATCCAAGACGTACCAGCTAACATGGTTGACGACGTTGAACAGTACCGTGAAGAAATGATCGAAACTGCTGTTGAGCAAGACGATGATCTAATGATGGCTTACATGGAAGGTGAAGAACCTTCAATCGAAGACATCAAACGTTGTATCCGTAAAGGTACTCGTGACCTAGCATTCTTCCCAACTTACTGTGGTTCTGCGTTCAAAAACAAAGGTGTTCAACTAGTACTTGACGCTGTTGTAGATTACCTACCAGCTCCTCAAGAAGTTGAACCACAACCTCTAATGGATGAAGAAGGCAACGAAACTGGCGAACACGCTATCGTTTCTGCTGACGAAACATTCAAAGCGCTAGCATTCAAAATCATGGATGACCGTTTTGGTGCACTAACTTTCGTTCGTATTTACTCTGGTAAATTGAACAAAGGTGACACCATCCTGAACTCGTTCACTGGTAAAACTGAACGTGTTGGCCGCATGGTTGAAATGCAAGCTGACGATCGTAACGAACTAACTTCCGCTCAAGCGGGCGACATCATCGCTATCGTTGGTATGAAGAACGTTCAAACAGGTCACACTCTATGTGATCCTAAACACCCTGTTACTTTGGAGCCAATGGTATTCCCAACTCCAGTAATCTCTATCGCAGTTAAACCTAAAGATAAAGGGTCAACTGAGAAAATGGGTATCGCGATCGGTAAAATGGTTGCAGAAGATCCATCATTCCAAGTTGAGACTGATGAAGATTCAGGTGAAACTATCCTGAAAGGTATGGGTGAACTTCACCTAGACATCAAAGTGGACATCCTTAAACGTACTTACGGCGTTGAACTAGAAGTGGGTGCTCCTCAAGTTGCTTACCGTGAAACTATCACTAAACCAGTTGAAGATAGCTACACGCATAAGAAACAGTCTGGTGGTTCAGGTCAGTTCGCGAAAATCGACTACCGTATCAAACCAGGAGAAACTAACACTGGCTTTACTTTCAAATCAACTGTTGTGGGCGGTAACGTTCCTAAAGAATTCTGGCCTGCAGTTGAGAAAGGCTTCGAAAGCATGATGCTAGAAGGCCCAATGGCTGGCTTCCCAGTGCTTGACGTTGAAGTTGAACTGTTCGATGGTAGCTTCCACGCAGTTGACTCATCAGCAATCGCTTACGAAATCGCTGCTAAAGGCGCATTCCGTCAATCAATGCCTAAAGCGGGTCCACAACTTCTTGAACCTATCATGCACGTAGACGTTTTCACTCCAGATGATAACGTTGGTGACGTAATCGGTGACTTGAACCGTCGTCGCGGTATGATCCGTAACCAAGAAGCTGGTGCTACTGGTGTTCGTATTAAAGCTAACGTTCCACTATCTGAAATGTTCGGCTACATCGGTCAACTACGTACTATGACTTCTGGTCGTGGTCAGTTCTCTATGGAATTCGATCATTACGCACCATGTCCAGCTAACGTTGCTGAAAAAGTTATCGCAGAAGTTAAAGAGCGTAACGCTAAGAAATAATTGTTCTTTTTGAACAGCTATTGATAAGAAGCCCCTTTCGAGGGGCTTTTTTTATATTGGTAAGATTTAAAATGATCGAAAAATAACCACAAAGTAACTTGATTTAGGTCACACTTTTGGCTATAAAGTGATCTGTGTCTGGTTAATTAATCAGCAGTGAGAGAGATTATTATGAATACTTACAACAATGCAGTTCAACAACAAACAACAACAGTTCAAGCTTCAACTTGGCGTCAAACCGCAAAAGAACTTTTTGGCGTAGTCACTCTATGGGCAGCAGCAAGCGCAGTCGTAGGCGCAATCAGTATTAACTGGATTGCTTAACACCAAGTTGGCTATCTAATGAAGAGATAGTGCCACAGAAAGTGTGACGAAAGAGATGAGCCCTAGCCTGACGCTGGGGCTTTTGTTTATCTGTTTGGTGAGATGGTGACGAGTTTATCCCACCCGTTTACTCTATGTTCTCTACGCTTCCCATTGCACCAATTGTTCATTAGGCCAGTTATCACTGAGATGCTGATAATGCCTTTCTAGTTCAAAGCGTTTGATTTTCAATGTTGGCGTAAGAAAGCCATTTTCAATACTCCAAGGCTTATTGATCATGAGTACTTTCTTAATTTTGGCGTGCGGTTCCAGCGTTTGGTTTATCTCGTCAATGATGAGTTTGGTACGCCGTTCGTAACGGGCTCGATCAAAATGCGGAAACTGATGTGGCACAACTAACAAAATAGGTGATGGATGACCTGAGCCAATGAGACAGAGCATCTCTACACGACTTTTTTCATACAGCTGTTTTTCAATCGGAACTGGGGCAACAAACTTACCTTTGGCCGTTTTGAAGGTATCTTTTTTACGCCCTAGTAGTGTGAGATAACCCAACTCATCTAATGTGCCAATATCGCCAGTGTGTAACCAGCCGTTCTCATCAAAGCTGGATTCGTTAATTTCTTGATGGTAATAGCCTGAGAACATGCCTTGAGTTTTCATCATTACCTCACCATCGTCAGCAATGCGCAGTTCTACCCCTGGGCCTGCCCGTCCGACAGTACCAATTTTGCTTTCAAGAAATGGGTAGTTTAAGGTGCCATAGCCTAATGATTCGGTCATGCCCCACGCTTCGGTAATCTCTAAGCCTAAACGGTTGTACCATCTTAGCAAAGCGGGTGACACTGGCGCTGAGCCACAGCCTAATACTCGTGCTTCTTCTAAGCCTAATCCGCGAATGATCTTTCTGCGTATCAACCGCTTAGTGATGAAAAAACTCAGTAAAAACTGCAATACATGGTCTGGAATTTTATCCAGAATACGTTGTTGAAACAGCTGCCAAAGCCTAGGTACTGAGATAAATAGGGTTGGGTGCTGCATTTTAACATCGTCAATAAATGTCTCTAATGACTCAGGGAAGGCGGTTGGAATTCCGACCATAATCGATGAGCCAAAAATATAAACACGTTCAGTAATGTGGGCTAACGGCAAATAGGAAAAGAGCCGATCTTGGGAGTGAATACCAATATGATCGATGATCTGCTTAGCGGTCCAAGAGAAACTGCCATAAGTTAAAATTGAGCCTTTAGGATAGCCTGAAGTGCCTGAGGTATAGACAATCGACATGATGGTATCATCTTGATGAACTGGGCGTAATTTACTCGGGGAGTAATCGGCAATCAGTTCGGAAAACTGATACTGGCAGGTTGGAGCTGAGTCGTAAGGTAACGCTATGGTCGTTAAAGTGGACATATCTGCCATCACTTGCGTGATAGCTTGATTATCATCGAGTTTCCCAGCGATCAGAAAATGACATTCACTGTGTGTTAGGCAATATTCAATGGTTTGAGCTTGCGCGGTAGGAAACAGGGGAACACTGATAAAATCACCCAGCATCATGGCCAAATCACAGATAAACCACTCAGCGCAATTTTTGGAGATTAATGCGATTTTGTCGCGCGGTTTTGCGCCAAGTGAGGTCAGGGCAGAAACCAGCCGTAGCGCCTGCTCAGCGACTTCAATATAGGTGAATTCTTTAAATTGCCGATCGACAATTTGCCTTAAGTAAACGTCATTGGGCTTCATGCGCGCCCAAATCAGGAGCAATTCGTTAGGTGGCGGCAGTGTGCATTGACTTCCACTGGCTAGAGGGGATGGTTTCATTATCACTCCTGTCGTTTAGATACGTTTACGCTCACTTAAGAGTGTAGACGCAACCTGCTTATCACTGCGCGCTCTACTAAACCAATCTCATTTGCGACCTTAATCATGTTGTTACGTAAATCTAAGCCATGCAGTTAATGAGCGTTAGATTGACATGGATCGGTACCGGGATACTGGCGAATGATCTCTTCCAATTCATCTTGATGTTCGCGTAGGGCATTCACACAGTAGCCATCTAACTTGCCATCAAAGACCATCTTTTCTAAATCAAGCAAAGCATAGGGAATTGAGCGGGCTTGCTTGTGTGGATGATGGCTGGTAAGAGCATCAAAAATATTGGCGACGGTGATGATACGCGCACAAATAGGAATTTGTTCGCCAGACAATCCATAAGGATAGCCAGAGCCATCGAGAAACTCGTGGTGGTAGGCGACGATGTCCTTGAGCAAATGAACACAGTGGTGATTCGGTGATTTAAGTTGCTCAATGATCTGGTCAATAATCTCAACGCCATGCTCGATATGTTGATCGATTTCTCTTCTTTGCGCGACGGTTAAGGTGTCTGAAGAGGTCAAGGTGCTGTAAGGAACTGATATTTTGCCGATATCATGATAGCGCGAGAACTGAGTGATATTTTCGATCTCTTCATCACTAAGTTGATACTGAGCTGCGACTTCTTTGGCGATCACTTGAGTAAAACGCCACATTCGTTCCCGGTGGCACGTTCCTGCAGACCAATGCCTTGGGGCGGATAGATTACGATTTTTTGTTGAATCTAGAAGGTTATGTACTAACTCGTATTCGGAGATGATGGAGATCAGTAAGGTGTCAACGAACTCAGCCAGAGCACTGACGATCACATCAGTAAAAAAGTCCTCTTTATGCGAGTTAATAAACAACATGCCAATGAAATGATGCTGACTATACACCGGTACGGCAACGGATGAATGGAAGCCACGTTCGATTAACCATTGGGTATGATGAGTATTTTTACTAAAGCGTTCGGCTATATTGTTGACTACTCGGGTTTCACCCGATTCAGCACAACTTTTTAGTGTGGGTAAATCGGAAAGCGCGACAGAATACTGATTGAGTTCACTACCGTGAGGGGAGCTGTCGGCATACGTTTTTAGTTGGTCCGTCTCTGGGTCATACAAGGCAAAAGAGAGCCGATCAATATTAGGTATTGATATGCGCATATGGTAATGAATGTCAGATAACTGATGATTTAACGATGCTGATAAACTTGAGCGCGATAAATCATCGTTATGGTCCATCCTCTCCATGTTTCCCCCTTTAATCATATTTCGCTCGGCAACGATTTTCCCAAGTAGGTGTGAGCAATACCGCTAGGTTCCAGCCCGCCACTTTAGCTCTTTGATGAGATGCTCAATGGTTCATCTTGAGTTGTTTAGTTATCCATTAGTGTAGAGGATTATTCTCACTTCAACTGACACGTACGTTCAACTTTTGCAGCGTGAATCTTGCTAAACTGTAACACTAGGTTAGCAGTCGTTAATAAAGGCCTTTTTAACAAAGATCCGGTAAATCATGGTGTTATTCATTCCATAATTGAATTGGAAACGTTTACACTTTGCCGTTTTGATCACAGACCCTAGGGAAAATTGATTGATAGACTGCGAGATATTTCATCCATTCACTGACACTTAGCCAAGTTTGACCGCAAACCATGTGGAGTGATGGCTAAGTTGCACGGGGGAGAGCAGTACATGATTCAAACATACTTACCGTTATTGGCAGAGCAACCCGCTTACGATGGGCATCCGGCTAAATTGGTGACATTAGTCAACGCTAACGGCATGCGTCTATTGTTTATGGATATCGGCGCGACATGGCTTAGCTGCCAAGTGCCCGTTGAAGGTGACCTTCGTGAAGTATTGCTTGGTGTAAGTAGTATGGAAGCTTTCCAAAAGCAGACGAGTTACTTAGGCGCAACGGTAGGTCGCTATGCAAACCGTATTGCCAATTCACAATTTGAGTTAGATAACATCACCTATCATGTGACGGCAAACCAAGGGAAAAACTGCTTACACGGCGGTCTGGAAGGATGGAGTCACCTGCGTTGGAAAATCACAATATTAAGTGAGCAATCCGTTCGTTTTACTATCGACTCGGAAGATGGCGACCAAGGGTTCCCTGGACATGTTGTGGCTAACATGACGGTGGTTTTGACCGATGATAACGAAGTACGCCTGGATTATCATGCTACGACCGATGCCAAAACACCGATTAACATGACTAACCATGCCTATTTTAATTTAATGGGCGCGGAATCTGGCGCTACTGTGTTGGAAGATACCTTGTGTATCCATGCGCAAGAGTATTTGCCAACCACTGATATGGGCATTCCACTCGCCTCTGGGTTAACAGATGTCGCAGGAACGAGCTTCGATTTTCGTGAGCCTACAGTGATTGGTTCAAGACTGTTGGCTGATGAACAGCAAAAATTGGTCAAAGGGTACGATCACAGTTACTTTTTAGGTAATCCAACTTTGGATAATCCTGTTGCCACATTAACGGCAGCGGATGGTGCGGTAAGCGTGAATGTGTTTACCGACAAACCTGCAGTGCAGCTTTATACCGGAAACTGGTTGGAAGGGACACCTAATCGTGTTGGTGGGGTTTACCACGATTACCATGGTGTCGCACTAGAGACGCAATTCTTACCAGATTCGCCGAATCGTGAGTGGCCACATCAAAGTTGTTATTTAGAGCCTAACGACGAGTATCACTTCACAACGGTTTATCAGTTCTGTTAATCCTAATGCTTCCCTTACCTTATCGATAAGGGAAGCGTTATCACGCTTTACATTCGAGCAGCAAGGCATCGATCCACGTTTGATGTTGAGCCGAAACCCCTGCCATACGCGCGTATTTAGGCGACAGACGATCGTTTTCGTAAGGGAACTGCCAGCCAACCGTATTGGCAATAAAGTGGCGTGCAAACTGCTCTGAAATCTCAAGGCAGCCTGTTAATACTGTATCGACATAGCTTTGAACGATCGGGCTGTGCTCACAGGGTGGTAAGTGATACTGAGTCACATAAACCCAAATAGGTTGGCTGTTATCAAAAGCGTGGTCGCTGGAAATTTGCGACGCATCGAGAGCTACTCGTTGGTAACCTGCTTCTCGGCGGTCGAACTCTACCAGCTCTTCTGGGCTCACCTCAAGTAATACCCCAGTGACTTCACCATTGCCTTGGTTAACGACCAAGGGCGACATAATATAACTGTCGTCGATTTTCCCCCAATAGCGAACTAATCCTTTGGCAATGACCGGAATGGCAGCACCGGTTTGACCGGTCAGTTGACGTGACGCAGCATTAATTAAACTGCCATAACCAAAGATGTACATAACTGCTCCTTTACATAGTGACGACTTGAGACATCCTTGCCTCACTTATCACGACTGACTGAAAAATTTCAGCCGGCTTAAGATCCAAAACTCAACCCCAAAGATAACCACTAATCCGAGGCAAAACAATCCAAAGGCAATTGGAGAATCGGTACCTGGTATGCCGCCAACATTGACCCCCAATAACCCCGTTAAAAAGCTGGTAGGGAGGAAAATGGCTGCAATAACAGAGAACAGATAGGTGTTTTGGTTCATCCGTTCTGCATGGTATTGGCGCAATTCACCTTTAATGATTTCCAATTCACTCAAAAAGAAGTCTAAGGTTTCGTTGATGCGCGTGATGGTGTTGACGCTGTGGCGTAAACGGAGATTTTTACTCTGAGATAGGCTTGAATCGCTGTCGTGATAATCATCGATAGCGTATTGCTGCGGCTTGATAAAACGCTTAATTTTCAGCAGCGCTTTATGGGTTTGCATCAGCTCTTCACTCAGTTCGATTTCATCATCAAAGCGGTCAATTTTGTCTTCGACGGTATCGAGATACGCATCGATATTGCTGTTGATGCCATCAATGACTTGAATCACCAACTCGGCCAAATTGGCGGGACCTTTTTGGTCTTCGAGATTTTGGCGAATCGCACTGACGGTTTTCGAGGGAATCTTACGCGTAGAAATCAGCGCACCATTAACATACAGCAGGCGCAAACTAAGCATATCTTCTGGATTAGCATCGGCATTCAGGTTTACGCCGCGCAAAATCAGCAGAAAATCTTGATCTTCGTATTGTTCAAATAGGGGACGAGTATCTTCAGCCAATAAGCTATCGATAATCGAATTTGGGACTTGATTGCGTTCTAACCAGCGGCGAACTTCAGGTTCCTCTCGCTGGCAGTGATACCAATGATCGGGTTGAATCTCATCAGGACTAAGAGCCTGCTTCGTTGCTTTGTCACTGTTAAAATCCCAGTGATCGAGTAAAAAATCCATTCAACCTCCTTTGGTATGCGGAGATTACAGGTGCTCTGCGCACAGAGCACCTGTGTGATGCTTATAACCCGCGTAGTTGGATACGACGTAGGAATTCAGTCATCACGCTGTCATACAGCAAATCACCTAAGAAACCATCTTCCACAGTATGGTCGATGCTTGGGTTATCGTTAACTTCAATAACATAAACTTGCCCGTCTATCTCTTTTAAGTCAACACCATATAACCCGCCACCGATTAAGTTGGCTGCTTTGAGTGCGGTTTCTACCACAGCTTTAGGTACTTGTTTCAAATCGAGGCTTTCAAAGCCACCAGAAGAAACACGACCACTACTGTGGTGTTGGTAAATCTGCCAGTGACCACGGCTCATCATGTATTTACAAGCAAAAATAGGGTGGCGGTTAAGTACCCCAATTCGCCAGTCAAAGTCGGTTGGCATAAAGGCTTGTGCCAAAATCAGAGCACTCTTGTTGAATAACTTTTCAGCTTCAACCGCAAGCTCTTCTTCGTTACGAACTTTCACTACACCACGAGAGAAAGCGCCATCTGGAATTTTCAAAACCAGAGGGAAGCTTAAGTGTTCGAGCAAGCGTTGTTTCCATTCTGGATCGAAGCTTTGCAAAATCACACTGTCTGGTGCTGGTACATTATTGCGTTGCAGTAACTCAGTTAAAAAGACCTTATTGGTGCATTTCATGATCGATTCGGAATCGTCCATCACAATCATCCCCATCTTTTCCGCTTTTTTCGCGAAGCGGTAAGTGTAGTTACTGATGTTAGTGGTGGCACGAATGAAGAGGCCATCAAATTCACCCAAACGAGAGCCATCTTCAGGAGATATGGTCTCAAGGTTCATCCCTAAACGATTGGCGGCACGACGAAAACGCTTTAATGCGGATTTGTCGGAAGGTGGCATCTTCTCTTCTTCATCAACCAGCATAGCGATATCGTAACGATATTTTTTCTCTTGTTTTGGTCGACGCCAAACTTTGCTTGAGAACATCTCTAAAGACTCGATAAAGAAGTCTTCTTCTTGTCCTTGCAAATCTTGGAATGGGAATGGTGCTACTTTCTTGATTTGCCAGTGGCCATTTAATGTGCCCACTTCCAGTTCGATAACTGGCACCATGAATTGTTCAAAAAGTAATCTCGCTAGCTTTTCCAACCCTTTATGCTGAGTTCGGCCAAAATAAATTTTGCAACGAATGGGATCTTCTTCGGTGCAAAGCTTATGCATTTTGACTAAATCGGATGAGAGAAGAAGAGGCTGGTTAATATCGTTGATAGCCATAACACGAGGGATCACTCGGTGACCACGTGCTTCTGCCATCAAGGAGCAGTAATAACCGCTGCTCATATAACCGTAATCGCGACACAGGTTCACTACTTGAACACTCTTGTGATTATGTTTCCAGTCAGCATTAAGATATTGATCGACGCTGACAACTTGCTCCGAAGGGAAGTATTGTTGCCAGTCACTGACTTTGTCGGTCACGATTAAAAGGTTAGCCATAACTATAGGTTTCCTATTGCATTAGATCTATGATTGATGCGCAATCTTGCTAACCACCTAAGGACATCGTATGGACTTTCGTCATGCGAAGAGTACTGATTTAACTGCGCTTAATGCTTTAGAGCTTCAGCTTTTCGACGGAGACCGAATTTCTCCCCGTCAAATGAAGCGTTTTTTACATTCCAACCACGCCATTATTTTTGTGGCTGATTCCGGTACAGAATTGGCCGGATATGCATTGCTACTTTTTCACCAAGGTACACAGCTTTCAAGGTTATATTCGATTGCCGTTAAACCTGATTTCAGAGGCCGGGGGATTGCTCGGAAACTCGTCGAACAATGCGAGCGTGCTGCTCTTGATCAAGGCTCAACTACATTACGTCTTGAAGTGCGGGAAGACAATACAGCAGCGATAAATTTATATGAAAAAATGGGCTATAAAACCCTGAAGCTACTGATTCACTATTACGATGATTTGTGCAATGGACGTCGCCTACAAAAACGCTTAACACCGACCGAACCTAAGGTCATGTTAAACATGCCGTTGTATCTGCAAACCACCAAATTTACCTGTGGCGCCGCATGCCTTTTGATGAGCTTTGGCTGCCTCAATAAAGACTTTGAACCAAGTCGCGCGATGGAGTTACAACTGTGGCGTGAAGCAACCACGATTTTCATGGCAGCTGGCCATGGTGGTTGTAGTGGACAAGGTCTCGCTTTGGCCGCTTCTCGCCGCGGTTATCAAGTAGAGCTGTGGAATCAAACCCGCGGTATTCCTTTTATCGATAGCGTGCGTGATGAGAACAAAAAAACGGTCATTGAAATTGTTCATCAGGACTTCTGCCGTCAACTAGAAGAGCAGGAAGTCGAGATCATCGATGCGCCACCAAGCCAAGCCGATTTTGAAGCGTGGATTCGTGAGGGAGCATGCGTGTTACTTCTCATCAGTACCTATCGCTTTGATGGTAAGAAAGAGCCGCACTGGATCATTTTGAGCGGCATGAGTGAGAAGTTTTTCTTCTTCCACGACCCTCATGCTGAAACCGAGAACGACATTATTGCGTCGGGTTATGTGCCGATTGGTAAAGCTGCGCTGCAACAGATCATCTGTTTTGGTAAACAGAAACAGATCTCCTGTGTGGTGATAAAAAAGTAACCATCGCTCGATTGCTAAGTTCCATGCAAAGTAAGTCCCTAGCGAAACAAATACCTAGCGAAAAGTGTCCCTAGAAAAACGATGTTCCTAGAAAACAAGAGTGGTAGCGCGCACTACCACTCTTACTTGATTTCTTCCTAATGTAAAAATCCTAACTCATTAACTTCTATAGTGAATTTCCCTACATCTCAACATGAATGTTTTTCATTTGGATGTCTATACGGCTGTGGTTAATATGAAACGGTATTAACGAATTCCACTTGTTTAGGGAGAAAACCATGTCTCAATCTCAGCTTAATGCGCCTTTCCATGCCGACGTTGTCGGTAGTTACCTACGCCCTCAGTATCTGCACGATGCTCGTCGCCAATTTGAACAAGGTGCGATCGATGCTAATCAGCTAAAAGAGATTGAAGACAAAGCGATTACTGAACTGGTGGAAAAACAGAAATCACTAGGTTTAAAAGTGATTACCGATGGTGAGTTCCGTCGTTCTTACTGGCACTTAGACTTTATGTGGGGCCTGCAAGGCATTGAACACGTGGTACTCGATAAAGGCTACCAATTTGTGAACATGGTGACTCGAGCTGACAGTGCACGTTTGACGGGCAAAATTGGTGGTGCAAATCACCCATTTATTGAGCATTTCAAGTTCCTAGCTAGCCTTGCTGATGAAACGGTTCTACCTCGCTTGACTATCCCAGCGCCAGCGCAATTTTTAGCGGAGCTACAACGCTCAGATAACCAAGCCTCGACTCAAGCTATCTACAGCGATGAAAATGAGTTGGTAGAAGATATTGCTCAGGCTTATCACACTTTCTTCAAAGAACTTGCAGCCGCTGGTTGCCGCAATGTGCAGATCGATGACTGTACTTGGGGAATGCTAGTTGACCCTAAATTTGCCGCGAAAGGCGCAGCAGATACACCACTTTCTGAAGCAAGCAGCTGTGGTTGTGGTGCAAACCATGAACTGAGCCATGAAGGTCGCGTGGCTGATGCAGCAGAGCTTTATCTAACCGTCAATAACAAAGCGATTGCCGGTGCGCCAGAAGGTCTTACTGTAACCACTCACGTATGTCGTGGTAACTACCGTTCTACTTGGGCAGCAAGTGGCGGTTATGCTCCTGTGGCGAAAGTATTGTTTGGCCGTGAAAACGTGTCTGCGTACTACTTAGAATTTGATACCGACCGTGCTGGTGACTTCTCGCCACTGGCTGAACTGACCGGTGATAAAAAAGTGGTGTTAGGTCTCGTCTCTTCAAAAATTGCTGAATTGGAAGATGCTGATGCGGTTGTTGCTCGTATTAAAGAAGCGGCTCAATACGTTCCTCTTGATCGCTTATTCTTAAGTACCCAATGTGGTTTTGCTTCAACAGAAGAAGGTAATGCTCTGACTGAAGAGCAGCAGTGGGCCAAAATTAAATTGGTACAAGAAGTAGCAAAACGCGTTTGGGAATAATTGGTTTGGGAGTAGCTGATTTGGGAGTGACGGATAGATATTTGCAATCATTTCCCGAGTCAGTTTCTCGGTAAGTTAAAAAAGCCGCTTTCGTAAGAAAGCGGCTTTTTGCTTACTGAAATAAGTGTTGAGCGGCTTAAGCGTGGCTAGCCACGTAGTGATTCACTTTTTCTGCCAGCGTCTGTTTTTCCGCATCGCTGATGAAGCTGGCTTCAATGGCGTTCAGAGTAAATTGCGCCAATTCCGCGTGAGTCATCGGGTGGGCGTTGCTTACTGCATTGAAGTTATCGGTCATGTAGCCACCAAAGTAAGCTGGGTCATCTGAGTTGATGGTCACGCACAGCCCTTTGCGTAGTAGCTCGACAATATTGTGTTCCGTCATTTCTTGGAACACTTTCAGTTTGGTATTGGAAAGAGGGCAGACGGTTAGCGGCATACGTGTTTTGGCAAGCTCAGCAACCAGCGCTTCATCTTCTACGCAGCGCACGCCGTGATCGACACGTTGTACTCCAAGAACATCAATCGCGTTACGAATGTTCAGCGCAGGACCTTCTTCACCCGCATGAGCAACTGCAAGGAAGCCTGCTTCACGCGCTTTGCGGAACACTTCAGTAAATTTCTCTGGCGGATGACCTTGCTCGGAAGAATCCAAACCGACACCAATGATCTTATCTTTGTACGGTAATGCTTGCTGCAGGGTTGTCAGTGCATCATCTTCACTTAAATGGCGTAAGAAGCACATGATGATTTGGCTAGAAATACCCAGTTCGGCTTTGCCTTGTTCCAGTGCTTGGCTGATACCGTTAATCACGGTTTTAAATTCAATACCACGAGCGGTATGAGTCTGTGGATCGAAGAAAATTTCTGTGTGAATGACGTTATCTGCTTTACAACGCAGTAGGTATGCCCAAGTTAAATCAAAAAAGTCCTGTTCATGGATCAGAACGTTCGCGCCTTGATAATAGATATCTAAAAAAGACTGCAGGTTAGTAAACTGATACGCGTCGCGTACTTCCTCTGGTGAAGCGAAGGGTATCTCAACCTGGTTACGTTGAGCCAGTTCAAACATCAACTCTGGCTCAAGAGAACCTTCGATATGAAGATGCAGTTCTACCTTTGGTAGGTGCTGAATAAAGCTTTGCATGCTAACCCCTTTGTATTTCATCAATAGCGAACATCCATAAATAAAAGCAGAAAGTATGCCAAATTATAGATATAGGAAAGAGGCTAGCATCTGCATGCTAGCCTCTTGAACATAGAATTTTATTCTTTAAATACTTTTAAAGACAGCTGATTAGTTGTTGCTGTGCAGCTCGCTATTCAATTCAACAGCGGATTTATTAGCTAGACACTCAACTTGACCAGTTTGTGAATTACGGCGGAATAGTAAATCAGAAACACCTGCTAGGTCACGTGCTTTTACGATTTCTACTTCGTTGCCTTCTTTGTCTAGCATGCGCACTTTAGTGCCTGCAGTCACGTATAGACCAGATTCTACAGTACAACGGTCGCCTAGAGGGAAGCCAAGACCTGCGTTTGCACCAAGCAGTGAGTTTTCACCGATAGAGACCACCACTTTACCGCCACCAGATAGGGTGCCCATGATAGAAGCGCCACCGCCGATATCTGAACCATTACCGACAAGAACGCCAGCAGAAATACGACCTTCAACCATGCTTACGCCAGTGGTACCAGCATTGAAGTTGATGAAGCCTTCGTGCATAACGGTGGTGCCTTCACCCACATGTGCGCCAAGACGTACGCGAGAGGTATCAGCAATACGAACGCCAGTTGGTACCACGTAATCCACCATTTTAGGGAATTTGTCGACACAATCGACAGTCAGAGCACGACCTGCTAGGCGAGCTTCGATTTGACGGTCTGCCAATTCAGGTAGATCGATTGGACCTTCGTTAGTCCATGCGATGTTGTGCAGCAAACCGAAGATACCATCAAGCACGATGCCGTGTGGTTTTGCTAGACGATGAGAGATAAGTTGCAGTTTTAGGAAACCTTCTGCCACGCTAGTTGGTTTTTCATCAGACGCTAGAACGACCAATACTAGTGGTTGGGTCGCTGCCGCTGCTTTCTCTGCGAATGAAGCTGCTTCTGCTTGGTCATTCGCTGCAAAGATGGTTGCGATAGTTGCTGCTTGAGCTGCTGTGATTTCAACCGCTTGATTGCCTTCAGCGTAATCTATTGCTGCAGTTAATTCTGCAACCAATGCATCGCTTGGATTGATGATTGGGGTTGGGAAAAATGCTTCAATGATTTTCCCATCACGATTTTTGGTGGCAGCGCCGAAGCCGATTGCAAAATGAGCCATGAAATTCTCCATATATTTAAATAGTTATATCCAGACACCCTGTTGTTGTAGCCAATGTTTCATCACATCAGGAGCTATGGTTGAGCCGAGCCATAGTGTGTCTTGTTAAGTTGAGAGTCATCTTAAAGAGACTTTTCAGCAGAAGAAAGGGCAAAACGGTAAGAAGTCTGTAGAAAGATACCCTTTGTCTTTTGAGCGATATATGTCTATAAGCGGAAAGCATAAAAAAACCGTTGCGAGGCAACGGTTCTAGGTAAGCTTGGTGAGCGAGATTACGCAGCATCATCCACAGCAGGTTTTGCTTCTTTCACCGCTTTAGGTTTTGCTGGCGCTGGCGCAGGTTTACGTTTGGCACCCAGTGCGCAAAGTACATCTTCTTTATGTTGAGCAAGGAACATCGCCAGTTCTTCTTGTTTCTCTTCTTGCTCGAATAATTCACTCTTACCTAGCAGTTCAAAAAGCTCATCTGCCATATCTAGCATTTTGTCATAAGCGTCAGCTTCGGCCTTAGAGGTAAAAGTCATTTTCTCTTCTCCGTTGCGTTCCACCACGTACTTAACGATGACAGCCATGGTTATTCCTCTGTTGGTTGCTCATAATTTACTGTATTTATATACAGTATTAAAACTTGAAAGTCCAGCGCAGTATACCAAAGTGAGAGCTACTTATCCCACTGATGACAAAATTCCATAAAATGCTTGAGTAGCGGACTTTGATATTTTTCTTTATGGACCAAGATCCAAAAGCGACGTTTCATGTCGAGTGGCACGTCAAGAATCTTGACCCGTCCGTCCGTCATTGCCGCGTGGGCCGCCAATTTGGATAAACAGGCAAAGCCTAAATTCGCCGATACGCAGTTAATGATGGCTTCGGTGGTATTGAGTTCAAAGGCTTCGTGCCACTGTTCGATACGTGGTGCGACAGTGCGCAGGAAGAACTCCCGCGAGCCTGAACCTGCCTCACGTAAAATCCATTCGCTTTGCTCAAAGTCGGTCATCGCGACTTTTCCTTGTTGCGCGAGTGGATGGGCGGGTGAGCAGATCACACACATCTCGTCTTGGCTAAATTGTTGCGACATCAGTTGTGGATGGATGGTTTTCCCTTCAATCAAACCAATATCCAACTCATAATCGACCAGTTTTTGGCAGATTAATGCCGAGTTTGAGATAAAGAGGCTTTGGTCATAGTGCTGATATTGCTGACGAAATTGGCTAAGTAGGTAAGGCACAACTTGATTACCTATGGTGTCGCTTGCGCCAATGTGCAGTTGGCCCGATAGGGTTTGTTGGTCGTTAAACACATGGTCGAGATCAGCAAGGCGATGGAGCAGTTCATCAGCGAAAGGCAGCAGTTTTTGCCCCTCTTGATTGAGTATCAAACGATTATTGACGCGATCAAAGAGTGCATGACCGAGCTGCTTTTCCAGCTCCGACAAGGTCATGCTAACGGCGGCTTTGGACAAATAGAGTTTGTCTGCTGCAGCGGTAATGGTTTTTAGCTGGGTAATCACCGTAAAAACGCGTAACTGTTTGAGGGTAATGTGACTGCTCATCGATCGTTCATGCTGGTCATTGAATGAGGATATGATTCAAGAAAAGAGTGGTCAGTGCAACAAAGGGGCGTTAAGTGATGCTCAAATTGAGTGTTTGCTAACCCTTTGCGTAGCAAAAACAGGAATTTGCTCATAGGGTATAACGAGTTATGTTACTCTCAAATCAGTTAACGTCAGAGATACAGAGCGCATCGTGTTTACCGTTTATCATTCCAATAAAGTCGATTCTCTTAAAATCCTGCTGGTCTATTTAATTAAAAATGACCCGTTGGCCAATCCATTTGATGCCGAGCAGATCCTCGTGCAAAGCCCAGGCATGTCTCAGTGGCTCAAAATGGCGTTGGCCGCAGAGCTTGGGGTGGCTGCCAATATTGATTTTCCGCTACCAGCGACCTTTATCTGGGAGATGTTTACTCGCATTTTACCCGATGTGCCAAAGCGCAGTGCGTTTAACAAAGAAGCGATGACGTGGAAATTGATGGAGCGTTTACCCGCGCTACTGCCACGTGACGAGTTCGCGCCGCTACGCCGCTACCTAGAACATGATGATGACCAATCTAAGTGTTATCAATTGGCGGAGAAAATCGCCGATATTTTCGATGGTTATTTGGTGTATCGCCCAGATTGGATTGCGACGTGGGAAGCGGGAGAAGAGGTTGCTGAACTGGATGGAGAGCAGCCTTGGCAGCCCATTTTATGGCGTGATCTTTATCAGTACACCTTAGATTTGGGTCAGTCTCATTATCATCGTGCCAATCTCTACGACAGTTTTATTTCGGCTTTAGCCAACGGTAAGGTGGATGTGTCGACCTTGCCTAAACGGCTGTTTATTTTTGGTATTTCCTCATTGCCGCCTCGCTATATGGAAGCGTTAAAAGCCTTGGGGGAACACATTGATGTCCATCTGATGTTTACTAACCCCTGTCAGCACTATTGGGGGGACATTCGCGATAAGAAAACCCTTGCGCGGATGGAAAGCCAGCGTCGCAAAAAACTGATCTTAAAAGCGCAATCCATTGAAGTGAGTGGCGAAGTGTCGCCACTTAAAGGCTCAATCGACGATTATGCTACTGATGAGCTGCATACGGCCGGCGCGGTAGGTAATAGCTTATTGGCCTCAATGGGCAAACTGGGGCGCGATAATCTTTATCTGTTAGCCCAAAGCGATAATGAAGAGCATCAACTGTTTATCGATGTCGACCGCGATAATCTGCTGCATCAGCTGCAGGCGGATATTCTCAATCTCGAAGAGCATCAAGACGATCAACTGCTGGAAAGCAGCGACCACAAACCGCAAATTGACCCTGATGACCATTCGGTCACCTTCCATGCGTGTCATAGCCCGATGCGGGAAGTGGAAGTGTTACATGATCAATTGCTGGCGATGTTTGATCGCCATCCCGACTTAAAGCCACGCGATATTATTGTGATGGTATCGGACATCAATGCCTATAGCCCTTATATTCAGGCGGTGTTTGGTAATGCGCCGGGCGATCGCTTTATTCCATATTCGATTTCTGACCGCACTGCCGATCAAGAAAGCCCGCTGCTCACCGCTTTTTTGCAGTTAGTTAATCTTCCTCAATCGCGTTGCCTAGCTTCCGAATTGCTTGAGCTGTTAGAAACCCCGGCGATGATGGCGCGTTTTGAACTCGATGAAGAGGAATTTGCCACTGCCAAGTTATGGATAGAAGAGTCGGGTATTCGTTGGGGACTCAACGAGACGACCGCGACTGAATTTGACCTGCCGAAAACCCAACAAAATACGTGGGAGTTTGGTATTGCGCGCATGCTACTTGGCTATGCGATGCCACCTTGTGTGGACCTTTACGAACAAGGGGAACTGGCGCTTGCTCCCTATAATGAAGTGCAAGGGATGAGCGCTGAATTGGCAGGCAAACTCGCGCACTTTATTGAGACCGTAAGTCGATATCGTAGCCTATTGAGTCAAACTCAATCGGTTGATGCGTGGCGTGAGGTGCTTTACTCATTACTCGTCGATTTCTTCGCTGTGGATCTGGAAGGTGAGTTAGCACTGCAATCGATTCGTGACACCTTAATACAACTGAAAGATCAGTTAGTTGATGCGCGTTATGAGCAGGATATTGCACCGATCATTATCAGCCAGTACCTCAATAACAAACTGTCGGGAACGCGCGTCAGCCAGCGCTTCTTAGCTGGGCAAGTGAACTTCTGTACCTTGATGCCAATGCGCTCGATTCCATTTAATGTCGTCTGCTTGCTGGGAATGAACGATGGTGTTTATCCCCGCACCATGCCGCCAGAAGGGTTTGATTTGATGAACGGTCGCACTCGACCTGGCGATCGCTCGCGACGTGACGATGACCGCTACCTGTTTTTGGAAGCCATGCTCTCAGCACAAAAAACACTGTATATCAGTTATGTAGGACGCTCTATCCAAGACAATACCGAACGCGTTCCTTCGGTTTTGGTTAGTGAGCTATTGGAATATTGCCAACAGAATTACGCGTTATACGGCGATGAAACCTTAGATAGCGACCAGTCGGGCGAGCGATTAGTGGCGCAGTTAGTGCGGCATCACGCCATGGTGCCGTTCAGTCCTGATAGCTTCTTGCGTGATGGCAGTTACGCCCGAGAATGGGTGCCAGCGGCGCTGCGTCAAGGCAGTGCGGCGGGGCAGTTTAATCTTCCGCTGGATGATTATTTGTTGGATGCCACGTTTCCTCTGGAACTCGATCTGGTCGAGCTGCAACGTTTTTGGCGTTTACCAGTGCAGTACTTCTTTAATCGTCGCCTCAAAGTGCAATTTGAAATGCCCCACGCAGTGATGGAAGACGATGAGCCGTTTGCTCTTGGCGGGCTAGAAAGCTATCAATTACGCGATGAGCTTTTGGGTTTATTGCTGAACTGCCAAAGTGAAGTGGAACAACAAGAAGCGATTGCCCACTTTGCTAAACAGCAGCGAGCACAGGGTAAATTACCCGTCGGTGAATTTGGCACCTTAGAGCTGGAAACCAATCGAGTTCAAACCCAAGAATTGGCGCAGCGCATTCGCTTTTTAACCGCGCAGCCCCTTGAGGACATTGAAGTGAATTCTCAACTCAACTTCCTTGGGCAAGGAAAACCAACTCGACTCACCGGCTGGCTGACTCAGGTCTATCAATCAGGGTTACTGCGTTATCGTAGTGGCTCGATTCGCGCGCAAGATATCTTAGCCGCTTGGATTGATCATCTCTGTTTGGCATCCACGGGACATCACAAACCAACGCATGTGATTGGTTACGACCGTAAAGAAGGCGTAGTGCATCAAATATTGCCACCGATGGCATCTAAGGAAGAGGCTGTCGCGATGCTCAATGAGCTGGTGCGTCTGTTCTATCAAGGGCTCACTGAGCCATTAGCCTATTTTCCTCGTACGGCACTCGCCTGTGTTGAAGCTGGATTCTCCCGGGGCAATTGGGTTGATGATGAAGAGAAGTCATTGAAGAAAATGGCAGATACGTTTAACGATGGGTATATGACCACGGGTGAAGGCAATAATCCGTATATTCAACGCATTTGGCCACAATGGCATGATGAACTCGCACAGCAAGTTCGTACCAATAGTGCGTTGGTGTTACAAGCGCCGCGATTGGCAATGCAAGATGGGATGGAACAATGATGGCTTTGAACTTGGGAATGAAGCAGGAATTTGTGGCCGTCAGAAAATCGTTTTTTTGTGTAGGGTGTTCGCTGTACGGCCACGGGTCAGAGGGACCTGTAATTCGGTATCCGTCTGATGATGGATTTCACCATCAGCGCTAAGTTGAAAGAATTCTATCGAGCACCGCGATGGTGCGCTGTGAACAATCTCTCACAAAAACAGGGCATCTTGCTGTTTTATGGTACTAAATAACAATATTGCTGCTTGGATCACATATGTCTTGGCTTACGAATTTAAAGGGTAATGCACCATGTCGGTAACGTCGAAAATCGAACCTATTGCTCTGGATACTATGACATTTCCGCTGCATGGCGCGCGACTGATTGAAGCGTCTGCGGGGACGGGCAAAACCTTTACCATCGCTGGTTTGTATCTGCGCCTTATTTTGGGGCATGGCACAGCTGAAACTCGCCATGCAATGCCGTTAACTGTCGATCAAATCTTGGTGGTGACCTTTACCGAAGCGGCTACGGCAGAGCTGCGAGATCGTATTCGTGCTCGTATTCATGCCGCTAAGATGGCGTTTGCTCGTGGTGTCAGTGAAGACCCAGTGATTAAGCCTTTGCTGGTGGAATACGATGACCATCCTCTTGCGGTGCAACTGCTAACCGAAGCAGAACGTCAGATGGATGAGGCGGCGGTGTATACCATCCATGGTTTTTGTCAGCGCATGCTAACGCAAAATGCTTTTGAATCGGGAAGTCGGTTTAATAACGAATTTGTGACCGATGAGAGTCATTTAAAAGCTCAAGTGGTGGCCGATTACTGGCGTCGTCAGTTTTATCCTTTGCCGCTGCAACTGGCAGCGGAAATTCGTCGTATGTGGGGTTCACCTGCGGATTTATTAGCACGCATTAGTGGTTATTTGACTGGCGCACCGCTTACCTTAACAACTCTGCCCATGAGTGGCGACTTAGCGCAGTTACACCAGCAAAACTTACAGCGAGTGGATGAGCTCAAAGCGCTATGGCGCGAGCACGAATCGGACGTTGAGGGGTGTATTGCCAACTCAGATGTAAATAAGCGCAGTTACACCAAAAAATCCCTGCCAGAGTGGATTGCAGCGGTAAGCCTGTGGGCAAGTTCTGAGACCACAGGCTACGATGTTCCCGATAAGTTAGAACGTTTTTCTCAAGCGGTTTTAATGGAAAAAACGCCTAAAGGCAGCGCGCCGGAGCATCCGCTGTTTGTCGCCATTGAGCAGTTTTTGGCGCAGCCTGTTAATCTTGAAGCGCCACTACTTGCTCATGCGATTAGCGAGTGTCGACAGATGCTGGCTAAAGCCAAGCAAACTAAACAGTGGCTCTCGTTTGATGACCTGCTGACTCAGCTTTCAGCTGCGTTGGATAACGATGATGATGACATTTTGGCAGAGCGAATTCGCCAGCTTTACCCGGTGGCGATGATCGATGAATTCCAAGATACCGACCCATTGCAATACAGTATTTTTAGCCGTATTTACTTGGCGCATCCGCAAACCGGTCTGTTTATGATCGGTGACCCGAAACAGGCGATTTATGCGTTTCGCGGTGCGGACATTTTTACCTATATTCGTGCGCGCAATCAGGTGTCAGCGCATTACACCCTGGGCACCAACTGGCGTTCAAGTGCGGATATGGTAGCGTGCGTCAACCAAGTGTTTGAGCGCCCAGATAGCCCCTTTATTTATGATGAAGACATTCCTTTTTATCCGGTCAAGGCCAGTCCTAAAGCCGATCAAAAAGGGTGGTTCATCGGTAACGAAAAGCAGCCTGCGTTGACTTACTGGTCACCCGATACAGAAGGCTCTTTAATGACCAAAGGGGATTATCTCAACACCATGGCTGAGGCGACGGCCAGCCAAATTCAGACCATTTTAAGTGCTGCGCAGCAAGGTGAGGCGACCTTTAATCAAGATCACGCTATTGCTGCCGGGGATATTGCTGTGTTGGTGAGAACCGGCAGTGAGGGGCGCATGATAAAAGAGGCGCTGGCGGCGCAAGGGATTGCCAGTGTCTACCTTTCTAACCGCGACAGTGTATTTACCAGCAGTGTGGCGAGCGATATTCAGCGTTTGCTACAGGCGGTATTGAACCCAGAAAATGACCGCACGCTAAGAGCGGCGTTGGCAAGTCCGCTGTTTGCGTTGAATGCCAAGCAGCTTGACGCGCTCAATAACGATGAGAACGTGTGGGAAAATGCGGTCAACGAATTTAAATCCTATCGTAAATTGTGGGTTGAGCGTGGTGTATTGCCGATGCTACGCGCGGTACTTAGCCTACGTCATATTGCGGAGCGTTGGCTTGAAGAAGCCGATGGCGAGCGCCATTTGACCGATTACTTGCACATAGGTGAGCTGCTGCAACAAGCTAATCAAGATATCGACAGTGACCACGGTTTGCTGCGTTGGTTAGCGCAGACCATGACCGATGTCGCGCAAGGTTTAGGTGGTAGTGATGACCAAATTCAGCGTTTGGAATCAGAACGTAACTTGGTGCAAATCGTCACTATTCATAAATCGAAAGGGTTGGAGTATGACTTAGTCTTTCTACCGTTTGTGATTGGTTATCGAGCAGCCTCTGAAGGTAAGTACTACGACGCGGCGAGCGGTAAAACCATGTTGGACATTACCGGTAACGAAGCAGCGTTAGCTCAAGCAGATAAAGAACGTTTAGCCGAAGACCTACGTTTGATTTATGTGGCGTTAACCCGTGCGGTATATGGCTGCTTTATTGGTGTCGCGCCGCTGCGTAATGGGCGTTCGACTCAAGAGCCTACCGGAGTGCATCAAAGTGCCATGGGCTTTTTGCTGCAAAATGGCCAAGCCGGTGGCATTGAATTACTCGATAGTTCACTGACTGCGGCGATTGAACACTTGAATGCGTTGGTAAATGAACCGCCAACGCGTCCTGAACAGCCATTTCGAGCGCTCGAAAAACCACATGATTCTTTGCCTGTTAATGAACTGCAAACGACGATAGATCGCCACTGGCGTATCACCAGTTATTCAGGGTTGGTGAAGCAAGGCAGCCATCAGAGTGTCGATGCGACGGTAGAGATTTCTGGCTTTGATATTGATTCTGCCGATGAACAAGATGAAACCTTACTGCTCGAACCTGAGCGTTCGATTTTTACCTTTCCGCGAGGGGCGCAGCCAGGAACATTTTTGCATAGCTTGTTTGAGCATGTGGAGTTCACTCAACCTGCTGGAAGTGACAGTAACCAGCAAATCATCATGGAGTTGATGGAACGAGAGCAACTCGACGTTGAGTGGCTACCCGTTCTAACGCAACTGATTGATTCGGTGATGAATACACCCTTAGATGGCAAGGATCTCTATTTACGAGAAAAAACCGCGCAACAACGTTTAGTTGAAATGGAGTTTTTGCTTCCGATTACCGTATTGGATGCTCCAGGACTCAATCGAGTAACCCATCGTCATGACCCTTTATCCGCCAAAGCGGGCGATCTCGGCTTTTATACGGTGCAGGGCATGCTCAAAGGTTTTATCGACTTAGTGTTTGAACATCAGGGTAAGTATTACGTGCTCGACTGGAAATCGAACCATCTTGGTGATGAACCTGATGCCTATTGTGGGGCGCGGCTTGAGCAGGCGATGGCAGAGCACCGCTACGATTTGCAGTACCAAATTTACTCTTTAGCACTGCATCGTTTTTTGCGCAGTCGTCTTGCTAATTACGACTATGAACGCCATTTTGGTGGGGTCTATTACCTCTTTTTACGTGGTGTGGATGGGCAGCCCCATAACGGTATTTTCCATGCCAAACCGAGTCATACTTTCTTAACTGAGCTGGATCATCTGATCGATGGTCAAGAACCTGATGTACGCCAGACCTCGCAAGGTCAGATGGAGTTGGATCTATGAATACCTCACCCCTTACCGATTTGTCGTTACTGGCTGAGCAGGGCTCCATTCGCCAACTCGATTATCAATTTGCGCGCTTTATCGGCTCTCAATGTCAGTCGCAGGAGTTGCCATTGACCTTCTTGGCGGCGGTATTGAGTGCTGAGCTTGGGCGTGGCCATATCTGTTTGCCAATGTGGGATGAAAACGGCCAGCTCACCGATTTTCTCAGTAAGCTCGGCATGTATGGCGCAAGTGCAGAAGCCTTTCAGCGCGATTGGCTCGAAACGGATTGGGTTAGTTTGCTCACCTCAAGCAGCTTGGTTTCTGCTGGTGAACGTGCCACACCGTTAGTCTTTGATGGGCAGCGACTGTATCTACATCGTTATTGGTATTACGAAGTGGTGCTGGCACAAAAGTTAGGTCAATTTGCTAGCCCTTTGAGCTTTGAGGCTACCGGTGTCCAAAAGCTTCGTGAACGTCTTGATGAGCTGTTTAGCCGTGATTATGCACTGATATTTAAGCAGTTATCTGGTGTCACAACACAAGTCGAACGCCAGCGTAATGTGAACGATCTACTCGATGTTGTCGCTCCTGATGGTTTGGATTGGCAGGCGATCGATCGTTGTATTACGGCAGCGACTACGCCAAATCAGCTGGCTGCATTAGACACCTTAGTCCCGTTATCTGCTTGTCTTAACTGGCAAAAAGTGGCGGCAGCAGTGGCATTAACTCGACGCTTTACGGTTATATCTGGTGGGCCGGGCACCGGTAAAACCACCACGGTCACCAAATTGCTGGCGGCATTGATTAGCCAAGCGACGCAAAATGGGATCACACCCACGATTAAATTGGTCGCTCCGACAGGCAAAGCAGCCGCACGCCTTACCGAATCCATTGCGAAGGCAGTAGAAAAGCTCCCCGTTGAGCCGGAGCTCAAAGCATTGATTCCGACCGAGTCGAGCACTATTCACCGCTTGCTGGGGGCAATGCCTCAAAGCGCTGAGTTTCGTCATAACCTCAATAACCCGCTTCACTTAGATTTGCTGGTGGTCGATGAAGCCTCGATGGTGGATTTGTCACTGATGGTCAAACTGGTTGAAGCCTTACCGAAACACGCCCGTTTGGTATTGTTAGGCGATAAAGATCAGTTGGCATCGGTTGAGGCTGGTGCCGTGCTGGGGGATATTTGTTCCTTCTTATCCGTGGGTTATAGCCATGAACAGGGACAACGCCTAGCGCAGCTAACGGGTTTCTCGACCTTGGCGCATTCTCAACATGGTCTTTCAGATAAAACCAGCGCGATAGCGGATTGTCTATGTATGCTGCAAAAAAGTTATCGCTTTAATGCCGGATCAGGTATTGGGCAATTGGCGCGCGCGGTCAATAGTGGTCAGGCACTGCGCTTGGATACCGTGTGGGAGCAAGAGTTTAGCGATATTGAACATCATCCGTTGAGCAGTGAAGCGTATCAGCAGATGATTCAAACCTTAGTCAAAGGCTATTCTGAGTATCTCGATACCGCGCAGCGCTCTTTTTATGATGAGAGCAAACAGCTCTCGATGACGCTAAAAGCCAAAGCTGCTTTACAGCAGTTCAGTCAAATTCGCTTGCTTTGCGCGGTGCGTGAAGGGGATTTTGGTGTGGTGGGTCTGAACCAAAGAGTGGAACGCGGATTAGCTGCACGTAAGAAAATCAAAACCCAAGATGAGCTTTGGTATCACGGCAGGCCAGTGATGGTCACCAGTAACGATCATGGCTTGGGTTTGTACAATGGTGATATTGGTCTTTGTTTAATCGATGAAACCGATGAAACACGCCGCTTGAAAGTCTACTTTGAATTGCCTGACGGCAGCGTCAAAGGCGTGCTGCCAAGTCGTGTGCCGCCACATGAAACTGCTTATGCGATGACTATTCATAAGTCTCAAGGCAGTGAGTTTGACCACACCTTAATGATTTTACCACCAGAATTTAGCCCGATTTTAACGCGCGAATTGATTTACACCGGTATTACGCGCGCTAAAAAACGCCTCGATCTCTATTGCGATCAAGGGGTTCTGAAACGTGGAATTAAAATTCAGACGCGCCGAGCGAGTGGTCTCACGCAACGGTTACGCTAATTCGAACAGTATGGATAAATCGAGGTTCGAAGCGAATGAGGGAGCTTCGAACCTTGCTTATCACATTGTTAAAGCGTGTTGACGAATGACTTTAGAAAAGCTGATCTGATTGATTTTATAACGATCACGAGTGCCTAGAATGTAGCTTTTAAGTTGATCGTTAACATGGAAAACACAGTGTACGTTGAGGCCTTCTAACAGTTCGTTATCAGCCATATCCCAAAAACTCTGTAGTGAGTTACAAATGACGGTCTTCATTGATTTCTTGCTATGAGTTGAGTCAGTAGTAAAAATCATCCCTGCCAGTAATAAACTATCCTTGATATCCAAACTTGTTGGGCTGACCGTCTTGTTCCATTAGTACAACTTTCTCGCCACTACACTGTAGGGTGATGATCCAATCTGACGTATTCAGCTCATCTATGACACAAAAAAGTATGACGTGCATCACAGAGGTGCGGATTTTACAGACAATGATCTTAAATGGGAAGTGATTATTTAATGATCAATTGTGTGAATGTGGTTGCATTTAAAGGCGGATTTCCCATTTATGAGAAAAGAAATCCGCATTTTTTTGAATTTTATCAAAGATTTAATACTAGAATTTTTGATCTTCTTTGATAGTTATACAAACTTTGCTTGGCAACTGGTAGGGCCTCTACGCCAACTTCGATAAAGCCCTGTTCTCTAAACCAGTGTAAGCTTTGTGTTGTTAAAACAAAGAGTTGTTTGATACCAATGTTTTTAGCTTCATGCTTCATGTGTTCTAACAGCACTAGACCACGATGCCCATCACGATAATCTTGATGAATCGCGACACAAGCCATTTCGGCCATTTTTTCATCATGATAAGGGTAGAGCGCTGCACAACCTATGATTAAGCGATCCTTTTCAATGACGGTGAATTTATGGATCTCTTGTTCAAGTTGTTCACGAGAACGACGTACCAAAATACCTTGTTCTTCTAATGGTAAAATCAGGTCGAAAATACCACTGATATCGTCAATGTGTGCTTGGCGAACTTGTTCGGTGCGGGCGGTAACCACTTGAGTACCAATCCCGTCGAAAGAGAACAGTTCTTGGATTAAAGCGCCATCATCTTTGTAGCTTACCAAGTGGCTACGAGTGACCCCAGCGCGACACGCTGAAACCGATGCGCGTAAGAAGCGTAATGTGCCCGTTGTGTCATCTAAGGTTGGGTTGCTCTCTGATTCCAGCTTTTTCACCAAAGCTTCCACTTCTGCAGGGAAGAGTTCTGCAATCGCGTTACCGCGTTCATCGATAATCCCTTGCTCAGAACAGAAACCGATCAGCTTATCGGCTTTAAGGCGAATCGCTACTTGAGTCGCAATCTCTTCTGACAGCAGGTTAAAGCACTCGCCAGTTACTGAGCTGGCAATCGGGCCAAGCAGCACAATTGAGTCTTGACTCAGGATGCGGTTAATCCCTTCAATATCGATACGACGAACCTTACCGCTGTGGCAGTAGTCAATGCCATTATCGACGCCTAACGGTTGGGCGATAACGAAGTTACCGCTGACAATATTGAGCTTATTGCCTGCCATAGGGGTGTTGTTCATATTCATCGATAAGCGCGCAGTAATGGTCAATTGTAGCTGGCCAGCAGCCTGCATAACTAATCCTAGAGCGGTTTCATCGGTAATACGGATGCCTTTATGGTATGGCGTTGAGTGGTCATTGAGTTCAAGCAGGTGGTTGATTTGTGGACGAGCACCATAAACTAAAACGATTTTCACCCCTAAACTATGAAGTAGGGCTAAGTCGCTAATAATGTTTGGGAAGTTTTTATCTGCTATGCCTTCCCCTCCAAGCATTACTACCATGGTTTTACCACGGTGAGCATTGACGTATGGAGCAGACTGTCTGAAACCCTTTACTAGTGCGGTACTGCGTATTTTCACTGCTTGACACTCTCTATGGTTAAATATGTTTAAATAATGACTTTTTATTCAAGATAGGGCAAGGTGTTTTTTTGATTCCACTGCAAATATTTGTGACTTAGTTTTGGAGTCTACTTCTTATGGGTTACACTTTATTGATAAACCCATCATGGAATGAATTATTGTGTGAAGCGCTTATCACATTTCATTCCTGTTATTGACTCGAACCCAACCAATGATTTTGGGCCAGTTAGCTAATGAAACTTGTAGCTAATGAAACGTGTAGGTAATGAAACTTGGCGACGCGTAAGACAAAAATCCTCGAGTGGTCACTGCTGGCGATAGCGGTGCTCGGAACTCTGATAGCAGCTCTGATGTACGGACACCTTTATCTAAAGGCACAGCGTTTTTTTACCCCAGAAATGGCGATAAGCGGCCTTTGGGTAGAGCAGGATGTCGCACCTTATGCTGCGCAGACAATTGAAGTGCGCAAAAATGCCATTTCAGTGCAGGGGCATACAGTGACCACCCGTTATCAGTTTGATGGAGAGTATTTAACTTATCGAGCGGGGGGCATTAATTACAAATTCAAAATGACCAATCAAGACCTCACCGAAATGAAATTAATCTCGCCTTCTTATTACAGCCCAGTGTTCCGACTGTCAGGAAAATATAAAAATAACATTAGGTAACCTTTCCAACATTGCGCTTCGTAGCGGAGTTTGCCATCCTTGGAGCGAACCTGAATTTACGGATGCCCTACTTGTGATTAAACGTGTTTTACCTCTTGTTTGCCTTTCCCTTTTGTTTGGCTGTGCCCCAACGGATCGTGGTCAGCAATATCTAGACAAAAATTTTCCTAGTATTCTCAACCAAGTTGATCAGGTAAATTCCAACGCTCCGCGCGACTATGCCACCTTTGAAAAGCAAAGCGAGGCGGTTGTTGCGACATCTCCTTCTTTGGCCAATATGTATCAGCCTTTATACGAAAAACTTAATGAGTGGGTGATGGAAAGTGGCGATCCTGCGGAGTTGTCTAAGTATGGCGTTCAATCTGCGCAATTAGGTGGTGGCGATCAGGAAGGTAATGTGTTGTTTACTGGCTATTTTTCTCCAGTAATTGAAATGCGCCATGAAGCGGATGAAACCTACAAATATCCTGTATACGGTGTACCTCAGTGCGACCAAGAGTGTCCTACTCGCGCGCAAATCTACGATGGAGCATTAGCGGGTAAAGGCTTAGAGCTAGGGTATGCGAGCAATTTGATCGACCCATTTATTATGGAAGTGCAAGGGAGTGGCTTTGTCCATTTTGGTGATGATGACTCGCTAGAGTATTTTGCCTACGGTGGTAAAAACAACAAAGCGTATATCTCGATTGGTAAAATCTTGATTGACCGTGGTGAAGTGCCTCGGGAGAAAATGTCCCTTAAAGCGATTAAAGATTGGGTATTAAGCCATAAAGAAGAGGAAGTTCGCGAGCTGCTGGAACAAAACCCTTCTTATGTGTTTTTCCAACCACGTTCAGCGGCTCCAGTGAGTGGTACGGCTGGTGTTCCTTTGCTGCCGATGGCCTCGGTTGCCGGCGATCGTTCTATCTTCCCAATGGGAACGCCAATTTTGGCTGAAGTACCACTTTTGAATGCGGATGGCACATGGTCTGGAGCTCATCAACTGCGTTTGTTGATTGTGCTTGATACCGGCGGTGCGGTGAAACAGAATCATCTTGATCTCTACCATGGGATGGGGCCAAGAGCTGGGACGGAAGCAGGCCACTACAAGCACTTTGGTCGAGTGTGGAAATTGGGGCTAAAAGACTCGAGTACACAAGCCCCTTGGGCTCTGCCGCCAGAAAAGCTAGAATAGGGCTCGTTAAGATAGACATTTGTAGAAAGAGTGCGTATAAATCGCACTCTTTCTTTTTGACAGACCTGCATTGGATTGGTGTTATGCGTGAACTAGATTCTCCAGCCTCAGACAGTTATAACCAACGTTTTGGTGGTACCAGACGCTTATATGGTCATAGCGAAGTAGATATCCTTCGAGCCTCACATGTGTGTGTGATTGGTATCGGTGGGGTAGGCTCTTGGGCTGTGGAAGCGCTGGCCCGTACAGGCATCGGTGAACTGACTTTGATCGATATGGATGATGTGTGTGTCACCAACATCAACCGCCAAATTCATGCAATGACAGGTACGGTTGGGCAAAGCAAAATTGAAGTGATGGCTGAGCGTGTCAAGCTGATTAACCCTGAGTGTAAGGTTAATCTGATTGACGATTTTATCACCCCAGAAAACCAGCATGAATATCTGTCCAAAGACTACGACTTTGTGTTAGATGCGATTGACAGTGTTAAAGCGAAAGCGGCGCTGTTGGCTTATTGTCGCAGTAATAAAATCAAAGTGATTACGACTGGTGGTGCAGGTGGCCAAACCGATCCAACCCAAATTACCGTGGCGGATTTAACTAAGACGATTCAAGACCCGTTAGCGAAAAAGCTCAAAGATCGTTTACGTCGCCACCATAATTTCCCAACCAATCCAGCGCGTAAGTTTGGTATTGATTGTGTGTTCTCAACCGAGCAGCTTAAATACCCACAAGCGGATGGTTCAGTGTGTAACGCCAAAGCGACCGCTGAAGGTCCAAAACGGATGGATTGCGCAACGGGGTTTGGGGCAGCAACGGTCGTCACCGCCACATTTGGTTTTGTTGCCGTATCTCGCATTGTAGAAAAACTAATTAAAAAACATTCAAAAGCAAACAGTTAAACAAAAGAAGGTCGGTAGTTTTCGGCCTTTCTTTACGGAGTGAGTCATGTCGCCTTTTCCAGCAAGCCCTTTCGGTTCAGAGATTACCCAACAGGAGATCATCGCCACGATGAGCCAGTTTCATAGTTGGGAAGATCGTTATCGCCAAGTGGTGATGTGGGGAAAACGGCTGCCAGTGATGAGTGATGTTCTTAAAACTGAGCAAATCACCGTGAGTGGTTGTGAAAGCCAAGTATGGTTATTAGCGCAGCAAGTTCATGACCGTTGGTATTTTCATGCCGATTCTGATGCGCGCATAGTGCGTGGTTTAATCGCGATTGTGTTAGCCGCTTTTGATGGTTTAACCGCGCCTGAAATCGCTCAATTGGATGTGGATGATTACTTTGCTCAGCTCGGTTTAATTGAACACTTATCCCCTTCACGTGGTAACGGTTTAAAGGCCATTGTGGAACAGATTCAAGCTGTTGCTCGATAGCAGACCGATAGCAGACAAATAAAAATAGCCTACCGGATTAAGGTGGGCTATTTGTTTTAACCATAGCGAATGTTTCTAACGATAGAGCAGCCTATAAAATATCGATGGCTTTATTAAGTGCGGCAATCAGGCGCTCGACATCACCAAGTGTGTTGTAAATGCCAAATGAGATACGCACGGTGCCTTTGATATTGAGTGCATCCATGAGCGGATGAGCACAATGATGCCCTTCACGGACCGCAATACCTTGGTGATTAAGCAAGGTTGCGATGTCTTGGTGATGCACTCCTGGGATGATAAAGCTAATCACCGCAGCATTTGGTTGGTAACCAATCACTTCAACATCGGGTATCTGCAGTAAGGCTTGGTAAGTTGCGGTTTGCAACTGCTGCAAATGATGATGTACGGTTTGGCGGTCAAACTGTTGATACCAATC
This sequence comes from Vibrio porteresiae DSM 19223, assembly GCF_024347055.1. Taxonomy (NCBI): domain Bacteria; kingdom Pseudomonadati; phylum Pseudomonadota; class Gammaproteobacteria; order Vibrionales; family Vibrionaceae; genus Vibrio; species Vibrio porteresiae. The sequence goes on from NZ_AP024895.1 coordinate 723,702, forward strand.
AATCGCGCAGGCTAGACCGATCGCACCAGCGACGTTAGGGGTTCCGGCTTCAAAGCGCGCTGGTGGATTTGCAAAGGTGGTACCAGTGAAGGAGACTTTCTCCACCATTTTGCCACCGCCATGCCATGGGGGCATTTGTGTGAGTAAGTCTGCTTTCCCATACAGCACGCCAATCCCGTTGGGCGCGTAGATCTTATGGCCTGAGAAAAGGTAAAAGTCAGCGTCTAAGGTTTGAACATCCACTTTTTCATGCACAATCCCTTGAGCCCCATCTACTAACACCTTGGCACCGACTTGATGCGCTGCGGCAATCACCTGCTCAATGGGCTGACGAGCGCCAGTGACATTGGTGATGTGGGCAATAGCAACCAGCTTACAGCGCTCGCTCAGCAACTGAGTAAACTGAGCAAAATCGAATTCACCGTTGGCGGTAATGGGCACTTTGACCACTTTTGCCCCAGTTTGTTCGGCGACCAACTGCCAAGGCACGATGTTGGCGTGGTGCTCGTTTTCACAAACCAGTATTTCATCACCGGCGTTGAGCGTATTGCGAGCGTAGCTTTGAGCGACTAAGTTGATCGATTCGGTTGCGCCACGAGTCCAAATAATGGTCTCTTTACTTGGTGCGCCAATAAAATCAGCAACGGTTTGACGAGCTTGCTCAAACTTTGCGGTGGCTTGCGCTGTCATGCTATGGCTGCCACGATGCACATTGGCATTATGGAAACGGTAGTAATCAGCCATGGCATCAATGACGACGGTTGGTTTTTGCGTTGTTGCTGCACTGTCCAGATAGACCAATGGCATGTCATTAATGGTTTGAGTGAACGCTGGAAATTGCGCTCGGATCTCTAAGTCCCACATAGGTTTATTACTGCTCTTCACCAAGTTTGTCGTATTGTAATTGCGGTAGAACGACCATAGGTTCAGCCACTTGTCGCGCGAGCTCTTTACCGGACAATTGAATAATGATCTCAATAGCAAATTCTAATGCCGACCCAGGACCTTGACTGGTCAATAGATTATTGAGCACATCATAAGTGACGCGTCTTGCGCGTAATAAGTCTGCTGGAATTTGGTCTTGGAAATTAGGGTGGCAAGTCATGATGGCTCCAGGGAACAGATCATGATGCTGCAAAACGATGGCAGGCGCAGCGCAAATTGCAGCCACCAGACGACCATCGTATTTTTGTTGGCGCACGATTTCAATGAGCACGGTACTGTCACGAAAGACCTCAGCACCACCGACACCGCCAGAGAGAACCACCGCGTCAAATTCTTCATCAGCAATATCCACTAGAGTGCAATCAGCCGTCAGTGTTACGCCACGCGAGGCCTTCATGGTTAAGCTGCCATTGAAGTCAGCACTAGCGACAGTGACTTGATAACCTGCACGAGTCAGAATATCGATCACCGTAATGGCTTCCATCTCTTCAGTTCCGGGCGCGATAGGGACGAGTATACGTTTTGTCATGATTGTATCCATGGTTGCTCCATCTGCTTTATTTGTTCAAACAGATGTAAGTTGCTTGGCACAGCAATACGGTGTTGCTGTGCTCGTTGAATTAGGTATCCAGTGATGAAGTCTATCTCGGTTCGCCTTTGATGGGCAACGTCCTGTTTCATCGAGGAGTGATTAGCTTTGGTGGCGACAATGACCTGATGGACTCGTAACGAGAGTTCTTCCAGCGAGGTTGTGAGGCCTTCTGCACCCATGACCGAGGCAATTTCACTTAATAAAGCGTTGATTATGGGCCTAAATGGTTCTTCATCCAATGTGCCATTAGGGCATTGATGAATTGCGGTGAGTGGATTGATGACGCAGTTAATCGCTAGTTTGTTCCATAGAGGAATACGAATGTCGCTCACCCAATGCACTTCGCTGAGGGCATGGTTAAATACTTCTGCAAGAAAAGTACATTGTTCGCCAGATAAGTTTGCAGCCCCCAACATGGTTTGGCCCAGTCCCGAGTGGCAAACTTGCTGAGCATCCGTTTTCAATGCGCCATGGGTGGTAGTGGCTAAGATTAGCGGGTAGTGCTGAATCTTATCGAAAATGGCGTCAGTTGCGCCCATGCCATTTTGCATACAGACGATGATGGTATCGGGATGAAGATGAGCAAGTAATGGGGCTAATGCTGTCTCGACTTGCCAGGCTTTTACGGTCACTAACAGCAAATCGGCGTTAGCCAATTCATCGTGGCTGTTGGTGGTGAAACTGACGGCTGGTAAGGTTTGTTTGGCAATAGTTTGTAGTGCGAGAGACATCGCGCCAGATTCCGGCGGATTATGATGCCATAAACTGACATGATGCCCTGCAAGATGCAGGTGATAGGCCCAAAGTGAGCCAATAGCTCCCGGACCAACAACGACAATATTCATTCTCACCTCTGTACTGCGCTAAACAGAGGCAAGAATAATCATTGTGTTTTCGAATGCCAAATAAAAAATGGCGCGGATGTCGCGCCATTTAGACATTCAACAAACAAGTTGGATTAGAACTTGTAAGTTACGTCGAAGTAGTGAGAAACGCCTGAAGAACGGAAAGATGAAGAATCTTTGATACCGTAAACGTCATCAAATACTTTTAGACCGTAACCCGCTGCAAAGCGGTCGTTGTGCCAGTATAGACCGTTGAACATTGCAAGACCGTGGCTAGAAGTTGCGCCAGCTTTTTCTTGTAGGTCAAATTCGTAATCTAAGTAACCTTGGTAAGCGATGAATGAACCGTTTTCGAAGTTAACAACAGGTTTGAACCATACTGTAGATAGTTGGTAACCGTTCCATTCGTTTTTCTTGATGTTGTAAGATTTGTACAGGTTGAATTGTACTTTACCAAACCAAGGAACCATCACGTCAGTACCGATACCGTTTTTGGTTGCGTAGCCACCAGTAGAACCGCCATCGATAGTGGTGTAGTCAGCGATGTACCATTCTTTGATTGGACCTACTGATAGGTCAGTGTTGAATAGGCCGTCAAGAGACATACGAGGCGCAAATTTAGCAAACATTTTGTCGCTACCAGCTTTATCGTTGCTGTCTTTGTCCGCTAGGTTAAATACATCTAGGTAACCGTAAAGATCGAAAATTCCAGAACGACCGCCAAATTCCATTTCGAAGTATTCGTGGTCAGTGTTTCCTGGTTTTTCATCAAGTACATACATTAAGTTGAACTGCATCCACTTGTAATCATTTTTGTGTGTATTGCCATCAGTGTAATCTGCTGCCATTGCAGGTGCAGAAACTGATGCTGCTAAACCCAAAGCTAAAAGTAATTTGCGCATTTCTGTGATTCTCTACGTTTATATTGTGATTCAGAAGGTCGATAACGTTTCTGAGCTTCCATTCAGGGCGATGATAGCGATAACCATCTCAATTAAAAGAGGTAAATTATGTAACGGCTTTGTTTTTTAGTGATCCGAGTCACGTAACTAGAAATTTCAACGGAACTTTATTTTTCTTACACATAATTGCAGGAAATGTGTGATCTTTGTCGCTACTTTGTTGTGGTTCGTAACGAGGAAACGTTTGCTATCCTTAAATAAGGCAAAAGTGAACTGATCGCATTTATCGCGCTAACGTACAACCTGCCATCAGTATCGAAAAGAGGTGATGTGTGGAAGAGATCATGCTGTTTCCTCTGGGGTCTATTTTGATGCCAGAAGGAAAAATGAAGCTGCGAATATTCGAACCCCGCTACCAAAGAATGGTTGCGCAATGCAGTAAAACCGATTCGGGTTTTGGTATCTGTCTTTATGATAGTGGAGCCGATAAAAAGAGTAACCCGTTATCGAACTTTGGCACTTGGGTAAAAATGGTGGATTTTGAATCTCTCGGCGACGGATTGTTAGGTATTACGGTTGTCGGCGTGAAGCGCTTTCAAATTCACAGTGTCCGAGCTGAATCAGATGGGCTTCGCATTGCGAAAGTAGAATGGTTTCCCTCCTGGCCTGTGCGTCAACTGGATGATAAAGAGCTGTTTATGGCTCACCGTTTGCAAAAAGTGTATCGAGACTTTCCTCAACTTGGCGAACTTTATACCCACTGTTTTTATGATGATGCGAGTTGGGTAACGCAAAGGTGGCTGGAGTTAATGCCGCTCACCAATCAGCAATTCGATCAAATCTCGCAAAACCTTGATTGCGACAAAGCGCTCTCTTATCTCTTCAACGCCATCGAATCTTTTGGTGATGGTTGATGATCTTTTACGTTCATTCCCCCGTATAAAGGGTATCCAAACAGTAAGACGGCTTGGATACGCGAAGTCAGCAATAATGGACTAATTGATATGAGTAGTGATTCGATTCAATCTTTGTCTCCCCATCACTATGGTCGGCGTGAATGGACCGAGTGTATGGATCGAGTTAAGCAGCATGACAAGGCTGCTTATGCGATCATATTTCGTTTTTACGCGCCCAAACTTAAATCGTTTGTGTTTAAGTTCGTCCATTCCGAGCAAGTGTCGGCAGAGCTTGTGCAAGATGTGATGAGCGTCGTTTGGCAAAAAGCGATGCTGTTTGATGGCGAAAAAAGCGCCTTGTCGACTTGGATTTTTACTATCGCTCGTAACCTCTGTTTCGACGTAATTCGCAAGCAGAAAGGCGCCGAAGCGTATGTCTATGCAGACGATATTTGGCCAAACGAATATTGCCCTCCTGATTTAATCGAATACTACGCACCTGAGCATGAACGGCTTAAAGAACAGGTTTTGCAGAAACTTGCTCTGTTGCCAAAGCCGCAACAAGACATCGTTCGAGCGGTGTTTATTGATGAAATGCCACAGCAGGAAGTTGCTGATCTATTTAATATTCCATTGGGTACCGTGAAATCTCGGTTACGACTTGCAGTTGAAAAGCTGCGTATCTCGATCGACGTGGAGCACTTATGAGTCATCATCCCTCTTTAGATTTGCTTGAGGCGTATGCCCTTGGGCAGCTAGATCTCGGACACAGCGTTGCCGTGTCTGCACATTTGGAGTTTTGTCCATCATGCCGTCGGCAGTTATTTCACTTTGAAGAGCTGGCCGGTCAGCAGTTGGCAGCTATCTCTCTCGATCAGGGTTTAGACAATAGTAGTTCGCAGCCATTGGACGGGGGACAACTTGAGTCATCTGTCCCTTCGACTAATTGGGATACTATGTTAGATGAGATTACTGTGCAGCCGCAGCACAGTAATCAAAGCTCAGTTCGTTCGTTGTTTTGCGCTCGTACGATCGAAATCAATGGCATTAAACTGCGCATTCCTCGGGTGCTCCAACAGATGGTTGGTGCCAATCCTGAATGGCGCAGTTATGCAGGTAAGGTGTGGAGTTTGCCTTTGCATCAAGATGAGTCTGGGCGTGTTAATTTGCTGTATATCGGGCCAAATGTACTGGTACCACAACATACTCATAAGGGAACTGAATCAACATTGGTGCTGCACGGCGGATTTAGCGATGAAGATGGGGAATATCATGCAGGCGATTTTCTCCAGCGCGATGCTAGTATCAAGCATTCGCCTCAGACTTCGATTGGACAAGATTGCTTATGTCTCACAGTGTTGACGGATACTATGGTATTTACCCAAGGTATTGCACGGCTGTTTAACCTCTTTGGTCGTGGGGTTTATCCTTAACCCCCGTTTTACCTTGGGCCAGTTATACTTGCTGGCCCTCTTTTTGTTTTCCCAATCAGAATAGTGTCTTTTATCTTTAGTCGATGGTAATAAAAGTTGAGGTTGGGCTTCAAAAATGGTTTTTTGGGGCGAAGCGTTATTGAGTAAGGACCTCTCTTTTTTATGGCCACTGAAGTCGACAAATCCACATTCCTCAAAATTTTCACCACGGTATTTTTGCCGATGTTTTTGGCTGCCGTTGACCAAACGTTGTTGGCAACAGCGACTCCCAATATTGTGCGCGAGCTTGGCAATTTGCCCCTTTCATCGTGGATAGCGATTGGTTATATGCTAGCAGGGGCAGCAACAGTACCGATTTACGGCTGGCTTGGTGATCTGTTTGGTCGCAAAAATATGCTTCTAATGGCATTGGGTATTTTTGCTTTGGGTAGTGTGTGCTGTGCGTTATCGACTTCGATGGAATGGTTGGTGATCAACCGAGTGGTGCAAGGCATCGGCAGTGGCGGTTTGATGATTCTGTCACAAGCTTTGATTGGCGAATGGGTCGCGCCACGTCAGAAAGCCAAATATCAAGGTTACTTCTCATCACTGTTTGCGTTATCGAGTATGGGAGGGCCGGTACTCGGTGGCTTTATTGTGACTTATCTGAATTGGCATTGGTTGTTTTGGCTAAATTTGCCTTTGATTGGGATTGCGGTTTACCGTCTTGCTCGTACACCAACTGCGCAAATTCCACGAACCCAGCGTTCGTTGGATCTGTGGGGATTAATGCTGTTTCCGGTAATGACGACTTTACTTATTTACTGGCTCTCTTCTGGTGGACACTACTTTGCGTGGCGTTCTGATACCAGTTATCTGTTGGCAGGAACTTTTATTGTTGTTGCTGTGATATTTGTGTTCCAACAGCGTCGGGTCAAAGACTCCTTTTTACCGCTAGGGTTGCTAAAGCAGAAAATCATCTATCGCCCTTTACGTTCTAGCTTTATTTTCGCCGCGTGTTTATTCTCGCTCGCGTTTTTCTTACCGATCTTTTTACAAATTGTTTTGCACTTGGAGCCTGCAGAAGCCGGAGTCCATATGATTCCGATGTCTGCAGGGATCATTACGGGGTCTTATTGCACTGGTAAGTGGATTGGCCGAACTGGAGTGCCAAAGTATCTGCCGGTCGTGGGCTTTACGCTAAGTGCCACTATGTTTTTGTTACTTGGTACCTGTCCGTTATCACCATTGGTGATCAGTCTATTGGCGTTGGGATGTGGCTTGGGATTAGGAACCGTAATGCCTTCTACGCAAGTCACGATTCAAACTGTATCGGGTAAAGCTAATCTAGGGCGCATTACCGCTATGGCAGGGTTGTGTCGATCTCTTGGCGGCTCGGTGGGTACGGCGCTGTTCGGTACGCTTATCTACTCGTTGATCCCTAATTTTGATGTGAATCACTCTCTGACCGCGCTGCTCAGTGCTCCGCATGAAGAGGTTGTTCAGGCATTTCAAACCGCATTTAAAATTGCTGCTGTTCTGGCGATTGTGGGGGCTTGTAACGCCGCATCGGTGCCACGAATTCACCTTGATGATTTTTCATTTGAAGTCGGGATCAAATAGGGGAAGCATTGCTTCCCCGAGTCAATCACCTATTTACTGAATTCAATCATCACGCTGTCTCGCTTTCTCGAGCAGCGCATCAAAATAGTGCCTTAAGCTATAGAGCATGATTAAGCTTGGAATGACCATCAGAGCTGTTAGTACAAAGAACAATGACCAATCATTGAGGTATTCAGCAAGCTGACCACTAAAAGAAGAGAGTGTGGTACGACTGAAGTTACCTAAAGAGGCGAGCAACGCATATTGGGTGGCAGAAAAGGCTTGCCCAGTGAGCAGTGTTAAGAAAGAAACAAAGGCCACTGTGGAGAACGCAGTGGTGAAGTTGTCGGTCACGATAGCCGCCAGCAGTATGTGCTCATTGGGACCTACTTGCGCTAACCAAGCAAACATAAGGTTGCTGGCTGACATAGCAATGCCACCGACCATCAAGCCACGCACAATACCAAAGCGGACATTGACCATACTTCCGACAAACGTAAACAGCATAGTGATGCCCCAGCCGAGAAGCTTGGAGTAATAACCAATTTGCTCATTACTAAACCCGATCTCTTTGTAAAAGGCGATCGACATTCTGCCAAGGAAAGCCTCGCCAACTTTGAATAAAAAGACGAACAGCAGGAGTGTTAGTGCCACTTGAGTGCCGTTGCGGCGAAAGAAATCAGCGAACGGTTCAACGATAGTGACCGACCACCAGGTCATGACTGGACCATCCATCTTATCGCGATAACGTTGTTCTGCTTGTTGTTGCAATTGTTCGCGGTGATTTTTGGGTTCTTTAACGAGTAAAGTAAACGCCATCAATAGCAACACAATCACTGCCATACCGTAAAACACTGTGTTCCAGCCCGAACTGTCGGCATTGATAAACGCCAAATAGCCCGGCAGAGAATAACCTGTCCACCAACCAATCACCGCCATTGCTGACGCTTGAGGTAATTTACTCTCTTCGGATTTGGCAAAGCTATCGATACGAAAGGCATCAATGGCAATATCTTGCGTGGCTGATGCAGTGGCAATTAAAAAGGCGAGTACTGAGGCTTGCCAAATATGAGCGGCGGGATTGACGCCAGCCAATAGTAGCGTGCCAATAAAAATCACAATCTGGCAAACCAATATCCAACTGCGGCGCTGACCTAGATAGCGATAGAAAAGGGGGATTTTGACGCGATCGACCAATGGTGCCCAACAAAAGTTAACGGCGTAGACAGCAAAGACGCTACCAAAGTAACCGATAGCTGCCAGACTAAGCCCGGCATCTTTTAACCAACCCGACATGCTCGAGCCGATTAAGACCCAAGGGAAACCACTTGAGCAACCTAACATGAAGACCCAGAGCAAACGGCGGTCAAGGTAACTTTGAATCGTTTCTCGCCAAGAAGTGGCTTGGTGGTGAGGCATTGCGCATCCTTGATGAAGTAAAGCTCCATAAAATGGAGCTTTAAAGAGGGTAGTTTTTAAATACTATGGTTTGAGTGTCACCTTGCTGATGACAATTGGCGTGACTGGAACGTCTTGCATATAGCCAACAGTATGAGTCGGCTTTTGCGCCATTTTCTGAATCACGTCAAAGCCTTTAACCACTTTACCAAACACAGCATATCCCGGGTTTTGACGACTGAAGTTTAGAAAGTCATTGTCTTTCAAGTTGATGAAAAACTGACGAGTCGCTGAATCAGGATTATTGGTTCTAGCCATCGCGATGGTTGCCGTATCATTACGCAGCCCATTGTAAGCTTCGTTTTTAATCGGCATTTCAGTGTTGAGCGTTTTAAGATTTGCGTCGTAACCACCACCTTGCGCCATAAAGCCAGGAATTACACGGTGAAACTGACTGCCTACATAACTGCCGTCTTCAACGTAATGAAGAAAGTTAGCTACGGTGATCGGTGCTTTTTCTTGGTTCAGCTCAACAGTAAATGCACCCAAATTAGTTTCAATCGTTACTTCAGGAGCAGCCCAAAGAGTTGAACTAAAGAGAGCGATTAGCGCAACCCACCACTTACCCATGGAAACGTTCCTTCATGTAGGTTTGTAGTTCTGAATCGTTTGCAATCTCTTTAAGTACATTATTCACAACATCGTTGAACACCATTTGCACATCTTGAATATCTGCGCTGAGTGCAGCAGTGCGTTTTGCAGTGCCAGTGTAGGTTTTCACTAGGCGACCTTTGGGTGTTTCAGCGGTCAGTTGGATCACAACTTTCGCATCCATCTGATTTTCCATGATGGAGTGTTTTACATTCACTAATGCCTGTTCTACTTCAACCGTCATGCTGTTTTCGCTGTTGACTGTTACCGTAAAACCTTGCGAACCAAACTGTTCAGCAAGCGCATTTTCTAATGCGATACGTACGTTTTGATTGGCATGAATCGGTTCAATATGGTTACGACCACTATCGACTAAAGCAACGTATTGGGCTGAACGAACATCTTTACTGGTAAGCGTAAAAGAAGCGTTCTTCACGATATCAGAGTTGCTGATGACTGCTTTCGGCATGAAGTTAACTTGTTCTTGTTGCGGTGCAGCACAAGCGGTCAGTAAGGCGATAGACGCCGCGAGAACCAATTTTTTCATGGTCAATTCCTTTCTTTGTTTTAGCATCAGATGCTTAGCCTTTAATAGCTTCTAAGATAACAAACTTTTGATTGCCTGCGACAGTCTTTACGAGCGACTTGCCGAATAAGCGTGATAATTTTATATCGTATCTTAGGTGTCGATTACCAATAACCAGTAATTTGCCACCTTTTTTCAATACCTGTTTGGCATCACAGAACATCTGCCAAGCAATATGATCGGTGATCGCCTGCTGTTGGTGGAATGGTGGATTACATAACACCAACTCAGTGATACCTGCGTCGAATTGATCAAGACAGTTGTTTGCTACGCACTCAATGTCGCGTTCATTACCCAAATTATGAACTAGGTTCTGTCGTGCCGATTCTACCGCCATGAAACTTTCATCTACGCAAGTTATCGCGGCTTGTGGATTGAGTTGCCCCATTTTTACTGAGAGCACACCGTTACCACAACCTAAGTCAATAAAATGCGCTAACTCTGGAAGGGTTGGCAAATGTTCCAATAAAAAACGTGCTCCCTGATCCAGATTTTCTCCCGAATAGACATTGGGGAGGTTGTTGAGTTCAATTTGTTCACCAGCCACTGGCCAAACCGTGTCAGGACTTACGTCACGCACAGGCGAGCAATCGGCAAAACTGAACACCAATCGATGTTTCTTCCATGCTAAAGATGTCGTGGTATTGCCAAGATACTGACTAAACAGATTTAAGGTTGAAGAGTGAATCTCTTTTGCCTTATTCACTGCAATGATCGGTGTTTTGGCATCTACCGCTTGACGTAACTGACTTAACTGCCAGGTCAAATGACGGTTATTGCGTGGAATTTGCATCAAAACCAAATCCACTTTATTAGGTATAGCATCCATTGTGGTGAGTAATGTCACCGCAGGGCAATGATTTTGCTGCAAGTTATGCGTAATGCCTTGGTGGGCTAGATAGGAATCGCTCATAACGGTGACTTGATGCTTCGCTGAGAACCAGCAACTCAGCGCGCCAAATTGGTCGTTGAGTATTAAAATGTCTAATCCATCAGGCAGTGCCATCTCTTCAATGTGGTTAATGAGATACTCATCGCCAGCATCCCATGCTTGCAATGTATCGTTGCTGCGTACCGGATAACGGTGCAATGTCAGCGTGCGTTGATGTAATGAAAACTCAATAGTCATAATTATGATGGGTTTAACTGATGGAAACGCTATTGTCGCAAATGGTGACAGAACAAGAAACCAAAACCTTTCTCTTCTGTAGATTCGCGAGTTACACTGTTATGGTTATTTAAGAGAGATTGTCGACACGGTAGTGTGACAAGGAAGCAATATGATTCAAGAAGTTATCGAAACAAAACTCCATAATGAGTTTGCTCCAGAGTATCTTAGTGTGGTGAATGAGAGCTACATGCATAACGTTCCACCTGGTGCGGAAAGTCATTTTAAAGTGGTCGTAGTGAGCCAAAAATTTGAGAACTTGAAATTGATCGCTCGTCATCGCTTAGTGAATCAATTATTGGCAGAAGAATTGATCCATCACATTCATGCGTTAGCGATTCACACCTATACTCCCGAGGAGTGGAAAGAACGTGCCTCTGGGAGTCCTGATAGCCCCATGTGTGTCGGTGGTCACTAATTGAACTTGTTCGTTTAAAAAACAAGCAAAAACTTTTTTTTTGAGCAATAATGTAACAGGATTTAAACAAGTTAGACCAATATTTACATGATGAATTATTGTTCTGGTTTATATTGAACTGAACAACCTTATTCACATTGTGGATACCATTTACTGTGCGATGTATCAAATAGCAAATGATTTATCAGGAAAAGCGCGAGATTAATGATGATTTTAGCGCTTAATCTGATGATTCTTAATGGCATCAAGTTCGTAAAAAATGCTAAACTATCGCACCTGATAAACCTTGGTGCTTAATTGTGACGAGGTTTTTAAAAGGATGTTGCGACTTTGATGTAATCTTTAACATCAAAGCGGACACTGATAATGTCGTGTCTAGGGGGCGTTAATCATCTACAGTCTCTAATCACAACGATTTCTGGCAAATCGAAGATGATATGCGCCTCAAATTTGCGCAATTAAAGAATCTTTTTCCCGATAAAAAAGTAGTGCAAGTGCGTATGATTACAATAAAAAAGGGTTTGGACCTTCCTATTTCTGGAACTCCTTCCCAGGTGATTAATGATGGCAAAGCCATCAAAAAAGTCGCCTTGCTTGGCGAAGAGTATGTTGGCATGCGTCCAACAATGCAGGTTCGCGTAGGTGATGTAGTGAAGAAAGGCCAGGTACTTTTTGAAGACAAAAAGAACCCAGGCGTGAAATTTACTGCACCAGCTAGCGGTACTGTGATTGAAATTAACCGTGGTGCAAAACGTGTTCTTCAATCTGTTGTGATTGAAGTTTCAGGTGATGACAAGGTTGAGTTCAACAAGTTCGAAGCCAACCAAATTGCAGGTCTTGATCGTGAAGCGGTCAAAACTCAATTGGTGGATTCTGGCCTTTGGACTGCATTGCGTACTCGTCCGTTCAGCAAGGTACCGGCAATTGATTCCAATACTAAAGCTATCTTTGTTACTGCAATGGATACCAATCCTCTTGCAGCAGAGCCTAGCGTGGTTATCAATGAACAAGCTGACGCTTTCAAAGCAGGTCTAGACGTTCTTTCAGTTCTTACTGAAGGTAAAGTGTACGTTTGTAAAAAAGGTACAAGTCTACCTCGTGCGACTCAGTCAAACGTTGAAGAACATGTTTTTGACGGTCCTCACCCAGCAGGTCTTCCTGGCACACACATGCATTTCCTATTCCCAGTGAATGCACAAAATGTGGCATGGTCAATCAACTACCAAGACGTGATTGCGTTCGGTAAGTTGTTCCTAACTGGTGAGCTGAGCTCAGAACGTGTTATCTCTCTAGCGGGTCCAGTTGTTAATAATCCTCGTCTAATTCGTACTCTTGTTGGTGCGAGCCTTGATGAAATCGTGAATAACGAAATCATGCCTGGCGAAGTTCGAGTGATTTCTGGCTCTGTACTTTCAGGTACACAAGCTGCTGGTCCACACGCATACCTTGGCCGTTATCACTTACAAGTTTCAGTATTGCGTGAAGGCCGTGACAAAGAGTTTCTTGGTTGGGCATTGCCTGGTAAGAACAAATTCTCAGTCACTCGTTCTTTCTTAAGCCACCTATTCAAAGGTCAGTTGTTCAATTTGACAACGTCGACTGGTGGTAGTGAACGTGCAATGGTGCCAATCGGTAGTTACGAAAAAGTAATGCCGCTAGACATGGAGCCAACTCTGTTGCTTCGTGATCTTTGTGCAGGTGACGCTGATAGCGCTATGCGCTTAGGTGCTCTAGAACTGGATGAAGAAGATCTAGCACTATGTACCTTTGTATGTCCTGGTAAATACGAGTTCGGCGCGTTACTTCGTGAGTGCCTGGATAAGATTGAGAAAGAAGGGTAATTTCATGGGCCTTAAAAAGTTTCTTGAGGATATCGAGCATCACTTTGAACCAGGCGGTAAATATGAAATGTGGTTTGCGCTTTACGAAGCTGCAGCGACCATTTTCTATACCCCAGGTCAAGTGACTAAAAAAAGCTCGCACGTCCGTGATGCTGTTGACTTAAAACGCATCATGATCATGGTTTGGCTAGCTATTTTCCCAGCGATGTTCTTCGGTATGTACAACGTTGGTGGTCAAGCTATTGCCGCTCTGCACCACATGTATTCTGGTGATCAATTCACTTCTATCGTGAATGGTAACTGGCATTACTGGTTCACTGAGATGATCGGTGGCACCTTGGGTGCAGATGCAGGCTGGGGCAGCAAAATGCTGCTTGGCGCAACTTACTTCCTACCTATCTACCTAACAGTATTTATTGTTGGTGGTTTCTGGGAAGTTGTGTTCTGTATGGTTCGTAAACACGAAGTAAACGAAGGCTTCTTCGTCACTTCGATTCTGTTTGCTTTGATCGTTCCACCTACAATGCCTCTATGGCAAGCTGCACTAGGTATCACCTTCGGTGTGGTTGTTGCTAAAGAAGTGTTCGGCGGTACTGGTCGTAACTTCTTGAACCCAGCATTGGCTGGTCGTGCATTCCTATTCTTTGCTTACCCAGGTCAAATCTCTGGTGACTTAGTATGGACTGCAGCTGACGGCTTCTCTGGTGCAACTGCTCTGAGCCAATGGGCTCAAGGTGGCGGCGGTTCTCTAGTTAACGCAGCAACTGGCCAAACGATCACTTGGATGGATGCCTTCCTAGGTAATATCCCAGGTTCAATCGGTGAAACTTCTACACTGGCTCTATTGATCGGTGCAGCATTCATCGTGTACATGGGCATTGCTTCATGGCGCATCATCGGCGGTGTTATGATCGGTATGATCGCACTGTCTACACTGTTCAACGTGATTGGTTCAGCAACTAACCCAATGTTTAACATGCCTTGGCATTGGCACCTAGTTCTAGGTGGCTTCGCATTCGGTATGCTATTCATGGCAACTGACCCAGTTTCAGCTTCCTTCACCAATAAAGGTAAATGGGCGTACGGTATTCTAATCGGCGTTATGTGTGTGCTGGTTCGTGTAGTTAACCCTGCGTACCCAGAAGGCATGATGTTAGCGATTCTATTCTCTAACCTATTTGCCCCTCTGTTCGACCATGTGGTTGTGGAAAGAAACATCAAGCGGAGACTAGCGCGTTATGGCAAGCAATAACGATAGCATTAAAAAAACGCTGTTTGTTGTTATCGTGTTGAGCTTAGTGTGCTCCATTATCGTATCGGTAGCGGCAGTAGCTCTGCGTGATAAGCAGCAACTCAATGCAGCGTTAGACAAACAAAGCAAAATCCTAGAAGTATCAGGCGTTGATATGTCTAAGGGTAAGGTTCAAGACCTGTACGCACAGTACATTGAACCTAAATTGGTAGACTTTAACACTGGTGAATTAGTCGATAAAACTGCGGATGGCGTTTCAGCAGCTAAGTACGATCAACGTGCAGCAGCAGCGAATCCAAAAACATCGATCAAACTACCAGCGGATAAAGACCCAGGTAAAATCATCAACCGTGCTAACTACGGTCTGGTTTACCTAGTGAAACAAGACGACAAAGTTTCTCGTCTGATTCTACCAATTCACGGTAACGGTCTGTGGTCTATGATGTACGCGTTCGTAGCAGTGGAAACTGATGCGAATACCGTTGATGGCATCATCTACTACGAACAGGGTGAAACCCCTGGATTGGGCGGCGAAGTGGAAAACCCACAATGGCGTGCTCAGTTTGTTGGTAAGAAATTGTTCGATGAGAACTTCAAACCAGCAATTCGTATCGTAAAAGGCGGAGCTCCTCAGGGTTCTGAACACGGTGTAGATGCACTGTCTGGTGCAACACTAACTAGTAACGGGGTTCAACGCCAATTCGATTTCTGGTTAGGTGATATGGGCTATGGTCCATTCCTAGCAAAAGTTCGTGACGGAGGTCTGAACTAATGTCTAGCGCGAAAACTCTTAAAAAGAGCCTGTTAGAGCCAGTATTGGATAACAACCCAATTGCTCTGCAAGTTCTAGGTGTGTGTTCTGCATTGGCAGTAACCACTAAATTGGAAACAGCGTTTGTTATGACAATCGCGGTTATGTTAGTAACTGCTTTTTCTAACTTCTTTGTTTCTTTGATTCGTAACCATATTCCAAACAGCGTACGTATCATCGTTCAGATGGCCGTTATCGCTTCTTTGGTAATCGTGGTTGACCAAATCCTGCGAGCTTACGTTTATGACGTATCTAAACAGCTTTCAGTATTCGTTGGTCTGATCATTACTAACTGTATCGTAATGGGTCGTGCAGAAGCATTCGCTATGAAATCTGCGCCAATTCCATCATTCATCGATGGTATTGCTAACGGTCTAGGCTACGGTTTTGTATTGGTCACTGTTGGTTTCTTCCGTGAGCTTCTGGGTTCAGGCAAACTTTTCGGTATTGAAGTTCTGCCTCTAGTGAAAGACGGCGGTTGGTATCAGCCAAACGGTTTGATGCTACTAGCTCCGTCAGCTTTCTTCCTGATCGGCTTCCTGATTTGGGCGATTCGTACGTTCAAACCTGAACAAGTAGAAGCGAAGGAGTAAGGTAGTCATGGAACATTATATTAGTCTGCTAGTTAAATCGATTTTTATCGAGAACATGGCGCTGTCTTTCTTCTTGGGTATGTGTACATTCCTTGCTGTATCTAAGAAAGTTAAGACTTCATTTGGTCTAGGTATCGCAGTTACTGTTGTACTGACCATCTCTGTTCCGGTAAACAACCTAGTTTACAACTTGCTGCTTAAGCCAGGTGTACTAGGCGAAGGTATCGATCTAAGTTTCCTTAACTTTATTACCTTCATCGGTGTTATCGCAGCGTTAGTACAGATTCTTGAAATGATTCTGGACCGCTTCTTCCCACCGTTGTACAACGCGTTAGGTATCTTCCTACCTTTGATCACAGTTAACTGTGCAATCTTCGGTGGTGTATCTTTCATGGTACAACGTGATTACAACTTCGGTGAATCGGTTGTTTATGGTTTCGGCTCAGGTTTGGGCTGGATGCTAGCGATCGTTGCTCTTGCAGGTATCCGTGAGAAAATGAAGTACTCAGACGTACCTCCTGGTCTGCGTGGTCTAGGTATTACCTTTATCACTGCTGGTCTAATGGCGATTGGCTTTATGTCTTTCTCTGGTGTTCAACTGTAAGTCGGGTAAACCGCAACAATTAAGGAATAGTCAATGGACGTTATTCTTCTTGGTGTAGTGATGTTTACTCTGATTGTACTGGTATTGGTATTAGTGATCCTATTCGCTAAATCAAAACTGGTTCCAACAGGTGACATTACAATTTCTATCAACGGCGATCCTGAAAAATCGTTCGTTACTCAACCAGGCGGTAAGCTACTGACTGCACTTGCTGGCGCAGGCGTATTCGTATCTTCAGCTTGTGGTGGTGGTGGCTCTTGTGGTCAGTGCCGCGTAAAAATTAAATCTGGTGGTGGTGACATTCTACCTACTGAGCTTGATCACATTACTAAAGGTGAAGCTCGCGAAGGTGAACGTCTATCATGTCAAGTTGCTGTTAAAAACGACATGGAACTGATTCTGCCAGAAGAGATCTTTGGTGTTAAAAAATGGGAATGTACTGTTATCTCTAACGATAACAAAGCGACCTTCATCAAAGAACTTAAGCTACAAATTCCTGATGGCGAATCTGTACCTTTCCGTGCAGGTGGTTACATTCAGATTGAAGCTCCAGCTCACCACGTGAAATACTCAGACTTTGATGTACCTGAGAAATACCGTGAAGACTGGGATAAATTCAATCTGTTCCGTTACGAGTCAAAAGTAGATGAGCCAATCATCCGCGCTTACTCAATGGCGAACTACCCTGAAGAACACGGCATCATCATGCTAAACGTGCGTATCGCGACTCCGCCACCACGTAACCCTGATGTGCCACCAGGTCAGATGTCTTCTTACATTTGGTCACTTAAAGAAGGTGATAAATGTACGATTTCTGGTCCATTTGGTGAGTTCTTTGCGAAAGACACTGACGCTGAAATGGTATTTATCGGTGGTGGTGCAGGTATGGCTCCTATGCGTTCTCATATCTTCGACCAGCTAAAACGCCTAGACAGCAAACGTAAGATTTCGTTCTGGTACGGTGCTCGTTCAACTCGCGAAATGTTCTATGTTGAAGACTTCGATACGCTAGCAGCTGAACACGATAACTTCACATGGCACGTAGCTCTGTCTGATCCAACTCCAGAAGATAACTGGGATGGTTACACAGGCTTCATCCATAACGTTGTGTACGAAAACTACCTACGTGATCACGATGCGCCAGAAGATTGTGAATACTACATGTGTGGTCCACCAATCATGAACGCTTCGGTAATCAACATGCTACATAATCTAGGTGTTGAAGACGAAAACATTCTATTGGATGACTTCGGTGGTTAATCTCCGGTCTCTAAGTTGAATGATGGCTGGCTTCCAATGGAAGTCAGCCATTCTTTCTTTTTAGACGCCATTCTTTTTTGGACTCCATTGTTTCGTTTTTGGCAGCATAAGCTGTGATAGGAAAGGTGATGAATTATTTTCCCTATCCCAGTTTTTAAAAAGGTGAGTGTGTGAAAACCCTGTTGGTATTGTTCTCTTGTCTAGCCTTAATGGTGGGTTGTGATCGCCAAGCTGAGCAAGTGCATTTAAGCGGTCCCACTATGGGCACGACTTATAATGTCAAATATTTGGTTTCGGATACTTCACCAGATGTGACGAGCTTGCAGCAAGGCATTGATAAGATTCTGGTGCAAGTGAATGACCAGATGTCGACGTATCAAAAAAACTCTGAATTAAGTCGTTTTAATCAAATGCAAGAGACGACACCTTATTCGTTATCGGTCGAAACGGCTACGGTGGTGAAAGAGGCAATGCGTCTGAATCAAGTGACGCTGGGAAAATTAGATGTGACGGTAGGGCCGTTGGTAAATCTATGGGGATTTGGTCCTGAAGGTCGCCCGAATAAAACGCCTTCACCGCAAACCTTAGCGCAGCGACGTGAGCGAGTTGGCATTGCTCATTTGACCTTAAATGGTCAGCAGTTAACGAAAGATATTCCCAATCTGTATGTGGACTTATCAACCATTGCCAAAGGGTGGGGAGTCGATCAAGTCGCTAATTACCTTGAGCAGCAAGGTGTCCAAAATTACATGGTCGAAATTGGTGGTGAAATTCGGCTTAAAGGTATCAACCGTGATGGTGTAAAATGGCGTATCGCGATTGAGAAGCCAGTAGCGAATGAGCGCAGCGTCCAAGAAATTATCAGTCCTGGAGAGATGGCGATGGCTACCTCTGGAGACTATCGTAACTACTTTGAACAAGATGGTATTCGATACTCGCATATCATCGACCCTCACACGGGGATGCCAATCAACAATCGTGTGGTGTCAGTGACGGTATTACATCCTTCTTGTATGACCGCAGACGGTTTAGCCACTGGGCTGATGGTTTTAGGCGAAGAGCAGGGAATGGCTGTCGCAGAGCAACATCATCTTGCAGTATTGATGATGGTAAAAACGGATACAGGATTTGAAGAACGAGTTTCAGAGGCATTTCGCCCCTATCTGAAACAGCAGTAAATAAGTGAGCAGATTATTATGAGTACATTTTTAATTGCATTTGCCATCTTTGTCTGTGTAATTGCAGCAATGGCAGTCGGTTACATTTTCCAGAAGAAAGTGGTTCGTGGTAGCTGTGGCGGCCTAGGTGCTGTAGGTATCGAGAAAGTGTGTAATTGCCCAGAGCCTTGTGATGCTCGTAAACGTCGTGAAGCAAAAGCGGCAAAACGCGCAGCTATGATCGCTGAGTGGGAAAAAGATCGTATCGCTTAATCACAGTAAAGCAGTACTAAACACAGGAAAACCGGGTTGATGTTAGTCGCTGATAAGCTGATTACGTCCCCGGTTTTTGGCTAAGTAGAGTCGGCTATCGGCCAAAGTGAGCAGTTGATTGATATCACCTGTATCACTTTGGGCAACACCAATGCTGATGGTGACACGGATTGAACTATCCAAAAATGAAATGGAGGTCTTTTCTATGCGTTGCCGTAAATTCTCTAAGCGCTGAATAAACTGCGCAAATTCACCACAGAATTGAATACAAAACTCTTCTCCACCAAAACGTGCCACGATCGAATCAGAAAAATAGAGGTTCAAGATGTGCGCGATGGAGGTCAGCACTTTATCACCCCCATCATGACCCCAAGTGTCATTTACTTTCTTAAAGTGATCGATATCCATCATAGCAACATGGCAGTTATCGGCTTGATGTTCTTGGCGTTGATTAAAGAAATACCGACGATTCCATAATCCAGTTAATGCATCTTGGTTTGCCAGCCGAAACAGCTCAGTGTTTGCTTCTTTGATATCAAGTAGTTGGTGGACGCGACAGTAGAACTCTTCTTGGTTGAATGGCTTATTTAAAAAATCATTCGCCCCCGCTTTTAGAAAGCGTGCTGTCATGGTTTTATCGTCAGAGCTCGATACCCCCAATATCGCCAATTCGTTTTTACTTATCGATTGGCGAATCTCTCGGATCATCTCAATCCCATCTTGATGGGGCATATCATGGTCGGTAATGATGATGCTAATGTCTTTATGTTGTTGCAGCTTTTTTAGTGCATCGAGTCCATCCACTGCTGTGGTGGTACGAATGTATTGATGTTCGAGTAATTGTGAGACATAGCGGCGCACCGTCTGAGAATCATCCACCACTAGGGCGTGATGATTTTGGTTGTTCAATAGCCGCTTCATCATCGGGATAAGATAGGAAACAGAGCTCATGCTATCTTTGAGGATATAGTCCAGTACACCTTTAGCGATACAACGTTCGCGGACTTTTTCATTGAAGGTGGCGGTTAGCACCACCACTTTTTGCTTCGTTGACAATACAAGATCGATGACTTCACCATCTTGAGCGTCGGGTAAGCAGTAATCTAACACCGTACAGAAAAAACGGTGGTCTTGGGACAATATGGCTTGTGTCTCGGCGAGGGACTCTGCACAGATGACCTCATAACCAAGTTGAGATAATTGATTAAACAAGTAATTGCGAAATGCTCTGCTGTCTTCCACGACCAGAATTTTATGACTCAATTCCTCACCTTTACGCTAACGAATCCATGCTCACGGCTCTTTTGATAACTCTAAAAAGGATAGAAGTAAATTTGAGAAACGCCCTTATTATTGCCTGCATTTGTGTGTGTGCTCCGTGATTATTGTGTATACTGTTTTTACATACAGTATTGTCGGATTGAAATGGTGGACACAGAGCGTCTTCGTAAAATTATTCATGTTGATATGGATTGTTTTTATGCCGCGGTCGAAATGCGTGATCACCCAGAATATCGTGGGCGGCCGTTGGCTGTCGGTGGAAGCGAGAAACAACGTGGAGTGCTGAGTACTTGTAACTACGAAGCACGCCGATTTGGATTGCACTCAGCAATGCCAACTGCTCAAGCATTAAAATTGTGTCCTCACCTGCTGCTGGTTCCCGGTCGTATGCAAGTGTATAAATCGGTTTCCCGCCAAATTCACGAAATCTTTCAGCGTTATACCTCGATTATTGAGCCGCTATCACTCGATGAAGCATTCCTTGATGTGAGTGATAGCCCAAAGTGCCATGGGAGCGCCACTTTGATCGCAGAGGCGATTCGGCGTGATATCTGGCAAGAGTTACAACTCACGGCATCTGCTGGTGTTGCCCCTGTGAAGTTTCTGGCCAAAGTAGCCTCAGACATGAATAAGCCCAATGGGCAATTTGTCGTTCCGCCGGAGAAAGTGCAGGAGGTAGTGGATAAGCTGCCTCTGGGCAAAATCCCCGGAGTTGGAAAGGTGAGTTTAGAGAAATTGAACCGAGCCGGGTTTTATCTCTGTGAGGACATTAAAAACAGTGACTATCGCGATCTATTGATCAAATTTGGTCGTTTAGGGGAATCGCTTTGGAAGAAAAGCCACGGTATCGATCGCCGCGAAGTCATTGTTGAACGGGAACGAAAATCCGTCGGTGTCGAACGAACGTTTAGCCAAAACATCTCCACCTATGAAGAGTGTTGGCAAGTTATCGAAGAGAAGTTATTTCCGGAACTTGACCAGCGGCTAACCAAAGCGAGTCCGGAAAGAGCCATCATCAAACAAGGTATTAAAGTGAAGTTTGCGGATTTTCAATTGACGACCATCGAGCACATTCATCCGCAACTAGAGCTCGGTGATTTTCGCGGTTTACTGAGTGAAGTACTAAGACGGCAACAAGGGCGGGAAATTCGCTTGCTTGGATTATCCGTGATGCTCAAACCCGAAGCACCTGGTGAGCAATTGAGCTTTTTTTAATTTGCTGCGAAATTGAGTACACTGTTGCTTATACTCAAGTCACTTGTGATTTCCCATCTACCCAGTTACCTGTTTTTAAGAGAGAAAATGATGAGACCAATACTCTTTGTTGTCACCCTACTGACGTGCACTTCAGCGTTAGCTGCTCAGTGTCGCGTAGATGTGAAAAATGAAGTGCATATCAACAGTGAACACGTTGAGATTCATCGTGCTGATGGACAGATTGCGACAATGACTGCGAATAACCAGCTCAGCATTGATGGCAAATCTGTACCGCTGGATTCAGAGCAAGCCTCTGCGATGGAGCGCTTTCGTCAAAGCATGAGCGATAGTGTGCCGAGAGTGAAGCAGGTGATTAACGATGGGTTGGTGATGGCCGATTCTGTCATCGATGATATCTCGACCAGCTTAGGAAAACCGGGTGCATTTGATAATCTCAAACAAGGCGTACGCTCTTACGCTCAAGAGTGGGAAAGCCGTTACTACAAAAATGGTGAATTAGTATTACCGGCAAGTAGTTATGAACAGATGCAGCAAGAGTGGATGGCTGAATTTGATAAGGCAAAGGTCTTTTTTAGTCGTGAATTTATGACCAGTGCTTTCGATACGATAGCTAAGAGCATGAAGCAAGAAGGTGGTTTTAATCTTACCCAGCTCAATGATGTTATGGCTAAGCTCAAAACCTCGATGGCAGAGCATTTAAAAGCACATCAAAAACAGATGGATAAGCAGCGTGATGAGCTGTGTGATTCATTAGATAACATTGTTGAGCAGGAGAAATCACTGCATAAGAAGATTCCACAACTAAAAGATTATCAAGTCTTCACTATTTAAGCTCACTAAGCTTAGATATCCCAATTTAATAAGGCGCTGTTTTACAGCGCCTTATTAGTTTTTATTGAGGCAAGTTATTGCTCGATTGAATGAAAGAATAAAAAACAACCAGAGAGGATGAGATTAAGATAATTGTTTATTGTTTGGCACTTTATTAGTTCACATCACTTAAATTCATTGCCTAATTAGCAGATTTAATTTAATGTACTAGTCAACTAGTTCGTAAGTGTATTTGTGAGTGGTAATGACGCAATCAGCATCTCGAGAGACCTTTGGTTCTCGTCTTGGATTTATTCTTTCTGCAGCAGGCGCAGCGGTAGGCTTAGGCAATATTTGGGGATTTCCTACTCAAGCCGCCAGTAATGGTGGTGGCGCATTCTTGCTCGTCTATCTAGTCCTGATCTTGGTTGTTGCCTATCCCATGTTGGTGGTGGAAATGGCAATTGGCCGTTATGGCCAAGCGAACCCAGTTGATAGCATGCGAGCATTAACCAACAATGCTATGGCGAAGCGAGCCGGCAGTGTTGTAGGTTGGTTGGGGTTAAGTGTTCCTAGTGCCGTGTTGGCTTTCTACAGTATCGTTGGCGGCTGGATCATCTGTTATATGCTTGGCGCAATAACGGACATTGCTGGCTTGCAAGCGGCGACTGAGTGGTTAAAGGGGTTTAGTGTTGAGCGTAACCTGTTTGGTACCGTGCTGTTTTATGTCTTTACCATTTTAATTGTGCAGGGTGGGGTGAAAGATGGGATCGAAAAATGGTCCACTCGATTGATGCCCGCGTTGTTTATCCTGTTTGGTGTGATGTTTGTTTACATCATGATGCAACAGGGGGCGATGGAAGGTCTACGTCACTACTTGATTCCAGACTTTGCCAAAGTGTGGGATAAAAAACTGATTCTCGCTGCGATGGGGCAAGGCTTCTTCTCTTTGACCATTGGTGGTTGTTCGATGCTGATTTACGGCTCTTATCTCAGCAAGAAAGAAAATTTGCCGAAAATGGCGATGAACGTCACCTTAGTCGATACGGCAGTGGCTTTCGTTGCTGGCTTAGTGGTGTTGCCTGCCATGTTTGTTGCAATGCATAAAGGTGTGCCAATCTATGGCGCCGATGGTTCACTGCTGAGCTCTGATACGCTGGTGTTTCGCGTGCTACCTATGCTGTTTGATAGCTTAGGTCTCTTGGGACAAATGTTTGCAGTGGTGTTCTTCTTACTGCTGACCATTGCCGCATTGACATCATCCATCTCAATGTTGGAATGTCCAGTGGCTTTGGTTGGTGAACGCTTCAATACCAAACGTACACCAACTGCTTGGGTACTCGGTTTGATTATTGCTCTGTTTAGTATTGTTATCGTTTATCACTTTGAAACCTTATTTGGTTTAGTGGCTATGGTCGCAACGCAATATCTACAACCTTTTACGGCACTGCTGTTCTGTTTGTTTGGTGGTTGGGTATGGAGAAGCAATGCGAAGTTTAATGAGCTTTCTCTAGGGTTTGAAGAGTTCCGCAATAGCCTGTTTGGTAAAATCTGGCCTTGGTATGTACGCATCGTATGCCCTGTATTGGTGGCTGCGATCATCTGGGCATCGTTTAATTAAACCAATCAAAATATCGAATAGAAAAATGCCCCTAACTTTAGGGGCACTTTTATGGTTAAGGCTGGGCCGGATGAAGGTGCCCTGTGGTGAGCGGTTCAAGTTCCATATCACTGATGTCTTCAATAAACTCTTCCACAATCTGCTCAACAATTTCATCATCTTGCGAGAAGTAGGCAATGTTAAATACGGCATCCCCCTCATTGACTAGCGGTAGGGTTTGCTGACCAATGATGATCCCGCCTTTGTTCGCTTTGAGTTCTTCTTTGATTTTACCTAGCGGCGAGTTCACGTAAGCGAGAATCTGACCTTTCTCTACCTTGTCGCCTAGTGTTACTAGGGTACGCAAAATGCCATCGGTTTCAGCCCGCGCCCAACTGGTGGATTTAGCAATCACGGTACTTGGTGTTTTCTTGCGACTCTTACGTAACATACCGACCGCTTGCATCGTTCTGAGGATACCCATGACGCCAGCATGAATCGCAATCGGATCGAAGCGTAACGCTTCTCCCGCTTCGTAAGTCAGTACTGTGATTCCACACTGTTCCGCTTCACTGCGTAGAGAACCGCCGCGCAGCGGGGAGTCTAGGGTTACAGGGGTTGCAAAAGCTTGGGCAATACGTAGTGTTTCAGGATTACTCAAGTCAGCACGAATTTGCGGTAGGTTCGTTCGGTGAATTGCACCGGTGTGCAAATCGATAATGTAGTTACAGCGAGTGACCACTTGAGAAAAGAAGGTGTGTGCCATTCGTGAGGCTAGGGAGCCTTTTTCACTGCCAGGGAAGCAGCGGTTTAAGTCACGACGGTCGGGCAAATAACGGGATTTGTGAATAAAGCCAAACACGTTGACTATCGGAACGGCAATCAAGGTGCCTTTGAGTTTACTGGCATCAATCGAATTGACGAGCTGTCTTACAATTTCTACACCATTTAATTCATCACCATGAATGGCGGCATTAACCATCATGACTGGCCCTTCGTGGGCACCGTTTACGATTTCTATGGGGATGGATAATGGGGAGTGGGTATAAAGCTTGGCGGCTTCGAGCTCAATAACAGCTCTGCCAGCTGGGGGAACAGACTCCCCCAGAAGATGAAAAGCGACGTTTTTTTTAACTTTGTTAACCTTTTCCACGTGTTTTGGTCCTTTTGCTTGCCGCATTCTTTTCGATAAATTCGACAATCATTCCGGCAATATCTTTCCCTGTTGCGGCTTCTATGCCTTCAAGGCCGGGAGATGAGTTGACTTCCATGACAAGTGGACCACGTTCTGAGCGCAGTAAATCGACGCCCGCGACATTCAGTCCCATTGCTTTAGCTGCTTCGATAGCGGTTTTACGTTCTTGAGGGGTGATTTTCACCAATGAAGCCGTACCACCTCTATGAAGATTAGAACGGAATTCACCTTCTGCACCCTGACGTTTCATCGCCGCGATCACTTTATCACCAATCACAAAGCAGCGAATATCCGCGCCGCCTGCTTCTTTGATGTACTCTTGTACCATGATATTGGCTTTTAAACCCATAAAAGCTTCAATCACGCTTTCTGCAGCTGTACGTGTTTCTGCTAGAACCACCCCAATACCTTGAGTGCCTTCAAGCAGTTTGATTACAACCGGTGCACCACCAACCATATCCAGAAGATCTTTAACATCATCTGGTTTGCTGGCAAAGCCAGTGATCGGCATACCGATCCCTTTGCGTGATAGTAGCTGCATTGAGCGTAACTTATCACGAGAGCGGCTAATTGCAACGGACTCATTCACTGGGTAGACGCCCATCATTTCAAATTGGCGTAAAACCGCAGTGCCATAGAAAGTCACTGAGGCACCAATGCGTGGAATGACCGCATCAAAACCAGTCAGTTCTTCACCTTTAAAGTGAATTTGTGGCTGATCCGAATTGATATTCATATAACAGCGTAGTGCATCAATAACTTTGACTTCGTGACCACGCTGTTTGCAAGCATCTATCAGGCGTTGGGTCGAATAGAGCGAGCCGTTGCGCGACAGAATACCAATTTTCATTCTTCAGTTTCCTCAAATGGGATTAAAAACGATTCAACAGGATCAACAACGATGCGTTGGTGCATAGCCGTACGGCCAAGCAGCATACGAAATGCCATGTTTTCTCTGTTAGTTAGTGTAATTTCAGCTGGCCAACTTTGGCCACCTAAGCAAATGTCTGTACGAATCACGTAACGCTTCTCTTCATGACCACCGGAATCACGAACGATGCGTTCATCAACGATGGGCGCTTCGCATTCGGCAATCTGATCTTCGTTACGTTGTTTTGGGTGGATCCAAAAGCGCACCCAAGGCGCACCGTCACGCTCAAACGTTTCTAAACGGAAGGCGTGTAAACAGGAGGTTCGTGCACCTGTGTCGATTTTGGCTTTAATCTTATTAATGCCTAAGCCAGGAAGGCTGAGGGTCTCTCGCCATCCGACAATCATTTTTTCTTTCATCATAATGTCTTTCGTTGGAGAGTTTGAAATTCATCTTTGGACCAGCGATCTTGGTTTCGCTGTCAGGAGCGGCATTTGTGGACGAAATCTGTCCTAAGCCTTGAGGGGGCGAACTCTAGCAGCTGACTCTTTGCTGTTGCCAATGAAAAATATCATTCGTATCGACAAATTTAATTAATCATTCTCAAAGCTTTTCAGGATAAATCTGAACGCAAATCACAGCTTATTGCGTTTGTGTGACCACCTAATGACACTGTCGACCCGACAGAGACAAAAAAGCCGAATCCAAGGATTCGGCTTTTAAGGTTAGGCTTTTGTTGGAATATTTTCTAGCAAACAAAGCATTTGTTGCCAGAATAATTCCACGGTATCAATTTTGACTTTCTCATCAGGAGAGTGTGGGAACTTGATGGTTGGGCCAAAAGAGATCATATCCATGTTTGGATAAGGTTTTTTGAACAGACCACATTCAAGGCCAGCGTGAATCACCATGATGTTTGGCTTGTGACCATAGATGCCTTCATACATGTCACGGAAGATGTGCATGATGGCTGAGTCTGCATCCGGTTTCCAGCCTGGGTAAGCGTTAGCAAAACGAATGCTTGCGCCAGCCAGTTGAGCAACCGAGGTCAACATACCTTCAATTTGTTCACGGCCTGAGTCGATCAATGAACGAATCAAACAAAGTACCGTCACTTTATCTGCTTTGGTAGTCACCACGCCCACGTTCAATGAGGTTTCAACCACACCTTCAATTTCATCACTCATGCGCATCACGCCGTTTGGACAAGCGTTTAGACCAGCGATAAAGGTCTGCTGTGATGCAGCAGAGAATACGTCGAATGACCCCGTCACTTCTTCATTAAACGTAACGATGTTGGTTTCGATTTTATTTAGCTCTTCTTTAATTAGAGCAGTAAAGGCGCTAAATGCTTGCTCAAGAGCGGATTGATTTTGTTCTGCAACAGCAACAGTCACGAAGCCTTCACGTGGAATCGCATTACGTAGGCTACCGCCACGAAAATCGATAAGACGCAGATCCAAACCTTGAGTATGATCCGCTAGGAAACGGCCCAGTAGTTTGTTGGCATTAGCACGACCTGTATGAATGTCTGCACCTGAGTGGCCGCCTTTTAATCCTTTTAGAATCAATTTACGAACCACGAAACCTGCAGGTAGCGCTTCACGTTGAATTGGGAAAGTGAATGCGCCGTCTACACCACCAGCACAGCCCATGTACACTTCGCCTTCGGTTTCAGAATCGGTGTTAAGTAGGATGTCACCTTCTAACCAACCTTCTTTCAAACCAAATGCGCCAGTCATACCCGCTTCTTCATCGATCGTCAGTAGCACTTCTAGTGGACCGTGTTTGATCTCTTTAGAGGCCAGAACAGCAAGACAGGTTGCCATACCGATACCGTTATCCGCACCAAGAGTTGTGCCTTTAGCGGTTACCCATTCACCATCAACGTAAGGTTGAATAGGATCTTTGGTAAAGTCGTGATCGGTATCTTCATTTTTCTGAGGCACCATATCAATGTGAGCCTGCAGCACCACACCTTTACGGTTTTCCATTCCTGCCGTGGCAGGTTTTTTGATAATCACGTTGCCTGTTTCATCACGGCGAACATCCAAACCTTCGCTGCTTGCCCAATCAACAATATAACTTGCTAACTGTTCTTCGTGTTTTGAAGGGTGTGGAATTGAACAGATCTTATCAAAGAACTGCCAAACAGGGGCCGGGGACAATAGGCTAATTTCAGAATGGAATTCAGACACGGATAACTCCTAGATGTGTAATCTTTCCTGATGCGACTCGCCGCTTGGTGCGGCATGGGATCAAGAGGGATAAATTTGTTTCACAGCATACCACTCTGATCGTGATGGGAGTAGCGTTTCAACGTGAAAGTGGCGGATCTCACGCTTCTATTTACAAAATTATCTATTAAATCATTGAGATAAAAATGATCGGATCGACATAATATGGGAGGTTTAATTACCTTGTTTCATATGTTTTTTGCGCTCCATGTCCTAAAATCTCCATTAAAATGTAATTTTATTACCAAAAATAATTGAGTTAGATCAATAAAAGAAAGTTTTGTGATTTTTATCACCTTAACTCTTGTAATAAATTTTCTTGGTGGTATATTTATAACCAACTTCGATGTTGAAGTTAAATTGCTCAATGGACGAGTCTTGAAGATCCTTCTTAGGAAGATCAAAAAATCGGTTAGCAGTCAGATTTTTTGCTGGATCTTGAAAGGTTTACCCAGTGGTGTTTGAGTGTCTGACGATAACATCACTGATCATTAGGTGCTGGTTTTGCGACCAAACCTTGTGACTCGAACAGTTTGTTCACCCCTATTATTGGAATTCATTCGTAGTCCGTTTTGGGCTCATCATGATTCACCGCCATCTCACTATGAGGTGGCGTTTTTTTTTGCCTGAAATTTGATTCGGGAGAGGGTGAGTCGAGTGAAAAAATAAAGGCAGTATCAATACTGCCTTTATAGGTTATCTATTCTCTACTCAAGCTGAAGTGAGTTTGATTGGTTATTTAACCAGAGCTTGTAGCTGAGTTTTCACGATGTCCAAACCTTTCACAACCAGTTCAGATTCGATGGTTAGCGGTGGTAGGAAGCGAATAACGTTACCTTTCACACCACAAGAGAGCAGGATAAGACCGTTAGCATTACATTCTTTGACTAACTGTTTGGTCAGTGCAGCTAAAGGTGCGCCTGTTTCTGGATCGTTTAACTCGATAGCGACCATCGCACCCACTTGGCGAATATCACCAATGTGCGGAATGACTTTCTGCATGCTTTCTAGCTGTTCTCTAAAGAGCAGGCCAATGTGTTGTGCACGTTCAACCAGTTTTTCTTCTTTAATGATCTTCAGTACTTCAACTGCTGCGGTACAAGCGATCGCATTACCCGCGTAAGTGCCACCAATACCGCCAGCTTGTGGGTGATCCATGATATCAGCACGACCCACGACACCAGAGATTGGGAAACCACCACCAAGGCCTTTGGCAATCGTGATCAAATCAGGCACTACATCGTAGTATTCACAAGCGAACATGCGACCAGTACGAGCAAAACCGCTTTGGATTTCGTCACAAATCATCACGATACCGTGTTTGTCACAAAGTGCGCGTAGGGCTCTAACCCAAGAGGCTGGCGCTTGATAGAAACCACCTTCACCTTGGATTGGTTCAAAAATGATCGCTGCAATTTGAGTCGGTTCGATGTCACAAGCAAATAGGTCATCAAATGCGGCTAGGCTCTCTTCTTCAGTTACACCGTGGTACGCATTTGGGTAAGGTAGGTGATACACATTATTTGGGAAAGGACCAAATCCTGCTTTATAAGGGTTCACTTTACCGGTTAGACCCATACACATGTTGGTACGACCGTGGAAACCGCCTTTGAAAGCAATAACACCAGGACGACCTGTGAAATGGCGAGCAAATTTAATCGCGTTTTCTACTGCTTCTGAGCCTGTGGTTAAGAAAGCCGCTTTCTTCTCAAAATCACCAGGGGCAACTTCTACTACGCCTTCACCTAATTCAACAAAACTGGTGTAAGGAACCACGGTAGAACAGGTGTGGCTGAAGTTTTCTAGTTGAGCTTTTACCGCTTCAACGATACGTGGATGGCAGTGGCCAGTGTTAACCACAGCAATACCTGCTGAGAAATCGATGTACTCATTGCCTTCGATGTCGGTAATGGTGGCATTTTTAGCTTTTGCTGCATAAACAGGGGCTAGGTTTGCTTCGCCTTTACAGATTACTTTTTCTTTACGGCTTTGCCATTCCTGATTCGTCATGATGTATGTCCTTATAAAAACGAGCTGAGGTATTAAAAACCACCAAAGCAGAGGTATTTAGTATTGAGATATTCGTCGATGCCTTGTTTCGCGCCTTCGCGACCAAAGCCAGATTGTTTCACGCCGCCAAATGGAGCGACTTCGTTAGAAATTAAGCCTTCATTAATCCCAACCATGCCGTACTCCAACGCTTCTGCGACGCGAAAGGCACGGTGAATATTGTTGGTATAGAAGTAGCTAGCCAGACCATAAATAGTGTCGTTGGCTTTCTTGATGAGATCGGCTTCGTCACTAAAACGCAGCACTGGAGCGATTGGGCCAAAGATTTCGGTTTGGACAATGTCCATCTCTTGCGTTACGTCCGTTAATACGGTGGGTTCAACAAAGAGACCGTCTAAATCGCGACCACCAAATGCAACCTTGGCACCTTGTGCTTTGGCGGTTGCGATGTAACCCATCACGCTCTCTTTGGCACGAGCATCAATCAATGGTCCAACTGTGACGCCTTGCTCTAAGCCATTACCCACTTTGAGTTTGGCTACTTCAGCAATGAACTTGTCGACAAATTGGTCGTAAACCGCATCATGGATATAAAAGCGGTTAGCACACACACAGGTTTGGCCTGCATTACGGTATTTACTTGCAATCGCACCTGTCACCGCTGCATCAATATCGGCATCATCAAATACGATAAATGGCGCATTGCCACCCAATTCCATTGAAGTGCGTTTTACCGTGTCGGCACATTGGGCAATCAATACGCTGCCAACTTGCGTTGAACCTGTAAAAGAGAGCTTTTTAATGTCTTGGTGATGACTCAATACATCGCCTATTGCCACGGAAGAGTGGTGGTTGACGATGATCAGCAAATCACGAGGTAAGCCTGCTTGATAAGCCAGCTCTGCTGTAGCGTAGGCGCACAGTGGCGTTTGGTTAGCTGGCTTAACAATGAAGCTGCATCCTGCTGCTAATGCTGGAGCAGCCTTACGTGTGATCATCGCGATTGGAAAGTTCCAAGGGGTGATAGCAGCTGCTACACCAACAGGTTGTTTAATGGTTAGTAGGCGCTTACTGCTGGCTGGTGTTGGAATGGAGTCGCCGTAAGCACGTTTACCTTCTTCGGCAAACCATTGTACAAATGAGGCGCCATACATCACTTCCCCTTTAGCTTCCGCTAACGGCTTTCCTTGTTCCAAAGTCATGATACGCGCTAGGTCATCGGCATTGGCTAACATCAAGTCATACCAACGTTTTAGTATGGTCGCGCGCTCTGCTGCCGTTTTTTCCTGCCATGTTTTTTGGGCGGTTTTTGAACGCTCAATCAATTGATTAAGAGTGGCCGTATCCGTTGAAGGAATGTACGCCAAAATCTCTTGGGTGGCAGGGTTAAGTACGGCAATCGCATCATCACTTGCGGTGCAAGTGGCTGCGAGCAGTGTCTTATTGGCAATCTGATCCATGATTTGTCTCTAGGTTAGCTTTGATGAAGTTATGTTAGCGACAAAAAAGCAGGAGACTTAGTACCAGTTAGTAGAAAACGTTAGTACCAGATAAAGCGATAGGAGAGGGTGAAAAAACATACAAACGCCTCACTTTGACAATTCCAGCATAAAGAGTCAGAAATCAATCTTGAACAATTGGTCAGGAGTTGTTTGTCTCGGCATCTGATTTTTTTGCGGAACTAAGATCCTAATTCTTATGCAGAACGAGCGGATTGTTTGCATCATTTTCGGCGAAAAGTGTGATGAGTAACGAATTCCATCTGGAATTTGTTATTTTATGACTTTATAATCTGCGCCCAATCGATTACGCAACCGTTTACTAATTTCACTTTATAGGAATCGAACGAACATGCTGGAAAAACTCTTTAAACTCGGTGAACACGGTACTTCCGTACGCACTGAGGTCATTGCAGGGTTAACAACCTTCCTGACAATGGCTTACATCATTTTTGTGAACCCAGCGATTTTATCTGAAACAGGGATGGATCGTGGAGCAGTATTTGTAGCTACCTGTCTAGCTGCAGCGGCGGGTTGTTTTATTATGGGCTTTATCGCTAACTACCCAATCGCATTAGCGCCAGGTATGGGCTTAAACGCCTTCTTTACCTTTGCTGTTGTGAAAGGTATGCATTACTCATGGGAAGTAGCGCTAGCGGCAGTATTCTGTTCTGGTGTGCTGTTTATTCTGCTTAGCCTGTTCAAAATTCGTGAGTGGATCATTAACTCCATTCCAATGTCTTTGCGTACTGGTATTTCTGCTGGTATCGGTCTGTTCTTGGCATTTATCGCGCTACAAAGTGCGGGTATCATCGTTGATAACCCAGCAACTTTGATTTCATTAGGTGACATCACTTCAATGAAATGCCTTTTAGCTGCAGCAGGCTTCTTTATCACTGTGGGTCTGGTTTACCGTAATGTTACTGGCGCTGTAATGATTTCAATCTTAATCGTTACTGTTCTAGGTATTATCTTTGGTGATGTTCAATACCACGGTATCTTCTCTGCGCCACCAAGCATTGCCCCAACTTTCCTTCAATTGGATTTCGCTGGTGTATTCCAAGTAGGCATGATCTCTGTTGTCTTTGCGTTCCTATTCGTTGATATCTTTGATACTGCAGGTACGTTGATGGGCGTTGCTACTAAAGCTGGTCTTATCGGTGAAGATGGTAAATTACCTCGTTTGAACCGTGCACTGCTTGCTGACTCAACAGCAACTTCAATTGGTGCTCTATTTGGTACATCAAACACTACCTCATTCGTTGAAAGTACTGCGGGTGTTGCGGCTGGCGGTCGTACTGGTTTAACTGCAGTTGTTGTTGGCATTTTATTCCTGCTTGCATTATTCTTCTCACCAGTTGCAGGAATGATCCCTGCTTATGCAACAGCTGGTGCGCTGCTGTATGTATCTGTACTTATGCTTTCTGGTCTGGCTAACGTTGATTGGCACGACCTAACAGAAGCGGCACCTGCTGCCGTTACATGTATCATGATGCCAATGACTTACTCAATTGCAGAAGGCATTTCATTTGGTTTCATTTCCTACGCTATTATCAAATTGCTAAGTGGCAAAGCTCGTGACGTGTCTGTTAGTGTTTGGTTTATGGCAATCGTATTTGTTCTCAAATACGCACTGGGATAAGCGGTACAACACTTTACAAATTTAGGTTATACAAATGAGCAAAAAATTCGTTATCACTTGGGACAATATGCAGGCTTACTGCCGTCAGCTAGCTGAGCTACAAATGCCTGCAGAACAATGGAAAGGTATCCTAGGTGTGAGCCGTGGTGGCTTAGTTCCTGCTGCTATTCTAGCTCGTGAATTGGGAATTCGTTATGTTGATACAGTATGTATCGCTAGTTACGATCACGATCACCAGCACGATATGACAGTACTAAAGGCACCTGAGCACGATGGCGAAGGTTTCTTGATCGTTGACGATTTAGTGGATAGCGGTGATACAGCACGTAAAATTCGTGAAATGTACCCTAAAGCTAAATTTGTTACTGTTTGTGCTAAACCTGCAGGCAAAGACTTGGTTGACCAATATATTGTGGATATCCCACAAGATACATGGATTGAGCAGCCATGGGATTTGTCTCTGTCTTTCGTTGAGCCAATCAACCGTAAACAAAAGTAAAGCTTGCATTATTGAGTAGAAAATGGCCCTTTGAAGGGCCATTTTTTTTATTACTATATATACCCAAGTAACCTCAAGATGCCGTTTCAGCGAGAAGGTATTCGCTCTTAGGCAAAACATTGATTTAAATCGTAGAAATCGGTTACGCAGCATTGGAGCGAAGAAAACTCGCCCTTAGGGAGCTCATTAACAAACCCATTTCTGCGCCCAATGACGTTGAAAGGTAATGACCAATTCCTTCCGTCCTTGCGCTTGACCAGTGCTCGTTGATGAAGATCTGAATTCTGCATCTTGAGGTCATTTAGGTATAACCAAAAGAGTTGGTGGGAATTTGCCATACTTGCTGTCATTAAGACGATTGAACATAGACAGTGACCGCTCGAGCGGGATACCCTAAAGCCTCCTTTCTTGATGACATTAGATAAACACCTAAAGTGTTGGCTAATGTCACCTGCGATTAGACAACCTAAGTTGAGACGTGCAGTTATGTCTGAAGAACGAAGTAAAAATCTTTCCGAAACGCTATTTAAAAAACACAAACAAGCGAAGGAAACGTCGATTCTTACGCCTTACATGCCAAGTAGCGCTGAATTTTTGGAACAGAAAAAACAGAGTGAAGGTTTTGCTTGGTATCGCAATTTGCGCAGATTGCAGTGGGCTTGGCAAGGGATTGATCCTGTTGAGCAAGAGGAAGTGCTGGCTCGTATAGCCGCTTCGAAACATTCACGCAGTGAAGAAAACTGGCTTGATACCGTCATCGGTTATCACAGTGGTAACTGGGCGTATGAGTGGAATAAAGTGGGGATGCGCCATCAGCAGCGCGGTCGTGAACTCGAAGGCGAAAAGGCGGCTGATGAACTGTTTCGAGCTTCTCTTTGTTACAGCATCGCGGGTTACCCACACCTGAAAAATGACAACTTGGCGCTTCAGGCGCAAGGCTTAGCCAATGCGGCTTACCAAGAGGCAGCTAAAAAGACCGGCTATGTGATTAAGCGTCTCGAATTTCCTTTTCAAAATAAAAAGATTGTTGGTCATCTGCATCTAGCTAAAACGGATACGCCGAAACCTATCGTGATTGTGAGCGGCGGGTTAGATAGCCTGCAAACCGATATGTGGCGTCTATTTCGTGACTATTTGGCACAACGCGATATTGGTATGCTCACGTTAGATATGCCTTCGATTGGTTTTAGTAGTCATTGGTCGGTAAGTGAGAACTCATCATTACTGCATCAAGAAGTGCTCAATCAGCTTTACTCACTGCCTTGGGTGGACCACCGCCGAGTTGGCCTGATTGGTTTTCGTTTTGGTGGTAATGCGATGGCTCGTTTGTCGTTCTTAGAACCGGATAAAATAAAAGCCTGTGTTACCTTAGGTGCACCGATTCATGATGTGTTTGTCTCTCCGGATAAACTCAAAAAAATGTCGAAAATGTATCTGGATGTGCTGGCGTCTCGATTGGGTAAAAACGTCGTTGATGTGAACAGTATGGCCGGACAAATCATGGCGTGGTCTTTGAAAGTGCAGGGCTTTTTATCGAGTCGTCGCACTAAAGTGCCGATTTTGGCGCTTGGATTGGAAGGCGACCCAGTATCTCCGCATTCTGACAACCAATTACTGGCGCTCTTTAGTCAATATGGCAAAGCTACGCAAATAAAAAGCAAAACAATTTCACGAGGATATGAGCAAGCGCTCGATTTGGCGATAAAGTGGCTAGAAGATGAACTTTGTAGGTGACTTTTCCACCAAATTGGATAAGAGTGGGAACTGTTACTTTTTAACCAACTGATAAATAAAAGTAATAGTTATGCTTTGCAATTGAAATGGAGAGTCAATATGCCAGAGGTGACAAAGCTTCCTACTCATTTTCGCTTGTTGGCAGCCTTCAAGGCCCTAGGTCCTTATTTGCGTGAAGAGCAATCGAAAGATGGATTGTACTGGTTTGATTGTTTATCTGTGTGTGTAAGTGATAAGAAAGCACCAGAAAAGCGTGAGTTTTGGGGATGGTGGATAACGCTGACTCCAAGTGATGAAGGCTTCCAAGCTGAATATCACACTGGTCGATACAATATCGACGGTGATTGGGTTGATGAATCAATTCCTGCTGCTGCTCAAGCTGAGGTTGAAAGGACCCATGGCGATTTTGCACAAAAATTGTCAAAAATGCTCGCTGACCGCTTTGCTAAATCCCTATCTACGGTAGAATAGCGCTACCAATCTTGTCGTACACGATACGAACAATCCAGTCTTAATGAAAAAGGTGCTTGAAGCACCTTTTTTTGCTTGTTTATTGGCTGGTTGATTGTTAAAACATCCACTCTTAAATGTTTTCCCATTACAGAAGAAATCATGACTAAACATCAACAAAACGGCAATACAACGCATACTATCGTTGTTAAGCTGGGAACCAGTGTTCTTACCGGTGGTACACTTGCTCTTGACCGTGCTCATATGGTTGAGTTAGCTCGTCAGTGTGCTGAACTGAAAAAACAAGGTCACAATGTTGTGATCGTGTCCTCTGGCGCTATTGCAGCTGGACGTGAACATCTTGGTTACCCCGCACTGCCCAACGCTATCTCAAGTAAGCAATTACTTGCGGCAGTAGGGCAAAGCCAGTTGATTGAAGCATGGGAACGTCTGTTCTCAATCTACGGCATCAAGATCGGCCAAATGTTATTAACTCGTGCAGACCTTGAGGACCGTGAACGTTTCCTTAACGCTCGCGATATGATTCATGCTTTAGTTGAGCATGGTATCGTGCCGGTAGTGAACGAAAACGATGCGGTAGCGACCAATGAAATCAAAGTCGGTGATAACGATAACTTATCGGCACTGGTCGGCATTTTATGCGGTGCAGATAAACTACTGCTGCTGACTGACCAAAAAGGCCTATTCACAGCCGATCCTCGTAAAGACCCTAACGCCGAGCTTATCAAAGAGGTGAAAACCATCGACGATACGCTACGTAAAATTGCAGGTGGTAGTGGTACAACTTTAGGTACGGGTGGTATGGCAACCAAGCTCCAAGCTGCTGATATTGCTCGCCGCGCGGGCATGGAAGTGATTATTGCTGCGGGACGTGCGCCTAACGTTATTTTTGATGCGTTAAGCGATCATCCACAAGGTACACGTTTCCTACCGTTGGAAGAGGCATTGGAAAACCGCAAAACGTGGATTTTGGCCGGTCCTGCGCCATCGGGTGATTTGGTGATCGATGATGGTGCGGTGCGCGCTGTCGAATCGAAAGGCAGTAGTCTGCTGGCGAAAGGGGTAGTGAGTGTCAGTGGTTCGTTTGCTCGTGGTGCGGTGGTGCGAGTGTTGGATCGTAAAGGTCAACAAAAAGCCCGTGGTATCGCTGCTTATTCAAGTGAAGATTTAGCTAAGATCGCTGGCAAACACAGTAAAGTGATCTTTGATATCCTTGGTTATGACCATGGTTCTGAAGTGATTCATCGTGACAACATGGTTGTGATTCAGGAGTAGGAGATGAGTGTGGATTTAACTAACATGGGGAAAGCGGCTAAAGAAGCGGCTTTCACCTTGGCTATTGCCCCAACAGCCCAGAAAAACCAAGCTTTAGCGATCATCGCCGATGAGTTGGAAGCTCATGCTCCAGCTATTTTGGCTGCTAATGCAAAAGATATCGAAGCAGGTAAAGCGGCAGGCTTGAGTGATGCGATGCTCGATCGCTTATTGCTTAATGAAGCTCGCCTAAGGGCTATTGCTGCTGATGTGCGTAACGTTATTGCGTTACATGATCCGGTTGGCAGTGAAATTGACAGTCGCGTGCTAGAAAACGGCATGTCGCTTTCACGTCGCCGCGTACCGCTTGGTGTGATTGGCGTGATTTATGAAGCTCGTCCAAACGTAACGATTGATATCGCTGCTTTGTGTCTAAAAACCGGCAACGCGAGTATTTTGCGTGGCGGTAAAGAGACCTTCCATTCCAACATGGAGTTGGTAAAGGTGATTCAATCGGCGCTGAGCAAGGCCAATTTACCCGCGGCGGCAGTGCAGTACATTGAAAAACCCGATCGTGAGTTAGTCTCTCAGTTGCTCAAACTTGATGATTACGTGGATATGATCATCCCGCGTGGTGGTGCTGGCTTACATAAAATGTGTAAAGAGAACAGTACTATTCCAGTGATCATCGGTGGCTTTGGTATCAGCCATATGTTTGTTGATGAGAGTGCTGATTTAGCGCGTTCTATTTCGGTTATCGAGAACGCTAAAACGCAGCGTCCTTCGGCGTGTAATTCCCTCGATACCTTACTGGTTCATCAAGATGTTGCGGAGCAACTGTTACCTCAGCTCATTGCGTCACTTGGTGAGCGCGTGACTTTTGTGACTGATGACTCGGCAACTCAATGGTTTGCGAATGCACCGAAAGTGCGAGCGGCAGAAGCTGGGGATTTTGATACTGAATGGCTAAGCTACACCTTGGGCGTTAAAATCGTCGCAGGCGTAGACGAAGCGATTGATCACATGCGTGAACATAATGCGAGTCACTCAGATGCTATCTTGACCAACTCGATTATCAACGCTGAAAAATTTGTCAATGCTGCGGGCTCAGCCGCCGTGTATGTCAATGCATCAACTCGCTTTACCGATGGTGCGCAATTTGGCTTAGGTGCTGAAGTTGCGGTATCAACTCAGAAGCTGCATGCTCGAGGCCCGATGGGGCTGGAAGAGCTCACCAGCTATAAATGGGTTGGCGTAGCAGATTATCTGTCGCGTAGCTAGCATTTTTACTATCAAGTTACGCGAAATAGGGGTCTGATGGCCCCTTTTTCTTTTCTTCCCGGAATGAATTCCGTTACACTGGAATTCATTGAGATGGAGGTGATATGCATTGTCCTTTTTGTTCTGCGAGCGATACGAAAGTCATCGACTCAAGACTGGTTGCAGATGGCCATCAAGTACGCCGTCGTCGCCAGTGTTTAGCTTGTAATGAGCGCTTTACCACGTTTGAAAGCGCTGAGCTGGTTATGCCGCGAGTGATTAAATCCAATGGTAATCGTGAACCATTTGATGAAGATAAAATGATCGGCGGTATGCAGCGCGCGTTGGAAAAACGTCCAGTGAGTGCCGATTCGATTGAATTGGCGATCAGCACGATTAAATCGAAGTTACGTGCCACCGGTGAACGTGAAGTACCAAGCAAGTTAATTGGTAACCTAGTAATGGAACAACTTAAAGAACTCGATAAAGTCGCTTATATTCGTTTTGCGTCTGTTTATCGTAGCTTTGAGGATGTTCGTGAATTTGGCGAAGAAATCGCTAAGCTTGAAGATTAATTCCAAACCCCTATGCCTCAATTTACCTCTTTTGATTATCAGATGATGTCCCGAGCGATTAGCTTGGCTAAACGCGGGACTTACACGACTACACCAAACCCAAATGTAGGGTGCGTCATTACGCTTGGCGACCAAATTGTGGGTGAAGGTTATCATCGTAAAGCTGGTGAGCCTCATGCTGAAGTTCACGCGATGCGCATGGCTGGCGATAAAGCCGCAGGCGCAACGGCTTATGTCACTCTTGAACCTTGTTCTCATTATGGGCGTACACCTCCGTGTGCTCTCGGTCTTATAAAGGCAGGAGTAAAAAAAGTCATATGTGCGATGACCGATCCGAATCCTCAAGTAGCAGGTCGTGGTATTGGTATGTTGCAAGAGGCAGGTATTGAGGTCTTGGTTGGTTTGTTGGAACAAGATGCTCGCGCGCTTAATCCGGCATTTTTAACTCGTATGGAACGTGGCCGCCCGTATGTTCAATTGAAAATGGCCGCCAGTTTGGATGGACAAACAGCCTTAGCGAATGGTCGTAGCCAGTGGATTACTTCTCCTCAGGCACGCCGTGATGTGCAGCATTATCGCTCTCTGGCGAGTGCGGTATTGTCGACCAGCCAGACCGTGTTAGCGGACGATGCCTCTTTGAATGTACGCTGGAGTGAACTCTCTACTGATGTTCAAGCTGATTATCCAGAACACGAGCTGCGCCAACCGACACGAGTTATTCTTGATCGCCAACATCAGTTACATCCGCAACTCAAATTGTTCGCCGCAGACGGCGCGATTTTAACTGTGGCACAGCAAGATGCGGATCTCTGTGTTGAACTCGATGATCAAGGGCAACTATGTTTGGTGGAGACGTTAGAGAAACTTGCTAGCGAACATAATATCAACCATGTTTGGGTAGAAGCAGGAGCAACATTAGCCAAATCTTTTATTGAACAAGAGCTGGTGGATGAAATTGTGCTGTATCTAGCGCCGAAAATTATGGGGTCGGATGGCCGTGGACTGTTCGGTGCCTTAGGTCTGACCGATATGTCTCAAGTACAGAATTTTACGATTAAAGATCTGCGTCAAGTTGGGCCAGATATGCGCGTTGTGTTAACGCCGAAGAGATAAGAAGAGTCAATTATGTTTACTGGAATTGTTGAAGCAGTCGGTCGATTACGCGCCATTACCCCGCGTGGTGAAGATGTAACGGTCACCGTTGAGGTGGGGAATCTGGATATGTCCGATGTTAAATTGGGCGATAGTATCGCGACCAATGGGGTGTGTCTGACCGTTGTTGCTTTCGACCAACACTCATATCAAGCTGACCTTTCAGTTGAAACGCTTAAAAAATCGAGTTTTGCTAACAGCCAAGCCGGTGACAAGGTGAACTTGGAAAAAGCCATGTTACCTACCACTCGTTTTGGTGGACATATCGTGTCTGGTCACGTCGATGGCGTCGGTGAAATCGTTGAACGTAATCATGTTGGTCGCGCGATCGAGTTTTGGGTACAGATGCCATCTGAGCTCTCTAAGTATGTCGCGGAAAAAGGCTCGATTACGGTGGATGGTATTAGTTTAACTGTCAATGACTTACGTAAAAATGCGTTCAAATTGACTATCGTGCCACACACTACAGCTGAAACCACAATCGATTCATTCCATGTCGGCCGTAAAGTGA
The DNA here is from genome assembly GCF_024347055.1 of Vibrio porteresiae DSM 19223. NCBI lineage: Bacteria > Pseudomonadati > Pseudomonadota > Gammaproteobacteria > Vibrionales > Vibrionaceae > Vibrio > Vibrio porteresiae. The sequence continues at coordinate 764,727 of NZ_AP024895.1, forward strand.
ATTTGGAAGTCGATGTATTGGCTCGTTATATGGAGCGTTTACTGCGTGGTGCAGAAGCGGATGCTCAACCAGAGTCGCGAATTACGCTAGAATTCTTACAACAAAATGGTTTTGCTTAAGCCAGTGGCATAGCTAAACCGACATTTGACCAATGATGATGCAATAGGATAAGTAGTATGACAATTAGTACGCCTCAAGAAATTATCGATGATATCCGTCAAGGCAAAATGGTCATTTTGATGGATGACGAAGACCGTGAAAATGAAGGCGATATCATTATGGCGGCTGAGTTTGTAACGCCAGAAGCGATCAACTTCATGGCAACTCATGGTCGCGGCCTGATCTGTCTTACGTTAACCAAAGATCGTTGTGCACGCCTTGGCTTGAACCCGATGGTGAAAGATAACGGCGCTCAATTCTCTACTGCCTTCACCGTTTCTATCGAAGCGGCAGAAGGGGTGACCACTGGTATTTCAGCAGCAGATCGCGCACGTACTGTGCAAGCAGCGGTGGCGAAAGAGGCTAAGGCTGCGGATCTTGTGCAACCAGGGCACGTGTTCCCATTAGCAGCGCAAGATGGCGGCGTGCTAATGCGTGCTGGACATACCGAAGCTGGATGTGACTTAGCGCGTTTAGCCGGTCTTGAGCCAGCTTCTGTGATCGTGGAAATCCTTAATGACGATGGCACCATGGCTCGTCGCCCTGACTTGGAAGTGTTTGCAGAAAAACACGGGATTAAATTAGGTACGATCGCAGCACTCATTGAATACCGCAATAATACCGAAACTACCATTGAGCGTGTTGCTCAGTGTAAATTGCCAACCGAATTCGGTGAGTTTGATTTGGTGACTTACCGCGATGTGATTGATGATCAGATTCATTATGCTTTGGTGAAGGGCGATTTAACCGACGCAGCACCTTTGGTGCGCGTGCATCTGCAAGATACTTTTACTGATTTGTTGCGCAGTAATCGCAATTCAGATCGTAGCTGGACTCTCGACCAAGCGATGACACGTATTGGTAATGAGGGTGGCGTACTGGTTATTTTGGGTAAAGAAGAGACCAGCGATCTCCTGATTCACCGCGTAAAAGCATTTGAATTGCAAGACAAAGGCGATGCTCCTGCGATGGCTAAAAAGCCAGGAACGTCTCGCCGTGTTGGTGTGGGTTCGCAAATCTTAGCCGATTTGGGGATTACCAATATGCGTTTGCTCTCTTCTGAGAGTAAAAAATACCACGCTCTAGGTGGTTTTGGTTTAAACGTCGTCGAATACGTTTGCCAATAAGTTAATGAAAAATGCCTTCCTCCACAGCGTGAATGCAGTGGGGGCGGGATATTATTGGCGTAAATACTATTAGATATGCCTCACAAATTTGTGCTAGAATCCGGCGATTCTCACGTGATGATTAGAGTTTAAAGGATAGCTTATGAAAGTGATCGAAGGTGGCTTCCCAGCGCCAAGTGCGAAAATTGCAATCGTAATTTCTCGTTTCAACAGTTTTATCAATGAAAGTTTACTGTCTGGTGCCATCGATACTTTGAAGCGTCATGGTCAGGTTGCTGATGATAACATTACCGTCGTTCGTTGCCCTGGTGCTGTTGAACTCCCTCTAGTTGCACAACGTGTTGCTAAAACTGGCAAATTCGATGCGATTATTTCTCTTGGCACAGTAATCCGTGGTGGCACACCACACTTCGAATACGTAAGTAGTGAGATGAATAAAGGGTTGGCGCACGTTTCTCTAGAGTACAGTATCCCTGTTGCTTTTGGTGTGCTGACAGTTGATACCATTGATCAAGCAATTGAACGCGCAGGAACCAAGGCTGGTAATAAAGGTGCAGAGGCTGCACTGAGCGCGCTTGAAATGATTAATGTTCTTTCTGAAATTGATTCCTAATGGGGGCCAGTGTGAAACCAGCCGCACGTCGTAATGCACGTCAATTTGCACTACAAGCTATTTATTCGTGGCAAATTACACATGAAAATGTGGCTACGATTGAAGAACAATTCCTTACTGGTGGCAAATATGATGAGGAAGAGCATCGTGATGCAGAGCCTGCACTTGCAGCGCCAGAAACCGATGTGGAATACTTCCGTGACCTGCTTACCGGTGTGGTCCTTGGCCACAAAGAGTTAGACAGCAAACTTCGTCCTTTCGTATCTCGTCCAATGCAAGATTTGGATATGATGGAATTGGCGCTGCTTCGTCTAGCTATGTACGAAATGACGCGTCGTGAAGACGTACCGTACAAAGTAGTGATTAACGAAGCTATTGAACTAGCAAAAGTTTTCGCTGCAGAAGAAAGTCATAAGTTTGTGAACGGTGTGCTAGATAAAGCTGCACCGCATGTACGCAAAAAAGCGTAATTCGCGATACAATCCTAAGGTCAGCTCTGCTGACCTTTTTTATTACCTGTGTTTCGTCACAGGCATCTGCCCTTCAAAACGTAGACCATAAATCAAAGGGCAGAACGCGAGCCACTTGGTTCGCTGTTTCACGTCAACCTGAATCTAGGAATAAGCTCATGCCTGGTGAATTTGATTTTATACAGAGATACCTGTCCAATCGACAGGTGAATCGTAAAGATGTTCATCTGTCGCTTGGTGACGATTGTGCCATCGTAAAAGCGCCAGATAATGTACGTATCGCGCTCAGTACCGATACGCTTGTCGCGGGCACCCATTTTCTTTCTAATGCTAACCCTGCGTGGGTGGCGCATAAAGCACTGGCTTCTAATTTAAGTGATCTTGCCGCCATGGGGGCAACTCCGGCGTGGGTATCACTTGCCTTGACCCTGCCAGAAATGGATGAAGCATGGCTCGCGCCATTTTGTGATACTTTCTTCGAACTCGCTAACTACTACCATGTGCAATTGATTGGTGGTGATACTACGCGCGGTCCTCTGAGTATGACATTGACAGTACAAGGATTTATTCCGGAAAACACCGCCTTGCTGCGCAGCGGGGCAAAAGTAGGGGATTGGATTTTTGTGACGGGTGAACTCGGTGACAGCAAAGCGGGTTTGGATGTTATTTTAGACAACTCATTGAGCACAAAACCTTTTGCTTCGGAGCTTGAGAAGCGCCACTATATTGCTACACCTCGTATTGTGGTTGGACAAGCCTTATTGCCTCATGCCTCTGCAGCAGTAGATATTTCCGATGGTTTAATTGCCGATTTGCGCCATATTTTAAGCCGCTCCGGTGTTGGTGCGAGTATTGATGTAAGCCAACTGCCATTCTCGCCTGAGCTACTGGCGTATTGCGGTGATGAGAATGTGGCTCGTCAATATGCGCTAACCAGCGGTGAAGAGTATGAACTCTGCTTTACTGTGCCAGCGGCGCAGCGTAAAACAGTAGAAAATGCATTGGCACATACGGGGACTAAAGTGACTTGTATTGGTCAAATTCGTCCGCAAGGTGTGTTTGAATTGCACGATAAAGGCCGAGCAGTTGATTGGCAACTGACGGGATACGATCATTTTAAGGCGTAGTATGACGAACCCTAAACAACGCATTTCTCTAGCTAACCCTTGGCATCTTTTAGCCACTGGTTTTGGCAGTGGACTTTCTCCAGTGGTTCCAGGAACCATGGGTACTCTTGCTTCAGTACCTTTTTTTCTCCTGCTTGGTCAGTTACCTATCGCAGTGTATGTGTTAGTGGTCGTTGTTGCTTCCATCATTGGTATCAAAATTTGCCAAGTCACTTCTGACGATATGGGTGTGCATGATCACGGCTCAATTGTGTGGGACGAGTTTGCTGGTTTTTGGATCACTATGTTTATTGTGCCTTTCCTCGGTATTTCCGTCTTGGATTGGCATTGGCTTGTCACTGGCTTTGTGCTATTTCGCTTTTTCGACATGCTAAAACCTTGGCCGATCAGTTGGTTGGATAAACGGGTGCATGGCGGTTTAGGCATTATGATCGATGATTTGGTCGCAGGTGTGATTGCTGGCTTGTGTCTTTTCGGCATTGGTTCGTGGGCTGGCTGGATCTAGCCATTTGTGACATCGTTGCCGCATAACAAAAACGCCTGCATCAAGCAGGCGTTTTGTTATCTCACTAAAAATTCTTTTCGTAACAACTATTTTAGCTTAGCTAGATCCGCTTCAATTTCAGCGATCTTACTGGAGACAACTTTTTCCAGATGTTGCAAGTCAGCTAGGATTTTCTCTTTCACATCGACTTCTGGTTTAACTTCTGGTTTGGTGATCTTATTTAGCTCATCAATGATCAGGGTAAGATTACGGCTAATCTCCGTAATTTCCTTGTATTGGTGGGTGCCACTATCAACCAACACATTTTTAATCTGGCGAGGAAACTTAAACTTAACACTCTTCGCAAACAGTTCGCCTTTCTGTTTTTTGAAGTAAATTTTCAGCACGTCCTTATGTGCTTCCTGACGAAGAGAATAACGTTCAATCAGTGTAGGATCCTGAATACCTAAACCATTGAGGTGTGGAAACATAAGAAACCTCTATCTATATCAAAGAGAAAACAATCCAATCCAATGTAGCAGCCAGACCCCGTGGTAGATAGAGCCAGATGCAGAAAAAACAATCACTTTGTGGACAAGATCGCTTTACTCACAAGTTAGTTCGGAGCGAGCTCAGATATATTGTCAATCAATGACTGACGTAGCTGCTGTTCTTCCTCTTGATTTAATCGTCCACCATTGGTGCGAGTGAGAATAAATAAGTCTTCTGCACGTTCGCCGATAGTGGTGATTTTTGCTCCATGCAAGTCTAAGTTTAGCTCAGCAAACGTCGCACCGATGGTGGCAAGTAATCCAGGTGTGTCCAATGCCACTAATTCAATCAAAGTTCGTTTACGACTGCGAGTTGGCAAAAAGTCCACTTGTGTTGCCACTTTAAAGTGTTTCAAGTTGCGCGGAGCACGACGAGTCTTGCCTTTGTGCGAATCGGTATTCTGTACCACTTTCTCTAATTGGCAAATCAACGCTGGATGGGCATCTTCATCAATCGCTTCTCCATTTTGATCCAATACCATAAAGGTATCGAGTACGTAGCCATCTTTACTCGCCATGATCTGTGCGTCATGAACGTTGAGATTTCTGCGGTCAAGCTCTGCCACCACACTGGCAAACAAGGCTGGCTGGTCTTTGGTATAGACGAAAATTTCCGTACCACCACGAGTTGGCTTTTTGCTGATCAGCACTAAGGTTTGGGATGGATCTTCTAAGCGCATTAAATGTGCACAGTGCCAAGCTATCTGCTTGTGGGTATGACGCAAGAAGTAGTCGGCCTTAAAGCGTAGCCATAGCATATCGATTTGCTGTGGAGAAAAGCCCTCTTTGCGCAGTAATGCAGAAGCCATTTGTTGATTGTGGCGAACACGATCGCGCACATCGACCGGGTTTTCTAGGCCGCGGCGCAGCGCACGTTGGGTTGAATAGTAAAGTTCAGCCAACAGGGTGCGTTTCCAGCTGTTCCACAATTCAGGATTAGTCGCGCAAATATCGGCAACGGTTAAACAAACTAACGCATCAAGATACTCTTCATCACGCACGGCTTTCGCAAAATTGGTGATCACTTCAGGATCGTAGATATCGCGACGCTGTGCGGTCACTGACATCAAGAGGTGATTTTGTACTAGCCATGAAACTAAACGTGCTTCGGGTTTGGATAAGCCATGTTCAATACAAAAGTCATATGCTTCCGTGGCACCAATTTCAGAATGGTCACCACCACGTCCCTTACCGATGTCGTGGAAAATCGCCGCTAATGTGAGTAGCTCTTTTTTCTGCGTTCTTGGGTAGATTTCACAGCAGATCGGATGTTTTTCGTAATTTTTTTGGTCGTTGAACGTGTTGATATGTTTCAGTAATCGAACACTGTGCTCGTCTACGGTGTAAACATGGAACAGGTCAAATTGCATCTGTCCTACAATGTGACTCCATTGTGGCAAGTACGTCGCCAGTACGCCGAGTTCGTGCATTTGCGGGAAGGCATTTTGCAGCGCGTTAGGATGACGCACCAGCGCCATAAATTTTTCACGCGCTTCGGGAATCGAGTGTAGGAAGCGATTCAAACGACGTCTTGCGGTACGCAATTGGCGCATAGTCGTGGGGGCAACGCCTTCAATCGATGAGTCGTTGGCCATGTGCAAAAACATATCGAGGATCGTTTCGGGACGTGCTTGAAATAGCGCTGGTTTACGCGCTTCAATCAGATTGCCACGACGCTGAAAATCGTCATCAATAATTTGTGGTTCATCTTCTTCGCCATTATTGAGGATTGCTTGGTCAAACAACATAAGCAGCATGCGATTCAGCTCTACCACGCGACGCAAGGTGCGGTAGAACTCTTTCATCATCATCTCAACAGGGCGGTTAGCTTCACCAGTAAAGCCGAGATGTTCCGCGACCTGAGCTTGATGGGCAAAAGTGAGGCGGTTGTCGTAGCGTTTGAGTTCTAGGTGCAATGCAAAACGCACGCGCCACAGAAAGTCCTGACATTCGAGCAACTCTCGGTATTCGGCATCGGTCAAAAAGCCAAAGCGACTCATTTCATAAAGCGACGTTGCGCCAAAGTGGCGACGAGCAACCCAGCTTAGCGTATGAATATCGCGTAAGCCCCCAGGAGTGGATTTTATGTCCGGTTCTAAGTTGTATGTGGTGTCGTGATAACGAGCATGACGTTCACGCTGCTCTTGAATTTTGGCGCGGTAAAAGGTTTCGCTTGGCCAAAAAGATTCCGACAGAATGACCATTTTGAGGCGATGAAAAGTATCTGCGCAGCCACACAGCAGACGAGCTTCTTGTAAGTTGGTGGCGACAGTCAAATCTTCACTGCCGATCTCGGCACATTGAGTCACGGTACGCACCGCATGACCTACCTCAAGACGCAAATCCCAAAGGAAGGTAATGAATTCACTGATCTTATGGGCTAGCTCTTCGGGCAGTGGTTGTTGTGAAACCACCAAAATGTCGATGTCGGACAGCGGATGCAATTCACCACGGCCGTAGCCACCTACCGCAACAAGGGCAATCTCTTCTATGCGGTCAAAATGGTAGTAATTCCATAGACGCTGTAACAGCTCATCCATGTAATAAGAGCGACCGTGGACCAAATCGGCAATCGGTTCACGCAGTAAAAATTGTTCTTTCTGATAAGCAGCGAATATCTCAAGCTGCTTTTTGATCTCAGGTAGCGTTAATTGCTCATCCTGAAAAGTTTTGGGGGATTGAAAAGGCATAACTGCATTCCATGCGAGTAGATTCCAACTGGATCTGACTGTAGCAGATTGGCACAGATAAAAAAATATCCCAGCTAGGCTGGGATACGGATAGAAGTAGAAAAGTGCTTAAGCGTTATGGAAATGACGAGGAATGGTTTCGTCTTTACGTAACGTTAGAATTTCACAACCATCTTTGGTTACCAGTAGGGTATGTTCCCACTGTGCTGAATTTTTGCCATCAGCGGTGTAAACCGTCCAATCGTCTTCTTCATCTAGGCGACAACCGAATTTACCAGCGTTAATCATAGGTTCGATGGTAAAAATCATACCTTCACGAAGGATTGTACGATCGTTATTACGGTAGTGAACCACTTGAGGCTCTTCATGGAAGCCAGCGCCCACACCATGACCACAGTAGTCACGAACGATAGAGAATTTCATCGTTGGGTTGTTTTTGTTGTTGGTCTTGATGTGTTTTTCAATCGCAGTACCAATTTCACCGAGTTGAGCACCCGGTTTCACTTTTTTCAGTGCAATGTACAAACACTCTTGAGCAACAAAGCATAGACGTTTGTCGGCTGGTGTAACTTCGCCAACCAAGAACATTTTTGAAGTATCACCGTGGTAGCCATCTTTGATGACAGTGATGTCGATGTTCATGATGTCGCCATCTTTCAGTACAGCTGGGCGTACATAAGGGCCGTATTCGCCATCTTGTGTTGCGGGAATACCGTGGCACACAATATGGTTAATCGAAGTACAGATAGATTTAGGGAAACCGTGGTAGTTAAGTGGTGCTGGAATCGCATTCTGAACTTCAGTGATGTATTTGTGGCAAATTTGATCCAACTCTTCAGTGGTTACACCAGGTTTTACATACGGTTCAATCATTTCCAGCACTTCAGCTGCCAAACGGCCAGCGACGCGCATTTTTTCAATTTCTTCAGCGTTCTTAATGATTACAGACATCGGCTTTCTCAATTCGTATTCGAGCACGGGTATGTGCGATGGGCAACATTGTAACAGCCGAGCGATGAAGCGCAATAATCCAATTAATACGAATAAGAATATCTCTCACTCATGGGGTCTTCACAATTGGAAAAGTCATTTTTTACTAGCCATAACAGGGCAAAATATGGTATAAAGCGCGCCGAACTCTAGGTCTGTTTTCTTCAAATATGGCGAAGCAGAGTTAGTGTTTAAACTTAACTTTTAATTTCACACACATTCCGTCACGTGTTCCGGGGTGCCCTTTAGTGGGTCGGATGCATGGGGAGTGTGGAGGCCTAACCCCATAGAGGATTATATAATGGCAACTGTATCAATGCGCGATATGCTAAAAGCTGGTGTTCACTTCGGTCACCAAACTCGTTACTGGAACCCAAAAATGAAGCCATTCATTTTCGGCGCTCGTAACCGCGTGCATATCATCAACCTAGAAAAAACTGTACCAATGTTCAACGAAGCTCTAGCTGAGCTAGTTAAAGTTGGCGAGAAAAAAGGTAAAGTTCTTTTCGTTGGTACTAAACGCGCTGCATCTGAAGCTGTTAAAGAAGCTGCTATCGCTAGCAACCAATTCTACGTTAACAACCGCTGGTTGGGCGGTATGCTGACTAACTGGAAAACTGTTCGTCAATCAATCAAACGTCTGAAAGATCTAGAAACTCAATCTACTGACGGTACTTTTGACAAACTAACTAAGAAAGAAGCTCTAATGCGTACTCGCGAAATGGAGAAGCTAGAGAAATCTCTTGGTGGTATTAAAGACATGGGCGGTCTTCCAGATGCTCTATTCGTAATCGACGCTGATCACGAGCACATCGCTGTTAAAGAAGCAAACAACCTAGGTATTCCAGTATTCGCAGTTGTTGATACTAACTCTAACCCAGACGGTATCGACTACATCATCCCAGGTAACGACGACGCAATCCGCGCTGTTCAACTTTACCTGAACGCAGCTGCTGAATCTGTAAACGAAGGCCGCAACAAAGACGTTGCAGCAATCGCTGAAAAAGACGGTTTCGTAGAAGCTGAATAATAGCGGCTCTAAGTCACACTTAGTTTGCACTGTCATCAAGGTGTCATTGTAGATTAAGTTATAGTTAGCATTGGGGGCCGAAAATGTAGGCCCCTAATTTTTACCAACTCCAGAATTAAACTGAGGAATAGAGAATGGCTGTTACTGCTGCTCTAGTAAAAGAACTGCGCGACCGTACTGGCGCAGGTATGATGGAATGTAAGAAAGCACTTGTTGAAACTGACGGTGACATCGAGCTAGCGATCGAAAACATGCGTAAAAGCGGCGCTGCTAAAGCGGCTAAAAAAGCGGGTAACATCGCTGCTGAAGGCACTATCATTATCAAAGAAGGCGAAGGTTTCACTGCTCTAGTTGAAATCAACTGCCAAACTGACTTCGTTGCTAAAGACTCAGGCTTCAAAGCATTTGCTGAAGAAGTTGCAACTGTAGCTGCTCAAGAAAAAGTAACTATCGAAGAACTTCAAGCTAAATTTGAAGAAATCCGTGTTGCTCTAGTAGCTAAAATCGGCGAAAACATCAACATCCGTCGCGTATCATACATCGATGGCGCACACGTAGCTTCTTACCGTCACGGCGAGAAAATCGGTGTTGTTGTTGCTGGTGAAGGCGATGAAGAAACTCTTAAACACGTTGCAATGCACGTTGCTGCATCTCGTCCAGAGTTCCTAAACCCATCTGACGTTCCTGCTGAAGTTGTTGAGAAAGAAAAACAAGTTCAAATCGAAATCGCGATGAACGAAGGTAAACCAGCTGAAATCGCAGAGAAAATGGTTATCGGCCGTATGAATAAATTCACTGGCGAAATCTCTCTGACTGGTCAACCATTCATCATGGAACCTAAGAAAACTGTTGGCGACGTGCTTAAAGAAGCAGGCGTTACAGTATCTGCATTCATCCGCCTAGAAGTGGGTGAAGGTATCGAGAAGAAAGAAGCAATGAGCTTTGCTGAAGAAGTTGCAGCGGCACAACGCGGCTAATTCTTAGCGATATTGCTTAAATAAAGACCGTAGCTCAGGCTGCGGTCTTTTCACGACTATCGGTCGGTTAGCTGTGACGAATTGGTTCTAAACAAGGAAGTCTCCGGTTTAGAATTTATTCTTGATTGTTAATTAATTAACCACTCTTTGAAAGGTAAGATCCATGACAACGAACCCTAAACCAGCATATCAACGGATTTTGTTAAAACTTAGCGGTGAAGCTCTGCAAGGTGAAGAAGGTTTTGGTATTGACCCAACCGTTCTTGACCGCATGGCTCAAGAGATTAAAGAACTGGTGGAACTTGGGGTTCAAGTTGGTGTTGTCATCGGTGGCGGTAACTTATTCCGTGGTGCTGGTCTTGCAAAAAATGGCATGAACCGAGTTGTTGGTGACCATATGGGTATGCTAGCAACAGTAATGAATGGTCTTGCTATGCGTGATGCACTGCACCGTGCTTATGTTAACGCTCGTGTGATGTCTGCTATTCCTTTGAATGGCGTATGTGATGACTACAACTGGGCTGAAGCTATCAGCCAACTACGTGATGGTCGCGTGGTGATTTTCTCTGCAGGTACAGGTAACCCATTCTTCACAACCGATTCTGCTGCGTGTCTACGTGGTATCGAAATCGAGGCGGATGTTGTATTGAAAGCAACAAAAGTTGATGGAGTTTACAGTGCTGACCCTGTAGCCAACCCAGACGCACAACTGTATGATAAGCTTGCTTATAATGATGTGCTAGATAAAGAGCTGAAAGTGATGGACTTGGCAGCATTTACGCTGGCTCGCGATCACTCTATGCCAATTCGTGTTTTCAACATGAACAAACCTGGCGCATTGCGCCGCGTTGTAATGGGTGAAGCCGAAGGCACGCTAATCAGCGCTTAAGTATAATCACTCTCGAGATGAAAAAAAATTAAGGTGATATCGTGATTAATGAGATCAAAAAAGACGCTCAAGAGCGCATGGACAAAAGCGTTGAAGCGCTGAAGGCCAACCTGACTAAGGTTCGTACTGGTCGTGCACACCCAAGTCTTCTTTCTGGTATTTCTGTAGATTACTACGGAGCTCCAACACCGCTAAACCAAGTAGCAAACGTTGTTGCAGAAGATGCTCGTACTCTAGCAATCACAGTATTCGACCGTGACCTGACACAGAAAGTTGAAAAAGCGATCATGATGTCAGATCTAGGTTTGAACCCAATGTCTGCGGGTACCGTTATCCGCGTTCCACTTCCACCGCTAACTGAAGAACGTCGTCGCGATTTGGTTAAAATCGTACGTGGTGAAGCGGAAGGTGGTCGTGTTGCAGTACGTAACATTCGCCGTGATGCAAACAGCGACCTAAAAAATGCGCTTAAAGACAAAGAGATCTCTGAAGATGAAGATCGTAAAGCGCAAGAAGATATCCAAAAACTGACTGATGCAGCGATTAAACGAATCGACGATATTCTTGCTGCAAAAGAAAAAGAGTTGATGGACGTCTAATAATTCTAATAATTAAATGAAATAAAACGCTGTGCTCACAGCTCAGCGTTTTTTTTCGTTACTATCTACGTCTTTTGGTATTAAACATAATAAACAATGCAAGATTCACAACTCTCTTCTGAGGTGCTACCTCAACACATTGCCATCATCATGGATGGTAACGGCCGTTGGGCAAAGGAACGCGGTAAGCCGCGGGTTTTTGGCCATAAAAAAGGAGTGGATGCAGTACGCAAAACCATCTCTACCGCGGCAAAATTGGGTATCAAGGCAGTGACTCTTTTCGCTTTCAGTAGCGAGAACTGGCGACGTCCAGAAGATGAAGTAGGGTTGCTGATGGAGCTGTTTATCACAGTCTTGTCATCAGAGGTCAAACGACTTCATAAGAATAATCTACGCTTACGTATTATTGGTGATGTCACCCGTTTTAACCCTCGTTTGCAACGTAAAATTGAACAAGCTGAAGAACTGACTCGTAATAATACTGGGATGGTCCTTAATGTGGCGGCGAATTACGGTGGTAAATGGGATATTACGCAAGCAGCAAAAAAACTTGCTCAGCAGGTGGCGGCTGGGGACTTAAACCCTGACGACATCGATGAGAGCAAAATGGCTCAGTTTATTTCAATGGCCGATCTACCTGATGTTGATCTGCTCATCCGTACCAGTGGTGAATGTCGTATCAGTAACTTTTTGTTATGGCAATTGGCATACGCTGAGATGTACTTTACGCCAGTTTATTGGCCAGAATTTGGTGAAGATAGCCTAGTTGAAGCTATCTCTTGGTTTGTGAACCGTGAACGACGCTTTGGTTGTACTGGGGAACAGATTAAGGCCTTAATGGAAAAATAATAAAATAGGATCCTAAGTTTGAAGCAGAGAATTATCACAGCGCTCATACTTGCCCCTCTCGTTATCTTGGGCATTCTTTATTTGCCCCTTGCTTGGTTTCTTTTCGCATTAGCGGTGATTACACTAATCGGTTTCTGGGAATGGACGCAATTTGTTAATGCTAAATCTCGTCATTTGGCGTTAATTCCTTCACTCGTCGTTGGAGCAGCAAGTTTCGCTTGGTTGCATCCCGATATGAACTCTCTGAATCATTTGACCTCTGCCCATTACTCCTTTTTGCTTGTCGGCACTTTATGGTGGGTCGCATCCAGTTATTTGGCCATCACTTACCCAAAGTCTCGCCCATGGTGGGAAAATAGTCGGGTATTGCGCCATATTTTCGGCTTGCTTACACTACTGCCATTCTATTGGAGTGTGGTTTGCCTGCGCGCAGAATCGATGGATATCGATGCGTTACATGGAGCGAAATTGGTTCTGTTTGTGTGTTTGATCGTTTGGTCTGCAGACAGTGGCGCTTACTTTGCTGGTAAACGCTTTGGTAAACGCAAAATGGCTCCTGCCGTTAGCCCAAATAAGACCATCGAAGGTTTGATGGGGGGTATGGTGATTTCTGTTGTGGTTGGCGGTGTTGTGGCCAGCTGCTTTGAATTGCACTTTAGTTCAGCGTTAATGATGTACGTCACCATCTTGTGTACCGCCGGTATTTCGGTATTGGGCGACTTGGTTGAGAGTATGTTTAAACGCGTCTCCAACATTAAAGACAGTAGTCATATCATTCCTGGACACGGTGGTATTTTGGACCGCATCGACAGTCTTACGGCTGCCTTCCCAGTCTTTGCGTTTCTGTATTTCTTTTTCTAATTGAGCGGACAAGCCTAGTGCTTGTCCGTTTTATCTAACAACGGTTTTAGCTATGCGTAAGTTAACGATTCTTGGTGCAACAGGTTCTATTGGTGCGAGCACATTGAAAGTGGTCGCTGAAAACAAAGAGCAGTTTGAAGTGTTTGCTCTGGCAGCCGGAAGAAACGTAGCCAAAATGCGCTCGTTATGCGAAACATGGCGACCGACCTACGCAGTTATGGCTACGGCTGACGCTGCTCAAGAATTGCAAGTTGAACTTAGCAAAGCGAACATCGCAACTGACGTGCTTTATGGTGAAGAGGCCATGTGCCAAGTGGCATCTTGTGCTGAAGTTGACACCGTTATGGCAGCGATCGTGGGCGCGGCAGGTTTAGTACCTACCATGGCAGCAGTAAAAGCGGGTAAACGTATTTTACTGGCTAACAAAGAAGCCTTGGTAATGTCTGGTCAACTGTTTATCGATGCGGTTGAGCAGTATGGCGCTGAACTGTTACCAGTTGATAGCGAACACAATGCGATTTTTCAATGTCTGCCAACTGAAGTTCAAACCAAAATGGGACGCTGTGATTTAGCAGGCGCTGGTGTTTCACACATTATTTTGACCGGTTCTGGTGGCCCATTTCGTTATACCGACGTAAGTGAACTTGCTGCGGTGACTCCAGCACAAGCTATTGCGCATCCTAACTGGTCAATGGGACCTAAAATTTCAGTCGATTCAGCCACTATGATGAATAAGGGCCTTGAGTACATAGAAGCTCGTTGGTTGTTTAATGCGGCAAAAGATCAGCTTAAAGTGTTGATTCACCCTCAATCAGTGATTCACTCCATGGTGCAATATCTCGATGGTTCGGTAATGGCGCAGTTGGGTGAGCCTGATATGGCTACACCTATCTCGGTGACAATGAACTATCCAACACGCATTAAAGCCGGCGTTCGTCCGCTTGATTTTACCCAAATCAGTGAGCTGACCTTTATGGCTCCTGATTTTTCGCGTTACCCATGTTTGAGTTTAGCGATCGATGCTTGTTACCTTGGTCAACATGCGACAACGTCTCTTAACGCTGCTAATGAAATGGCAGTGGACGCATTTCTTAAAGGCCATATTCGTTTTACGGACATTGCGCGTATCAATGAAAGCACATTGTCAAAAGTGTGCGCGACAAATACTTCGTTACATAGCTATGACTTGGAAAGCTTACTTGAGCTAGATACAATGGCTCGCAAACAAGCTAGCCAAATTATAAAAGAGCGTATGTTATGACCGGCATAATATGGAATTTATTTGCTTTCATTGTAGCCCTAGGTGTTTTGGTTGCAGTTCATGAATTTGGCCACTTTTGGGTGGCAAGACGCTGCGGAATCAAAGTCGAAAAGTTTTCCATCGGTTTTGGCAAGTCGCTTTGGCAACGCGTGGGTAAAGATGGTACCCAATACAGCATTGCTGCTATTCCTCTTGGTGGTTATGTCAAAATGCTCGATGGGCGTGTGGACGACATTCCCGCTGAGCTTCAAGGTCAAGCGTTTGACCAAAAGACCTTATGGCAACGTGCTGCGGTTGTTGCGGCAGGTCCTGTATTTAACTTCCTTTTCGCTATCATTGCCTACTGGTTAGTGTTCACTATTGGTGTTCCAACCGTAAAGCCAGTGATTGGTGACGTTTCCTCTTATTCGATTGCTGCAGACGCAGGCCTTGAGTCTGGTATGGAGATTTTGGATGTCTCTGGTACTCGTACGCCGGACTGGGAAAGCGTCAACATGGAATTGGCGTCGCATATTGGCGATGACAGCTTAACTTTGACCGTCACTTCTCCAGAAGGTGTCGGACTGCAAGAAATAAAAACTTTAAATCTATCTACTTGGAACTTTGACCCTGAATCAGAGTCTGCTATGGGAGCGCTTGGATTTAAGCCTTTTACTCCTGAGATTTCGATGACGTTAGTGAACGTTGCGAAAGACGGAGCAGGGGAAAAAGCAGGGCTTAAAGTGGGCGACGAGCTGCAGTTTATGGGTGGACAAAAAATCACTCAATGGCAGCAAGTGGTCAATAGTATTCAGAATCATCCTGGCGAACCTATTACGGTAGACGTGTTACGCCAAGGAGAGCCTGTCTCTTTGATTTTAACGCCAGAGCGTAAAGATCTTGGTAAAGGTAAAGTGATTGGATTTGCTGGAATTGCTCCTAAAGTCGCAGATTGGCCTTCAGATTATCGATTTGAACTTCAATTTGGTGTATTTGAGTCTTTCAGTAAAGCAGTTGATAAAACGGGACAAATCATTGGTTTAACCGTTAGTATGCTTAAAAAACTGCTGGTCGGTGATGTTGGGTTAAATAACCTAAGTGGGCCTATCTCTATTGCGAAAGGAGCGGGTGCCACTGCCGATTACGGATTGGTGTACTTCTTAGGGTTCTTAGCACTGATCAGTGTGAACCTTGGCATTATTAACCTTGTCCCATTACCAATGCTCGATGGAGGACACCTGTTGTTCTTTGCTATTGAAGCTGTGATTCGTCGTCCTGTGCCAGAGAAGGTGCAGGAGATGGGATACCGCATTGGTGGAGCCATCATTTTCTCTTTAATGGCCGTGGCAATATTTAACGATTTTACTCGCCTGTGATTTTAAGCATTGGGCAAGGGTTGTAGTAAGGAATAACTCATAGAACTATGGCGATGAAAAAGATCCTCCTCGCGACAATGCTCGCAACAAGCGTGTCAGCGAACGGTGCCGAAAACTTTGTTGTAAAGGATATCCAGATTGAAGGTTTACAGCGTGTAGCACTGGGTGCCGCGTTGTTGAAAATGCCTGTCCGTGTTGGAGATACCGTAGACTCACAAGATATCGCAGACATTATTCAGTCATTGTATGCCTCTGGTAACTTTGAAAATGTCAAAGTAATGCGCGATGGTTCTGCTTTAGTCGTTCAAGTGAAAGAGCGTCCTACGATTGCTAGTGTTTCTTTTTCTGGCAATAAAGCGATTAAAGAAGAGCAACTCAAGCAAAACCTAGATGCGTCTAATATTCGCGTAGGTGAAGCCTTAGATCGTACTAAGCTCACTAACATCGAAAAAGGCTTAGAAGATTTCTACTACAGCGTGGGTAAATATAACGCGACAGTAAAAGCGGTTGTGACCCCTTTACCGCGTAACCGTGCTGACCTGAAATTTGTCTTCACTGAAGGTGTTTCCGCCAAAATCAAACAGATCAACTTTATCGGTAACCATGTGTTTAGTGATAAAGACCTGCTGAGTAAATTTGATTTAAATGCCGACGTTTCTTGGTGGAACTTCCTCTCTAGCGACAAATATCAAAAACAAGTACTGGCTGGCGATTTAGAAAAGCTGAAAACTTTTTATCTGGACCGTGGCTACCTGAAATTCAAAGTGGAATCGACGGAAGTCTCTATCTCTCCAGATAAGAAAGGGGTTTATATAACTCTGAATATCAACGAAGGTAAACCGTATACGGTGAAATCTGTTGATTTTAAAGGTGATTTACTTGGCAAAGAAGATGAGTTTAAAGCGCTAGTTGATTTCGATATGGGCAGTACCTACAAAGGTTCTGCTGTGACTGCGTTAGAAGAGAACGTGAAAAAAGTACTGGGTGAGGCGGGTTATGCGTATCCTCAAGTGCGTACCGTTCCAACTTTCGATGACGAAAAACAAGAAGTGTCTTTGACGGTACAAATTGACCCAGGCAAGCGTATGTATGTACGCGATATTCGCTTTATGGGTAACACGGTAACGAAAGATGAAGTGTTGCGTCGTGAAATGCGCCAAATGGAAGGTAGCTGGCTTAACTCTAAATCAGTTGAGTTGGGTAAAACTCGTCTAAACCGTCTTGGCTTCTTCGAAACCGTCGATGTTCAAACTGAGCGCGTTCCTGGCACCGATGACCAAGTTGACGTGGTCTACAAGGTAAAAGAAGCCAACTCAGGTAGCATTAACTTTGGTGTCGGTTACGGTACTGAATCTGGTGTGAGCTTCCAAGTTGGTTTAACGCAAGATAACTTCTTGGGTAGTGGTAACCGAGTTAGTATCAGTGCCACAACCAATGATTACCAACAAAACATTACTCTGGAATACAAAGACCCATACTGGACCTTAGATGGTGTGAGTTTGGGTGGTAAAGTCTTCCTGAATAAATTTGAAGCATCTGATGCGGGCATCGTCGACTACGACAACACCAGCTATGGTGTGAACTTTACATGGGGCTTCCCGTTTGACGAACTGAATCGTTTTGAGTTCGGCGTTGGGTATACTCACAGTAAAATCGGTAACTTGAAACCTTATCTGCAAGTTGAACAGTTCCTTAAAGCACAATCAGGTAACCTGAATTCCGACGGTAGTTTGGAAACGGATGATTACGATGTGAGTGTGGCTTGGACACGTAATAACCTTAACAAAGGTTACTTCCCAACCGCGGGTAACTACCAACGTGCATACTATGATATGACCGTTCCTGGTTCAGATGCCTTGTACTTCAAGATGCAATATGATGTGCGTCAGTACATTCCTCTGACCAAAAAAGAAGATTTCACCCTATTGCTACGTGGTCGTCTAGGCTATGGTAACGGCTACGGCCAAACGGATGGCCAAGATAACCTCTATCCATTCTATGAAAACTTCTATGCTGGTGGTTTCTCTACACTGCGCGGATTTAGCTCTAACACGGCGGGTCCAAAAGCGGTGTACCGTAGTTATGCCGACTCAAACAACGGTACCGATATTGCAACAGATGAATCTGTTGGTGGTAACGCAACTTGGCTAGCAAGTGCTGAGTTGATTGTACCTACACCATTTGCGTCGGAAGAGGTACAAAGCCAAATTCGAACCAGTGTCTTCTTCGATATGGCGAGTGTTTGGGATACCGAATTCCACTATAATGGTGACGTTTCATATGGCGATAAGTATTATTATGACTACTCAGACCCAATGAACTACCGTTCATCTTACGGTATGGCGTTACAGTGGATGTCACCAATGGGACCTTTGGTCTTCTCGGTAGCGAAACCTGTTAAAAAATATGAAGGTGATGACGAAGAATTCTTTACCTTTACCATCGGGAAAACCTTTTAATATAGGACTATATTTTGAAAAGTATCTTCAAAGCGGCTGGTGTCAGCCTTGTTATTCTTAGCTCATCATTTTTTGCCAATGCAGCACAAGCAGCTCAAAAAGTAGGCTTTATTAATACAGCCCAAGTTTTTCAGGCGCTTCCTCAACGTGAAGTGGTACTTCAAAAACTTCAATCTGAGTTTAAAGACAAAGCGGATGAGCTAAAAAGCATTCAAGAACAAGCTAAAGACAAAATGGAAAAGCTAAAACGTGATTCTTCTCTTATGAGCCAAGATGACGTTGAGAAGCTACGTATTGAAATTGGTCAACTTGAAAGCAAATACAAGATCAAAGCTCAAGCGTTAGATCAAGCATCAAAACGCCGTGAAGCAGAAGAAAAACAGAAACTATTCCAAATCATTCAGGATGCTGTGAAGAAAGTGGCTGAGAAAGACGGCTATGACATGATCGTTGATGCTGGTGCTCTGCAGTACGCGAAGCCTCAATACAACATCTCTGAAGAAGTGATTAAATCTATTAAGTAATTGTTATTATGACCACACTAACTTTAGCCGAATTGGCAAAAATTACCGGGGGTGAGCTGTTTGGCGATCACTCTGCGGTTGTGACAGCTGTAGCACCTATGGACAAAGCGCAAGAGGGGCATGTGACCTTCTTGTCTAATCCTAAATACAGTAAACACCTTGCAGCATGTAAAGCAACGGTCATCATGGTAAAAGCGTCTGAGCGTGAACTTTGTCCGGCCAATGCATTGGTGGTGGCAGACCCTTACGTTGCTTTTGCCCGCGTAACTCAAGCGCTAGATACGACACCTGCTCCTGCGGTGGAAATTGCGCCATCAGCGGTTATCGCTAAGGATGCTAAGTTAGGTAAAAATGTTGCGGTTGGCGCAAATGCAGTGATTGAATCTGGCGTTGAGCTAGGTGATAACGCGGTGATTGGCGCTGGTTGCTTCATTGGTAAGAACGCAAAAATTGGTCAAAACACCAAGTTGTGGGCAAACGTATCGGTTTACCACAACGTGGTGATTGGTGATCACTGTCTGGTTCAATCAGGCACGGTTATCGGTTCTGACGGTTTCGGTTACGCAAACGAAAAAGGTGAGTGGATCAAGATTCCTCAACTTGGTTCTGTGCGTATTGGCAATCGTGTTGAGATTGGTGCATGTACTACGATTGACCGTGGCGCACTAGACGACACGGTTATCGAAGATAACGTCATTATCGATAACCAACTGCAAATCGCCCATAACGTGCACATCGGATATGGTACAGCGATGGCAGGTGGTACTATCATCGCCGGCAGTACCACCATAGGTAAGTACTGTATTATTGGCGGAGCATCGGTCATTAATGGCCATATCGAAATTGCTGATGGTGTCACCATCACCGGTATGGGCATGGTAATGCGCAGCATTACTGAGAAAGGTGTTTACTCTTCTGGTATCCCGCTACAGACGAATAAAGAATGGCGTAAAACCGCAACACGTGTTCATCGTATTGAAGAGATGAATAAGCGTTTGAAAGCGGTAGAAAAGCTGCTTGAACAAAAAAACGACGCTTAGTTCGGTTTTTTGTCAAAAAGGCTCGCATGCTGCGAGTCTTTTTCGTCTATAATGCCCGCAGTTTAATTTAATCTGTATTTTTGAATAGGAATATGACTTTGACTACTGAAAAGAAAACGATGAATATCACTGAAATTCAGGCGCTTCTTCCTCATCGCTACCCATTTTTGTTGATTGATCGCGTTACGGATTTTGAAGAAGGTAAGTATCTGATTGGTCTGAAAAACGTTTCAGTGAATGAGCCTCAGTTTACTGGTCATTTCCCTCAACTTCCTGTATTTCCAGGCGTATTGATCCTTGAAGCTATGGCTCAAGCAACAGGTCTGCTTGCATTCAAAACTTTTGGTGCACCAAAAGAGAATGAACTGTATTACTTTGCTAGTATTGATAATGCTAAATTCCGTAAGCCAGTGACCCCAGGTGATCAACTGATCATCGAAGTGGAATTTTTGAAAGAGCGCCGTGGTATTGCGCTATTCAATGGTACGGCAAAAGTAGACGGTGAAGTTGTGTGTTCAGCTGAACTGAAATGTGCACGTCGAGAGTTTTAATATGATCCATGAAACCGCTCAAATCCATCCATCTGCGGTGGTAGAAGAGGGTGCCGTAATTGGTGCCAACGTAAAAATTGGTCCATTTTGTTACGTAGACAGCAAAGTTGAAATTGGCGAAGGCACTCAACTGATGTCGCACGTGGTGGTAAAAGGACCAACTAAAATTGGTAAAGATAACCGTATCTTCCAATTTGCTTCCATTGGTGAAGAGTGTCAGGACCTGAAATACAAAGGTGAAGATACTCAACTGATCATTGGTGATCGTAATACCATTCGTGAAAGTGTGACAATGCACCGTGGCACTGTTCAAGATCACGGTATCACTCAAGTTGGCAGCGATAACTTGTTTATGATCAACGCACACGTTGCACATGACTGTGTTGTCGGTAACCGTTGTATTTTTGCTAACAACGCGACACTGGCTGGTCACGTTACGATTGAAGACAACGCGATTGTTGGCGGTATGTCTGCCATTCACCAGTTCTGTAAAGTAGGCGCTCATGCGATGCTTGGCGGCGGTTCAATTGTGGTTCAAGACGTTCCTCCTTACGTGATGGCACAAGGTAACCACTGTGCGCCGTTCGGTATTAATATCGAAGGCTTGAAACGTCGTGGTTTCGAAAAAGCAGAAATCCACGCGATTCGCCGCGCATACAAAGCGATCTATCGCGCTGGTATTACTTTGGAAGAAGCGAAAGCGGAAATTGCCAAAGATGCAAGCGAATTCCCAGTCGTACAGCGTTTCTTGGACTTCCTTGAAGATTCAAAACGCGGCATCATTCGTTAATTTTTGCCAAAGTTAATGAAGCAAGAGATCGCTATTTTCGGGTAGCGATCTTTTCCATTTTTATGGAATGTCACTTTACGAAGTGCTTTTCCATAAAATCGGACAGAGCATTGATCAAGAGGATAAAAACGTGGAGAGACCACTGCGTATCGGTATTGTCGCCGGTGAGTTATCTGGAGATACGTTAGGCGAGGGATTCATTCAAGCGGTAAAAGCGCGTTATCCTAATGCTGAATTTGTCGGTATTGGCGGCCCTAAAATGATCTCCCAAGGATGCCAATCTCTTTTCGATATGGAAGAGTTGGCTGTCATGGGCTTGGTTGAAGTGTTAGGTCGTTTACCACGCCTCTTAAAAGTGAAAGCTGAACTCGTTCGCTATTTTACCCAAAATCCTCCTGATGTGTTTGTCGGCATTGATGCGCCAGATTTTAACTTGCGCCTTGAACTCGATCTCAAACAGGCGGGGATTAAAACTGTTCATTACGTCAGTCCATCGGTTTGGGCATGGCGTCAAAAGCGCATCTATAAAATTGCCGCAGCGACGAATTTGGTGCTCGCCTTTTTGCCCTTTGAAAAAGAATTTTACGATCGCTTCAATGTGCCTTGTGAATTTATCGGCCATACCTTGGCTGATGCCATTCCTTTTCATACCGATAAACAGCAAGCACGCCAACTGCTCGGCTTAGCGCAAGATAAACAATGGCTGGCTGTTCTACCTGGGAGCCGCGGCGGTGAGATGAAAAAATTGGCGGAGCCATTTATTCGTACTTGCCAGCGTTTACGTGCAACGCACCCTGAATTGCAATTTGTGGTGGCACTGGTTAACGCTAAGCGACGAGCTGAGTTTGAAGAAATTCGTCAGCAAGTGGCTCCTGAACTTGAATTTACCCTAGTGGATGACACGGCGCGTAATGTGATTGCTGCATCCGACGCGGTGATGCTCGCGTCAGGTACTGTCGCGCTTGAGTGTATGTTGCTGAAACGTCCGATGGTAGTGGGTTATCGCGTGAATGGGTTTACCGCATTTCTTGCCAAACGCTTATTGAAGACTAAGTATGTCTCTTTACCCAATATTTTGGCGGACCAACTATTGGTGAAAGAGCTTTTGCAAGACGATTGCACCGTCGATAATCTGTACGCAGAAGTGTGCCGTTTACTGGATGAAGACAACCAGCCTATGCTGGATAAGTTTGATGAAATGCACCATTGGATTCGCAAAGACGCTGATGTTCAAGCGGCGAATGCAGTGCTCAAGTTAGTAGAGAATGCGTAACATGGCGAAAGCTCCTGTAAAAGAATTACCTCCATTTGAGATTCCCACTGGCTATGCATTGATTGCCGGTGTTGATGAAGTCGGTCGTGGCCCACTAGTGGGTGATGTTGTGACTGCTGCTGTGATTTTGGATCCGAATAATCCGATTGAAGGATTAAATGACTCTAAGAAATTGTCAGAGAAGAAACGTCTGGCACTTTTCCCTGAGATCCAAGAAAAAGCGTTAGCTTGGGCGGTAGGTCGTTGTTCGCCACAAGAGATCGATGAACTGAATATTTTTCAAGCGACGATGGTGGCGATGCAGCGCGCTGTGGCTGGTTTAAAGATTCAGCCCGATTTGGTGCTGGTTGACGGTAATAAAACACCTGCTTTACCAATGGACGCCCAAGCCGTCGTGAAAGGGGATATGCGCGTGGCACAAATCAGTGCTGCCTCGATCATTGCGAAAGTTATCCGTGACCACGAGATGGAAGAGTTGGATAAAGCGTATCCGCAGTTTGGCTTTGCCCAACATAAAGGTTATCCGACTAAAGCGCATTTTGAAGCGATTGAAAAACATGGTGTGATTGACCAACACCGTAAAAGTTTTGGTCCAGTGAAACGCGCACTCGGTTTATGATTTTGACCTCATCAGGGGAACGTTCTCCTGATGAGCAATTTGAACACAAGGTAACTAGGATAGAATTGAATGTCTGACCCAAGGTTTATCCACTTACGTATTCACAGTGACTATTCCATGGTGGATGGTCTAGGAAAAGTCCCTCCACTGGTGAAAAAAGTGGCTGAAATGGGCATGCCAGCGATGGCATTGACCGATTTTACAAACTTGTGTGGTTTGGTGAAATTTTATGGCAATGCGAACAGCAATGGGGTTAAGGCTATTGTTGGTGCCGACTTTTCAATGCGTTCTGACGAGTTTGGCGAAGAGCTCACCAAGTTAACTATTCTGGCCAAAGATAACGTTGGGTACAAAAACCTTACTTTATTGATCTCTAAAGCCTATTTACGCGGACATATCCAACATCAACCGGTTATCGATAAAGAGTGGTTGATTGAATATGCTCCAGGGTTGATTGTGCTGTCTGGTGGTAAATGGGGGGAAGTTGGCCGAGCTTTGCTTAAAGGCAATAACGCTTTAGCTCAGCAATGTGTTCAATTCTATCAAACCCATTTCAAAGATAACTTCTATCTCGAGTTGACCCGAACAGGGCGCGCCGATGAAGAAGCGTATCTGCACTTTGCGCTGCAAGTAGCGCAGCAAAATGATCTTCCGGTCGTGGCAACCAACGACGTGGTGTTTTTAACTGAAGATCTTTTTGAAGCGCATGAAATTCGCGTGGCGATTCATGATGGCTATACCTTAGACGACCCTCGTCGACCAAAAAATTACAGTCCACAGCAGTACCTTCGTAGTGAAGAGGAAATGTGTGAGCTGTTTGCCGATATTCCTGAAGCGCTACAAAACAGTGTTGAAATCGCTAAACGTTGTAACGTAACTGTACGTCTGGGCGAATACTTCCTGCCAAACTTTCCAACCGAAGGGATGGAAATTGAAGAGTTCCTGGTTAAGAAAGCCCATCATGGATTGGAAGAACGCTTAGAATTCTTGTTCCCCGATCCGCAAGTTCGGGCTGAACGTCGTCCGCCATACGATGAACGTTTGGAAATCGAACTGGGCGTAATCAACCAGATGGGGTTCCCAGGTTACTTCTTGATCGTGATGGAGTTCATCCAGTGGTCAAAAGATAACGATATCCCAGTGGGACCCGGTCGTGGTTCAGGCGCCGGTTCATTGGTGGCCTATTCACTGAAAATCACCGATTTGGATCCGCTTGAATACGACTTGCTGTTCGAACGTTTCCTTAACCCAGAACGTGTTTCCATGCCCGACTTTGACGTCGACTTCTGTATGGATAAACGCGATAAGGTGATTGACCACGTTGCTGAGATGTATGGCCGTGATGCGGTATCACAGATCATCACCTTTGGTACGATGGCGGCAAAAGCGGTAATTCGCGATGTGGGCCGCGTGCTAGGTCATCCTTTTGGTTTCTGTGACCGCATTTCTAAATTGATTCCACCCGATCCGGGCATGACGTTGGAAAAGGCATTCAAAGCAGAACCGGCGTTAGGTGAACTCTACGAAGCCGATGAGGAAGT
This sequence comes from Vibrio porteresiae DSM 19223, assembly GCF_024347055.1. Taxonomy (NCBI): domain Bacteria; kingdom Pseudomonadati; phylum Pseudomonadota; class Gammaproteobacteria; order Vibrionales; family Vibrionaceae; genus Vibrio; species Vibrio porteresiae. The sequence goes on from NZ_AP024895.1 coordinate 789,556, forward strand.
GAAAGAACTCATCGACATGTGTCGTATTCTTGAAGGTTGTACCCGAAATGCGGGTAAACACGCTGGTGGTGTGGTGATCTCGCCAACCACTATTACCGATTTCGCGCCTATTTATTGCGATGCTGAAGGTAACCATCCGGTTACTCAGTTCGATAAAAGTGACGTGGAATATGCGGGGCTGGTGAAGTTTGACTTCTTGGGGTTACGTACCCTAACCATTATCGATTGGGCTCTGGGGCTGATTAACCCTCGCCAAGAGAAAAAAGGGCTACCTCCGGTTCGCATTGAGTCGATTCCACTTGATGACCATGCGTCATTTACCGTGTTGAAAAAATCGGAAACCACGGCCGTATTCCAGTTGGAATCACGTGGGATGAAAGAGCTGATTAAACGTCTGCAACCTGACTGTTTTGAAGACATCATCGCATTGGTGGCGCTGTTCCGTCCTGGGCCTTTGCAATCGGGCATGGTGGATAACTTTATCGACCGTAAACACGGTTTGGAAGAGATCTCCTACCCAGATGAAAAATGGCAGCATGCGTCGTTAAAAGAGATTTTGGAGCCGACCTACGGCATCATCCTGTATCAAGAACAGGTTATGCAGATTGCTCAGGTTCTGGCTGGCTATACCTTGGGTGGCGCGGATATGCTGCGCCGTGCGATGGGTAAGAAAAAGCCAGAAGAGATGGCAAAGCAGCGTGCGGTCTTCCAATCGGGTGCAGAGAATAACGGCGTCGACGGCGAATTGGCGATGAAGATCTTTGACTTGGTGGAGAAATTCGCCGGTTATGGCTTTAACAAATCGCACTCTGCAGCCTATGCTTTGGTTTCGTATCAGACCCTGTGGTTGAAAACACACTATCCTGCTGAGTTCATGGCAGCGGTAATGACCGCTGATATGGATAATACCGAAAAAGTGGTAGGCCTTGTTGATGAGTGTATACGGATGGGGCTAACTGTGCTGCCACCCGACATAAACAAGGGTTTATATCGCTTTAACGTCGACGATGATGGCGCGATCGTGTATGGTATCGGCGCGATAAAAGGTGTGGGTGAAGGTCCGATTGAAGCGATTCTTGAAGCGCGCAACGAAGGCGGGTATTTTAAGGACCTGTTTGATTTCTGCGCCCGTATTGATTTAAAACGTGTTAACAAACGTGTTTTGGAAAAATTGATACTGGCAGGTGCGTTGGATCGACTAGGTCCGCATCGTGCGGCCATGATGGCATCGCTCGATGATGCAGTGAAATCAGCCAGCCAATATCACCAAGCAGAAGCATTCGGTCAAACCGACATGTTTGGGGTATTAACCGATGCGCCTGAAGAAGTGGAGCAGAAATACACTCAAGTTCCACCTTGGCCAGAGAAGGTGTGGTTGGAAGGAGAACGAGAAACACTCGGTCTATACTTAACCGGTCACCCAATTAATGAATATTTAAAAGAACTGACTCATTACGTCAGTTGTCGATTAAATGAAGCCGTACCAACTCGCCGTGATCAATCTTTGACAGTGGCTGGGTTGGTGATATCTGCTCGTGTGATGACAACCAAGAAAGGTTCTCGGATTGGACTCATGACTCTTGATGACCGTTCAGGTCGAATGGAGGTGATGTTGTTCTCCGATGCGCTCGATCGTTACGCTGAACTGTTAGAAAAAGACAAAATTTTGGTGATTTCTGGACAGGTCAGCTTTGATGACTTCAATGGTGGTCTTAAAATGTCCGCGCGTGAAGTCATGGACTTGGGCAGCGCACGAGAAAAATATGCCCGAAGCTTGTCACTATCGATTGCACAATCGCAAATTGATGAGCAGTTTTTTGAGCGCTTTAGTCAGATATTAGAGCCTCACCGAGCAGGGACGGTACCTGTCAATGTATATTACCAGCGTGCAGATGCAAGAGCGCGACTCGCACTCGGTACTGAGTGGCGTGTGACGCCAAACGATACATTGTTAGATGAATTAAAACAGCTACTTGGTCAAGACCAGGTAGAACTCGAATTTAACTAAAAATTCAACGGTATTGTGCCAGTTGAATAGAAAAGGATCGTTAGATGAGCCTAAATTTTCTCGATTTTGAAAAACCTATCGTAGAACTGGAAGCTAAAATTCAGGCGCTTCGTGATGTATCTCGTCACGGCGGTGATGCTTCAGTAGATCTTGAAAAAGAGATCGAACAGTTAGAAAAGAAAAGCTTAGAGCTTAAGAAAAAGATTTTTGGTGATTTAGGTGCATGGCAAGTTGCTCAACTTGCTCGTCATCCACAGCGTCCTTACACGCTAGATTACATCAAAAACATGTTTACCGAATTTGATGAACTTGCTGGTGACCGTGCTTTTGCTGATGATAAAGCTATCGTTGGTGGTATGGCTCGTCTAGATGGTCGTCCTGTGATTGTTATTGGTCACCAAAAAGGTCGTGAAACTCGTGAAAAAGTGAAACGCAACTTTGGTATGCCAAAACCTGAAGGTTACCGTAAAGCAAAACGTTTGATGGAAATGGCTGAGCGTTTCAATATGCCAATCATTACTTTCATCGATACTGCTGGTGCTTACCCAGGTGTGGGCGCTGAAGAACGTGGTCAATCTGAAGCGATCGCAACCAACCTTAAAGTGATGGCTGGCCTTAAAGTGCCTGTTATCTGTAACGTTGTTGGTGAAGGCGGTTCAGGCGGTGCACTAGCGATTGGCGTGGGTGACTACGTGAATATGCTGCAATTCTCAACTTACTCAGTCATCTCTCCAGAAGGTTGTGCATCGATTCTTTGGCGTGATTCTGAAAAAGCACCACAAGCTGCTGAAGCCATGGGTCTGATTGCTCCTCGTCTAAAAGAGCTTGAATTGATTGATGAAATCATTGAAGAGCCACTAGGCGGCGCGCATCGCGACCACGCATTGACTGCAGCCAACATGAAAGCGACTTTGATTCGCCAGTTAGCCGACCTCGATAAGTTGGAAACCAATGATCTTCTTGATCGTCGTTACCAACGTTTGATGAACTACGGTTACTGTTAATCACCTAGTCTAGGTGTTTAATAAGTGGAAAGAGGGTTAGCTGCGGCTAGCCCTTTTGTTTTTCCGTGCTTTGCTTTTTCCCAGCTCTTTTGGTTTGGCTAGCGAAGCGGTAAACTTCTTCTGTTTTCTCGTTGGATTCCTTAACCATGAATGACTTATATGCAGATGTTGCGCGTCAACTTGATGAGCTTAAGCCTGCTCGCTTAGTGGTGGCTTTTAGCGGTGGGGTGGACTCACGAGTGCTGTTGCATCTTGTCGCTCGCTATCGTGAGCAACATGCGATTCCTTGCGTTGCAGTGCATGTTCATCATGGTTTAAGTGCGCATGCCAATGAGTGGGCAGCGCAGTGCCAAGAGTGGGGAGCGCAAGCGGGAATTGAGGTGTGCGTTGAACGTGTCACCTTATCGAGTGATTCTGGTGAGAGCTTAGAGCAGTTGGCTCGTGATGCACGTTATGCCGCGCTTGCCAAACATGTTGATTCTCAAACCCTCATGCTGCTTGGGCAACATGCGGATGATCAAGTGGAAACTTTCCTGCTGGCACTTAAGCGTGGTAGCGGTCCTAAGGGGTTGGCCTCGATGGCTGCTCACGGTAATTTTGCTCAAGGGCAGTTATTGCGTCCATTACTGACAGTGACACGTGCTGCCATTGAAGCGTATGCCCAGCAAGCTCAATTAAGCTGGGTGGAAGATGAAAGTAACCAAGATACGCGCTTTGACCGTAATTTTTTACGCCATCATGTTACGCCAACCTTAACGAAGCGGTGGCCAGGATTCTATCAAGCGATTCAACGTAGTGCGGAGTTGTGCGCAGCGCAAGAGGCGCTATTAACTGAGTTGTTGCAAGAAAAGCTGCAATTGGCGCTAAATGCGGATAACAGTTTGTCTGTGGACGTTCTCGACTCTTGTTCAGCATTGGTGCGTGGACAACTGCTGCGACAATGGCTTCAGCAGCTTAAGGTGCCGATGCCGAGCCGCCAACATACCGATATGATTTGGCATGAAGTCGCGTTAGCTCAGCAAGATGCCAATCCCAAGCTGCAGTTGGGTAAATATCAGGTTCGTCGTTTTCAGCAACGTTTGTATTGTATTGAAACTGAGAAAGATTTTTCGAGTTGGCGTGCTACGCTCAACATGAACCAGACGTTGAGGTTACCCGACTCGCTCGGCACTTTGCGTTTAGCCGCTGGAGAAAATAATACGCTTAGCCTACCTGAAGGGCATCACTCTTTTACCGTCGTCTTTGATCCCAGTGGTTTATCTGCATGCCCGGTTGGCCGTAGTGGCAGTCGTAAATTGAAAAAGTTATATCAAGAATATGGTGTGCCAAGTTGGCAACGTAGACAACTGCCGATCGTGATGTGTGATGATAAGGTCGTGGCGGTGGTGGGTTTATTTATTAGCCGTGATTTTAATGGCAAAGATTGTGAGCTCATCTGGGATAAATCTGAGAAGTTCATGGCAAACTCTTAACAAATATAGAATAACAAGGTGAAGCAATGAGAGGGTTCTCGTTAGTATGTGTTTTGGCTAGTGTATTTTTCGCTGGGCAGGTTATGGCAGCAGACGAAGCTGCGGGTCAGAAAAAAGCCGCTAGTTGTGTTGCCTGTCATGGCGCTAATGGGGTTGCGATTATTCCTGGCTATCCAAGCCTTAAAGGTCAAAACGAACAATATTTAGTCATGTCGATGCAAGCGTATAAAAACAAGCAACGCACTGGCGGTATGGCCAGTATGATGCAGGCGCAGATGTCGATTCTTAGTTATGAAGATATTGAAAATATCGCCGCTTATTTTGCTAACATGAAGTAAGTATTCTCAGTCAGATTGAATGCATATGCATCAGTCCGGCTTTTTCATTGATTGTTTGCTATGGCTAGATAATAATGCCGGCAAGTGTATGAAGTGTAAGGGACGAACATGAAAAAAATTGAAGCGATCATCAAACCGTTCAAACTTGATGATGTCCGTGAAGCATTGGCTGATGTTGGTATTACCGGTATGACTGTGTCTGAAGTGAAAGGGTTTGGTCGTCAAAAAGGTCATACTGAACTTTACCGTGGTGCTGAATACATGGTGGACTTTCTACCAAAAGTGAAACTGGAAATCGTGGTCTCCGATGACGTAGTGGAACAGTGTGTTGACACCATCATCGAAGTTGCCCAAACTGGCAAGATTGGTGACGGTAAAATCTTCATCACCGAAGTGGAGCGTGTCGTGCGTATCCGTACTGGTGAAGAAGACGAAGACGCGATCTAGTCGAATCAATTCGGTTGTATGGAGTGGTGGATTGACGCCACTCCACTGTTAAAACCATTGAAAAACAAGGAGCCAATGCTCCTTTTTTTATAGTGAAAAAACGTATGAGAAAACGCTACTTATTCTTTTCCAGCTTGCTGTTAATTGGCTCGGGGGTTAGCAGTTTCCTTACTATTTTCTCTGTCCCCAAGCATCCCCAATTATTGACGGTTAATGAAGAAGGGGAAGAACAGCCTCTCGTTTGTTACCAAGGCCATCCGCAACAGACGTTGGATCGCGATGGCGAGCTCAATCTTCTGGTGTGGAACATTTATAAGCAAAACCGCGCTGCATGGTCTGATGCTTTAACCGGTTATAGCTCTGAGGCTGATCTGCTATTGCTGCAAGAAGCCAGTATGAATGAACCGCTCAAACAATGGATTTCTCAACACAACTGGGATGGTGCGCAGGCTAACGCGTTTCGTGTCTTAGGTGAGTCTACCGGGGTGCTTAACCTGTCTAAACTGATGCCAAGTTTAGCTTGCGCCTACACTGAGGTAGAGCCTTGGCTACGCCTTCCTAAATCAGGCATCTATGCCGAATATCCACTGAGCTCTGGAGAGACTTTAGCGAGCGTTAATCTTCATGCGGTTAACTTTACTTATGGTACTGCTGAGTATGAAGCGCAGTTAAATCGTTTACTGGATCGATTAGCTCATCATCGTGGGCCGATTATTCTGGCTGGGGATTTTAATAGTTGGAGTTCTCGCCGAATGCATGTGTTAACCCATGCACTGTCGGAAATTGGCTTACGGGAAGTGGCATTTGAACCGGATAATCGTATTACCTTTTTTAACGGCCTCCCGCTAGACCATGTTTTTTATCGCGGATTGACCTTGAGAAGTGCTCAAGTGCCGAAGACAGAAGCTTCCGATCATAATCCGATGTTGGTGTCGTTTACCCTGCCCGCAAAGCGCCATTAATCAGGTTCAACTTAATTCAGATAATAAAAAAGAGTCTCATGGGAGACTCTTTTCGATTCTGTGCAAGATAACTAACTGAGCTTAAACGCTCACTTTGGTTACATCGACATACAACTTGAGCTTTTGCCCCGGTTGTAAATATTTCTGGTTGGACATTTCGTTCCACTCAATGATATCGCCCGTTTTCACTTTAAAGCGGTTAGCAATGTCACTTAAGGTATCGCCATTACGTACTTCGTAGAATACGGTGCGGATAATAGCACCATCGGAACTGGTTTTCCAAATCACCAGTTTTTGCCCTACGCGCAGGGTGTCGATTGGGCTCATGCCATTCCATTTCGCTAATGAACGATAAGGAACGTTGTTGGAGCGAGCAATGGTCCATAAACTTTCACCATCACGTACCGTGTGATCAATTTTGTATTGACCACGAGCGAGTGATTGCAATTTCGCTAGACGGTTGCTGGCGGTAAGCGCATACGCCTTGTCATCTTTCACCGCGGTTGGAATCATCAGATATTGGCCGACACGAATCGTGTTGCCCGTGAGGCTGTTAGCCGTCTGAATCACTTTGGTGGTGGTGTTATGTTTTTGCGCAATCACGCTTAGCGTATCGCCTGACTCCACTTGGTAGCGGATAAGCTTCATGCCAGAACCACGATGTTTATCGACATTAGCGACAAACTCGTCCACTCGACCCACGGGAATAAGCAGCTGGTAAGGGCCGTCTGGTGAGGTCGCCCATTGGTTATACGCTGGGTTGTAGCTTTGCAGCTCTTTCACTGTCATGCCGGCGTATTTCGCCGCAATCGCTAAATCAAGTTGCTCTTCTGGGTCAACCAATTGCAACACAGGTCTGTTTGGAATCTCAGGTAAACTGATCCCGTATTTTTTCTGATGCGCGATGATATCGGCTAACGCGAGAAGCTTAGGTACATAACCTGTCGTTTCGTCAGGTAAGTCGAGCGAGAAGAAATCGGTTGGTTTACCAAGGCGTTGGTTTTTACGAATGGCACTGGAAATTCGACCACCACCACTATTGTAGGCCGCAATGGCTTGATACCAATCACCGTTAAAACGCTCACCTAACACGCTCAGATAATCTAATGCAGCATCCGTGGCTGCATCTACATCGCGGCGACCGTCATACCAAAAATTCTGTTCTAAACCGTACATTTTGCCGGTGCTAGGAACAAACTGCCACAAACCGGCAGCGCTGCCATGGGAATAGGCAAAGGCGTCAAAGGCACTTTCAACGATAGGCAATAAGGCAAGCTCTAAAGGTAAACCACGGTCTTCGATCTTGGTTGTGATGAGATAGAGGAACGGTTTTGCACGCTCGGCAACGATTTGCAAATGATTGGGATGCTTGAGATACCACGTTCGGTAGTAATCGACAGACTTATTATGCGGAATACCAATGCTCAGTTGCATACCAATCCGCTGCCACACATCATCTTGCTCTGAAGGTAGGATAACCTTAGGCTTCTTTACCTTAGTGGTATCGTCTTTTTTCTGCGTGGCAGAGGCTTGCACCACTGCGCTGTCAGATTGAGACGCAAGTTCCCCATTTGTCTCTGATGTTGTTTGATTCTCTGGCTGGGTAATTTGACAACCGGCTAGCAGCAGAGCCAATACCCAACTGAAATGTACTCGCATGTAAGACAGCCTTTCTTCTAAATGGCTGCTGATAATACTTGTCGTATTGACATCATGACAAGTAAGAAAACGTCAAAATTCGTTTTTCCACTCGCGCAAGGCTGCAAATACTGACACAGGCTCAGCATTTAATGTGCGGTTAGCCACTGATTTTGCGACACTTGTTATGTGGGTGCGCAAAAATGGGTTGACCGCTTTTTCGATTTTTATGGTGCTAGGTAGGGTTGACCTATCCTGCGCTCTGAGGCGAATAACATCGTCTCGATAGAGTTTAAGTTCTTGATTGTCTGGCTCAATTGCCATGGCAAACGCAATATTGCTGGTGGTGTACTCGTGGGCACAGTAAACCTCGGTTTCGTCGGGTAACGTCAGCAACTTGTTAAGGGAGTGAAACATTTGCTCCATGGTTCCCTCAAAAACACGGCCACATCCCGCGGAGAATAACACATCTCCACAAAAAAGCTTATTATCGCCAACATAACCGACATGGCCTAAAGTATGGCCTGGCAGATCTAATACGGTAAAAAGTTCACCAAAAAGTTCAATTTGATTGCCGTCTTCTACCGGATGAGTCAGCGTTGGAATTGGCTCATTTTTCGGTCCGACTACATTTAGGTGTGGGAAATGGTGGACTAAATCAGGCACGCCGCCAATATGATCATGATGGTGATGCGTAATTAAGATGGCTTCTGGGGTCAATTGGTGCTCTTCTAAGTAACGAAGCACAGGGGCAGCATCGCCGGGATCGACAATAGCACAACGCTGATCGCTATTTTGAATCAGCCAGATGTAATTATCGTTAAATGCAGGTATGCTTTTGATATGTAACATGAGTTATCTCCAGTCGCCTAGGTGAAACGAGTTAGCAATGAAACCAGCACGCAGCAAAAGAAAAATTGAACAGCCTCATTCTTGGGCCCAACTGAAAAATGGACAGTGGGTTAGTGAGTCCATTCAAATGCGCCTTGATGAGTGGAGCCCAAAACTGTTTGGCTACCACTTGCTCAAATTGGGTGGATTAAGCTGTGAGCTTGCCAGCAGTCACTGCAATATTCAACACCAAGTGCATATGGATATTGAAAACCCTCTGCATACCGTGATCGCTGATGGTTATGAATTACCGTTTCTCGAAAAAAGTATAGATGCGGTCATCTTATCCCATCAGCTCGACTACTGTAACGACCCGCACCGTTTATTGCGTGAGGTTGACAGAGTTCTGATAGATGATGGCTGTCTGATCATTACTGGATTTAATCCTGTCAGTTGGATGGGGTTAGCACGACTGATGCCGTGGCGTAAAAATAATCTGCCGTGGAGTGGGCGCATGTTTACCCCTAATCGAGTCAAAGACTGGTTAGGGCTGCTCAATTATCAAGTGGTGGATTGTGAACAATACGCCGTCTTTCCGATCTATAAATACCGCACCGTATGGACTTGGTTAGAAAACTCGTTGGGTGAGTGGGCTTCCGGTTTCGGCTGCCTCTATTTTATCGTGGCGCGCAAGCGTACCTATCCGTTACAACCGATTAAACCCCACTGGCGCTTTAAACGGCGTTTTTATCCAGTAGGGATCAATTATCGATTAAAAGACGATGGAGAATGCCCGCCGCGCAGTTAGGTCGTAAAGTTAGCTCTACCTTTAGTGGGATCTGAGCTTAGCTAGGTTGGTAACCGGTATCTTCTTCGGTTGGATTGCTGGCTGCAGTGCGAGCTAACTCATCACACAATTCGTTTTCACGATGGCCCGCATGACCTTTTACCCAATGCCACTCAATGTCATGACGCTGAGTTTCTTGGTCTAACAGTTTCCAAAGGTCAGCATTTTTAACTGGTTTTTTATCTGCGGTTTTCCAATCGCGTTTTTTCCAGTTATGAATCCATTGTGTGATGCCTTGACGCACATATTGGCTATCGGTAGTTATTTTTACCGTGCAGGACTCTTTGAGTGTTTGCAAAGCCACAATGGCTGCCAACATCTCCATCCTGTTGTTAGTAGTGAGTTTATAGCCTTTAGCTAGCGTTTTTTCGGTCTGTTTATAGCGCATAACAACGCCGTAGCCGCCCGGTCCCGGGTTGCCTAAACAGGAACCATCAGTGAAAATTTCCACCAGTTTCTTCATGATTTGATACTATTGGTTTACGCACACAATTGGCATAGTCTGACATAGATATCCTAATGAATACTAGCATCAATTCCGAATACAGCCGTATCGTCGTACTCGATACGGAAACCACAGGTATGAACCGCGAAGGCGGTCCACACTACGAAGGCCACCGAATTATTGAGATCGGTGCGGTTGAAATCATTAACCGCAAACTGACCGGTAAGCATTTTCACGTCTACTTAAAACCGGATCGTTTGATTCAGGAAGAGGCGATCGATGTCCACGGTATTACCGATGAATTCTTGGTAGATAAACCAGAATATCGAGACGTGCATGAAGAGTTTCTTGATTTCATTAAAGGCGCTGAATTAGTTGCCCATAACGCGCCCTTCGACGTGGGTTTCATGGATTATGAGTTTGGCAAACTTGGTAATACATCGGTAAAAACCGCAGATATCTGCAAAGTTACCGATACCTTGGCGATGGCGAAGAAGATCTTCCCTGGTAAACGTAACAACTTGGATGTGTTATGTGAGCGCTATGGCATCGATAACTCTCATCGTACTCTGCACGGGGCATTGCTCGATGCGGAAATCCTTGCGGATGTATACCTATTAATGACCGGCGGCCAAACGTCGATGCAGTTTGCGGCGTCTGGTTCTGCTTCGGGAGAAATGGGAGCAAACTCTATAAAACGAGTTACTACCGAACGAAAACCATTAAAGGTTTTGCATGCAACGGCCGATGAAATACAAGCACATGAGGAACGATTAGGGTTAGTGAGTAATAGCCTCTGGGGACAGTAGGAGAGTCTATGTGGAAGGTTTTGATGGGTACGTTAGCCTTATTGGCGAGTATCCATGTTTGGGCGGCCAGTGAGTCCACTATGTCTCTGTTAGATAACCGCTTTCGAGTGGATCCGAGCATAGAGCAAATTACATTTGTCATCTACCGAGCGAATAATTCTCGTCCGGTGGTGTTAGTGCGTCCAGATGGCAAAAAATACTATGCGTGGAAAGTGCCTGAAAACGTTCGTTGGTACGAAGAGTCCTCGATGGACATCATTTCTGTGGAACATCCGATGCCCGGACCTTGGCAAGCGGTGGGTAAAGTCACGCCCAAAAACCACATCAAACTCATTTCCAACCTCAAATTGGCCTCTGATACCTTTCCCGCTCGTTTGTATCAAGGCGAAGAAATTAAGTTTACTGCGCGCTTAACTTCAGATGGTAAGCCGCTACAGATTCGTGAGTTTCTCGATAAAGTTCACCTCAAAGTCACCTTTACCAAATACATCGAAAACGAAGAAGCGTTAGTCAAAGAAGCGCGTCCTATTCCTGATGTGCTGGGTGAGTTTACTGATGATGGCAAAGGGCTAGACGAAAAAGCCGGTGATGGGGAATTTACGGTCGCTCTCAAAATTCATTCTGAGCCAGGCAAGTACCGTGTTCGCATTACCACGGGTAATGGAGTCTTTTTACGAGCTCAAGAGCAAGAAGTGTTGGTTTATCCGGCGCCTTACTCGACAACTTTCATTCAGTCCCGAGTAGCAGGACAGCCACATCAAATCGTTATCAGTGGCGAACAGGGTATGGTGACGCCAGGATCTCTTGCAACACAAATCGCGCATAAAGATGCCCAAGGGGCGACAGCGTATTACGATGGGCAAGCAGATAAAGAGGATTTGAAAGTCTCGGTGAATATTCCCAACAGTGGTGAATTAGGGCAGTACTCTTGGAGTGGCACCCTATATACCAATGACTTGGCATCGGGGCGCTCGCTGGTTTTCCCTCTCAATGAACATACTTACAGTATTGTTAATGAAATCGATTTGGAACAAACCCGCTTGATGCGAGAAAAAGAAGCGGAAATGCAGCGTAAAGAGCAGCAAGAAAAAGACATGCTGTTAGCGCGAGAAGAAGCGCGTAAAAGCCGGGTGATGTACATCATTATCGGTAACGTGGTTGTGATTGTCCTTGGATTGGTTGCTTGGTTTGTGATTCGTAAAGTGAAAGCGAAAAAAGCGATGCAACCGGAAATGCAACTCGATATGCCGAAGAAAAAATAGTTTTAGCCAGCTCTTACTCACGGCACATTGAACTTAAATTACGCAGAAACGTCGGAAAGGTGTAAATCTTTTGCGTAAATGGTCGACAGTGTGAGTGGAATGGGTAAACTCTCACTGTTTATGAGCATTTCCCTAAGAGAATGTCCTACACAGAACAACAAAGAGAACCAGACCTATGTACCATGATTTGATCAAAAGTGAACTAACTGAAGCGGCACAAGTGTTGAACGCTTTTTTGAGTGACGATCATAACATTGCTCAGATTGAAGCTGCGGCAAAAATGATTGCAGATTCGTTTAAACAAGGCGGTAAAGTATTGTCTTGTGGTAACGGTGGCTCACACTGTGATGCAATGCATTTTGCAGAAGAGCTAACCGGTCGTTACCGTGAAAACCGCCCTGGTTACCCAGGTATCGCGATTTCAGATCCAAGCCACCTTTCTTGTGTGAGCAATGATTTTGGCTACGATTTCGTATTTTCTCGCTATGTTGAAGCGGTTGGTATGAAAGGTGATGTGCTATTTGGTCTATCCACTTCTGGTAACTCAGGCAACATTTTAAAAGCGATTGAAGCCGCAAAAGCGAAAGGCATGAAAACCATCGCTCTTACTGGTAAAGATGGCGGTAAAATGGCCGGTGTTGCGGATGTTGAGATTCGTGTTCCTCACTTTGGCTACGCAGACCGAATTCAAGAAGTGCATATTAAAATCATTCACATCGTGATCCAATTGATCGAAAAAGAGATGGCGTAATGACATTCATCCCCATAGAGAATGTCGTATTGTTTATGGGGATGGTGGTTTAAAAGAAGGAGTGGTTTAAACCATGTGTGAGTTGCTCGGAATGAGCGCAAATGTGCCCACCGATATCTGCTTTAGTTTTACTGGCCTAATTCAACGTGGTGGCCGCACTGGTCCACACCGTGATGGTTGGGGGATTGCCTTTTATGAAGGAAAAGGTTTTCGTACTTTTAAAGATCCTGCGCCAAGCTGCCAGTCCAAAATCGCACAATTAGTGCAAAGTTACCCGATCAAAAGTCGCGCAGTCATCAGTCATATTCGTCAAGCGAACCGTGGTAGCGTGTGCTTAGAGAACACTCACCCTTTTACTCGCGAGTTGTGGGGACGTTACTGGACTTTCGCTCATAATGGTCAATTGACCGGTTATGAAACGATGGAAACCGGACATCATCGTCCTGTCGGTCAAACGGATAGCGAACTTGCTTTTTGTTGGCTACTCAATCAACTCGAACATCGTTATCCTGAGCCACCTGTCGATATGAGCGAAGTGTTTCGCTTTGTGACGGCCTTGTGTGATCAGCTCAGAGAGAAAGGCGTGTTTAACATGCTGCTTTCTGACGGTGAGTATGTGATGAGCTACTGCACAAATCATCTTTACTGGATTACACGTCAGGCACCATTTGGTCATGCCAATTTGATTGATGAAGATGTCGAGATCAATTTCCAAGAAGAGACGACGCCAGAAGATGTTGTGTCAGTGATTGCGACTCAGCCTCTAACAGGCAATGAGAATTGGCAACGAATGAAGCCGGGGGAATATGGCCTGTTTCATTTTGGTAAACGGATCGCCACGAACCAAGCTGAGTTGTCTGATGTTCCTTTTGCTGCCCCGCGTCCTGGGAATCAAGCTCCGACAGAACCTCTGGTTTAGTTTTAAATCGATAACAAAAAAGGGTTGAACTGAGTTCAACCCTTTTGTTTAGTTCTGGCAAATATTATTCGTAAGCGTGGCCATGTATGCCAAGTGCTTTACCGTCGAGGAAGGCTTTGCCTTCTTTCATCTCTAAACGGCCATCAACAAACCACTGCACTACCAATGGGTAGATACGGTGTTCTTGCGCTTGGACGCGTTCAGTTAGAATCTCAACAGTATCTTCATCGAAGATTGGCACTTTTGCTTGCAGGATAACAGGGCCGCCATCGAGCTGCTCTGTTACGAAGTGCACGCTAGTGCCGTGCTCTTCATCACCGGCCAAAATGGCACGCTGATAAGTATTCAAACCAGGGTATTTAGGTAATAGAGATGGGTGAATGTTAATCATTCGACCCATATAGTGACGAACAAAATCGCTGCTCAAAATACGCATAAAACCAGCAAGAACCACTAAATCAGGATTGAATTCGTCCATTTGACGCATCAACTCTTGGTCGTATGCGTCACGGGTATCAAATGACTTAGGATCGATGAATACTGGTTGAGCGCCCGCTTTGGCTGCTCGTTCTAACCCGTAAGCAGTTGCTTTATTCGAAAAAACAGCCGTCACTTTGCCGCTCTTAATGCTTGATTTACAAGCATCAATAATCGCTTGCAAGTTGGTACCATTTCCTGAAATTAAAACAACAATACTTTTCATAGGTTAATTTATCTCTACTTGACCTTCATTAGAATTTGCTGCGGCAATTGTACCGATTACCCACGCAGTTTCACCTTCTTTTTGTAGAAGCTGCACTGCATCTTGCGCTTGATCAGCAGGAAGAGCGATGATTAGGCCAACACCACAGTTGAAAGTGCGGTACATTTCGTGAGTAGTCACGTTACCTTGCTCTTGTAGCCATTTGAAGATCACAGGCCATTCCCAGCTCTTACCATCGATAACTGCTTTAGTATTTTCTGGTAGTACGCGTGGGATGTTTTCCCAGAAACCGCCGCCAGTGATATGAGAAATCGCGTGAATGTCGTGTTCCGCAATCAGTTTAAGACCAGATTTGATGTAAATCTTGGTTGGAGTCAATAGGTGCTCACCAATGGTTTTACCTTCAAGCATTTCATTTTTGTCTGCTTGAGAAACTTCAAGGATTTTACGAACCAGTGAGTAGCCGTTTGAGTGTGGACCGCTTGAGCCAACAGCGATCAGTGCATCACCTACTTGTACTTTAGTACCGTCGATGATCTCTTCTTTTTCAACAACACCAACACAGAAGCCAGCGATATCGTAATCATCACCGCCGTACATTCCAGGCATTTCAGCGGTTTCACCACCGACTAGAGAACAACCAGCTTGTAGACAGCCTTCTGCAATACCAGTCACTACGCTTGCTGCTGTATCAACATCCAGTTTGCCTGTTGCGTAGTAGTCTAGGAAGAATAGTGGTTCAGCGCCTTGAACGATCAGGTCGTTCACACACATTGCCACTAGGTCGATACCAATGGTGTCATGCTTTTGCATATCCAAAGCAAGGCGTAGCTTGGTTCCTACACCGTCAGTACCTGAAACTAACACTGGCTGTTTGTATTTGGTTGGTAGCTCACACAGGGCACCAAAACCACCCAGGCCACCCATTACTTCTGGGCGACGAGTTCGTTTTACTGCGCCTTTAATGCGATTGACAAGTTCGTTACCTGCATCGATGTCTACACCAGCGTCTTTATAGCTTAGAGAAGTTTTGTTACCGCTCACGGGGGAAGTCCTCGGTCTTAGTTGGATATGAAAACGGCGCTATTCTACCGTCTTAAAGTGAAAAGGAAAACGTTTGCGCGAGTTTTTTCGTAAGATTTTTTTTTGTTTTTCCCCTTGCATTCGCGTAATTGCCATTTAGGTAAATTAACCTTACGTAGTTGGTCATTGGTGCAATTAGTCTAAACCGTACAAATTAGCAATAAACCTGTGTATAATCCGAAGGTTTGTTTAAATTATGCCGGAGATGGAAATGAAAGTTGTTGAAGTAAAACACCCGCTAGTAAAACACAAGATTGGTTTGATGCGCGAAGGTGATATCAGCACGAAACGTTTTCGTGAGTTAGCGACCGAAGTAGGTAGTTTGCTAACTTATGAAGCGACCGCAGACTTTGAAACCGAAAAAGTCACCATTGAAGGGTGGATGGGGCCGGTGGAAATCGACCAGATCAAAGGTAAAAAGGTCACTGTGGTTCCAATTCTTCGCGCAGGTTTAGGCATGATGGATGGTGTATTGGAACACATTCCAAGTGCACGTATCAGCGTTGTCGGTATTTACCGTGACGAAGAGACACTTGAGCCAGTGCCTTACTTCAACAAATTGGCTTCAAATATCGAAGAGCGTATGGCGCTAGTGGTTGACCCTATGTTGGCAACAGGTGGCTCTATGATCGCAACCATCGACCTTCTGAAAGAAAAAGGCTGTAACCAAATCAAAGTATTGGTGCTTGTTGCTGCTCCTGAAGGTATCGCAGCTCTTGAAAAAGCGCACCCAGATGTAGAGCTTTACTGCGCCGCTATCGATGAGAAGTTGAACGATAAAGGCTATATCGTCCCTGGTCTTGGCGATGCAGGCGATAAAATTTTCGGTACTAAGTAATCACTGCTTTATCGATAAAAGTGAGAACAGTGATAATAAGAGAGGGAGCCTAATGGCTCCCTCTCTTTTTGCTTTGTTAGCCTTCACTGATGTCTATTTTTTCAGACTCAATGTGCCACCGACTTTGCTTTTAGGTGCTGAACGGTTCGGACGGCCTGCATTATTGTTTGAGCGAGCAGAGTCATCTCGTCGTTGATTCGGTTTACGCGCATATTCAGAACGCTCGTTGTCTCCCTCAGAGCGAGATTGGCGACCTTTCTTTGAGTTTGGAGCGTGACGAAACTCTTCAGCATTATTGCCGCGGAAGGTGCGTGGTTTTTGATTACGACGTGCTTTCGAAGTTTGGTTCTCTTCGCGACTGTCATACAGTTTAGGGGCGGTTGCTTGACGAATTTTTTGCCCTTTAGCACTCATAGCGGACGCTTCTTCTGTGCCGCTTGAGTCTTCACACATCGCCAAAATTTGCGCCACTTCTTCATCGCTTAGATAACGCCATTCACCGTTTGGTAGACCATCAAGGGTGATATTCATGATGCGTACGCGACGTAGCTTATACACTTCGTAACCCAAAGCTTCACACATGCGGCGAATTTGACGGTTTAATCCTTGTGTTAAGACAATACGGAAACTGAACTTAGTTTCTTGCGTCACTTTACATGGCAGAGTGACGGTGTCGAGAATATTCACGCCATTGGACATCTGTTTGATAAAGTCATCGGTGATAGGTTTATCAACCCGCACCACGTACTCTTTTTCGTGATTGTTTCCTGCGCGCAGAATCTTATTCACGATGTCGCCATCATTGGTCAAAAAAATCAAACCGTCAGACGGTTTATCGAGACGACCAATAGGGAAAATACGTTTTGAGTGACCAATAAAATCAACGATGTTACCCGGAATGTCACGTTCGGTCGTACAGGTGATCCCGGTTGGCTTATTGAGGGCGATATAGATGGTACGAGGTTTGGCACCAATCGGCTTGCCATCGACACACACTTCATCGAGTTCGGTGACTTTGGTGCCCATCTCTGGTTTATGACCATTAATGGTGACACGACCTTGTTCGATCAGTTTGTCCGCTTCACGACGGGAACAAAAGCCCGTTTCGCTAATGAATTTGTTGAGGCGTTTTTCTTCCGGTTGCGACATGGAAATCTCCTACCAATCGTAAAAAGGGGCCAGTAAAAGAGCCACAACTCAACGCGCTCTTTAGTCAAAAGAGCGCGCATTCTAACAGGTCTATGGTTTCAGCCAAGTCGTTTTTGATGACGCTCGCGGTTTTCCATTTTTTTCTCATCGCTCTTGCGCAGCAAGATATAAACCGCGCCTGTTCCACCATGAAATTGCAACGCACTATGCACACACTGAACTTCTTTTATCTGTGGTAGCCAAGACGCAACATAGCTCTTCATCAGTGCTGGTGGATTAGATCGAGCCCCTTTGCCATGCACGATCATGACGGTGCGGACATCCATGCGCATACACTGTCGCAAAAAAGCCACGATTTCATCGCGAGCCTGTTGTAGGGTTCTTTTATGCAAGTCTAGCCGAGCTTGAATCGGATATTTACCCAAACGCAGTTTGCGATACACGCCATCTTGAACACCATCACGTTTAAACTCAATCACATCTTCAGGTTTGAGCATTGGCGCGTTATCGATGGAGAGATAATCGGGATCCCCTTCACTCAAGTGGGTGGCTGCTTCGCGTCTGGCTAATTGCGCATCGGTCACCTGTACGGACTTTAGGTGTGCAGCTGTATCTTGCTTAATTGGCTTTACATCGCCCATCATTTGCTGGAACAGCTCGAAATCGTCGTCTTGAGACATAATAAAGTATCTCGAATCCATGAATAGGTAACGACGATTATAACAATGCAACAAGTAATGGGAATAAAAGACAATAAAAAACCGGAGCAGAAAAAGGTCTACTCCGGTGCGTAGCGTCACTCTATTTTTCAATAGGTGCTAAGCGATCTAGTGAGGAGATTTGTCGTTCAGGACTTTGTCACAATAAAAAGGATCGTTAAGCATAGCTTTGGTTCGTTCTTGGATGTCCACTACCACTGAATTAGCCCACAGTGTAACCATACTGGAGAGTCCTAGAGCCGCCCTTTTTATTGCAAAGTATCGAAGACAGAGCCTAAGTTAAATTCTCCCCATGTTATGCACCTTGATCTAAATCAAGATAGTTCGCGCGATTTGGGTTTGGGTGTTATTGATGGGAATTTAGTCACATTTTTAGCGCTTTGGCTGGTTTTTGAGCGAACGAAATTTATTTCAAAGAAAGTGCTTGCGCAGGAAAAAAGAATGAGTAATATACGCATCCGTTCCCGGTGATAAATACATCGGCTGAGCAACTCGGTGAATAGCGCAGTTTGGTAGCGCATCTGGTTTGGGACCAGAGGGTCGGGGGTTCGAATCCCTCTTCACCGACCACTTTCTAAGAAAGCCCCGACAGCAATGTCGGGGCTTTTTTGCATTTGGCGTTTAACTCCATAGCATTTGGGGTCGGGTGCTGGAAGCCCAGTCGCCACTAGCCGTGCGCATCGAATCCCTCTTCACCGACCACTTTCTAAGAAAGCCCTGACAGCAATGTCGGGGCTTTTTTGCATTTGGCGTTTAACTCCATAGCATCTGGGGTCGGGGGCTGGAAGCACAGTCGCCACTAGCCGTGCGCATCGAATCCCTCTTCACCGACCACTTTCCTAAGAAAGCCCTGATAGCAATATCAGGGCTTTTTTTGCATTTAGCATTTGGAGCCAAAGCTTATCCTGAGTTGGCGGGATTGTGCGCATTGACTGCCGCGATCTCGATCTGGCTCCCTCCTTCTTTAGAGGGAGGGGCGGGGAGCTAGCGTGCACTGAAGTTACTGTATTCGCGATATTTTCCGAGTTTTCTACTCGAAATCGCAGTTAGCCGCTTTAGCTTGGTTAAGCCTTGTCACCGAAAAGCCCTGTTTTTCCATTAGGTCTAACACGTTATTCGGACCAATTAAATGCAACACACCAACCACCATGACGTAATTGCCGTTCGGGTGGGGATAAAATTGGCTCGAGCTGAGCTTATTAGCCCAATCGAGGTTGCGTTTATCCACCACATCATCACGCATTTGTGCTGACATGCCATCCGCTTCAGCAAAGCGCATCAAATTATTTTCGTCACCCGCTTTCCAACTCTGAATCAAGCATTGCATGGTGGTTTTACTGCTTTTCCACTCTTTGAGCATGCCGAGTAGTAATTCTTTGCCGTTATCAGCTTGTTTGGTGAGCAGATCGATTTGAAACTGCAGCTTCTCAAGACCAAGCACTGGAATGTTGTGCTGTGTTGCTTGGCGCAGCATTCGTGTGTCAACGCCATCACCGGAATGGTAACCCAGTTGGCTTAAGTGATCATTTTGCAAAGCGATCGCCGTCGCCCAAGGGGCCATATCGGTATATCGGTCAGTGTCTAATCCAAGGCTTTTGGTCATGGACGTCAGTTGATTGAGCTGTTTTTGGTTGAGAATATCTTTGGTTTTGACCGTTTGTGGAGGATATTCCACCCCCTCGGTTTTGCGGGTATCGGTTTCCACAATTAACCCTGCACCTTGAGTTAAGGTGTCGGTGATCACTTTAGGTAAAGGGTACATCGATGGGGTTCCAACATGTACTGAGCCGATAACGTAAAGATTCAAATCTCCACGGCTCACTTGCCAGTACAAAGGTTCTGCTTTCGTGACTGTGGTAAACAGCGCTAGAACGCCGGCAAGTACACGTAAATTCAATGGCATAGACTTGAGTTCTCCAGTGTTGGCTTGGAATCACTGTAGAGGTTTTCGCCACAAATTTGAAGTTTTAACCGGTAAGCGCAGACAAAAAAGCGCAGAGTTGACCTCTGCGCTTGATGTTTTAGGTTGGAATGATTTAACGCTTAAACAAGCGCAGACGGTTCGCATTACTTACAACGGTAATGGAAGAGAGCGCCATCGCTGCTCCTGCAATGACAGGACTGAGCATAAAACCAAAAGCCGGGTAGAGAACACCTGCCGCAATAGGAATGCCTAAGGTATTGTAAATAAAGGCTCCCATTAGGTTTTGCTTGATATTTTTTACCGTGGCTTTCGATAACTCGATGGCATCTGCGATCGCTAATGGTGATGAATTAAGCAGAGTCATCTGGGCACTTTCAATCGCTACGTCACTACCAGAACCCATGGCAATACCAATATCGGCTTGAGCTAAAGCAGGAGCATCGTTAATGCCATCACCTGCCATTGCCACTTTACGACCCTCTTTCTGTAGCTTGGCTATGTGTTGTGCTTTTTGGTCGGGAAGCACTTGAGCTATCACCTGACTAATGCCTAACTCTTTCGCTATTGCATTGGCGACAGAGCTTTGATCCCCCGTTAGCATCACCGTATGAATGCCCATACGATTGAGCGTGTTGATTGCGCTAATCGCACTCTCTTTTAATGGATCGGCAATGGAGATAGCGCCAATGACCTTGCCATCGCTTGCGATCACAACCGGAGTCCAAGCTTGATCTTCGTAACGGTTCAGAACGTCGGCTAAGGGAGCTAAGTCCACGTTGCTGGTTTGCAAGTAGCCAATCGAACCTACCGTGATCGTATGCCCGTCAATGTTACCTTGAAGGCCTTTGCCGCGTTGGTTAGCAAAGTCGGTTACCGCTGGGGCATTAAGATTTTGCTCTTTGGCATGCAGGCAAACCGCTTTGGCTAGTGGATGCTCGGAGTGTTGTTCCAGGGCATACGCCAAAGTGAGCAGCTCAGCAGCACTCATCGCTAATGGATCAACCGATTGAATAGTGGGGCGTCCCTGAGTCAAGGTGCCTGTTTTATCAAACACGACAGTATCGATTTTGCTGGCACTTTGCAGTACATCGGCATCTTTAATCAAAATGCCCAGTTCAGCTGCTTTACCCACACCCACGGTGACCGACAGAGGAGTGGCTAAACCGAGAGCGCAGGGGCAGGCAATAATAAGCACTGTGGTTGCTGCCACTAACATGTAGCTGATTTTAGGTTCAGGCCCAACCAAATACCAAACTATCGCCGTGACGATGGCAATTGCGACAACCACGGGAACAAACACCGATGAGATCTTATCTGCCAATTTAGCCAAAGCAGGTTTGCTGCTTTGCGCTTGGCGTACCAACTGAATAATGCGCGACAACATGGTTTGCGCACCAATGCCGGTTGCCTCAATCACGAGTGTTCCGTCTTGGTTGATGGTGCCTGCAGAAACGGATTCACCCACGATCTTATGGTTAGGTATCGGCTCACCCGTTAGCATGGATTCATCTACAAAGGAGTCGCCACTGAGCACTTTGCCATCTACCGCTACTTTTTCGCCCGGTTTGATACGCAATTGCATACCTTGTTGGATCTGCTCGACCGCAATGGTTTGATCCCCTTGCTCGGTAATCAATGTTGCTTGTTGTGGCTGTAGATTGATTAACGCTTGCAGTGATTGAGTCGTGCGTGCTTTCGCTTTGGCTTCAATGTAATGACCAAGAGAAATCAAACCGATGATCATGGCACTTGCTTCGAAGTAAACATGACGAGCGGCATCGGGAAATGCACTTGGCATAAGCACAACAAAAATAGAATAGAGCCAAGCGACACCGGTACCGAGTGCAACAAGCGTATCCATGGTAGCGCGGCCGTGGGTCAATGATTTCCAAGCGCTGGTATAAAAGTGACGACCAGCCGTCGCTAATAGCGCCAAACAGATAACGCCCACAACTCCCCAGCTAAGCTGTTGCGTGGTGGTTTGAATGGCCATATCGCCTCCAAAAACACCCCACAGCATTAAAGGGATACCGACGACTAGGCCCATGATGGCACTATGTAAATGCTCCTTTTTGACCGCCTCCAACTGTTGCTGCTGCTTTTGTTGCTGCAACATAGGATCGTCAACCCATTCGGCTTGGTAGCCGGCGTCAGTTACCGCTTGGATTAGCTCTTGAGCAAGGCTTTTGTTAGCAATGACCAAGGCACTTTGTTCCGCTAAGTTAACTTGAGCGCGATGCACCCCCTCAACGGAGAGGAGGGCTTTTTCAACGGATGAGACACAGCTAGCACAGCTCATCCCCTTAACTAGGAGATGCGTTTGAACGTCTTTTTCAAGAAGTGTGCTAGCTTGCTGCTGTTTTGTTGAGGGGGTCTCCTCTGCAGCAACTTCGTTATTAGATGAGCTTGACGCCGCAACGTCATCATTAGCCGCTAGCGCTTTAAAACCGACTTCTGCCACTTTTTGCTCAATCTCTTGAGGAGAAAGAGAGGTGACTAAAGAGAGATGTTCTTTGCTTACGTCTAAGCGAGCAATCTGTTGTGATTCTTGTAAATGCGTAGTGAGTTTATTGACGCAGCCACCACAATGCAGACCTTCTAGGCCAAATTCATAACGGTGACCAGCACCAAAACCAACCGCCTCGACACTATCGAGAACTTGGTCTAAAGACGCATCTGCTTCGAAGTCGATAAAGGTTGGAGTCAACTCTTTGATGGTAACAGTGAAATCTTCATTAAGTTGGCGCTCTAAACTGCGCGCGCAGCCCATGCAATGAAGACCGGTGAGTGGTAAAGCAAAATGGCTCATGAATAATCCCTCCAAAGCCTCAATGTGACGAAGCATAAACCTTCCCCTAAAGGTAAGGTCAAGAGGAAACATCAGGCATTTTGCCTATATCGGATAGATTATCGGGAAGATATTGATATAAGGACAAATCGATAATTGTCGTTAATATCCCCAGAGTGATAGAATACGGCGCAAATTTCGCTTACGCTGTCGATTTAGCGCAAGCTTCTGACAAAGGTAATTCATAATGACGGTTAAAACTCGTTTTGCTCCTAGCCCAACAGGCTTTCTTCATGTCGGTGGTGCTCGTACTGCACTGTACTCTTGGTTGTATGCGAAAAACCAAGGCGGTGAATTTGTTCTACGTATCGAAGACACTGACCTAGAACGTTCTACTCAAGCTGCAGTAGATGCGATTCTGGAAGGCATGGAATGGCTTGGATTGGATTGGGACGAGGGTCCTTACTACCAAACTAAACGTTTTGACCGTTACAACGAAGTGATTGATGTACTTCTTGCTGAAGGTAAAGCGTACAAATGTTATGCATCTAAAGAGCTGCTTGATGAAGTTCGTGCAGAACAAGAAGCGAACAAAGAATTGGTTCGTTACGATGCAAACCATCCAAAAATCAAAGCAGTCAACGATGCTGCTAAAGATGGTGATCCTTGCTGTATCCGTTTCCGTAACCCAACGGAAGGTTCGGTAGCATTTGATGACCAAATTCGTGGCCGTATCGAATTCTCAAACAGCGTATTGGATGATTTGATCATTCGTCGTACTGACGGTACTCCAACTTACAACTTCTGTGTGGTAGTAGATGACTGGGATATGGGTATCACTCACGTTATCCGTGGTGAAGACCATATCAACAACACACCTCGTCAAATCAACATCTACAAAGCACTAGGCGCTGAAGTTCCTACTTTTGCTCACTGTGCAATGATTCTTGGTGATGACGGTGCGAAACTATCTAAACGTCACGGTGCAGTTTCTGTAATGCAATACCGTGATGACGGTTACCTACCAGAAGCACTACTGAACTACTTAGTACGTCTAGGTTGGGGCCATGGCGACCAAGAGATCTTCACTAAAGATGAAATGATTGAGTTCTTTAGCCTAAATGCGATCTCTAAATCAGCATCAGCATTCAACACTGACAAACTGCTTTGGTTGAACAACCACTACATCAAGACACTTGCTCCTGAATACGTAGCAAAACACCTTGAATGGCATTTTGACCACCAAGGTATTAACAAAGCTAACGGTCCAGCACTGACTGATCTTGTTGCACTAATGGGTGAACGTGTTCATACCCTAGTTGAGCTAACTGAACAGTCTCGTTACTTCTACGAAGATTTCTCTGAGTTTGAAGCGGGCGCGGCGAAGAAACACCTACGTGGTGTAGCGAAAGAGCCACTAGCTCTTGCGCTAAGCAAACTTGAAGCTGTGACAGAATGGACGGCTGAAAACCTTCACCACGTGATTGAAGCCGTGTGTGCTGAACTTGAAGTGGGTATGGGCAAAGTGGGTATGCCACTACGCGTTGCTGTGACTGGCGCAGGTCAATCACCTTCTGTAGACGCAACCATGCAGCTGATTGGTAAAGAGCGTGTGATTGCTCGTATCAAGATGGCACTTGAGTTTATCGAACAACGTGAAGCAAACGCGCAATAAGCGTTTGAGTTACGATTAATAAAAAAACGCAGCGATAGTATCGCTGCGTTTTTTTTGACAGAAGAAAAAGCATAAAGAGTCGGGAACCATGTCTTGCATGGTTGTGGCTATTTCAAATCGATACTGTTTAAGCGCCCCATGTAAATCAGAATATCTAAATACTCTTTATGCGCCTCCAGTAAGGCTTTTTTGGTTTTACTGTACGCGGCTAACTTGCCATGTTTGTTGATGGAACACACCACACTTTTAAAGGTACATCGACCTTTGTCGTCGTAGTGACGCCATGCGGCTATGTAGCAGGCATCTCGGCAATCGGGATTTTCTAGGGTCGGTCTAGGTTTATAGATGATTTTGGGTTCTAAGCTATGGGGTAGACGAGTCATGAGATAAGGATCTTTCAGAATACGTCGCCAGTGTTTGCCCCACATTTCAGACCCCAGCTCATTGCGCATGCGAATGGCTTTCTGTAATCCGCGCTTTTCACCAATACGAATGTAACCAACAGAACGGTGCAGAACGGTATCTTCTGGGGTATGAATGTGGATTTTATACGCGGTTTTGGCTTTCGAAATGAATCGATGACCGGTATTGGTTTCCAAATTACTCTTCTTCATTTTCTCTTCTATCGCTACTCGACGTTATCAGTACTGAGCTCGGTTTGTTGCATTCATATACCCCCAAGGCATGAGCTTTAGTACGGTTAATCTTGTGACGGTTTCTCTACGCAACGGGACATTTGGCACGTTACGAATAACTACCTATAGAGTGGGGATATGAGTCGATTTTCGATCATCAACCTAAGCAAGGTAGCGGAGTTAAATCAGAGTTAAGTCAGGACAATGCGAGAATAAACGAAGCCTGATAAATATGTTCAGGCTTCTGTGAAGTGGGTTCAATAACCTTTAGCGAGGAGTCATGGGTGTGTTTAAAGCTGATCAGTTAATTGCTCAAGAAGATGGTCAATGTTTCGCATCGCGCTTGGATCATTGATTACACCGCCGGCCATATAGCGATGACCACCGCCAAAGCCGATTTGTTGCTGATTAAGGAATTGCTTTAGCACTTGCCCCACATTAGTGTTGGCACACTCTGAACGCATTGAGAGATAGATTCTGCCATTTTCTTCACAGGCTAATAGCGTTATGTCGATTTCATCGATGGTCAGGAGAAAATCCCCCAGTACGCCCAACATGTTTTTCGGGCAATTAGGCAAAAAGCAACTGGCGATATTGCGTGTTTTGTTTAGTGAATCAATCAATGTATTGAAGTCTTTTAAATCGCGGTATTCCAATTGGTTGCGATAGATCTTATTGGCTAAGGAGAGATCAGCTTTGTTGCGTAGCGCTAACATAGCTCGCATATCTTCTAATACCATGCCGCGAGAGAACTGGTTGGTATCAAACATCATCCCCACCAGTAAGGCGGTAGCAATATTGCCGGTCATTTCGATATTCAACGCTTGAAAGTATTCCACCATGATGGTCGCTGTTGCGCCAACATGAGGGCGAACATCGGCAAACCAGACGTGATCTGGTGCACTGACTTGATGATGGTCGATCACCGCGACTTCTAATCCGGGCATATCGGTGACGTTCTTTTCGCCAATACAACCATCAATGACGATGATTTTATCGTTCGGAGTGAGCGGAAGATGAGTGATGTGCTGAGCATCGATCTCCAGCCAATCCATCATGTTACGCAGTGAGATTCGATCGATGTAGCCATTGAAGGTGATCTTGGCATCGTAACCTAATGTTTTTAAGAGATATTGCAAAGCAAATGCTGATGAAATGGCATCATGATCTGGGAAATCATGCGGTTGAATAATAACCCGTTGTTGTTTCGGTAATCGCTCTAAAAACGTAATAAATTGTTCTGCGGGGGACTTTTTTTCCATGACGACGTCTCTCTCTTTGGCGTTTAATAAAGACACGATAACGACACACCAAATCTCATGCAGCCGACACATAGAAAAGGGGAACTAAACGAACAGGTAGCGAATCTAGCAAGAGTAACTGGTTGAAGTATCGCAGGTAATATACCCAAATCCCCCGTCCTTGGGGAGAGTGCAAAGCGTGCTCATGTCACAGGTCTGTTGATGCAAGGCAGACTAAGGTTTAGGGCGCACGCTTTTGCGCCATTGAGCTCGCGCTGAGAAAGTGTAAGTTTCTGGCGGAGGAGTCTCTTCTGCTAGCCAAATTAAGCGCTTAACAATCGCTTGAGCCATCTCTTCTAAAGGCTGTTTGAAGGTGGTGAGCTGATAACTGTGCCAGCTGGCTTGTTCAATATCATCGAAGCCAATAACGCAAATGTCGTCAGGAATGGTTAAGGCAAATTCCTGCCTTGCCACATCCATAAAACCACAAGCAATCAAATCGGTCACACAAAAGACCCCATCAGGGCGTTTACGACCGGAGAGTAATTGGCGAGCGGCTTCCACGCCGGTTTGATACGCCGTTGGTCCCACTCTCAGTAAGGTGCAACTGTGTTGATGTTGTTCGGCTGCCTGAATAAAAAAACGTTCACGCGCGAGTAGACTCGGGGATTGATTGGTCGAGGAAATTACCGCCAATTGGCGGCATCCCGCTTCACTAAATAAGTAATGAGCATCTGCCATGATCGACTCGTAATCGATCACAAAGTGATCGGCACCAGCGAACTGATCACCACGGTTGATCAAAATGACATGCTGGCCGCTATCAATACAAGTTTGCACATACTCGTTATCGGGAGTGCCAGAGAGAACGATAGTAGCAAACGCACGATAGTTGAGGGTCTGACTTAATGATTCATTGGTGCTTTCACGTCCCCCTGCGGTGTTGATGACCATCACCGCTTTGCCTGCACGTTGCAGATTTTGGGTCAGAATATCTAAAAGACTCGCCTGAAAAGGTGCATTTAAGTTAGCACCTAAAATACACACTGGGCGACTTGAGTCTTTAGAGAGACTGCGGGCGAGATGGTTAACGTGATAATTAAGCGTCTTTGCCGCAGCGAGTACCTTTTCGCGAGTTTGTTCTGAGACACTTGCCCCAGGCGTAAAGGTACGTGAAACAGCAGAGCGCGACACGCCTGCAAGTTTGGCCACTTCGGCGGCGCTGGCCATAGCTTTCGTGGGCATGGTTTTCGCAGCCATAGTTTTCGCTAAAGACGCTTTCATCGGTTTATTCACCCAATCTGTTTATATCAGTTAAATCAATTGCTGTGCACGCAGTAAGTTGTGCATTTTAACGGCTTGTTCTGCCAGTGATTTTAACTCTGGTTTTGGTGTCTCGTACCACTCATCAGGGGGAAGCTCACGGGTATCACGAATATGAGCAATGGCTGCATCCAGTGTCGGGTATTTTTCGGGGATCTCGAGATGCAAAAATAGCGCGACAATCGTGACTGAGCGGCTTCGTCCCCCGCGGCAGTTAACCAAAATGTTGCCTAGTTCGCGGTTCTTGTACGATGGTTTATGCGGAATTTGTTGAGCTAAAGCAGAGCGCATTAAGTAATAGCCAGCCAGTAGCATTTCAGGGCTATTTCCAGGCCCATCAATCAGGCCAAGTTTGTAATAGCGAACCGGGCCAGAACCAAATGCATTGGCCGTGTCACTCCATTTTCCGTCTAGCTCGTTGACCCAATCGATATCGAGATTCACTGCGCAGTTGAGCACAATTTTAATATCCAGTTCTTTCAGCAACGTGACATTAGCAGTGCCTTCCGAGCCACCAATGTAGATATTGACGTGCCAATGAGGAATGTCACTTTCAATCAAACTGATCGGGGGACGAGGAAATTGTGGAGAAGGTTTATCGAGCATATCAGAATTCATAAATCTACCTGATTAGTTAAATTGAATCGGAATTTCAACGGCTTGAGAAAGTGCTAATGCAACTTCTGGGGTAGCAGCGAAGATAGGTCCGCCTTGGGCAATGGCGGTATAGTTTTCAGGATAGGTACCTGTGTAGCCACCCGCTTCACGTACTAAAAGCAAACCTGCAAGGCAGTCCCAAGCGTTCATGTGCAGTTCGGCGTAGCCATCTGTTCTGCCTTCTGCTACCCAAGCCAGAGCAAGCGCGCCTGAAGCACCGCGCCGGATATTGGTGCCTAAATCGAGGAGATTTTTAACCACATCCAGATAACGACTTTGTGGTACACGTTTTGACCAGCCCAATTCAAATGAGGTGCTATCGAGAGAATGGGTCTGGGACACATGGATCGGACGCTGATTTTTGCGGGCGTATTGACCTTTGCGGGCGATATAAAGCTCTTCTGTCGCTGGGTTATAAATAGCACCCAGCTCAGTTTCTCCCTCAGAGACAATCGCGATGGAAACACAAAAGTGGCCAATACCGCGAGCATAGTTTGCAGTACCGTCAATTGGGTCAATCACCCACAGGTATTCGCACTGGTCATCAAAACCGCCCGTCTCTTCACCAAAAATACCGTCGAGAGGAAATTGCTGGTGGATAACGTCGTTTAAGTAATGTTCGACCAAGCCATCGGCTTCGGTTAAAAAGTCTTGTTTGTCTTTCAGCGTAAACTCTTCAGGCGAGCGCTGATGAAAATGACTTAATGCCAGTAATCCGGCTTTAACAATGTGAGTTTTTAATGCGGCTTCACGCAGTTCTAACGCTTGATTCAATTCGGTTGTCCTAGTAGCGAAGCACACGAGGTGCTTTGCTAGTGTTATGCGATTTGATGGGGAATTGTCCCCATCATTAGTTAACTATGTCAGCGGGTTACTTGTGGTAACTCAAATTCCATAGGTCTTGCCAATCTTGACGAGTTTGCCAATCGCTCTGTGCGGTAGAGGTTTGGTACCCCATGATCTCTTTACGATAATTGGCAATACCAGAAGGTTCATTTTTAGGTAGATCCACCTGATTATTGGTCGACATCTTGCCGTCGACTGCTTGTGGAGCAATACCTTCTGAGGTCAGCATGTAGTGGATAAAGAGCTTGGCACTATTTGGACTATGGGTGCCTTTAGCAATCAAACCTAAACTTGGGTAGCTCCAGCCAGAGAAAGGCTTCACCCCATGACATAAGCCCAGTTTCATGCCATCTTTGTTATCACGAAACTTCGCCGTACTAATCAGCCCAACGAAACTCTCTTTGACATCGGGTGCGCCAATCGCTTGGGCAGCATCGCTATCAGAATGCGTCAAAAGGGGACCATTTTCTGCCAATGCTTGCACAAAAGCAGCGGTGGCCGAGCTTTCGTCAGTTTGCAGTGGCTTGCCAAATTCTTGTTGATAAGCAAGAGCGACTTCTTTGTCGTAGTGCGTTGCCATTTGATTAAACCAGTCGGTGTAAGACGGTTTGCTTAGCGGGTCTTGCATGGCTACTTTGCCGCGCCATTTAGGCTCGGTTAATTGCCAAATATTGGTGATAGGGCATTCGCTGTATTGTGCCGTGTTATAAGCCCACACGTTAGGTGCGAGCACCACGGTTAATGGGTCTTGGTAGCTGGCATCAATGCTGCTTTTTAGATCGGCAGGCGTCCAACTGTAAACATACCCTTTTGCCAGCAGCTGTTGTGTCCCCGCTGGCGCATCAGCAAGAAAAGCTACGTCGGCTTGTACATTGCCTGCCTGTGCTTCACGGGAGATGATTTCAAGAATCTGTGGTGCCTTAGCCTTGATTCCAACCGCTTTAACGCCATATTTTTCGCTAAATGCTTTGGCTTGCTTAAGAATTTTGCCAGTGGAATCGTAAACCGTAATGGGTGCTTCTTGCTGCGCTGCATGGATCAGCTGCTGCAAATCAAATGAATCTGCCGCCATCGCGGAGCTAACACCACCCAATAGCAGTGGCAAAGTAACCAAGTGGCGAGTAAGCGAATGTTTCATGGGAATAATCCTATAGTTGTAACGTCGAAAAGGACGAGCGTTCACTCGACAGACGATGAGACGTTTCAGCATTTGAATAAGAGCAAGCGGCAGTCGTTGGCTGATTGCTGGTTTGAATAGGGAGCAAATTTAAGCGCTTTCCTTGGTGATCAAAGCCATGCAAAGCATCAAGAGGAAGTTGGCAGTGAACCTCTTGGCGCAGTGCCCAGCGGGGTTTAATTTGTGTGGAGTGAGTTAAAGTGACATCACCAGATTGCAGCTCAATCACCCAGCTTCCTCCGGTTGGGATAATATTGGTCACCGTTGCAGGAAAGCCTGTTGGATCATCGTTGATGACAATAGACTCTGGTCGAACTCCCAGCTTAACCAAGTTGTCTTGGCGCACCATTAAAGGGGCTAGATAGTGACCTAATGCACTTTGGCAAAAGGTACGCGGCTCGAGCCAATTGATGCGTGGGTTGCCGATAAACTGAGCGACAAATGGATTGGCTGGCTGAGCGTAGATCTCATCTGGCGTACCAACTTGTTGAATCTCGCCTTCACTCATTACTGCTATACGTGTTGCGAGCGTCATGGCTTCCCATTGGTCGTGACTGACGAACACAATGGTTGTGCCGAAAGTTTCATGAATGCGGCGTAGTTCAGAGCGCATCTCTAGGCGTAAGGCTGCATCGAGATTCGACAAAGGCTCATCCAGGAGTAGAACCTTGGGGTTGACGGCGAGCATGCGAGCCAGAGCGACACGTTGCTGCTGACCACCAGAGAGTTGGGATGGATAGCGTTTGGCATATTGGGCAATTCGCAGTTTTTCCATCACTTCTTGGCAGCGCTGTTCTCGCTCTTGCGGCGGTACTTTTTGCAGACGTAAACCGAAATCCACATTACGCTCAACGGTCATATGTGGCCAAAGTGCATAGCTTTGGAACACCAAGCCAATACCACGTTGTTCTGGTGGAACAAATTGCGCATCACTTACGGAGTCAACCAGTTGGTCACCAATTTGGATTGAGCCACCTGAAGCGCTTTCAATTCCTGCGATCATGCGCAGCATGGTGGTTTTTCCACAGCCCGATGGGCCAAGTAAGCACATAAACTCACCGTCTTGCACAGTCAAATCAATGCCTTTGACTGCGGCACTTTGACTACCTGGGTAGTGCTTGACGAGTTTTGATAGGGTAATCGTTGGCATATTAGCTCTCCAATCCTTGTGCTAAACCGGTTCCGGAAATTTTCTGGATAAGCACAGTGCCAGACCAAGCCAAGAGTGCGATCATCAAGACCACAGCATTAGCAGCTTGCTCATAGTTGTAATCGATAAGACGTAATGAATAGGTTGTGAGTACGTCGGTGGCGGGAATGGCCAAGATGATAAATAAGCTCACTCCTTTAATGCCGGAAATGAACGGCAATACAATCCCAGTAATCAGTGGTCCCGCTTGAATGGGAATCACGATACGAGTTAAACGGGTAAACCATCCAGCTCCGGCAATGCGTGCCGCTTCTTCTGCTTCTTTACCCAGTTGGGTCATGGCAGCAATGCCAGAGCGGCTCGCAAAGGGCATTTTCTCGGCGACGAGCGCGATGATCAGTAACGCCGGTGTGCCATACAGGGCAGGAATAGGACCACGCGCGACAGCAAACAGTGAAAGAAACGCTGCCGCAAAGGCAATGCCAGGAACCAAATAAGGCATGAAGGTGATTTGACGTAAAAACTGGCTGACCCAACGAATATTGACGCGCAGCACGGCGTAGCCAACCAAGAGTCCCAAAATGCCAGAACAAATGGAGGCAGTGCCAACGATCACGACAGTGTTCCAAGCGGCTTGCCAAAATTCTGGAGCGAATAAAATGCCGCTTTTCATGGCGATGGTATCGAGGTTATGACCAATCCAGTAATCGAGGGTAAAGTTGCTCCACGTAAATCGTCCCGGCAGAATCATGACTGTGGATAAGAACAGCGTCAGCAAGGGAAGAACAACGCCAATCGCAACAAAGGCTGTGGCGATGGTGGCGGCAGAAAAGCGCCACTGGCCTAATGCTCGAATTCGGCTTTGACTACCTTTGCCGCCAACAGTCACGAACCGGCGTGCTTCTTTCATCATACGAGTATCGATTAATAGGGTAATGATACCAATCAGCATGATGACACCGGCGATGACTGCGGCAACGCCAGTCTGGCGAGAGTCGAGTGAGCGATATAGGCCTGTGGCTAATGTGTCGTAACGTACTGGCAAACCTAAAATATAAGGCACGGCAAACTCACCAATACAGTCGGCAAAAATCAACAAAGCCGAGGAGAGTAAGGCTGGACGTACGAGAGGAAAAACAATCGCTAAGGCAATTTTGTTGGGCTTGGCACCAAGGATGCGGGCGCAATCTTCGAGCTGACCATCAAGGCGACGCAGGGCGTTACCGACGATCAAAATAACCAGTGGCGTATAGTGAATCACCAAAATGACTACGATAGGAAAATAGCCATAAGCGAGCCAGTTTGGCGTATGGATACCCATGGCTTCCAGCCATCCCGGTTGACCACCGATAGTGCGGTTTTTAAAAATGGTGGTCCAAGCTAAAGCGAAGGTCCAAGTAGGTAGCATGAAAGGAACCACTAGGGCATTAGCGAACCATTTTCTTCCTACCATATCGGTACGGTTAACTAACCAAGCTAGGGTAACACCTAGTAGAACGGCAAGAACAACGGTGGTTAAGGCGATAGCAATGGTATGGGCAAGTGGTGTCCAAAGCAGTAACTCAGACATGCGCGACATCAGAGTGCGCACGAAGTAGTAGCTTGTGATGCTGCCTTCTGCGGAATGCACACGTGTGCTGTCACCGACTTGTACTATAAAAGAGTCGGTCAATATAGAAAGAACCGGTGCCAAAATAAGATAGGCAAAGAACAGCGCTAAAATCAGGCCGAGAATATTCGCAGGCTCATGGCGTGCGAGGGTCAGTTTGCGGTTCAATGAACGCCACAGCGAAGGTTGCTGTGCTAGTAAAGGTTCCAAAATCCATCCCTTATTATCAAAAGGTATGGCGTCAATATAGAAATGGACTGTGACAGTCTGGTTACGCTTTTGCACCTAT
This sequence comes from Vibrio porteresiae DSM 19223, assembly GCF_024347055.1. Taxonomy (NCBI): domain Bacteria; kingdom Pseudomonadati; phylum Pseudomonadota; class Gammaproteobacteria; order Vibrionales; family Vibrionaceae; genus Vibrio; species Vibrio porteresiae. The sequence continues at coordinate 823,095 of NZ_AP024895.1, forward strand.
GTGCAAAACTTCATCAAACTGTCATCTTGGATCTTTTTATTAACATTTGCAGCAGAGCGTAACGATTTTTAGGCAATAAAAAAGCAGCATCACTGCTGCTTTTTGAATCTGGCGTCCCCTGCGAGATTTGAACTCACGTCTAAGACTTAGGAGGTCCTTGTTCTATCCGGCTGAACTAAGGGGACAAATGGTGGAGAGGAATTGTATACCAATTCCTCTTAGGGGTGAACCTAGTTGCGCTTTAACTGATTGTAATTTGTGCAGAATGCCGCTGATTAATGATGGCTGTTATCCGCAGGTTGAATACTGACAGGTTTAGTTGGCAAAGTTATCGGCGATCACTTTATTCATCACATCACCGATTTGCACACTGGATGCTAAATCGGGTTGATCAATTTTAGCTTCAGCGTCTCGATCATAAACACGAGATACCGTTAGGGTAATGTCACTGCGGCTGACTTTCGCACGAGGAATACCGCGTTGATCGATAAATGATCCAGTATGCCACAGAATCAACTTGTCGCCTTCTTGCACGCCGTGCACCCGTCCTAAACTGATTGAAACGGTATTGTCAAAGCGAGCAACCACTTCCGGTAGCGTCATTTTACATGCCATTTCTGATTCCATATCCAGCATGATTTTACGGCTCACACGTTGCAACATTTCACCGTAACTGGATGTCCAGAAGCGCGAAGTGGTGGTGTCGACTTGGCTGGTTTTATCAAATGGCCATAGCGCCTCTTCACGGTAGGTTTTTTCCATCACACGATTGCCCGTTTTGCCGTCGAATACTTTCATATCGAGGGCAAATTGGCGATTGATACTGTATTGAGTCAAACTGGTTTGCAAAATGGTGGCACTAAGGTCAGTGATTTCACCTTGAATGATAAATTGCGCGCCAGTGTCTTGCGCGATCATCTCGACTCGTTGCGGTGTTTGGTCATTAATCGCGTAGGGAGTTTGTCCTAGGGAAACAAAGCTGTGGGAATCGAGTTCAAATTGGCGGCTGAGAACTTTTGAAAAATCGGTACCTAAGTCATAAATTTGTCCCATCACGGCTTGTTGTGGTGAGGCAATATCCATGTTGGAGAACAGCAAGGTCTTTTTATACTGGCTAGTGTGGCAACCTGTTGCCGAAGGGTAGATGTCGATGCGAATCTTGACGCGCATTTCCCCTTGAGAGGCACGAGTCTGTTCCACCTCGATATAGCGTATCTCGTTGTTGGTAAACTGGTATTCTTTACGTTCAGTGCTTAGCAGTGAGGTGATATTACTAATATTGCCGATGTCACCCCCGGCAAAATCGACCGCTTTATAGATAGCGTCTTCTAAAGCATGAAGGCGAGCGCTGTCTGTAGACGATACGATCGATGCCGTTCCGGTGACTTCATACCAAGCTGCATTTGCCGGTGTTGTAAACATCAAAGCAGAAGCTATTGATACTAATGGAAATATAATTTTTTTCATCGTAATTTACCAGTCAGGTATAAATTTTGCTTTTCATATCGTAGCTGATGTAGGCCAGGCTATTTTGAATGAGTTAACACATTTAGAAAAGCAAAGAGCGTTCCAGTTTTACGATTGAGAGAAAACGGTCCCTCCTACTTGAGTGATGAATGGAGATGAAGAGAATGAAAAAGTGGCTTCCTCTCGTACCTGCGATGTTTTTAACCGCATGTGCGTATGCGCCCATCTATAACGGCAAAGAGCCGTACAGTGGGTCGCAGTTTATGTTGATGACCAGTCCACAACATACTTTGAACTACTTTGTTGAAAGTATGACGGATGATTTAGTGAAATCGAACACCAGCGTGACCGCGAGAACCCCAATTGCTGTCACCTCGTTTGTCGATCTGCAAAACTTAGATTCAACCAACTGGTTAGGTAATACCGTATCAGAAGGGTTTATTAATCAATTGCAACAGCGTGGTTTTAAAGTGGTCGACTTTAAAACCACTGGTTCGATTCAAGTGACTAACCAAGGTGATTTTGCCTTTAGTCGTGATTGGAAAGAGCTATCGAAAGAGCAAGATATTCAGTACGTTTTGACTGGCACTATGTTGCGTCAAGAAGGTGGCGTATTGGTGAACGCGCGCGTGATTGGTTTGCAATCACGAGTTGTCGTTGCTACGGCGCAAGGTTTCTTACCTGCTGATCGTATTGGGCGTGATTTGGATACGCTGAATATTATGCGTAGCCAAGATGGCATTTTAATTCGCTCTGATCCTGCGATATCAGAGAAGCATACGATCATTTTGCGTCATTAAGAGAGGCCCACATGAAAACGCTAGTCTGTTTTATCCTAACGGTGGTCTTCTTATCCGGTTGCCAACCTTTGGTTGCGATGCGTGCTGATGACTTTCTTACTGCGGTGGGTTATGCCACCATTAGTGAGCAAAAAGGTCGCGATGATCATGAGCGGCAAATCCGCGCCATGCGCGCATCAAAAGTGGATGCTTACCGTGAATTAGCCGAGCAAGTTTACGGCATGCGCGTAAGTGGTCGTGCTGAATTGCAAGATCAACGCTTAGGTTTAGAGAGAACCTCTGGCGCTGTGGATGGGGTTATCCGTGGTGCTGAAGTTGTGCGTAGCTACAAAGTTGGGGATAGCTATGTCACTGAATTGCGACTGGATATCCGTAAAATGGAAAGGTTGCGCGATTACGGCGAAGTACAACAAGTGCCGGAAAGACGCCAGCAAACCTTATTCTAAATTCTCTCTTCATCACTCAGTAAAAAAGCGGCTCGAGAGCCGCTTTTTTGTGTTTGAGATTGATATGTTGGCGTTGCGAGGAGTTGCTTGTTTTGAACGCTACTCTCTATGCTTTGATATTGGTGCCAAGTGTTGAAACGCTGCGAGTTTGACCTGTTGCATTGTAGGTCATACCGGTTTTACCTAAGCTTTGCTGCATCAGGTTGTTGAGCTTATTAAAACTCAATTGAGCACGGTTTAACGCTTCACCATTGACCATGTTCGCTTGTTGGCAGTCTGCCACAATTGCTCGTATCTGTTCGACAAGATCGTTTAGGTATTGATCCTCAGTTAGGCTCGAAACATGAGGATGGGTAGCAATCCGTTTGTCGGTTTGTTGCAATTGAGACACCAAAGTGAGTTTCTGTTTCGCTAGGGCTTCAATATCTACGGAGACACGCGAAGTGATCGCGATTTTCTCGTGTTCAAGAAGTTCCGATAAGTCCTGAGCGTTTTTCAACTGAAACTCAACTAAGTCTTTAAGAGCCGCCATTGCTAGTTCTCGCTATATACGTGTGTGGCGTCTAGAACCCACCAAGTTCTTTTTCAAACTTGATGATGTTATCCGCCAGCTTATCCGCGTCCACTACATAAGAGCCATTAGCAATGGCTTCTTTAATTGCAGCAACTTTGGCGCTATCAAAGCTTGGTTTACTTGCCATGTCATTTTGCATCTCACCTAGCGCTCGGCTTTGTGAGCTAAGCGATACTGCATCTCTAGGTTGACTTGTTTGACGAGTCTCTTTAGAGCTGCTGGAAGATACATTGTTGTCTGAACGGTTCAGCGAACGATTCGTTGTTGATAACGATTGTCCTGAACGGATGTTATCAATGCCTGCCATAGATTGAGCCTTTAATCAATGTAAAACTGTTAATGTCAGTATCGACTGTTGTGACAAATACTTTAGCGCTTTTATTACTTGCCCTGTAAATAATTTGTCCAGTGATGAGATCTTAAGCTAGAACTGTACCATCACTTCGCCTATACCGCTTACTTTTGCATCAATTATACGGTTAGATTTATCATTTTTCACTTTTATCTGCTCTCCGAGTATCCCGTCAGACAAGGCAGTGCCTTTAGTTGTTATGCTCATGCCTGCTGATTGGGCGCGGATCATAACGGTTTCATTGCGGCAGACAAAACAGATGTCATTTGCGGTAATGACGTCTCCTAAGGAGACATTGCGTTTCAGTTTGGCACCTTCGACCATTTCGGTAGAGGAAAATCCTTGCCGCTTAAAAAGCAGCAGATTTACCATACTTATACTAATATTTTGGGAAGTGATGACCTGACCTCGAGTTAACGGTGAAGATGCGGTGACGAGTGGAACGGTCAATGTCAGCTTAACGGGAACGTAAATCTTCCAGTCATCTGGTTCGCACGTAACAAGGACCGTGATATAACTCGCGGAACCATTGTGTGATGATGACGAAGTTTTTAATGGTTCTGGACATTGGGTTGCATATACACGAGGATCAATATCCGAAGCTTGTGCTTCCACTTCGCTTCCGACCGGTTTGTCTGCTGTGTCGAGAACGTGATGCTCCGCAGCTTCTTGAATTAATTTTATTTGTTCAGGTGTCGCGCAGTGCACATTAACGCTAAAGAAAAGCAATAAAAAGCCGATAGGGTTGTAAAATTTCTTACAGAAAGCTCTACACTTAGAACGGACATGTGATTGATTACGCTTTTTTATGAGCATGTTTGTTTCTCTGGTTTCTTTATAGCCTTTAGTAGACTATCACTTTTTAGGACAAAAGTTAGAGATGGAGATTAGCTTATGACGGGTATCCTTGATTCTGTGAATCAGCGTACGCAACTCGTCGGTCAAAACCGATTAGAATTATTAACGTTCCGTTTAAATGGTCGGCAACGTTACGGGATCAACGTCTTTAAAGTTAAGGAAGTTCTCCAGTGCCCTAAATTGACAGCGATGCCTAACTTACACCGTCTAGTGAAAGGGGTTGCCCATATTCGTGGACAAACCGTATCGGTGATCGATTTAAGTCTTGCTATCGGTGGTCGTCCGACTGCTGATGTGGCAAAAAGTTTCGTGGTAATTGCCGAATTCAACCGCACTATCCAAGCCTTCTTGGTCAGTTCAGTAGAACGTATCATCAACATGCGTTGGGAAGCCATTTTGCCGCCACCGGATGGTGCTGGTAAATCTAACTACCTAACGGCAGTCACCAATATTGATAATGAACTTGTTGAAATCATTGACGTAGAAAAAATTCTTGCTGAAATCGCTCCAGTTAATGAAGCGATGGATCGTAGTATCGGTGAAGAAATTGCCTCTGCGGAAGCGGAAAAAGAGATTGTCCGTCGTATTTTGATTGCTGATGACTCGACAGTTGCACGAAAACAAGTGCAACGTGCTATTGAATCTATAGGTTTCGAGTGTATCCTAGCCAAAGATGGTAAGGATGCGTACGACAAACTTCGTGCAATGGTGAAAGAGGGCAGTGTTTACGACCAGATCTCTTTGGTGATATCTGATATCGAAATGCCTGAGATGGATGGTTATACCCTGACTGCTGAAATTCGCCGTAATAACGATCTCAAAGATCTCTACGTTATTCTGCACTCATCCTTGAGTGGGGTATTTAACCAGGCCATGGTTGAGCGAGTTGGTGCTAACTCCTTTATCGCCAAATTCAACCCAGATGAGCTCGGTAATGCGGTAAAATCCGCACTATTAAAATAAAAGAGAAATGAATGACTGCTATAACTATAAGCGATCAAGAATATCGTGAATTCTGTCGGTTCTTAGAATCCCAGTGTGGCATTGTCCTTGGTGACAGCAAGCAATATCTTGTTCGTAGCCGCCTAAGCCCACTGGTAACAAAGTATAAGTGTGGTTCTCTCTCTGATCTGCTGCGTGACGTTGTGTCTGGACGCAATCGCGATTTACGCGTCGCTGCAGTAGATGCGATGACAACCAACGAAACTTTGTGGTTCCGTGATACCTACCCGTTTCAGGTACTTGCTGATCGTCTTTTGCCGGAAATGGCAGCCAACAAACGTCCAATTAAAATCTGGTCTGCGGCCAGCTCTTCAGGTCAAGAGCCTTATTCAATGGCAATGACCATTCTTGAAGTGCAGCAAAAGCGCCCAGGTTTTTTGCCTAACATCGCGATTACAGCAACGGATATTTCATCGACCATGCTTGATATGTGTAAAGCGGGTGTCTACGACAATTTGGCATTGGGCAGAGGTCTTTCTCCTGAACGTCGTCGTACCTTCTTTGAAGATGCGGGGGATGGCAAGATGAAAGTAAAAGACAACGTGAAACGTTTGGTCAATTTCCGTCCACAAAACTTGATGGAGAGTTATAGCCTACTCGGTAAATTCGACATCATTTTCTGTCGTAACGTATTGATCTATTTCTCTGCTGACATGAAATCCAAAGTGCTTAATCAAATGGCCGGTTGCTTAAACCCTGGTGGTTATTTATTGCTAGGTGCATCGGAATCATTGACTGGATTGACCGACCGTTTTGAAATGGTTCGTTGTAACCCAGGTATTATCTACAAGTTGAAATAGTCATAGTTTGGCAAACAATCCCTAAGCCCGGCACCTTGCCGGGCTTTCTTTTGCCGCTGCATTTTCCTTTTGCACGCGGCAACTCTCTTCCTATCTGACATACCAATTCCTTGCTTTTTGTTATATACATAAAAGTGACATTCCAAACCTGATGGTGCACTTATTGCAGTGTTTTATTAAGTGTCACCATGAATCATGCAGTTAGTTAACAATCGAAAAGTTGGTACGCTAATTGCAAAACTTTCAGCAAGACGGTCAGTTCTGAATATAGAGGCAAACATGGCTATTTCTTTTGACAAAGCTCTAGGGATACACCAGTACACGGTGGGCGTGCGCGAGCGCAATGCGGAGTTGATTGCAACCAACATCGCTCAAGCCGATACCCCTGGATTTAAAGCAAAGGGAATGGACTTTAAAAAGGCATTGCAGGCGGCAACATCAGGGGCAAGCATTAGTCTTGATCTTACCGATGGTCGGCATATTCCTGCCTCTAAGACAGTTTCAGGTGAAGTGCTTTACCGCACTCCAACTCAGCCTGACACTGGCGACGGTAACACGGTTGATGTGGATTTGGAGCGTAACTTGTTTATGCAAAACCAATTGAGACATCAAGCTTCCCTCGATTTCTTGGGCGGCAAGTTTAAAGGCTTAACAAAAGCGATTAAAGGGGAGTAAGTAGATGGGCTTATTTAATGTATTCAATGTGACTGGTTCTGCTATGAGCGCTGAGTCAATTCGCCTAAATACGACCTCTAGTAACTTGGCAAACGCAGACAGTGTCAGTAGCTCAGCGAAAGACACTTATAAAGCGCGTCATGCTGTGTTCGGCGCTGAGTTAAGCAAAGCACGTTACCGTAACGATCCGAATGTGCCAGTCAAAGTCATGGGTATTGTGGAAAGCAATAAACCTTTAGTGGCTGAGTACAATCCTGATCACCCACTCGCGAATGCCGATGGTTATATCTACAAACCAAACGTCAACGTGATGGAAGAAATGGCTAACATGATCTCTGCTTCTCGCGCATATCAAACCAATGTGCAAGTTGCAGATGCAAGTAAACAGATGCTGCTGCGTACGCTGCAGATGGGTCAATAAGGATAAGGGGGTAGCGTATGGCCGGAGTCAACAACGTTGGTCAAAGCGGCTTGTCCTATGTTGATCAGCTGAAGAGTCTGCAAGAGAAGAAAAAACCGGATGAAGCAACGGGTAAGAAAGATCTTAAACAAGAAGATTTCTTGTCGCTGCTCACCAAGCAACTAGCTCAGCAAGACCCTTTCAAGCCGGTCAGCAATGATCAGATGATTGCCCAAATGGCTTCGTTTGCGACCGTTGATGGGATTGGCAAGATGAACAAACAGTTCGAAAGCCTTAACTCATCTATGACCTCAAATCAGGCATTGCAGGCATCGTCTCTGGTCGGTCGTGATGTTTTGGTACCGGGTGCTGCTGGTCTCAAAAAAGATGACGCAGGTATGGCGGCAATGGTTAAAGTACCAAGTTCCGTTGATAACCTGATGATTCGTATTGAAGATGAACATGGTCAACTTGTTCGTACCTTTGATGCGGGCGCCAAATCTACTGGTGACACTCGCATTGATTGGGACGGCAAAGACCAGAACGGTAATCCATTGCCGGGCGGAAAATACAAAGTTAAAGCGGCAGGCCTAATTGATGGCGCTAGCAAAGACTTTGATGTATCCACCTACGCCAACGTGAATAGCGTATTACTCGGCAAAGGTAATGGTAATGTACTGCTCAATCTGGCTGGTTTTTCTTCACCAGTTCGACTTGCTGAAGTACTGGAAGTTGGCAAAGCATAATTTGCTGCGAGCCAGATAGGAGAATTTGGAATGTCATATGTATCTTTAAGTGGTTTGTCCGCTGCTCAGTTAGATCTGAATACAACGAGTAACAACATTGCGAACGCTAACACGTATGGCTTTAAAGAGTCTCGTGCTGAGTTCGGTGATGTGTATTCAAACTCTTTGTTCACTAATGCGAAGACCACTCCTGGTGGCGGTGTTCAATCGCAAAAAGTGTCACAACAATTTCATGAGGGTTCCAGTATTTATACGAATAACCCTATGGACTTGCGTGTTTCTGGTACGGGTTTCTTTGCGGTAGCGAAAGACCGTTTGATTCCGCAACAGAACGAATTAACACGTAACGGTGCGTTCCATCTAGATAAAAATAACTACATGGTAACGGCAAATGATGAGTACCTACTTGGCTATCAAGTGAACCCAGATACGGGTGACGTTCTCTCCTTTGAACCTCAACCGATGAATATTCCTGCTGAATTTGGTAAGCCAAAACAGACAGCCAATATTACTGTTGGGGTTAACTTACCAGCGAACGGCAAGTTAAAAGATCCTGCATTGTTTGATTATACAGATCCAGAAACGTATAACCGTTCAACCTCATCAACTATTTATGACTCAATGGGTCAAGCGTATAAGCTAACCACTTATTACTTGAAAGACCAAACTCAGTCGAATACTTGGCAGGTGTACTACACCGCGACCGATAAAGACGGTGAGAAACCGATCAATATTGTCAACGGTGATGCCGTTGCTGGTTCTGGTCAAACAGGTCACACATTGAAGTTTAATAACGATGGTACGTTGGCAAGTTTGAACAATGGTCAGCCAATTGTCTCTCAAGCATTAGGCAGTGGTACTAACCCACTTAATCTGAATGGTGCCGATGGCTCTCAAGTGTTGTCATTTAGCCTTGATGCCGCCACTCAGTTTGCTGCACCTTTCGAACTGACTAAGTTTGATGAAGATGGCGCAACCACAGGTTTCTTAACCAAAATCGACTTTGATGAGAATGGTAGTATTTTGGGTACCTACTCTAACGGTGAAAACGTCACTTTGGGTCGTGTTGGCCTAGTGCGTGTACCAAACGAACAAGGTTTGGATAAGAAGAGTGGTACGCAATGGGATTCAACTCAGTTCTCTGGTGACAAGATTTGGGGTGAATCAAACAAAGGTTCATTTGGTTCGATTAAGAACGGCTCTCTGGAGCAGTCCAACATCGATATGACCCAAGAGCTGGTGGATTTGATCTCCGCGCAGCGTAACTTCCAAGCGAACTCTCGTGCGCTAGAAGTGCATAACCAACTGCAACAAAACATTCTGCAGATTCGATAACCATCGGATCGGCAAACTCGGTAAGCTGGCGGCAATCGCCAGCTTATTTTTGCCAGCCTCTTGCCGCTTTCCCGTTTTTCCCTTCCTGTTTTTACTCTGATCTTCTTGTTATCTACTTGAATAATAAAGCTAAATAAAACATGGCACAGCTATTGCTTTAATGACCAAGAACAACCGATTTTTGGGATGAAATTATGGATCGTGCTCTGTATCTGGCCATGAGTGGCGCAAAACAAAACATGCAAGCCATGCAATTGCGGGCGAACAACTTGGCGAACGTCAGTACGACAGGTTTTCGTGCCGACCTAGAGCAAGCGCGTTCTATGCAGGCATATGGTGCTGGACTACCAAGTCGAGTATTCAATATGACTGAACGTCCTGGAAACAATTTCCAACAAGGCAGCGTGATCACGACAGGTCGCGATCTCGACATCACAGTGCAAGGTGATGGCTGGATTTCTGTGATGGATAAAACCGGTAAAGAAGGGCTTACCCGCAACGGCAACTTACGTATCGATGAGACTGGCCTGCTACTGAACGGCAACGGATATCCGGTGCTGGGAGAAACAGGTGCTCCGATAACGCTACCCGTCCCGCTAAGTAAAATTGAGATCGGCAACGACGGTACTATTTCCGTTCGACCTCAAGGTGCTCCTGCGAACGCGATGGAAGTAGTTGACCGAATTAAGTTGGTAAGACCGAACGATCGTACTCTGTTTAAAGATGTCAACGGTCTGTTTCGCTCACAAGACCCCAATGCCACTTTCGATGCTGACGCGAACGTCAAAATCCTAACTGGAGCATTAGAGGGCAGTAACGTGAATGCGGTTGGTGAAATGACCAACCTTATCGACCTGCAACGTCGCTTTGAGATGCAGGTAAAAATGATGCGCACGGCAGAAGAAAACGACAAGTCGTCAGATTCGCTGCTTCGAATGAGTTAATGAGAGTCACAGGAGTTAAGTATGCAACCGGCACTATGGGTCAGTAAGACAGGCTTAGACGCTCAGCAAACCAATATTGCAACGATCTCGAACAACTTAGCCAACGCATCAACCGTTGGCTTTAAGAAAAGTCGTGCGGTATTTGAAGATTTGTTCTACCAAAACATCAACCAACCTGGTGGTCAGTCATCGCAGAATACTGAATTGCCAAGTGGTTTAATGCTCGGCGCAGGTTCTAAGGTTGTGGCAACCCAAAAGGTCCACACTAACGGTAACGCGCAAACCACATCCAACGCTTTGGACATGATGATTGAAGGGGATGGTTTCTTCCAGATCCTGATGCCAGATGGCAACATCGGTTATAGCCGTAATGGTCAGTTTACGTTAAACGATCAAGGGCAAATCGTGACTTCGGGTAGCGGTTATCTACTGCAACCACAGATCACAGTGCCGCAAAATGCTATCTCAATTACCGTTGGGACAGATGGCGAAGTCTCTGCTCGTGTGCGTGGTCAACAGAATAACCAAGTGCTAGGGCAAATTACCACTGTCGATTTCATTAACCCAGGTGGCTTAGAGCCTATCGGCCAGAACCTCTATTTGCCAACAGGTGCCAGTGGTGACCCTCAAGAGGGTGTCCCTGGACTGGATGGTATGGGTAATGTCCGTCAGAACATGCTTGAAAGTTCAAACGTGAACGTGACGGAAGAGTTGGTCAACATGATTGAAGCTCAACGTGTCTATGAAATGAACTCCAAAGTGATTTCAGCAGTAGACAAGATGATGAGCTATGTTAACCAGCAGCTATAGTGGCTTAGGAAGAGGATAAGGCGATGAAATCGTTAATCAGTCTGTCTTGTTTTGTTGTATTGCTTTCAGGTTGTAGCAACTTGATGCAGCAAAATGCACTTACTGAGCAGACACCGACGGTATTGGATGCGGTGGAAGGTAATAAAGCGCAAGACACCTCATCAACCGGTTTGGATGGGCTGGTGGATACATTACGCCAACGTAATGATCCGGTTGCCGATGACCCAGCGTGGGCGCCGATTCATCCTAAAAACAAGCCGGAACACTACGCAGCTGAGACAGGATCTCTATTTGATCCGGCTAGCGATCGTGGTTTGTATGATGACACTAAACCCCATGGCTTAGGCGATATCATCACCGTCAATCTTAATGAAAGTACCAAAGCGGCAAAAAGCGCTGATGCCGATCTGTCGAAAAATAATGATGCGTCAATGGATCCACTGAGTGTCGGTGGGCAAGAGCTGAAGATGGGAACTTACAACTTCTCTTATGCGCTTAAAAACGATAATAAGTTTTCGGGTAGCTCAGCGGCAAACCAAAGTAACAGCATTTCGGGTTCTATCTCTGTTCAAGTGATTGACGTATTAGCCAACGGCAATTTGGTGATTCGCGGTGAAAAATGGTTAACTCTAAATACCGGTGACGAATACGTTCGCTTAAGCGGCACAGTTCGTCCAGATGATATCGCTAACGACAATACTATTGATTCGACACGTATTTCTAACGCACGTATTCAATACTCAGGTACTGGCACCAATAAAGATATGCAAGAACCTGGATTTTTGGCACGATTTTTTAATGTCTCTCTATAGACAAGATCTCGACGTCGAAGATTTGACAGTTTAGTTTGATGAATGAGGTCTCTTGAGGCCTCATTTTTTTTGCAAGGGTTACCCGATGAAAAAGCTCACACTGATGTTATTGATGTTTGTTGCGACCAGCACCCAAGCTGCGCGCATCAAGGACCTAGCACAGGTCGCCGGTGTCCGTAGTAACCAACTTGTGGGCTATGGATTGGTCACTGGTTTGCCAGGTACAGGTGAATCTACGCCATTTACCAACCAAAGTTTTAATACCATGCTGAAAAAATTCGGCATCCAATTGCCGGAAGGCACTAACCCCAATGCGAAAAACATTGCCGCAGTTATGGTGACCGCCGATTTGCCGGCTTTTTCTAAGCCAGGACAAACCGTCGATATAACTGTCTCTTCCGTTGGCTCGGCAAAGAGCTTGCGTGGTGGCACCCTGATGCAAACCATGCTGAAAGGTTTGGATGGTCAAGTGTACGCAGTAGCTCAAGGTAACCTTGTGGTGAGTGGGTTTAGTGCGACTGGTGCGGATGGTTCAAAATTGGTGGGTAACACACCGACAGTGGGGATGATCTCTAGTGGAGCGACCGTAGAACGAGAAGTTCCGACCCCATTTAGCCGCGGTGACTACATCACCTTTAACTTGTTTGAATCGGATTTTACCACAGCTCAGCGTTTGTCTGATGCCGTGAATAGCTTCCTTGGTCCTAACATGGCATCGCCTATGGATGCGACCTCAGTACGAGTTCGTGCTCCTCGTGATATCAGTCAACGCGTCGGTTTCCTCTCCGCGATTGAAAACCTTGAAGTAGACCCTGCTGATGGAGCGGCGAAGATCATCGTTAACTCCCGTACCGGTACAATTGTGGTGGGGCAGCATGTTCGCCTAAAACCTGCAGCAGTGACCCATGGTGGTATGACGGTTGCAATTAAAGAGAACCTTAATGTGAGCCAGCCAAATGGTTTCTCGGGTGGTCAAACGACAGTTGTACCTGATTCAGACATTGAAGTGACTGAAAAGCAGGGCAAGATGTTTAAGTTTCAAACTGGCGTGACACTGGACGATCTTGTTCGTGCGGTGAATGAAGTGGGCGCGGCACCATCAGATTTGATGGCGATTTTGCAGGCACTGAAACAAGCTGGAGCCATTGAAGGCCAGCTGATCATTATCTAACCCATAGGAGTGGCAAAGATGGCAAGTAGTCCAAATGACATTGGCTTTATTCAAGACATCGCTGGGTTAGATTCATTACGTCAGAAAGCGGTCAAAGGTGACAAAGCGTCTGAGAAAGAGGCGTTAACGGCTGCCGCTCGTCAGTTTGAGGCGATCTTTACGACCATGATGCTCAAATCGATGCGTGATGCGAATAAAGAGTTTAAGTCGGATATGTTTAATAGCCAAAATGAAGACTTTTATCGCCAAATGCGTGATGAGCAGATGACCAGCGAACTGAGTGCTAATGGTTCACTGGGGTTAGCTGACATGATTGTAAAGCAATTGACCGCAGCTAACACAGTAAATGAACAAGGCGAGCGTACCTTCCAAGATGCGATGGAGCGGGTTAATCACTTCCATAGCGCAGCACAGCAGCCAGCTCAAACCAAACCGATCAGTGATGTTGCCGCTCCTGTTGCCACGGCAAAAGAGCCCGCGGCAACTAAGATGGATTTCAGTTCACCACAATCGTTTGTGCGTTCATTGAAACCTTACGCACAAAAAGCTGCGCAAGCGCTGGGGATTGATTCCACTCTGCTCTTAGCTCAAGCCGCCTTGGAAACAGGGTGGGGACAGAAGCTAGTGAAGAATTCTCAGCACAGTAGTAATAACCTATTTAATATCAAAGCTAATACGGGCTGGCAGGGGAATCGTATTGCCACCCAAACTCTGGAGTATCAAGACAATATTCCGGTGATGGAGAAGGCGGCATTTCGTGCTTATCCAAGTTATCAAGCCAGCTTTGATGATTACGTTAAGTTTTTGGAAACGAACCCACGTTACAGTGATGCACTTGCACAGCAAGGTGATGAAGCGTTCATTCGCAGTATTCACCGTGCAGGTTATGCTACCGACCCTCAGTACGCTGACAAAGTGTTGCAACTTAAATCTCAAATCGAATCGATGGGCAATATCTAACGCCTCTTCTTGCCGGGCCGATTCAGAATCGGCCCATTTTATTTCTCCGCAGTAACACCATTTTTCTATATATATCTATAAGTTAACTAGCAATTTTTAAATTGGCATACATGTTGCTTCATACCTGTAGGGGTCAGTGATAACTGGCATTTTAAATGGGTTTTTGGGGGCAATATGGCGTCTGATCTTCTGAACGTCGGTAGGCAAAGTGTCCTAACCGCTCAGAGACAACTCAATACCACTGGTCATAACATTTCCAATGTTAATACAGAGGGTTACAGTCGTCAGTCTGTGATCCAAGGGACCAATATGCCACGCCAATTTGGCGGGCAGACTTATGGTATGGGCGTGCATGTGGAAAATGTTCGCCGCTCTTGGGACCAGTTTGCCGTTAAAGAGTTAAATCTTGCCACTACTGACTATTCGAACAAGAAAGAGCATGAAGAGAACTTGGATATGTTGTCAAAGTTGCTCTCCTCTGTTGCATCGAAAAAAATCCCAGAAAACTTGAATGAATGGTTTGATGCGGTGAAAACCTCATCAGACACGCCGAATGATGTCGGTGCGCGTAAAGTGGTATTGGAAAAAGCCAATATCATTGCGCAAAACCTCAATGACTTTCATGAAACCGTACGCCGTGAATATGAAAATACTAACGAAGGTCTCAACGTTGGTATCAAACGTGTTAACCAGTTAGCGATAGAAATTCGTGACTTACAACGTTTGATGATGCGTACCCCAGGTCCTCATAACGATTTGATGGATAGACATGAAAAGCTAGTCAAAGAGCTTTCCCAATACACCAAAGTGACCGTGACGCCGCGTAAAAATGCGGAAGGTTTCAATATTCATATTGGTAACGGTCATACCTTGGTTTCCGGTACGGAAGCGAGTCAATTGAAAATGATTGATGGCTACCCTGACGTGAAACAACTGCGTTTAGCCATGGTTGAAGGTGATGGCGTTAAAGCGATTACCTCGAGTGACATCGGTGGTCAATTGGGCGCTCTCTTTGAGATGCGTGATAAAAATATTCCGAATTTATTAGATGAAATCGGCCGTATGTCGACCGCTTTCTCTTATCAAGTGAACAAACTGCAACATCAAGGTTTGGACTTGAACGGTGATGTGGGTCAAGACCTATTTACCGATGTGAACGCCGATCGTATCGCCAAAGCGCGTGTCGTGACATCCAGTAAGTCGCAAGCGGATATGGCGGTCTACATCGACAATGTGGCTGATTTAAAAGGTGGCGAATATTCACTGCAATATGACGGCAGCGAATATCACGTCACTAAGCCAGGTGGTGAGCAAGAAACCATGGTGCAAAGTGGCGGCAATCTTTATGTTCGCGACCGTCTTGGTAACTTAAAAATGCTCGATGGCATGCGTATTCAGGTCAACAATGACCCAGCAACCGGCGAGCGCGTTATTCTTCGGCCAACTCGTGCCGGTGCTGCCGATATTAAAGTACAGTTTGATGATCCATCTAAACTTGCCGCACAAAGTTACGAAGCGTCCACCACGTTTGCTCAAGGTAAAGCGAAGTTCACTATCAATGCTGCAGGCACACTGCGTGAATTCCAAGTGGTGATTAACGACTTAGGTAATGAATTCTCTATCCGTGACAAAAACGGCAAGGTGCTGCTCGACCAACAAAAGTATCCGCCAAGTGGTCCAGTGTCGTTTCAAGGTACGGAATTTGAATTGTCTGCTGGTGCATTACCGAAAGATAAATTTACGGCAAACCTTGTCCCTTCAGAAGGGGACAACGGCAACTTACGTAAAATGATCGACATCCAAAACGCCAAAAATATGGACGACAACGAATCGACCTTGGTGGATGTGTATCACAACCTAAATACTAACTTCGGCCTCAAACTGTCCACCGCATCACGGTTGACAGATGTTGCCCGATTAGAAAAACAGTCTGCTGAAGATCGCATCGCGTCTGTCTCAGGGGTCAACCTTGATGAAGAAGCGGCGAACATGATGAAGTTTCAACAGGCATATATGGCGTCATCCCGCATCATTCAAGCGGCCAATGACACCTTTAATACCATATTGCAGTTGAGATAGGGAGGAAGAGTAAATGCTAAATCGAATCGCAAGCTTCCATAACTATCAAGCTGTTCAAAACGATCTGCGTCGTCAAGAAGCTAAGGTACACCATAACCAAGCGCAATTGGCATCGGGTAAAAAGCTGCTTTCTGCGGCAGACAACCCATTGGCAACGCATTACATCCAGAACGTATCGCAACAAGAAGAGCAGATTCGTCAATATTTGGATGCAATCACCTTGGTACGTAACCGTTTAGAACACCAAGAAGTATTGGTGTCGAATGCGGAAGATTATGCCGATGATGCTACCCGAAATGTCATGGAAATGATTAACGGTTCGTTATCACCTCAAGACCGTGATGCACACGCACGCGTTTTAGAAGAGATGTCAGATAACTTCCTTAACTTAGCCAATTCACAAGACGAATCAGGCAACTATATTTTTGCTGGTACGAAACCAAAGAACCAACCGTTTTTCCGTGATAACGAAGGCAACGTGAGTTATGCCGGGGATGATTATCAACGCAAAATGCGTATTTCTAACAGTTTAGAGATGCCGTTTAACAGCCCTGGTAGCAAATTGTTCATGGAGATCGATAACCCATTTGGTGATTATGAACCGGATTACAAGTTGCAAGAAGGTTCGGAGTTACTGCTGGAAAGAGCAGTGAACACCAATGCCGACGATTATGCGAAATATAAAGTGACGTTCGTCGATATGAATAACGGCAAATTTGGGTATCAATTGGAAAGAAACGGCAGTGTGGTGCAGGCCAATGAGTTTGATCCTAAAGAAGGGATCAAATATCAATCAGGCAGTAACACGCTCACTATTCAAGTGAAAGGTCAGCTGACCGCTGGCGATGAGATTAGCTTAACGCCCCGTAAAACCTACAGCATTTTTGATAGCTTCCAAGATGCTATCAAGTACTCCAAAGGTTCGGTTTCGGATGCGTCATCTACTGCAAAATTGCAGCAGGCCTCCGAAGAGCTACATCACGCCTTTATTCACTTGAGTAAATCGAGAACAGATATCGGTGCTCGCCTGGATACATTAGATATCCAAGAGGAACAGCACCAAGATTTTAAACTCAGCTTAGCGAAATCTAAGAGTGAGTTTGAAGATTTGGATTATGCCGACGCGGTGATTGAATTTAACGAAAATTCACGTGCTCTAGAAGCGTCCCAAAAAGCGTTCGGCAAAACCAAGGATTTAACTTTATTTAATTACATCTAACCTTCAATGCCTTACGTGCAATGCCGTAAGAGCGAAGTGAGTTGTGGTGAAAAATTGGCCTAAAAGTTGCTGATAGTTAAATCAGGTAGCCAAAGCGGCAAGAGGGCGGCAACGCTTGTAGCCACGCGGCGGTAATCTTAGAGCTTATGCATAAGGTTACATTAAAGTTTCTGTATAACTTGCTGATTATATTGAGTTTGTAAATATTTTAATCAGGATTAACCAAGTTGGCACAGGAATTGAATTAAACAGTTAAAGGGTGGAAAACCCGATTAAACCGGCAGCAATGCAGGTTTAACCCAGTGATTCACGGTCATGCTTCCAAACAGAGTAAAGCTGACCGCTTCGCAAGGGCTTGCGAACTCGACAGGAGAGCAAACTATGACCATTAACGTAAATACTAACGTATCGGCGATGACGGCCCAGCGTTACTTGAACAAAGCGTCAAATGAGTTAAATACCTCAATGGAACGCTTGTCATCAGGTAACCGTATCAACAGTGCAAAAGATGATGCGGCAGGCCTGCAGATTTCTAACCGTTTGAGCGCTCAGTCTCGTGGTCTAGAAGTCGCTATGCGCAACGCTAACGATGGTATTTCTATCGCACAGACAGCTGAAGGTGCGATGAATGAATCAACCAATATTTTGCAGCGTATGCGCGATTTGGCTCTGCAATCTTCTAACGGTACTAACTCAGAATCAGAACGCAAGGCGTTGAATGAAGAGTCAGTAGCACTACAAGATGAGCTAAACCGTATTGCTGAAACCACCTCATTCGGTGGTCGTAAATTGCTAAACGGAACCTTCGGGGAATCCGCATTCCAGATTGGTTCAAGCTCTGGTGAAGCGATTATTGTCGGCCTAACGAGTGTGCGTGCTGATGACTATCGTATGGGCGGTGTGAGCTTTAAATCGGAACAAGGTAAAGATAAGAACTGGGGGGTGCCTCCTCAATCTCGCGACCTTAAATTCGAATACACCGACGGTGAGGGTAAACCAGTAACAGTCGATATCAACGCCAAACCTGGTGATGATATTGAGGAACTTGCAACCTACATCAATGGTCAAACAGAAGCAGTAAAAGCTTCTGTCGATGAAGACGGTAAGTTGCAATTGTTCATGCCAGAATCAGGTATCCGCGGAAACCTCAATATTTCTGGTAGCTTAGCTGGCGAGCTGGGACTCAATGGTGGTCCTGGTAAGAAAACAACGGTCAATGATATTGATATTACCACTGTGGGTGGTTCGCAAAACGCAGTAGGTGTTTTGGATGCTGCCTTGAAATATGTCGATTCGCAACGTGCTGATTTGGGTGCGAAGCAGAACCGTCTAGGTCACAGTATTAGTAACTTATCGAATATCCAAGAGAACGTGGAAGCGTCGAAGAGCCGCATCAAAGATACGGACTTTGCGAAAGAAACGACTCAATTGACCAAAGCACAGATTCTGCAACAGGCTGGGACGTCAATCCTTGCCCAAGCGAAACAGTTGCCAAGCGCTGCAATGCAACTATTGCAGTAGCTTGGGAGGCTTCACTAATAAGCTCAGACGTGGGTATGTAGTGAGGCGTCCTTGGCAACGTATGATAACGGACTGGTATGAGGCTCTCTCAATCAAACCTGCCTTTTATCTGATGTAATCATACGCATGGTTAGCCAATAATGTGTTCATTTCTCTTGATCTCCACATTGGCGATGGCTACACCACCAAATAGCCCCGGTTCTCTCAAAGGAAAAGGGGCTTTTCTTCTTTCTGTTGTTTCTCATCCTCTCTATTTGCTTGCTCGTTTTTCATACGAAATTAGTTGCACCGGCAGCGGTCGTCATTTCTTTAGCTAAATTTGTGACTAATGTCCAAATTTGTGGCTGTGTTCTCATTCCTATCTAAACTCTTCCCTTTTTTAACTATTTTCTCAGTTTTCATTAAAGGAAGTCTCCTGCGAGTCGTTAACAGTAATAACTTTGAGAGAACTACTGGTTTTCCGAGACGTCGGAAACCGCTCGGGAGTTCCGCTTAGCCGGAAAATCAATAGGAGGCACCACAATGGCGGTTAATGTTAATACCAACGTGTCAGCGATGACGGCACAACGTTACCTGAACAGCGCAAGTAATGCTCAACAAGCATCTATGGAACGTTTGTCTTCAGGTTACAAAATCAACAGCGCTAAAGATGATGCAGCTGGTCTTCAAATTTCTAACCGTTTGAATGTCCAGAGCCGTGGTCTTGATGTCGCTGTACGTAACGCAAATGATGGTATCTCTATTGCGCAGACTGCTGAAGGCGCGATGAAAGAAACTACCAACATTCTGCAACGTATGCGTGACTTGTCCCTACAATCATCTAACGGTTCAAACTCTAAGTCTGACCGTCAGGCGATTCAGGAAGAAGTAACAGCTTTGAATGATGAATTAAACCGTGTTGCAGAAACTACCTCATTTGGTGGTAATAAACTGCTTAACGGCACATTCCAAACTAAAGCATTCCAAATCGGCGCAGATAACGGCGAAGCTGTTAATCTAAGTCTGAAAAACATGCGTAGCGACAACAAAATGATGGGTGGTACCGGATATGTTGCAGCTGAAGCAAAAGGCAAAGATTGGGGCGTGAAAAAAGACGCTAACGATCTGAGCATTACGTTGAAAGATAAATCAACAGGCCAAGATCAAACGATTAATATCAAAGCAAAAGAAGGCGATGATATTGAAGAGTTGGCAACTTACATCAACGGTCAAACCGATATGGTGAAAGCGTCTGTTGACGAAGATGGCAAACTGCAAATGTATGCCGACAACAACAAAGTTACAGGTCCTGTCACATTCGGTGGTAGCCTAGCTGGTGAACTGAATATGGGTCCTGGTAAAGCTGAAACGGTAAACGACATCGACGTAACCACTGTTGGTGGTTCACAACAAGCTGTTGCTGTCGTTGACTCGGCATTGAAATTCGTAGATAGCCACCGTGCGGAACTTGGTGCATTCCAAAACCGTTTCGGTCATGCGATCAGTAACTTAGAAAACATCAACGAAAACGTGAATGCTTCTAAGAGCCGTATCAAAGATACCGACTTTGCGAAAGAGACTACCGCTCTTACTAAATCGCAAATTCTATCTCAAGCTTCAAGCTCTGTTTTGGCGCAAGCTAAACAAGCTCCTCAAGCTGCGTTGGCTCTACTGGGTTAATCCCTTTACGATGACCAAAGTGCAAAAATCCAGCTTCGGCTGGATTTTTTCTATCTTGAGAAAAGAGAACTGTATTGTCGGCCCAATCCTATCTTTTTCTTACTTACGCTTATCTTCCGACTTTAGCTAATACCAAGCACAGCTATTATCTGATCATTCTTGCTGCTAAAAGCGGTGATAACGTTGTTATAGATTTTTTAATTAGAATAACGACTTAGCTGCATTTCTTTATTTCCCAATAACCTGCGTTTTGGATAACCGAGTTGTCAGGTTCGAACTATGACGACTGGGATATTTTTTCTGGTCATTACGTTCAGTTTTAAAGCTCATCTAAGCGCCTATTTCGCACTGTTTTCTCTGATCCTACTACGTGCTCAGATTTTAGGTTGTAACGGTTAAAGACGCATATACAGCTCAATAGCAGCGCATGGTTTATTAGCTGGCGAAAGAGTCCATGTATGGATCTGTGATAGCAATGTATCAAAGAGAAATATTGGAGATTAAAAAGTATTGGCAGTCAAAAAGATCGGGAATAGGGGAGAATAGTGAAACGCTAGAAAAAACAAAACCCATCATTGCTGGGTTTGTTTATCATGGTGCGGAAAGAGAGACTTGAACTCTCACACCTTGCGGCGCCAGAACCTAAATCTGGTGCGTCTACCAATTTCGCCATTTCCGCAAATTTTATAGATAATCCGACTGGAAGATACCGAATCATCGTTGTAAGTGGCAGGTCTACCTGGATTCGAACCAGGGGATGGCGGCATCAAAAGCCGCTGCCTTACCGCTTGGCGATAGACCTACGTTGATAGCGTAAGCTATCTAAATCATGGTGCGGAAAGAGAGACTTGAACTCTCACACCTTGCGGCGCCAGAACCTAAATCTGGTGCGTCTACCAATTTCGCCATTTCCGCAAATTTTATAGATAACCCGACTGGAAGATATCGAATCATCGTTGTAAGTGGCAGGTCTACCTGGATTCGAACCAGGGAATGGCGGCATCAAAAGCCGCTGCCTTACCGCTTGGCGATAGACCTACAGCAGATAGTTTTCACTATCTAAATTATGGTGCGGAAAGAGAGACTTGAACTCTCACACCTTGCGGCGCCAGAACCTAAATCTGGTGCGTCTACCAATTTCGCCATTTCCGCAAACTTGTTGATAACCCGATGTTCATCGAATCATCTAAATAATGGCAGGTCTACTTGGATTCGAACCAAGGATGACGGAATCAGAATCCGTTGCCTTACCGCTTGGCGATAGACCTGCTAAACATTCACTTGAAGCACTTTGGTGCGGAGAGAGGGACTTGAACCCTCACGTCCGTTAGGACACTAGCACCTGAAGCTAGCGCGTCTACCAATTCCGCCATCACCGCGATGTTGGATCAAGTGATTGTAAATGTATGGTGGCTACAACGGGATTTGAACCTGTGACCCCATCATTATGAGTGATGTGCTCTAACCAGCTGAGCTATGTAGCCATCAATTATGGTGCGGAAGGAGAGACTTGAACTCTCACACCTTGCGGCGCCAGAACCTAAATCTGGTGCGTCTACCAATTTCGCCACTTCCGCAAATTTCATAGATAACCCGACTGAGTAGATATCGAATCATCGTTGTAAATGGCAGGTCTACCTGGATTCGAACCAGGGAATGGCGGCATCAAAAGCCGCTGCCTTACCGCTTGGCGATAGACCTACAGCAGATAGTTTTCACTATCTAAATCATGGTGCGGAAAGAGAGACTTGAACTCTCACACCTTGCGGCGCCAGAACCTAAATCTGGTGCGTCTACCAATTTCGCCATTTCCGCAAATTTCATAGATAACCCGACTGAGTAGATATCGAATCATCGTTGTAAGTGGCAGGTCTACCTGGATTCGAACCAGGGAATGGCGGCATCAAAAGCCGCTGCCTTACCGCTTGGCGATAGACCTACAGCAGATAGTTTTCACTATCTAAATTATGGTGCGGAAAGAGAGACTTGAACTCTCACACCTTGCGGCGCCAGAACCTAAATCTGGTGCGTCTACCAATTTCGCCATTTCCGCATTGTTTTCCTAAAAGCTCTCAAAAAAGCGCTTAGGAAATGGTGGCTACGACGGGATTTGAACCTGTGACCCCATCATTATGAGTGATGTGCTCTAACCAGCTGAGCTACGTAGCCATGTTTTTAGAGCGAGACACTATATTACAATCTTGCTCTGAGTTCCAATACTTTTTACATATTGAAATTTAACAATTAAGTGGCAGGTCTACCTGGATTCGAACCAGGGGATGGCGGCATCAAAAGCCGCTGCCTTACCGCTTGGCGATAGACCTACAGCTGATAGCTATCACTATCTAAATATGGTGCGGAAAGAGAGACTTGAACTCTCACACCTTGCGGCGCCAGAACCTAAATCTGGTGCGTCTACCAATTTCGCCATTTCCGCATTATTTCCTAAAAGCTCTTAAAAAAGCGCTTAGGAAATGGTGGCTACAACGGGATTTGAACCTGTGACCCCATCATTATGAGTGATGTGCTCTAACCAGCTGAGCTATGTAGCCATTCCTAATTTCGTTCTCGTCGTTAAGTTGCCTTGTCGCTGAGAACGGAGCGCATTATGCGGATATGACCGAGGAGCGTCAACAGTTTTTTTGAATAAATTCCGCAAAAATGACTGTTCGGGTTTTTTTTAAGCAAAGAGGCGTGTTTGTGATCAAAAACTGCTAATAAAACAACAGATTCATTCTGCTACTTTCTTTGGAATGGGGGGGCTTTCTAGCGACGCAAAATAAAAAAGCCAACCGGATGGTTGGCTTTTAAGCAATAAGAATCGGTGTGAATTACACGTTGAAGCGGAAATGCACTACATCGCCATCTTTTACGATGTATTCTTTCCCTTCTAGACGCCATTTACCTGCTTCTTTCGCGCCAGTTTCACCACGGAACTGGATGAAGTCGTCATAGGCGATCACTTCAGCACGGATAAAGCCACGTTCAAAGTCGGTGTGGATTTTACCTGCCGCTTGAGGTGCAGTGGCTCCAACAGGAACAGTCCATGCGCGAACTTCTTTTACGCCCGCAGTGAAGTAAGTCTGTAGGTTAAGAAGATCATAACCAGAACGAATTACACGGTTAAGGCCTGGTTCTTCGATACCAAGATCCGCTAGGAATTCGTCACGTTCGTCATCTTCTAGTTCTGCCATTTCAGCTTCAATTGCCGCGCAAACAGGAACTACAACCGCATTTTCTTTTTCCGCGTGTGCACGCACAGCATCAAGATATGGGTTGTTTTCAAAACCATCTTCATT
This sequence comes from Vibrio porteresiae DSM 19223, assembly GCF_024347055.1. Taxonomy (NCBI): domain Bacteria; kingdom Pseudomonadati; phylum Pseudomonadota; class Gammaproteobacteria; order Vibrionales; family Vibrionaceae; genus Vibrio; species Vibrio porteresiae. Next base: position 847,024 of record NZ_AP024895.1, read on the forward strand.
CACGTTAGCGATGTACATGGTTGGTTTTAGCGTTAGGAAGTTTAGGTAACCGACTGCTGCAGCTTCGTCTTTAGAAAGTTCAACAGAACGAGCAGAACCGCCTTCAGTCAGTACTGGTAGCAGTTTTTCTAGTACAGTTAGCTCAAATTTTGCGTCTTTGTCGCCGCCTTTAGCGCGTTTAGCTTGGCGTTGAATCGCGCGTTCACAGCTGTCTAAGTCTGCTAAAGCAAGTTCCAAGTTGATGACTTCGATGTCTTCAATTGGCGATACTTTACCTGCAACGTGAACGATGTTTTCGTTCTCGAAACAGCGAACAACGTGACCGATCGCGTCAGTTTCACGGATGTTAGCTAGGAATTTGTTACCTAGGCCTTCACCTTTAGATGCACCAGCAACTAGGCCTGCGATGTCCACAAATTCCATTGTGGTTGGCAGAACACGCTCTGGATTAACAATTTCAGATAGTGCGTCTAGACGCAAATCTGGAACAGGTACAACACCTGTATTTGGCTCAATAGTACAAAACGGGAAGTTAGCCGCTTCGATACCTGCTTTGGTAAGTGCATTAAAAAGAGTCGATTTACCTACGTTTGGTAAACCCACAATGCCACATTTAAAACCCATGACTATAACCTTATTCAGCTTTGAACGTGTGTAAGCGGTTTTGTGCTTTCGTTAGACCATCTTTCAGCAAGATGTCGAGGCAGCGAACGGATTCATCTACCACGGCATTTAAACACTCCTGCTCATTGGCGGGAGCTTTGCCTAACACATAGCCTGCTACTTTGTCTTTATGTCCGGGATGACCAATGCCAATCCGCAGACGGTAAAATTCTTTGTTGTTACCCAGTTTGGCAATGGTGTCTTTTAAACCGTTATGGCCACCATGACCGCCCCCTTTCTTGAATTTAGCCACTCCCGGCGGAAGATCCAGTTCATCATGGGCGACCATGATTTCTTCAGGAGCGATCTGGTAAAACTTCGCTAACGCTGCAATCGCCTTACCAGATAGATTCATGTAGGTGGTTGGAATCAGTAAACGTAGATCTTCACCATTTTTCATGATGCGTGCTGTTAAGCCAAAGAATTTAGGCTCATTTTTTAGCATGACATTGTTCATGCGAGCCAATTCTTCCACGACCCAAGCGCCAGCATTATGGCGAGTTCGCTCATATTCCGCTCCCGGATTACCTAATCCGACGAGCAATTTTATTGGTTGACTCAAGGCGTTATCCCTTCGTAAACAGAAAAGCGCAGTATGATAGCACAGAAATAGTGCCAAGGGCGATAGAGTGCGGTGTTGAGCGCAATGCATAAAAAAACGCCCTATCCGAAGATAAGGCGTTTTTTAGCAATCTGGGCCAATAATTATTGGTTGAACATTGCTGAGATTGACTCTTCGTTGCTGATACGGCGAATTGCTTCAGCCAGCATAGTCGAAAGAGTTAATTGACTAACTTTGCCTGTTGCAGCCATCTCTTTGCTTAGCGTGATTGAGTCAGTGACGATCACTTGGTCTAGTACAGAGTTTTTGATGTTTTTCGCTGCATTGCCTGAGAAAACAGCATGGGTCGCGTAAGCAAACACACGTTTTGCGCCACGTTCTTTTAACGCTTCTGCTGCTTTACAAAGAGTACCACCCGTATCGATCATATCGTCAACGATGATGCAATCACGACCTTCAACGTCACCGATAAGGTTCATTACTTCTGACACGTTCGCGCGAGGACGACGTTTGTCAACAATCGCAATGTCTACATCGCCAAGGGCTTTAGCCGTTGCACGTGCACGTACAACACCGCCTAGGTCAGGAGATACAACCACTGGATCTTCTAGATCGCGTGCTTTCATATCTTCTAGTAGGACAGGAGTACCGAAAATGTTGTCTACTGGAACATCAAAGAAGCCTTGAATCTGTTCAGCATGAAGGTCGATGGTAAGAACGCGGTCAACACCAACGTTAGAAAGGAAGTCTGCAACAACTTTTGCAGTAATTGGCACACGGGCAGAACGTACGCGGCGGTCTTGACGAGCATAACCAAAGTAAGGGATGACAGCAGTAATACGGCCTGCTGAAGCTCGGCGCATTGCGTCAATCATCACCACCAATTCCATTAGGTTATCATTGGTTGGTGCGCAGGTTGATTGGATGATAAATACATCGCTACCGCGTACATTTTCATTAATTTGTACTGCAACTTCACCATCGGAGAAACGGGAAACAGTTGCATCACCAAGGGAAATGTAGAGACGTTCAGCAATACGTTGGGCTAGTTCAGGTGTGGCGTTACCAGCAAATAGCTTCATATCAGGCACGGTGGAAACCTCAGGGTTGCGTCCAGTTTTTAAATAGAAAGGGTCTGGGCTGCTTTGTAAACAGCCAATGTCTCTTTAAGCGGGGAAATATTGCGCCCTTGGGCAACAAACGCTGAGACATTATCAACAAGTTCGGCAAGGACAGCATTTGCTTCTTGCTTACTGGAAAACTCGGCAAAAACGCAAGATCCCGTCCCGGTCAATCTTGACGGCGCGTATTGTAGCAGCCATGAAAGTTTCTTATCAACCTCTGGGTACAGTAAACGGACAATTTTTTCGCAATCGTTTTCGTAATAAGTGTCAAGAAGTGTTGTCAAATCTCGCTTCGGCGTGTTTCGCGTTAAATCGGGATGCGTGAAAATATCCTTCGTTGCAATCGAAACATTTGGCCTGATCACTAAGTACCACTTCTCTTTTGGGGCAACAGGGGTTAATTGTTCACCAACACCTTCAGCAAAAGCGGCAAAGCCACGCACGAAAACGGGTACATCAGCGCCTAGAGATAAACCCAATTGCGCCAGTTCGTCATCGTTTAAATTGGTTTGCCATAGATGATTAAGGGCAACCAAAGTGGTTGCGGCATTTGACGAACCGCCACCAATACCGCCGCCCATCGGCAAAATTTTAGTGAGTTTGATGGCTGCGCCCAAACGACAACCGCTTTTTTCTTGCAGTAAACGCGCTGCCTTCCAAATCAGATTGTCTTCTAATGCCACACCTTCAATTGCTGGTGTGATGGTAATTTCACCGCTGTTATTGGCTTGAATGCTGAGCTCGTCACCGTAATCCAAAAATTGGAAAAGAGTTTGTAACTCATGATAGCCGTTCTCTTTACGGCCATTGATGTAGAGAAACAGGTTTAATTTTGCAGGTGAGGGCCAATGAGTTTCGGTGGTGATCATTGAGGCAGAGTCCATTTAGATATCACAATATTCAGTTTGGTGTTGGCTTGGGTTAGCTTAAGTTTGGTTGGCAACGCTAATGGTTTGGCATTGGTTAGTTCAACCAGATCATAAGCGTCATAAGTGACTAACCAACGTTGTGGGCCGATGGTTTTTACCAACGAAGCTAAGGTATTGTTGGTATTTAAAATGTAGTCGTCAGCATCGCTTGGTTGGCCGAGAATCCAATGCTCTAGCGGTGTGACGGGAATCAGTAATCCAGTCAGCTGTGCGATCAAAGTTTGCGCGTCTTTAGCGGTAAAAACTTGGTCATCGTAGGTTTCAACTTTGGCACCTTGTTCATTCACCGTCAGGTGTAGCACGGTTTGACCTAAGAAGTTGGTCAAGCGTAAATCCGATAAGGTTGGACTTTTCTGCCATTGAAAATTGAGTGATTGGCGCTGCTCTGGGGAAATATAGCCAAGTTTGCCGGCAAGTTTGAATTGGTCTATTTCATTGAGTCTTGCTTGATGCGCTTGCCAATCGACGTTCGCAATCGGGGTATTGGATACAGAGCTACACCCAGCTAGAACAAACAGCAAGGTAAATAGCAGTGAAAAACGTTTGGCAGCCAATCTCATTATCTTTTTCTCTTTTGTTATAGGTGGAAAGTTGAGTGTTCCGTCAGAAGAAATTAAGGTTTCAGATTAAACCGTTAAGCTTCTAAGCATGTTATTAAGCCGATTTGCTTAGGTTAACGACCACTTATTGATGGAAACTGACCAGCAGTAAACCTCTTCAATACAGAGCAGGACTCTGTTCTATTTTGGGTATAAACTATAACATTGATGTCAGAAAGTCGTGAAAACAAATTGGCTTCAGGCTTTCATTCAAACTGGGCATCAAGTAAAATTCTGCTCCTGATCAATTTTCTTACCAGAGAATCCTCTATCGATGTCTTTGCTTGCTATTGGTATTAACCACAATACAGCGTCGGTTGAATTGCGAGAAAAAGTCGCCTTCGGTCCAGAAAAACTGAAAGATGCTCTACAGCAATTATCAACCAGCTCCCACGTTAATGGTGGCGTTATTCTGTCTACTTGTAACCGTACGGAGATCTATTGTGATGTCAAATCTGCTAGCAAGAACAAGGTAATCGAGTGGCTGTCGCAATTTCATCAATTGAAGTTGGAAGATATTAAACCCAGTCTGTATGTGCATGAAGAGCAAGCTGCTATTCGTCATTTGATGCGCGTTTCTTGTGGTTTAGATTCTTTGGTATTGGGCGAGCCACAAATTCTTGGGCAAGTAAAACAAGCCTATTCAGACTCTAGAGAAAATCAGGCGGTCGATCCTGCGCTCGAAAAGCTTTTTCAAAAAGCGTTTTCGGTAGCCAAACGAGTTCGCACCGAAACGGATATCGGTGGTCATGCCGTTTCAGTTGCCTATGCTGCCTGTACGCTGGCGAAGCATATTTTTGAGTCACTCAACGATGCCACCGTATTATTGGTTGGCGCTGGCGAAACAATTGAATTGGTCGCCACACATTTAGCTGGGCATAATTGTAAACGCATGATCGTTGCTAACCGCACATTAGAGCGTGCGAAAAAGTTAGCGGATCAGTTTGGTGGAGAAGTGATTACGCTCAATGAAATCCCTGATCACTTAGCCGATGCGGACATCGTGATCAGTTCAACCGCCAGCCCATTACCGATCATTGGTAAAGGCATGGTCGAAACTGCGCTGAAAAAGCGTCGTTACCAACCTATGTTGTTGGTTGATATTGCCGTGCCGCGCGATATCGAAGCTCAAGTCGGTGATTTGAGCGATGTGTACCTCTATTCCGTTGACGATCTGCAATCGATAGTCGATAACAATCTGGAACAGCGCAGGGTGGAAGCGGTACAAGCAGAAGCGATTGTTAGTGAAGAGAGTGCCTCTTTCATGTCGTGGATGCGCTCGTTGCAAGCGGTTGATAGTATTCGCGAATATCGTCAAAGTGCTAACGATATCCGCGAAGAGCTATTACAAAAAAGTTTGCAAGCTTTGGCATCCGGTGGCGATCCAGAGAAATTGCTCATCGAACTGAGTAAAAAACTGACCAATAAACTGATTCACGCTCCAACTCGTGCTCTACAAAGTGCAGCAGAGCAGGGAGAACCCGCTAAACTAGCCGTAATCAGACAAAGTTTGGGTCTTGATGATCCTCAACAATAAAGTTAATCCGAGTTAAAGAAGAATCTATGAAAGCGTCGATTTTAGTAAAGCTTGAAACCTTAGTTGAACGTTACGAAGAAGTTCAACACCTTCTTGGTGATCCAGGAGTGATTGGCGATCAAGATAAATTCCGTGCTCTGTCCAAAGAGTATTCACAACTGGAAGAGATTACCAAGTGTTTCCAAGCTTACAAGCAAGCTCAAGAAGACTTGGCTGCCGCGCAAGAAATGGCTAATGAAGATGACGCAGAAATGCGTGAAATGGCCGAAGAAGAAGTTGCAGCAGCAAATGCATCGATTGAACAACTATCGGCTGAACTAGAAATTCTATTACTGCCAAAAGATCCTAACGATGATCGTAACTGTTTCCTTGAAATTCGTGCTGGTGCGGGTGGTGATGAAGCAGGTATTTTTGCTGGCGATTTATTCCGTATGTACAGCCGTTTTGCTGAGAAAAAAGGCTGGAATATTGAAGTGATGTCTTCAAGTGAAGCGGAACATGGCGGTTACAAAGAGATGATCGCGAAAGTCAACGGCGAAGGCGCTTACGGTGTCTTGAAGTTTGAATCAGGCGGTCACCGTGTACAACGTGTGCCTGAAACTGAATCGCAAGGTCGTGTACATACCTCTGCTTGTACTGTTGCTGTTATGCCAGAAATTCCAGAAGCGGAAATCCCAGAGATTCGCGCCGGGGATTTACGTATCGATACTTTCCGCTCATCAGGTGCGGGTGGTCAGCACGTTAACACCACTGACTCTGCTATTCGTATTACCCACTTACCAACCGGTATTGTGGTGGAATGTCAGGACGAACGTTCACAGCACAAAAACAAAGCGAAAGCGATGTCTGTACTGGCAGCGCGTATCGCTCAAGCAGAAGAAGCAAAACGTGCAGCGGCTATCTCTGATACACGTCGTAACCTTCTAGGTTCTGGCGATCGTAGCGATCGTATCCGTACTTATAACTACCCACAAGGTCGTGTTTCTGACCATCGTATCAACTTAACCGTTTACCGTTTAAGTGAAGTGATGGAAGGGGATATGCAATCTCTAATCCAACCAGTGATTCAAGAGCACCAAGCTGACCAATTGGCGGCATTGGCTGAGCAAAACTGATTTATGTCAGTGACGTTAGATGCCGCCTTAAAGGCGGCAATTTCACAGCTATCGGCAAGTGGCAGTGATTCGCCGTCTATTGATGCCGCGGTGCTGCTTTGCCATACCTTAGATAAGCCTCGTTCTTATCTGCTTACTTGGCCAGATAAAGTGCTTAGCGATGATGAACTCGCGGCTTTTGATCGTCTGATTGAGCGTCGTAAGCAGGGTGAGCCAGTCGCGTATATCGTCGGAGAACGTGAATTTTGGTCTTTACCGCTTAAGGTTTCCCCTTCAACGTTAATTCCTCGTCCGGACACCGAACGTTTGGTGGAAGTGGCGTTAGAGAAAGCAGGGGAGCAGGGCTCCATTCTTGATTTAGGTACGGGAACCGGCGCGATTGCGTTGGCACTCGCATCTGAATTACCTCATCGTGACATCGTCGGTATTGATTTACAGCCCGATGCTCAACAGCTCGCTATCAGCAATGCACAGCGATTAAACATTACCAACGTCACTTTTCTGCAAGGTAGCTGGTTTACTCCACTACAAAGCGGTACGAAGTTTGCTTTGATAGTGTCAAATCCACCGTATATTGAAAAAAATGATCCTCATTTGACGCAAGGGGATGTCCGGTTTGAACCGTTGACGGCGCTGGTGGCAGAAGAGAATGGCCTAGCTGATATCAAATACATCAGTCAAGAGGCGCGGCATTTTCTGGCAGATCAGGGCTGGCTAGCCTTTGAGCATGGTTACGATCAAGGTGATGCGGTACGCAATATCATGATGCAGCTCGGTTATCATCAAGTGACAACGGAACAAGATTACGCTGGGCAAGATCGTGTCACACTAGGGCAGTTTCAATTATAGCGAGGAACGCAATGTACGTTTTTCTTAAAAATTTACATCTACTTACCATTGGCATCAGTGTTTTTCTTTTGAGTATTCGCTACGTGTTAATGATGAGAGATTCGGCAAAGTTGCAGAACAAGTTTCTGAAAATTTTTCCGCATATTAACGATACGGTGTTATTACTGACAGGTATCGCACTGATTTACGTCACAGGTTTTGTACCATGGTCACCAGCGGCACCATGGATGATGAGTAAACTGACCTGTGTAATTGCGTATATTGCATTGGGCTTTTTTGCTCTTAAGCTGGGTCGCAATAAGATGTTACGCACGTTTGCGTTTTTTGGAGCGCTAGGTTGGTTAGCCATGGCAGGGAAAATTGCTGTGACTAAACTGCCGATGTTTTTTGGCTAAATACAGAGTATTTTGATGTTAAATTTATCCGACGATGACTTTGACGCAATGGAGCTAGTTGAGGGTGCTCTTGCACTAAACAAAGCCATTAATTCTGATACCAGAGTAGAGTGGGCGAATGGAGAATTGGCTCGTCTACTGGCTGAAGCACAACAGCGTCTTTCTGATGCTGATGGGCTGACAGAACCTCAACGTTTAGAAGCTTTCTTGCATCTGTTCTATGTTGAATGGGGTTTTGAAGGTGATCGTGAAGCTTATTTCGATTCTAATAATGCCTTTATTGATAAGGTGTTAGAACGACGTAAAGGAGTCCCTGTTAGTTTGGGCTCACTACTGCTTTATTTCGGTTCTAAACTCGGTTTTGCTTTAAAAGGCATTAATTTCCCGACTCAATTTTTGGTTCAAGTGGATTGGCCGGATGAAGCACCGAGATACATCAACCCATTTTCAGGTGAATACGTTTCGCATCATACCTTGCAGGCATGGTTGATTGGTCATAAAGGACCATTAAGCAAGCTAAAGCCAGAACATCTCCAAGAAGCGGATCATCCAACCATTATCGGACGCTGGTTAGCGTTGCTTAAAAGTGCGTTATTGCGCGAAGAGCGTTATACATTAGCACTGCGTTGTACCGATTTGGCGTTGACCTTTGTTCCTGATGACCCGTATGAAATTCGCGATCGCGGATTTATCTATCAGCAGTTAGACTGTCATCAGGTGGCTATTTCCGACTATCAATATTTTATTGAGCATTGTCCGGATGATCCCGCAGCAGAATTGTTAAAAACTCAAGTCAGTGCCTTAAGTCACTCCCATGTGACAGTGCACTAACCATTACAAGAGAGAAAAAAATGGAACAAAAAATTGTTCATGTAGGCGATATTCCTGTTGCTAACGACAAGCCGTTTACTCTGTTTGCTGGTATGAACGTATTGGAATCACGTGATCTTGCGATGCAAATCTGTGAACACTACGTGAAAGTGACCGACAAACTCGGCATCCCTTATGTATTTAAAGCATCGTTTGATAAAGCCAACCGCAGTTCTGTTCACTCTTATCGTGGTCCGGGCCTAGAAGAAGGCATGAAGATTTTCCAAGAGCTGAAAGATACTTTCGGTGTGAAAATCATCACTGACGTACATAACGAAGCGCAAGCGCAACCAGTGGCTGATGTCGTAGACGTGATCCAACTTCCTGCTTTCCTTGCTCGTCAAACTGACCTTGTTGAAGCAATGGCAAAAACAGGCGCAGTTATCAACGTGAAAAAACCTCAGTTTATGAGCCCTGGCCAAGTTGGCAACATCGTTGAAAAATTTGCTGAGTGTGGCAACGATAAAATCATTCTATGTGAACGTGGTGCATGCCATGGTTACGATAACTTGGTTGTTGATATGCTTGGTTTTGGCGTAATGAAAAAAGCGTCTAACGGTAGCCCAATCATTTTTGATGTGACTCACTCACTGCAAATGCGCGATCCATCAGGTGCTGCATCAGGTGGTCGTCGTCAACAAACGGTTGAATTGGCGAAAGCTGGCCTTGCGACTGGTATTGCTGGTCTATTTATTGAAGCGCACCCAAATCCAGATCAAGCTCGTTGTGATGGCCCATCAGCGCTACCTCTAGATAAACTAGAGCCATTCTTAGTGCAAATGAAAGCGCTGGATGACTTGGTGAAAAGCTTCGCTGAAATCGATATTCGCTAAGCACTCTGTTAAAGAATTTAAAAACCACCGCAAGGTGGTTTTTTTATGTCAAATCAACAAGATTGCTTGATAAGCGTTGGAATAAAAACATCATTCATTTGATTTATAACGTGACCTTGAATGCATAACTTTGTAACCTAATCGTTATGCGTAGTACAGGGAAGTACTTGACCATGTTTCTTTCTGGGAACCTTCCCTGCATTAACGCCTTTACAGCAGTGGATATTAAAACGTTCAAAGGTATGACAATGAAACACGGTGTGATTTTAAAAACAGCATTAAGCGCCGCCATCATGACTGTTCTGGTAGGATGTGCCAGTCAGCCAACGCACGAATGGCAGCAAGACAAAACCTATAAACTGACGATTCTACACACCAACGATCACCATGGTCGTTTTTGGCAAAACCAAGCCGGTGAATATGGGATGGCTGCACGTAAAACGTTAGTTGACCAAATCCGTCAAGATGTAGCAAAAGAAGGTGGTAGTGTTTTACTGTTCTCAGGCGGTGACATTAACACTGGCGTGCCAGAGTCTGATTTACAAGATGCAGAGCCTGATTTTAAAGGGATGAATAAAATTGGTTACGATGCCATGGCAATCGGTAACCATGAATTTGATAACCCACTGAAAGTGTTGTTGAAGCAGAAAAACTGGGCCCATTTCCCGCTGTTATCTGCCAACATCTATGACAAAAAAACCGGTAAACGCCTCTTCCAGCCATACCAAATCTTTGATGAGCAAGGGGTGAAAATTGCCGTTATCGGTTTAACCACCGAAGATACCGCTAAAATCGGTAACCCAGAATACATCAGTAACTTCGATTTCCGCGATCCAAAAGTGGAAGCGAAGAAGGTGATTGATGAGCTGAAAGAGACCGAACATCCTGATTTGATCTTCGCTGTGACTCATATGGGTCACTACCAAAACGCCCAATATGGTATTAACGCGCCGGGTGATGTGTCGCTAGCTCGTTACTTACCTAAAGGTGATCTCGATATGATCGTCGGTGGTCACTCACAGGATCCTGTCTGTATGGAAGGTCCTAACGTGATGAAGAAAAACTTCCAACCAGGCGATGCGTGTAAACCGGATTACCAAAACGGCACTTACATTGTACAGGCTCATGAATGGGGCAAATATGTAGGTCGCGCTGATTACGAATTTCGCAATGGTGAGTTGCGTATGGTGAGCTACAACCTGATTCCAGTGAACATGAAGAAAAAAGTCATGGTGAATGGTCAATCAGAGAAAGTGTATGCAACGCACCAAATTGCAGAAGACAAAGCGATGCTGGATTTCTTGCGCCCATATCAAGACAAAGGCCAAGCGCAGCTTAACGTGAAAATCGCCAAGATTAACGACAAGTTGGAAGGAGACCGTGATGTGGTGCGTTTCCATCAGACCAACTTAGGTCGTCTGATTGCCACTGCTCATATGCAACGCGCGAAAGCCGATTTTGCCATTATGAACTCAGGTGGTGTGCGTGATTCGATTGGTAAAGGTGACGTCACTTATAAAGATGTGCTTAAAGTACAACCGTTTGGCAACATCATTACCTATATCGATATGACAGGTAAAGAGGTTAAAGAGTACTTAGATACGGTTGCTACTAAGCCAGTTGACTCCGGTGCTTATCCACAATTTGCTGGGATTAGCATGACCGTAGGTAAAACGTCAGTGTCGAACGTTAAGGTTGGTGGTAAAGCTTTGGATATGAATAAGACTTATCGCTTTACCGTACCAAGCTTTAACGCGGCTGGTGGCGATGGTTATCCTAAGATCACCGACCGAGCTGGCTTTGTCACCACAGGTTTTGTTGATGCCGAAGTGCTGAAACAATTCTTAGAAGAAAACAGCCCTCTCGATGTGAATCAATTTGCCCCTAAAGGTGAGATTGTCTACAAACTTTAAGGTTGACTCTTCTGAGTAAATTGCTTTAACTAACGGGCAGTTGCAATAGCAGCTGCCTGTTTTTATTGAGACTCTACGAATCACTATAGGTTATGTCACTTATCCTGATGAGTATAAGGAAATGAGCAACCATGACCCCTGCCATCAATTTAGCAAAAAAGAAAAAAATCCCTCACACCATTCACTCATACGATCATGATCCTAGCGCCGCCAGCTATGGTGAAGAAGCTGCAGAACTGCTAGGACAAGACCCTTCTACCGTATTTAAAACCTTGTTGTTTTGTCTCAACGGTGAAGAGAAAAATCTCGCGGTTGCGGTTATTCCAGTCGATCATCGTTTGAACTTGAAATTGGCAGCAAAAGCGGCAAAGGCAAAAAAAGCCGATATGGCCAATCCAGACATCGCCCAGAAAATCACTGGTTATGTGGTGGGTGGGATCAGCCCATTAGGTCAGAAAAAAGCATTGCCAACCTTTATTCACGAAAGTGCCCTTAACTTGCCGACCATGTGCGTGAGTGCAGGTAAGCGCGGTTTGGAAATTGAATTAGCCCCTAAAGATTTGGCTGCTCTTTCTCGCGCGCAGTTTGTCAATCTGTGTATTGATTAACTGTTTGATATTAAATGTAAAAAAGGCCTCGCTATGAGGCCTTTTTGCTATTGAATAATCAATAATTACTCATTCACATCGGCTTTGTCGACGATGTGATTTTCACCTAAGTCTTTTGGTAGGAGTAGGTTCAATAGAATGGCCACGATACCACATAGGCTGACGCCTTGAAGGCTAAAGTCGCCAATACCAAATGCCATGCCGCCAATACCAAACACAAGGGTTACCGCCACAATCACCAAGTTACGTGATTTGTGTAGGTCAACGTTGTGTTTGATCAAAGAGTTCAAACCAACAGTCGCGATAGAACCGAACAGCAACATCATGATGCCGCCCATTACAGGTACTGGAATGGTTTGTAGCAATGCGCCCAATTTACCTACCAATGCAAGAACGATAGAAGTGATGGCCGCCCAAGTCATGATTACTGGGTTAAATGCACGAGTCAGTGTTACTGCACCAGTGACTTCACTATAGGTTGTATTGGGTGGAGCACCAAGGAACGTTGCCACCATGGTTGCAACCCCGTCACCAGTGATAGTGCGGTGTAAGCCTGGTTTTTTCAGGTAATCTTTGCCAGTCACGTTCGAGATAGCAATGATGTCACCAACGTGTTCCACTGCTGGTGCAATTGCCACAGGAATCATGAACAGAATTGCGTTGATGTTGAACTCTGGGTAGGTGAAGTTTGGAATCGCAAACCATGCTGCGTTTTTGACCGGGGTAAAATCCACAACACCAAAGTAGAGCGACAGTGCATAGCCAACCAAAATACCACCACAGATAGGAACTAATCTAAAGAACCCTTTGGCAAATACGTTGATGATGATGGTGGTTAATAGTGAAGCCAGAGAAATCCAAATCGCGATATTGCCGTCGATCAGCTGTGTACCGCCGTCACCGGTTTTCCCCATTGCCATGTGTACCGCTGATGGTGCCAAACCAAGGCCGATCACCATAATTACCGGACCGACAACCACTGGTGGTAGGAGTCTGTGAATAAAGCCTACGCCTTTCACTTTAATAATCGCGCCTAGGACCACATACACGAAGCCGGCAACGACGAGACCACCCATGGTAGCAGCGATACCAAAAGCTTTGGTGCCATACATGATAGGAGCGATAAAAGCGAAGGAAGAAGCGAGGAAGATAGGAACAGAGCGACGGGTAATAAGTTGGAAAAGAAGGGTGCCGACACCTGCACCGAAAAGAGCGACGTTAGGATCAAGCCCCGTAAGAAGAGGGACAAGAACCAGCGCACCAAATGCGACAAAGAGCATTTGCGCGCCCAAAATGGCGTTTTTCATCGTAGATTCCCTGATGCTATAAAAAATTCGGGGGATTCTAACACTTTTGTAATCGATTGCCAGAAGCTCAAGTAGGAAAATACTCATTTTTGCTAATAAACAAAAATTATCCTGAATAAGGGGGAGGAGATAGAGATTTTGCCTTCCTAAGTAGGTAACCGGAGGTAGGTGAAAATAGATTGAGTAAATAAAGGCAAAAAGCCGTTATTGAATAGCAAAATTGACGTTATCCTGATGCCCATCCCTTGCTCGGGCTGAGATAGTTGCTTATCATCAAGCTTCACTTATAGGGAATAATAAAAAACTTATGCGTTACTTAGCTTTGTTGTTAATGGGATTGATTTCTATCCCTGCTTCAGCGCTCACTAAAGTGGATCTTTATCAGACCGAAGTCGTTTTAGATTCTCAGCAACAAGATTCCGATGATGATGCCCGTCTACGCGGTATGGAACAGGTTATTGTTCGTGCGACCGGTAATTCTGCGTCACTTGATAATGATGTGATTCAAAAGGCATTACATCAAAATAGCCAATACCTCACTCAAATCAGTAGCAGCCAGAAAAATGGCCAACAGACCGTGAAGTTAGGTTTTAGTGCGCCGCACATTCGTTCACTGCTCACTCAAGCCCAACTGCCATTTTGGCCAGAATATCGTGCCAATTTGCTGGTATGGTTAGTCGAAGATAACAACTTCGACCGTTCGGTTATTTGGGAACATTCTGACGCGCCACTATTACAAAGTTTGCAAGCAGAGGCGCAATTGCGCGGTCTGCCTATCACCATCCCTGTTGGCGACTTTGATGACATTACAGGTATCCAAACTTCGGATCTTTGGGGTGGATTTACCGGCCCCATCGCGCAAGCCAGTCTGCGTTACCCAACCGATGGTGTGTTAGTCATTAGAGCTCAAGGCGACAGCCTTCGTTGGACCCTGTATGACCAAAATGCGCAGCAGATGGCCAACTCGACCAAAGAGCCAATTAATGGCGACGCGTCTGGCGATGAGGCCATGCAGCAATTGATTGATGCGGTGAGCCAATACTACGCCCAGAAAAACGCCGTCTTAATTGCTAGCCAGTCTTCACAATATGTGTTGGCCGATTTCTCTGGTTTGAAAAATGCACAAGATTTCTTCACCTTAGAGAAAACGTTATCTGCCCTGAGCTCCGTTGCAGCCCTTGATGTATTGAGTATTCAAGGCGATCAAGTGGAATACAAAGTCCATTTGTTGGCGACACCAACGGATTTTGAACAGGAAGTGATGCGCACTAAGCAACTGGAAGAAGTGGATATGATGGGTGTGCCAATGAGTGATATGAAAGCCAATACGGCAAGTGAAACTAGTACATCAATCGCGCCAGCGATAACGTCCCCAGTGGCAAGTGCTACGATGCAAGATGCTTTGCTAGATAACCCGCTCAGCACTACCGCCAGTGCGGCGATACCTACTGCTGACACCAATGTGATGGTCGATGGGCAAGACAGTTCTACTATGACTAAAACGGATAGCGCACCACAGATGCTTTACTTTAAGTGGTTGAACTAAAGCGTTATTTACCCTTAAGCGAATAAACAAAAAGAAGAGCCTAGCTCTTCTTTTTTTATCGGTTGAATACCTAGTTGTAACCTAGAAGTCGCCACATTTAGGCTGATTGGGCTTTGAGTTTCTTGGCAACGGTTGCGATGCGTTTTCCTAGCTGCTGAGCTAATGTAATCTCATCATCGCTAAGGCCGGATTTCATCCCCGCTTTACGTAAGCCCACATGACTTGCACCGTAAGGAGTGCCACCGCGTTCAGTGGTGTGCAATTTGGGTTCGGAATAAGGAATACCCAGTACCATCATGCCATGGTGAAGCAGTGGCAGCATCATCGAGTTCTGCGTTGTTTCTTGGCCGCCATGCATTGTCGACGAAGAGGTAAATACACACGCTGGCTTATCGATGAGGTCACCGTTAATCCATAAGGTTGTGGTTTGGTCCCAAAAGTGCTTGAGGGCGGCAGCCATATTGCCAAACCACACAGGGCTGCCAAGGGCGAGTCCATCACACTGTTTGAGTTCATCTAAGGTAATAATGGGATCTTCATATTGGCGTGATCCCAACGATAAATCTTCTACAGTACGCAGCACAGCTTCGCACTCGGGGATAGATTCCACTCCCCGAGCGATTTGTCTTGCGATAGAAAGGGTGCTGCCATGTCGACTGTAGTAAAGCACAACAATCGTGGTGGTCATAAAATCTCTAATACTTGTTCCGGTGGACGGCCAAGGCGTGCTTGACCATCAGATACAACAATAGGTCGTTCAATGAGTTTTGGGTTTTCAGCCATAGCGGCAAATAATTGGTCGTCGGTCAAAGCTGGATCCGCCAAATTCAGATCTTTATACAGTTCTTCTTTGGTGCGCATCATCTTCCTAACGTTGGTAAATCCGAGTTGAGCGTACAACGTTTTGAGCTGTTCAATACTCGGAGGGGTCTCTAGGTATTGAATAACTTGAGGTTTGACGTTATTGGTTTCGAGTAAAACCAGCGTCTCCCGGCTTTTTGAACATCTTGGATTATGGTAGATAACGACTGACATAGTTTTTCCCTATTGCTTCTTATTTATTCTGCAGAGCCATAAAGCGTTCACGCTGTAGGATCAACTGATCGATTCGCGCGTCGTATCGTGCCTGCTCTAAGCTGCCAAGCTTAGCGAGCTGACTCGCTTGAGTATAGTATTGAATCGCCTTATTCCATTGAGCTTTAAGTGCCAAAATTTCTGCCCTTGCCGCCAAATCCTCTTCACTGTTTCCGGCGCGACTATTGGCTTCTGCCAAGAGATCCCAACCGTTAGGATCATTAGGATTATCATGAGTATAACGCTGTAATACTCGGATCGCGTCTTGAAACTTTTCCTCTTTCACTAACACGTTGCCGTAGTTAATGGCCAATACCGCATTATTCGGATTCTCTTTCAGCGTTCTTTCTAGCATCAACTGTGCATCATGTGCTTGATTTAGCGCGAGATAAAGGTCCGACATAGCATCTAAGTAAAAGTTATTGTCCGGATCGGTTTTTACCAGTTTAGACAATATTTCTTTGGCTTGAGGAAGTTTCTCATTATCCAAGTAGACGAGGGCTTTGCCATATTCAAACGCAGGTTCCATGGCACTCGGTGATTTTTTGGCTGTGCGGTTAAACCAATCAAGGGCGTCATCTTCACTCAAGCCGGAATAACGGGCCATGACACGACTGCGTGCCAAAAAGAAGCGTAATGACGCCGCAGGATGCTCTTGAGGATATTGCTGGGCTCGTTCGCGAGTATCGGTGATACGTGCTTCTGGTAGCGGGTGAGTTAACAGCATTTGTGGCGGCTTGCTGGAGTAGCGATACTCAGCGGCTAAGCGAGAAAAAAAGCGTGGCATCGCCATGACATCAAACCCTGATTTGGCTAATGTTTGCATGCCAAAACGGTCGGCTTCTCGTTCATTAGAGCGGGTGTAGTTGATCTGTCCTTGAATGCTACCCGCTGTCGTTGCGGTAATGGCTGCAATTCCAGCTTCAGGTGCGGCAATGGCTAATAAAAGGGCACCGGCTAAAGCGGCCAGTGTTGCTGGAGAACGTTTGGCTTGTTCTTCCATGCTGCGCGCTAAGTGGCGCTGCGTCACGTGAGATATTTCGTGCGCCATCACTGACGCAAGCTCACTTTCAGACTGAGTATCAAAAAACAATCCTGAGTGCAGCGCGACATAGCCGCCAAAAAAAGCAAACGCGTTGATCGCGTGATCATTAATTAAGAAAAAGTGGAAAGGGGTTTTTACGTTATCCGCATGGGCGACCAAACGATGACCTAAAGTATCAACGTATTCGCTTAGCACCGGATCATTAATGACAGGTTGGTTTGCTCGAATCATACGCATATAAGCGTCACCATAGAGCAGCTCTTGGTCGATAGAGAGCGTGGCGCCTGCTACGGTGCCAATATCTGGTAAATCATTACCTTGAGCCAGACTCATTTGAGGCGCCGTCATAGATAGCGATGCTGCGATACATAGACAAAGTAGAGAACGGGTACGTTTAGCAAACATGTGACGAGTGAGACTCCTGAACCAACTGAAAATAAGACATTTCTTTGTCTAAAAGGTTTCTTTTGATTAGTGGCTTTGTCCACCGGTGTTCCAATGAGTTGAGTGATAAACAGTGGCACCTAAAGGAAAAGCCTATACAATGTGGTTCCTATATTAAGGATTCGCCATCAGAATGGAACTGATAAAACAGGAATAGTTCGATTCTGATGACTTCGTCAGTCAAGGCGCACGATAGAACTTACGCTTTGTTACATTCTTGTCTTTTTATTGACCCGTTTTATGAAGATATTCGTCTAGGATAGTGGTAATAATGGCGCTTATCTTAAGGATGTCCTCCCCTAATTTCCTATCGTAATGATTGACGCTCAGTTTGTAAGGAGTGAGAAAACCGTGTTTGAAATGGTAACTCGTTGGTATCAGAGGCGATTTTCCGATCCCAATGCCGTCAGCTTAGTGGCAATACTCTTTGTTGGGTTTGTGATCATTTATTTTATGGGGCATTTGATTGCGCCTTTGCTGGTGGCCATTGTCTTGGCGTACTTACTCGAGTGGCCAGTCACCCAACTTCGTCGTTTTAAATTGCCGCGTACCGCTGCAGTTGCCGTGGTGCTGATGCTTTTTATTGGCGTTATGTTGATGGCGTTATTAGGCTTAGTGCCAACCATGTGGAAGCAGATTGCCAATTTGGTCAATGATATTCCTAACATGTACAGCGACTTACAGCGTTTTATCGCAACGATCCCGCAACGTTACCCGGAATTGGCCAACTTAGACATTGTTGAGCCCTTGATGGATAACACCAAAAACAAAGCGCTTGGCTTTGGTGAATCGCTGGTGAAAGAGTCGTTCTCTTCTCTGGTAAGTTTAGCTACTCTGGCTATCTATCTGATTTTGGTTCCTTTATTAGTGTTCTTCTTGTTGAAAGATAAGAATCAAATGATGCGTTACGTGGGGCGAGTCATGCCTCGTAACCGAGTGTTAGCAAATCAAGTTTGGGTGGAAATGAACCAACAAATTTCTAACTATATCCGCGGTAAGGTGTTAGAAATTATCATTGTTGGCATCGCCAGTTATGTTGCTTTTGCCGTGTTAGGGCTACGTTATTCCGTATTGCTTGCGGTTGCGGTGGGATTATCCGTGCTGATTCCGTACATAGGCGCAGCAGCAGTGACGGTCCCTGTTGCTGTGGTGGCTTTATTTCAATGGGGTTTAACACCAGAGTTTTATACTTTGATTATTGCCTACGGGGTTATTCAAGCTCTTGATGGTAACGTTTTAGTGCCTATTCTATTCTCGGAAGCGGTCAATCTGCATCCTGTCGCCATCATTGCTGCAGTGCTGATTTTCGGTGGACTATGGGGTTTCTGGGGCGTCTTTTTTGCGATTCCTCTAGCGACTTTGGTCAAAGCGGTCATACACGCTTTGCCTGTGCAAGACGACGAAAGCATCGCCTAATTTGAATTCACTTCTTAAAAAGAACCTCATTGATTGCATTGAGGTTTTTTTGTACTTATTTTTTAGTAATCGCTCAAGTAATCAGCTCACTTAGCCGATAAAGAAATCAGAACACCAGAACATTGATGTTAAAGGTAATAGTAGTAGAGGGAACCTTATGAGATTTAGCCAAAAAATCGTAGCCGCGTCGTCGGTGCTGTTGTTAATCACCATTGGATTGTTGTCACTTCAACAATTATCTACGGTTCGGTCGCAGGTCGAATCCCTAGTTTTTTCCAGTTTAAAAGAGATGGTGTCAGGGGTAAAAAATACGGTCAGCTCCGAGATGGTCAGTAAAAAGGCCATGGCGCAAGCGACCACAGAGATTTTGCAACTTGATCCTGAAAACCGCGATTTCGTTAAAAATGTGATTGAACAACCTAAGCTAAAAAGTCAGTTTTTGGCGATTGGTTTTGGTTACCAAAGTGACGGTAAAACCGTAGAAAACGATGATGGCTGGACTCCCGCTGCTGATTATGATCCTCGTGTTCGACCATGGTTTAAAGACGCTAAAGAGGCAGGGCAGTTAACCATCACTGAACCGTACTTGGACATGTCGACTAAGAAAATCATCATTTCGATCAGTACGCCGGTGAAACACGACGGACAATATGTGGGGTCGATGTTCTACGACTTAGAGCTAAGCAAATTGGCCTCTTTGGTTAACTCAGTGAATCTATTTAATGCGGGTTACCTTTTCTTGGTCACTTCTAATGGCACCACCATTGCTCACCCAAGCATTGAAAATAATGGCAAAAATCTTTCTACCTATTTACCGGGAGTGAAACTAGAAGAGGGCTCACAAACGGTAGATCTGAATGGCAAAGAGTATTTGGTTGGTCTAACTAAAATACCTTCTGAAAACTGGTATATTGGCGCAGTGGTTGATGAGTCGATTGCCTTCTCTGCTGTGAGCAAGCTGCGCAACAGTTCCATCATTTACGCAGTGGTTGCTCTAGTAATCAGTATTATCTGTTTAACGCTTCTGATTCGGGTGTTGATGCGTCCGATTGGTACATTACGTGATGCGATCAAAGATGTGGCCTCTGGGCATGGCGATTTAACCCAACGTCTTGATACCAATACCGATCCAGAGTTTGCCGAGCTAGCGCAAGGGTTCAATACCTTTACTGGGACCTTGCAACAATTGATTAAACAATCCAAGGCCATTGGCGAAGAGATTATTCGCGGTACGGAGCAAACACTGCAAGGATCGGTAGAGTCCGTGAATGCGATGCACCAACAGCTGCAAGAGTTGGAACAATTAGCGACAGCAATGCACGAAATGTCGGTCACTGCAACGCAAGTGGCGGGCAATGCGCAAGGCGCTGCAAGTGCGGCAAAAGAGGCTGATGCAGCAACTGAGCAAGGTTCGGTTGTGGTGAATGACACCACGCGCTCGATTGACATGTTGGCAGCGCGCATTGACCAAGCTGTTGAGGAAGTTCAAGGCTTAGAGGCGGCAACGGCCAACATCGAAACCATCTTGAAAGTCATCAATGACATTGCAGACCAAACTAACTTGCTGGCGCTGAACGCAGCAATCGAAGCGGCGCGGGCCGGTGAGTCTGGCCGAGGATTCGCTGTGGTAGCAGACGAAGTACGTACTTTGGCATCACGCACGCAGCAATCCACCACTGAAATTCGCAGTATGATTGAGCAGCTGCAATCAGGAGCTGGAGCGGTCTCATCGGCCATGAATGAAAGTAAACGCACGGCGGTTGAAGCGGTAGAAAAATCCAAGCTGGCGAATACGGCGCTACAAACTATTCGCCACTCCATTGCTCAAATCAATGACATGAATATTCAAATTGCATCAGCAGCAGAAGAGCAGAGTTTGGTGGCTGAAGAGATCAATAACAATACGGTGAAGATCAAAGACCTTTCAACGTTAGTATCTGAAGCGGCTGAAGGGGCTAACTTAGCGATGCAAGCGCAAACGGAAAATGTGCGTGAGCAAGCGGCGGTCATGAGCAAGTTTATTGTGTAATTGTTCTGGTTGAACCTAGTAAAAGATGCCTCCAAGTTGGAGGCATCTTTGTTTTGAATCGATTCATTTCAGCAGTGACGCAGCCGAGATTTTCTCGACGAGAAAGTTGCGGTGTTTATGCATTACCTTGGAGGTAATTCAGCACTACTTCGTGGTGATCTTTGGTTTTGAATTTATCAAACACGTGCTCAATCACACCTTGCTCGTTAATCAAAAAGCTGATTCGATGCAGGCCATCATACACTTTTCCCATGAATTTTTTTTCGCCCCATACGCCGAACTGTTCAGCAACTTCATGATTTTCATCAGAAAGCAGTGTGAAGTTCAGGCCGTCGCGTTCAATAAACTTCCCAAGGCGTTTGACAGGATCAGTGCTGATGCCAAGCACCACTACGTTCAGATCTTGCAATTGTGGTTGGCTATCACGCATACCGTGAGCTTGCACCGTACAACCGGGGGTCATCGCTTTAGGGTAAAAGTACACCAGTACTTTTTTACCTGAAAAATCGTTGAGAGAAACCGCGTTTCCATCTTGGTCTGGGAGGGAAAATACAGGGGCTGGCGTGCCTGCTTTCAATGTATTCATCTGGTTTCCTTTTTTATTACTGACTGTTTTTTATAAAATTGAGTGACCCATGGACATTGAGTTTTTCGCACAAATCATCAAACTCTTCTTGCAACTGCATCAGGTTATAACCTGCATCCACTTTGGCGGTAATCGCAATATGGAACTGGTTAGCTTCACAGCCTAATTTTGCTTTACTGATGGTTTGTGCGCTGAGCGACTCCATGCCTATGTTGCGATTGGCAAAGAAATTGGTGAATTTCTCCGTCAATCCAGGTTTATCTTCTGACTCAACAAAAACTTCGACCAAATAGGTGTTGTCTAAGCTTTCGTGTGGTGAGGTTCTCT
Organism: Vibrio porteresiae DSM 19223; assembly: GCF_024347055.1. Taxonomy (NCBI): domain Bacteria; kingdom Pseudomonadati; phylum Pseudomonadota; class Gammaproteobacteria; order Vibrionales; family Vibrionaceae; genus Vibrio; species Vibrio porteresiae. The sequence goes on from NZ_AP024895.1 coordinate 868,795, forward strand.
TTAATAGCGTGATTAAATCGTGTTCCTGACCTAAAAGCGGCAGCCGGGTTTCAATGCGTGACAATGCACTCGGCGCGCCAGAAACCAACATGATCAAGGTGAATTCCTTTCCAAACAACGCAATGCGACTGTCGACAATATTCAGGTCTGATTGCGTGACTAGCCGGACAATTTCATTACAGATACCGGGGCGGTCAGTCCCGACCGCAGTGATCACTAGGTGTTGAGTCATCATATCTCTTCACATCATCTTTTTTGGGCATGTTATCACACTTGGTGAGCAGAAAAAGCGTCGATAAATTGCTTTTTTTGTTCTGGTTAATCATAAAATGGCACAAGACTGACAAGAGGTACAAGCATTGTGTCGCAATGTATGGTAAATCTATAGATTCCACTTCGGTGCGACAGTCAGAACCAGAGAATGTGTCTGTTTTAGGTCGTGGTGAATGTCCTTTTGTCTGCATCTTTATTAATTTTTGGTATAGCTTTTTGCCTTAGTTCTAACATCTGATAAATATTCATAAAAATGGACTGTTTAAGCGTATTTACCCCCTTGTGCACAGTGAGGGCCATGCAGTACCATGCAATGAGTATTCATCTAGGGAGATAGACATGTTTTCAGGAAGTATCGTAGCGTTAATTACACCTTTCACGTCAACCGGCGAAGTAGATTATGTCGGTCTTAAGAAGCTAGTCGACTACCATGTCGCAGCGGGTACTGACGCTATTGTTTCCGTAGGGACGACAGGTGAGTCTGCCACTCTGACCGTTGAAGAGCATGTCAAAGTTGTAGAAAAAACAGTGGAATTTGCTGCTGGGCGTATCCCAGTGATTGCAGGTACAGGTGCGAACGCTACCCACGAGGCGGTAGAATTCTCACGTATGCTTGATAACACCGGTATTGCTGCTTATTTAAGTGTGACTCCCTACTATAACAAACCGACTCAAGAAGGTTTGTTCCTTCATTACCAAGCAATTGCTCAAGGTACTGATATTCCAATTATTCTTTACAACGTACCAGGTCGTACCGGCGTCGATATGAAGCCAGAAACCGTGGCGCGTTTGTCTGAAATTAACAACATCATTGCATTGAAAGACGCGACTGGCGATTTGAGCCGTGTTGCTTTGCATCGTGAGATGTGCCGCGATGATTTCTTGCTGTTTAGTGGTGATGATGCGACTGGCTTAGACTTTGTTAAGCTAGGCGGTCACGGTGTTATTTCAGTGACCAACAATATTGCGGCGAAAGACATGGCCGATATGATTCATCTAGCGCTTAATGGCAAGTTTGAAGAAGCTCAAGCGATCAACACGCGTTTAATACCTCTGCATAAAGGTCTGTTTGTTGAATCAAGCCCAATTCCAGTAAAATGGGCCGCTCATAAGCTTGGTTTAATCGAAAATGGTGATCTACGTCTACCTTTAACTGAACTCTCTGAACAAGCTCGCCCGGTTGTTGCCAAAGCGATAACCGACGCCAAGATTTAAATTATCAGGCACTTTCGATTACAATGCCGAGGTATTATGCCTCGGCGATTTTTAGGAGTTTCAATGAAGTGTTCCCGTCAGCTAGTTATTAGTGCTCTAGCTGTGTTTGTGTTAAGTGCTTGTTCAAGCAGCCCGGCAGAACGACGTCAAGCAAAGGATGATTACACCTACCTTGATGCCAAAGATTTTCACCAATGGACGATGCCTGCTGGCACCGAACTCCATTACTACCCTGATTACCAGATCCCAACCGGACAGTATCAGGGAGAAATCGGTTCTAAAGTTGATATTCGCCCGCCACAGCAAATCCTTGAGTTAATTCCTGGTGCTCGTGCCGACATGACTAGCGGTGATGCTGTGTTGTGGATGGTGCGTCAAGCTGAAGCGGATAAAGTCTGGGATACCACACTCAAAGCGCTGACCGATGGCAAAGTGCCACTAGTAAAGCAAACGGATACCTTAATTGAAACCGCATGGGTTCGTTGGGTTTCTAAAGACGAAGACAGCGAAATTGATGCGCGCTACCAGTTAAGCCGTGTGACTGCCAATAACCGTTTTGGTATCAAAGTGAGTTTGGTCGACTGGCGTCAAGGTGGTGATCAGGGTAAGCCAAGTGTGAGCCAAAAAGATCGCTACACCGCCTATATGACGAACTTAATCACCAATCGTTACGATGAAGATGTTCGTCGTGAAGAGCTGCGTAAAGCGCAAGCTTTGATTAAGCATATCCCGATCTCAATGGGTTCTGACCGTAGTGGTCTACCTGTGATTATTGCTCGCGCTCCTTATGATGTGTTCTGGCAACGTCTTCCTGAGCTTGTTGATAAGCTAGGAATGAAGATTGAAGACCGTAACCGTTCACAAGGTACAGTAAAAGTGAAATACAGTGAGCTGGATGAAGATTTCTACACAGCCCACAAGCTGAAAGCGATGGATATGACTTCCGGCGAATACACTTTATTGTTGGGTGACTTAGGTAACCGTACATCAATTAACGTGACTAACTCGAAAGACAAACCGGTCAAAGAGGCTTGGCTTGAGCAGTTAGTGCCAGTGTTGTCTGCTGTTATCGATGAAACAGCAAAAGCTCCCGCAGCAGCCGACGCTAAAAAATAATCATCATAGATGAATCGAGAAACTAAAAAGGACGCCAGCGCGTCCTTTTGTTTTTTCTGATGTCACTTGTGACACTGGTACTATGAGTGGTTATCTTTCTTGGCTTGTGATGAAGTTGGCGCAGACGAGTTAGATTGCGATACTGAATCGTGATCAGCTAAGACTTCATCGGACTCCAAGTCTTCATCGGACTCTACTGTTTCGTCACCATGACGCTCTTTATCCAATTGATTGAGGCGGTCTAGTTCTCGTTGCTTCATATACTCTTCGTATTTGATCTGCGAAGTGTATTTGAGCGCGGCGATATTACCAATAACCACACTCACGACCACAATACTGATGACCCAAGGATTAAACAGGAGATCCATACGCTGCCTCACTGACTGATGTTGGTAACATAATCAGTGTAGATCGTTTGCAGGTGCTGCAAAATCACTTCTTTACCCAGAATGGGAGCATGCTCTATTTGCTCTGCCAACATCGCCATAGTCAATTGTGCCGAGCAGATATTGGCGGATGCTCTGTGACTGACATGCCACGGTTCGAATGCCACACCATTGCCTTTACCTTGAAATGGAAAGAAAAAACCAAATTGTTCAGCATGGTCTTTTAGCCATAGATAAAAGCGATGCTGGTGGCCCTGCAGATACTCATCGGGTTCCAGTTGCAGCGTGGTTCCTTCGGCAATAGCAAGCCGGTCAAAGAGATCAAAATCGGTTCCCCAGTGATGACGGCTAGCACCTGGTAGTGCAGACCAGCGCAAAATGGCCCACATTTTTTGCTCATCGCTTAACGCTTGGCCATCTATCGGGTGGCTAAGCTCATCCAATAAGGGCACTTCGCCAGACATCTTGCGATTCCAAATGGTCAGCTGGCGTTCAAATGGGCGAAAGCCGCTGGCGATATGGCAAAGAAATCCGGCGCTATTGGCAGCATCTTGTAAAGCAAGCAGATCATCACGAACGTTTGGGTGCATGAGGAACGATTTTTGTCCCACTAATACCTCAACCAAATGTTGGGTCGATTGTCCTGTCAATTGCGCCGGTGTCATCATGGGTAATCCTTCGTATTAACCAAGTAGATGGTTCAATGTCTGCTGGTACATATCGGTCAATTTTTCGAGATCGGCAACGCTTACGCATTCGTTCACTTTGTGAATGGTCGCGTTAACAGGACCTAATTCCACAACTTGTGCCCCCATGCGAGCAATAAAGCGACCATCCGAAGTCCCGCCAGTGGTTAGTAGCTGCGGAGCTTTATTGTTAACGGCTGCAACACCTTTGACGACCGCATCCAGTAGAGCGCCTTGGTCAGTCAAAAATGGGTGACCGCTTAAGGTCCACTTCAGCTCATAGTCTAAACCGTGGTTATCCAAAATAGCATGTACTTGCTCTTTGATGGATTCATCGGTGAGTTCGGTACTAAAGCGGAAATTGAACTGTACATCAAATTCGCCAGGAATGACGTTCGATGCGCCCGTGCCACTGTGCAGGTTAGGGATCTGGAAACTGGTTGGTGGAAAATAGTCGTTGCCTTTGTCCCACTCTTTTGCGGCCAATTCGGCAAGTGCTGGTAACGCTTGGTGAACCGGGTTACGCGCCAAATGAGGATAGGCAACATGTCCCTGAATTCCTTTGACTTTAAGATCGCCAGTAATCGAACCGCGACGACCATTTTTCACCACATCACCCACTTCAAGAGTGCTTGATGGTTCACCGACGATACACATATCAATCGGTTCATTACGCGCCATTAACGTATCCACCACGCGAGTAGTACCGTTAATAAATGGGCCTTCTTCATCGGAAGTGATAAGGAAGCCGATAGAACCTTTATGGTCCGGGTGCTCTGCAATAAAGCGCTCAACCGCAACCAGCATACAAGCTAAAGAGCCTTTCATATCGGCAGCACCGCGACCGTAGAGCAAGCCATCTTTGATGGTGGGTTCAAACGGAGGGGTATCCCAATGGGCTAAATTACCTGCGGGTACAACGTCAGTGTGACCGGCAAAAGCAAATAACGGTGCAGTGTGGCCACGACGTGCCCAAAAGTTGGTGGTGTCTTCAAACACCATGACTTCCACAGTAAAGCCAAGAGCTTCAAGACGCTCAATCATTAATTGTTGGCATCCCGCATCTTCTGGGGTGACGGATTGGCGGCTGATAAGATCTTTGGCCAGAGCAATTACTGGACTGTCAGTCATCCTTGAATTCCTTAATTATGCAAAAAGAGAGGTGTATTGTTCGACGTTAAATCCCACGTGAAGCTGGGCGTCGATACGAAGAATAGGGCGCTTGATCATCGCAGGTTTTTCCAAGAGTATAGCTGCTGCGTTATCAGCATTTAATGTCTCTTTTTGCTCTTGAGTCAGTTGACGAAAGGTCGTTCCGCGTTTGTTGAGCACGTTTTCCCAGCCGAGTTGCAAAAAAAATTCTGCAATCAGTTCTGCCGTAATACCTTGTTTGCGGTAATCGTGAAATTGATATTCCACATTGGCTTCTTCTAACCACTTACGCGCTTTTTTAATGGTGTCGCAGTTAGGAATGCCATACATAGTAACGGTCATAATTATCCTTGTAAGACTGAATGATTATTTATTTTTGTTAAATCCTAACAGGAAGCGCCTTTGGTGACAAAGCGTATTGGTAATGAGGCTTATACCCAAATGGCCGCAAGATGCAGAATTCACAGCTTCATCAACGAACACAGGTCAAGATCAATGTCGGAAGGAATGGTCATTTCCTTTCAACGTCATTGTGCGCTTATATAAGTCATCGAAAAACCTAAGTTAACTTGTCGATTCGCCTCAAGAAAAAATAACAACTCTATCAATAGTTGGCACAGTGTCTGATTTTTGCGAACGAATCTCGTGCTGAGGCACAAAAACTACCCGAAATACCAACCGATTGTAGAGTTATTGATCAAACTCAACACCTTGAAAACGAAAACAGAAATAATGAGGTCTGCACAAGTGAGGAGGTATCAATGGAATTGAGTCCTGTTTTTGCAAGGCGACTGTATTTAGCATTGTTAGTTGAGAGTCTTGAACGGCCAAACGTACCAAAGCTGATTGAGAAAACCGGTTGGCCACGTCGTACTATTCAAGACGTGATTAAAGCCTTACCGGGCATTGGTATTGAATTGATGTTTGTTCAGGATGGTCGACGCCATAACGATGGCTATTATCAACTTTCTGATTGGGGGCCTTTTGATAGTCAATGGGTTCTGGATCGTAAAGTGGATATTGCAGAGAGCCTTGGATTTAACGCGTAAAAGCCAGCCTAGCTGGCTTTTTCTGTTATCTGTGTTGCCCAATAACGTTGAATTTTAAGTATGGAAAGCATGCTATCTCTTGGCGTTATTGAGGCATATTCTTAACGGATAGATTTTATTGGGAAACACTGACCCAATAAGCGATAAATCCAAGCCAACTTAAGACGAGCAATCCCCAAGGAAGAACAGTAGCAAAGCGGTGGTTCGTTGCTAAAATCACTTCATCGTCTACAGGACTATCTTGTTCAGCATTTTTTAACTTCAACGCTCTTTTCTTAGCTTTATCTGCCTGTCGACTCTTCTCTTTTTGCTGTTTTTTATACAGCGTGATGCCTTTTTCAATCCCTTGTGCAATCAGTTTGGTCTGTTCTTTGGTCTGCCCTGGCCGCTGTGTGGCTCTTGCCACCTTCAGTGCCTCATTTTGCGTTTCAAGCGAAGGAGTGTTTGGTGTCTTCATGGTATTCACCTTATTGTTTTGTTTAAGGTTACCATGTTTTGAACCAGAGAAGGCAACCCAAAGAGAATTGGTACTACAGATCCACCTTGGAGTAGGGTAAAGTGATCGGCTGTTATAGTTTTTATTTATAGGTTGAGCGTGCGTTATTCGGTTGAGCAGTACGATCACTATGGCTATTTGAAAGCGCCCATCTGGTTGTGGTTTACTTGGGTGTGGTTGATTAAAGCATGGATAGTCTTAGTGATGGCAGGTGCAAGCCAAGAGGCTGGGCCACGACTATTGGCTCTTATTTACCCGCAAAAAAGCCATTTTTATACAGAATTGGCCTTGGGTATTCCTGCGTTACTGCTGATGTGGATGATTCATTTACGTCGCCCTGATGGACGAGTGATGACGCGAGTGGTGCAACGTTGTGCGCGGTTGTTGACTCTGCTGTCACTGTGGGCGCAGTTGGGCTTAACCAGTTATTACGTGTTATTGCAGCATGGACAGTTTCATTGGTTTAGCGCGGTGTCGATTGTATTGTGCCTCTGGTTACTTCTGTATGTGTGGCGCAGTGAAACGATCAAAGCATGCTTTGCCAAGCAAGATAAGATAAACAATTAGGGAAAGTCACCGTAAGTGACTCATATATCGAATTACACTGAGCAAAAAGTGAGGACGTTATGTCACTATCACAAACAGCAATCCTGCCGGAAGCAGGTCCATTTGCCCTGTATGCACAGTTTAACGTGCAGCAAAATGGCGCGGCAGTTTTAACACAATTACAGCAACTTCCAGCGTTGGTTGATGAGTTAAATCAACAACAACCCGGTGCAGACGTCGCGATCTCTATCGCTTTTAGTCATGGTTTCTGGTCAAAGTTTAACGCACCTATGCCTGCGGAGTTGGTGGATTTCCCAGAGCTTGGTCAAGACCCTGTGAAAGCACCAAGTACCAAAGCTGACTTCTTGATTCACTGCCACAGTTCTCGTCATGACTTACTCTTTTATGTGTTGCGTAAATTCCTCGAAAACGTGGCAGAAGATGTGACTGCAGTCGATGAAACTTATGGGTTCCGTTATCTTGATTCACGTGATATGACCGGCTTTATTGATGGTACAGAAAACCCGAAAGCAGAAAAACGTGCTGATGTGGCACTGATTGCCGATGGCGAATTTGCGGGTGGTAGCTATGTGATGGTGCAACGCTATGTACACAATCTTCCTGCATGGAACCGTTTGAATATTGCCGCACAAGAAAAAGTGATTGGTCGTACTAAACCTGATTCAGTTGAATTGGATAAAGTACCGCCAGCATCTCATGTCGGTCGTGTTGATATCAAAGAAGAGGGTAAAGGCCTTAAAATTGTTCGCCATAGCTTACCTTACGGTAATGTGACGGGTGAGCATGGCTTACTTTTCATCGCTTATTGTCATACGCTGCATAACTTCCAAGCGATGCTAAACAGTATGTTTGGTGAAGCTGATGGTAAGACTGACCAAATGCTGCGATTTACCAAAGCGGTTTCTGGCACTTACTTCTTCGCTCCAGCGCAAGAGATGCTTCAAGCTCTGACTTTTGAAGCGTAACAGCCTCAGTTACAAAGCGCGCAGTACAAAAAGGGCCATGATGATTCATGGCCCTTTTTGTTGCTCGTTAGAGTGCTTAGCCCAGTAAGCTTAATGCCGCCTGCGGTAACTGTTTCGCCTGTGCCAAAATAGAGCTTGAGGCTTGTGACATGATTTGCGATTTGGTCATCTCAGTGGTTTCTTTGGCGTAGTCGGTATCCATAATACGGCCATTAGAAGCTGCGATGCTCTCATTGACTTTGTCTAAGTTGCTGATCGTGTGCTCAAAACGGTTTTGCAGAGCGCCTAAATAGGAACGTTGGTCATCCACATATTTCATCGCTGAGTCGATAATACCAATCGCTTGCTGTGAACCACCAACGGTAGACACATCCACATCATTGACGGTCTGTTCTTTTGCATCGGCAAATTTCAATTCATCGGCTAAGCTACCGCTCACGCTAAGTTCACCATGTACTTTGCTATTACCCGCAAACAGTTGGAGATGGCCTTTCTGATCAACAGAGGCTTGAACCTTGTCAGTTTGACCATTGATATAAGTGGCTAACTCTTCAATGTTATCCCCAGTTTTGGCATTGATTTCAATGGTTTTCTGTTCACCATCTTTAGAGGTAAAACCCAATTTTAATTGGTTGTTGTCTGCGGAGACTTTCCATGACGCATCCGCTGCTGTTTGGGCTTGCTTGGTTTTGCCACCCATCATTTTATCGTCGCTACGCATGCTGCTTAAGTGCAGATGCACGGCCGCACCACCATCGTTACCAATTTGGAACGATTTGGTGCCGTAAGTGCCATTAAGCAGCATTTTGCCGCCAAAAGAGGTGGTATCTGCTACGCGGTTAATCTCTTCATTGATCGAAGAAACTTCTTGTTGAATCGTTTCGCGGTCATCATCACTGTTCACACCATTGGATGATTGCAGAGCTAGGTCACGCATACGTTGTAGTAGCTGTGACGTTTCCTTCATTGAGCCTTCTGCGGTTTGCGCTACGGAAATTCCATTATTGGCATTTTGTACCGCCATATCTAAACCGCGGCTTTGCGCAGTCAAACGGTTGGAGAGTTGCAATCCGGCTGCATCATCGGTCGCGCTGTTTATTTTTGAGCCAGACGCTAAACGATTCATCGATGACTGCTGGCTTTGGGAGGTTTTCCCTAAATAGTTTTGCGCATTGAGCGCGGCAACGTTGGTTCGAATACTGATGGTCACTTCTACAACTACTCCCTAATTTTCACCGCGGTTACTTGGTTGAAAATTGAACTATCATCACAATTTGGTGTGTAACGTATGACATACGAATAATAGGAGTAACGGAAGCGAATAAAAAAACTTTAGAGAATTTTGAAGAAAAATCACAAAAAGTGTTTAATTGGTTATGTTTTGTTCTGTTTATCATTTTTGAATCAATTATTTCAATCAGTTATAAGAATAAAAACTGAAATCTATATGGAATTAATAAGCGACTAATTGCATTTATTGACGAGTATTAGAGATTACTTTAGTTAGTTTTATCTAATTTAGCGTTTCAATTGCTCATATTGTTAACTTTTCCATTTTTATCTCTCTATCACTATGTTTTTGTTTCATAAATTTTTTCTATTGATTAAAAAGTAATCATGTTTTGGGTTTGGGCATTACGATAGCAGTAAAAAAGTGACACATCTTTTGTTAAAGAAATTTCTCAACTGAACGATAAAAAGGCACCAGTGTAACTTTTCTTAAAGTGCGGGGTAGCTTATGGCCATTACGGTGAATACCAATGTGTCAGCGTTAGTCGCACAAAGACATCTGGCGTCTGCTTCCGAGTTATTGAATCAGTCGTTAGAGCGTCTGTCATCTGGTAGCCGAATAAACAGTGCGAAAGATGATGCGGCTGGGCTGCAGATATCCAACCGTCTTGAAACACAGATGAGTGGGCTTGATGTAGCAGTAAGAAATGCGAATGACGGCATCTCGATCATGCAAACGGCAGAAGGGGCGATGAAAGAGTCGACTAACCTGTTGCAACGTATGCGCGACTTATCGTTACAAGCAGCGAATGGTTCTAACAGTCGATCGGATCGGCAATCTCTACAAGAAGAGATGACGGCTCTGAACGATGAAATGAACCGAATAGCTGAAACCACCTCTTTCGGTGGCAGAAAGCTGTTAAATGGAAGTTTTGGAGCACCTTCTTTTCAGATAGGTGCCAGTGGCGGCGAGGCGGTTCAAATTCCTCTTAGTAATATGCGGACTGATACCATCGATATGGGGGGATTCAGTTACGTAGCGAACCAAGAGGCTAATAAAGATTGGACCGTGAGGCAGGGTAATAATCAGCTGGTCATCCATTATACCGATGCTAAAGGGCAGCAGCAGTCAATCAATATCAGTGCTAAAGCGGGCGACGATATTGAGGAGCTTGCCACTTTCATCAATGGCCAGACCGATAAAATCTCAGCTTCAGTGAACGAGCATGGCCAACTGCAGATCTATATGGCAGGAAAAGAGACGGCAGGTACTTTGTCCTTTAGTGGCAGCCTGGCGGATCAACTCCACATAGGGCTGAAAGGTTATGAGTCGGTCAATAACCTCGATATTACTTCGGTCGGGGGCGCACAGAGAGCTGTGTCTGTTTTGGATACTGCTTTGAAGTATGTGGACAGCAACCGAGCAGGAGTTGGGGCATTACAGAATCGTTTTAATCATGCCATTAGTAACTTGGATAACATCCACGAGAATTTGGCGGCGTCTAACAGCCGGATCAAAGATACGGATTACGCGAAAGAAACGACCAAGCTGATAAAGCAACAAATCCTGCAGCAAGTCGGTACTTCAGTGCTGGCGCAAGCGAAGAGACAACCGAATTTGGTGGTCGCGCTACTGAGGTAAAAGAAAAAGCCCTATGTATCGACAGCCGGTGCATAGGCTTTAGAAAAAAGTAAAAAATAGCGTGAATTTTGGTGTCGAAATCACGTTTGAATTTTAGGAAAAACTTTTTTAGAGATTTTTTTAAAAAAGATTAAAGGTTCTGAAATTCATGCCGTTACAGTAGGTAACTTTGAGAGAACTGCTTGGTTTTCCGAGACGTCGGAAACCGGAAACATCGGAAAACTAATTGGAGATATCATCATGGCAGTGAATGTAAACACTAACGTATCAGCAATGACAGCACAACGTTACCTGAACCAAGCGAGCAGCGCACAACAAACAGCGATGGAACGTCTTTCTTCAGGCTACAAAATTAACAGTGCAAAAGATGACGCTGCTGGTCTACAAATTTCAAACCGTTTGACTGTACAAAGCCGCGGCTTGGATGTCGCAGTGCGTAACGCCAATGACGGTATTTCAGTAGCGCAAACCGCTGAAGGTGCAATGAATGAAACAACAAACATTCTGCAACGTATGCGTGACTTGTCACTACAATCTGCTAACGGCTCAAACTCTAAAGCTGACCGTCAATCTATCCAAGAGGAAGTGACAGCGCTAAACGACGAGTTGAACCGTGTTGCTGAAACCACTTCATTCGGTGGTAACAAGCTGCTAAACGGCACTTACGGTACTAAAGCGTTCCAAATCGGCGCAGACAACGGTGAAGCTGTGATGCTAAACCTAAAAGATATGCGCAGTGATAACTCACAAATGGGTGGTACTGCTTACCACGCAACGAACGGTAAAGACAAAAACTGGTCAGTAAAAGACGGTGCAAATGATTTAACCATCAACTTGACTGACAAAGATGGCAATGCGCAAGCAATCAACATCAAAGCCAAAGCAGGCGATGACGTAGAAGAGCTAGCCACTTACATCAACGGTCAAACAGACCTAGTAAAAGCGTCTGTAGACGAAGATGGTAAACTGCAAATGTTTGCTGGCAGCAACAAAGTGAAAGGCGATGTTAGCTTCTCTGGTAGCTTGGCAGGTGAGCTAGGCTTCAAAGAAGGCAAAAAAGTAACGGTTGATGACATTAACGTAACTAGCGTTGGTGGTTCACAAGAAGCCGTAGGTGTTATCGATGCAGCGCTAAAATACGTAGACGCGCAACGTGCAAACCTAGGTGCTTTCCAAAACCGCTTTGGCCATGCCATCAGCAACTTGGATAACATCAACGAAAACGTTAACGCTTCTCGCAGCCGTATTCGTGATACTGACTTCGCTAAAGAGACAACTGCACTGACAAAATCACAAATTTTGTCTCAAGCTTCAAGTTCAATCTTGGCGCAAGCAAAACAGGCTCCTCAAGCAGCATTGAGCCTACTAGGCTAACCTTCTTAGGTCCTGCAAATCCCATCACAAAATCCAGCTTCGGCTGGATTTTTTATTGCATCAAATCTGGATGCGCTTCACATTTTGATTACATGTCTGTTAATTGATCACTTTTTCTCTAAAGGATATTTAGATTGGGCCGTTAACCAATACGAGAGAAATGAGATGTGCCGGAGAGAGGTGAGAGACTCGATGGTGCATCTAACTATCCGCCAAAGGAGATCAATATGGCAATTAACGTAAACACGAACGTGGCTGCGATGACTGCTCAGAGGTATTTAAATAACTCTGCAGATAGTACTCAAAAGTCCATGGAGCGGTTGTCATCTGGGTATCGTATTAACAGTGCGAAAGATGATGCTGCAGGGTTACAGATTTCCAACCGTTTGACTTCACAAAGTCGTGGTTTGGATATGGCTGTAAAAAACGCGAACGATGGTATTTCCATTGCTCAAACCGCTGAGGGAGCAATGAATGAAAGTACCAACATTCTTCAACGTATGCGTGATTTGGCGTTGCAATCGTCCAACGGTTCGAACTCCAGTTCAGAACGTGGTGCGATTCAAGAAGAAGTTTCTGCGTTAAATGATGAATTAAACCGTATTGCTGAAACTACCTCATTTGGTGGTAACAGACTGCTTAACGGTAAATTCGGCACTAAATCATTCCAGATCGGTGCTGATTCTGGTGAAGCAGTACAACTGCGTATGGGTGATCTCCGCTCGGATAACATCGAGATGGGTGGCCGTGCGTACCATACCCAAGAGGGTAAAAGTTCAAGTTGGAAAGTGGGCGATGCTCGTGAGCTCACCTTTAGCTACACTGATAAAGAAGGTGAAGCGAAAAACGTCTCTATTAAGGCGAAGAAAGGTGATGACTTAGAAGAGCTAGCCACATTCATTAATGGTCAGAGTGATGACATTAATGCGTCTGTCGGTGAAAACGGCAAGATGCAAATTTTTGCCTCATCACAAAAAGTACAAGGTGATGTGACCATTGGTGGCGATCTAGGTGGTGAGCTTGGCTTTGACCAAGGTCGTGATGTGACCGTTAAGAATATTGACGTGTCTACCATCGGCGGCTCTCAAGAAGCGGTCGCGGTACTTGATAGTGCCTTGAAGGCGGTGGATAGCCATCGTGCTTCATTGGGGGCGTTCCAAAACCGTTTTGGCCATGCGATCAGCAACCTTGATAACATCAATGAGAACGTTAACGCTTCTCGTAGTCGCATCAAAGATACTGATTACGCTAAAGAAACGACAGCTTTGACTAAGGCACAGATTTTGCAACAAGCAAGTACATCTGTGTTAGCACAGGCGAAGCAGTCACCATCTGCGGCTCTAAGTCTGCTGGGGTAATCCCCGCAGGCTTATTTGGGCTTAATAGGTGGCGTAGTAGGATCTTTAGTCACCTATAAGGTGGAAGGGAGATTGTTATGGAAGTACCATCCTACGCATCGAACATCCAGCCTTACGGCTCACAAAATGGCATTAAACTTGCTTCTGAAAACGACAGCGTGAAAAGCGTTTCGAATTCGAAGGAAGATAGACCAACTGTCACTCGATCTGTGGATCGTGTCTCTGAGCAGGTAAAAGAGAGCCGACAGCGTGCTGTAGACGCGACCAATGAGATGGTCCGTAAACGGGATCAGCTTAATGAAGAGCAGCGCGCTAAGGTGGTAGAGCAGATGAATGATTTCGTAAACTCTATCAACAAAGGACTCTCGTTTAGATTAGATCAAGAGTCGGGACGGGAAGTTGTGACGATTTATGAAGCCTCTACGGGCGACGTCATTCGTCAAATTCCGGAAGAAGAAATGCTTGAAGTTTTACGCCGCTTAGCGAAAGAGCAGGACCATAGGTCCGGCTTATTTAACGCGAAAGTGTAACGTTTTTTTGAGGTGATTGGATGAGTGTCGGCCCTCTGGGTATGAATTCTGGCATGGATATTAATTCCATGGTGAAAAAGATTGTGGAATCGGAGCGTACGCCTAAACAGCAACGCATCGATAGCGATCGTACCAAGGTCAGTGCCAGTATCAGTGCTTATGGTCGCCTCAGAGAGTCGTTAGATACGATGAAAAATCTGATGGTCAACTTTAGGCAAAACGAAGTGTTTGCCGCACGTAAAGTTGAAACATCCGATGACAAAGCCGTATCTGCGACGGCAACCACCGATGCCATCGCTGGCAAGTACTCAGTCGATGTGTTGCAGCTTGCCCAAAGCCATAAGTTGGCGTCAAATCCCTTTGACGACCATCAGCGGTTTGGTCCGGGCAAGCTGCATATTTCATTAGGGAATCGATCGTTTGATGTCGATGTCTCCTCATACTCAAATTTGACGGACGTAGTACGGGGAATTAATGGTAGCGATTCGAACCCTGGGGTTCGTGCTGCCATTATTAAAGACTCTGATGGTCCGCGCTTAATCCTTGCGTCTAACCAGACGGGTGAAGAGCAGCGTATTGGTGTTTCGGTCGAGGCTCCTGCAGGGGATGCCCTCAAAAATCTCGAGTTCAAAACTTTAGAAGATCGAGTTAAAGATCTTGAAAAAGCTCGGGCAGCAGCCCAACAAATTATTAATCCACTGACACCTGAGCAGCAAAAAATTGCCGCTAAGGTGGCAGAGAAGATCGAAAATGCTGCACGCATTGTCGATAAAGATGTCGCAGACCAAATTGAAAAGGCCGCGCAAACCGCCCAGTCTGCAGATAGCAACTTAGCTGACCCAATCAAAACCGCTCAAGGCGATGGTCAAACGGATTCCGCGGTAAAAGCTGCGGCTAATGCTGGTAGCAATGTGAATCAGTATGTTCGTCCTCAAGATCGTATTCCTGGCTGGACGGAAACCGCGTCTGGCACTTTGCTCGATTCTTATGAAGATCCTCAACCAGAGCTTGATGACAAAGCGCAAGCAAAGTCTAAAGATGTTCCCGGCTGGTCTAATACCGCATCCGGTTCTCTGTATGACTCTTATGTCACACCTGAAGAGGCAAAAACTAAGCTTAAAAATATCCTTAAGCAGGAACAGCAACAGATAGAGGATGCGGTAAAGAGCGGCAAAATCACGCCGGAGCAGGCAAAAGAGCAAGAGCGTGCCAAATTGAGTCCAGAAGAAAGGGCTTATTTGGAAAGTGTTGAAAAAACCCAAGCGGCATTAAAAGCAGCACAAGACTCTTTTGATCACTATAACGGCATGACTCAAGTTCAGGCTGCGCAAGATTCCGAAGTGATTTTGGATGGCGTGGCGAAATTGAGTAGCAAAAACAACATCATTGAAGATGCGATTGAAGGGGTGGATTTGACCTTAAAGGCCAAAACTGACCCTAAGCAAAAACCAGCGGACATTGACGTTGAGTACGACCGCAATACGGTACGAGATTACATTGAAAAATTCGTCAATTCCTACAACCAGTTTTATCAAGTTAGCCAAGCGTTAGGCGGTGTTGATCCCACTACGGGACAAGCTGGACCATTGGCTGGCGATAGCATTACACGTAGCGCTGATGCGCGTTTAAAAGCCGTTTTTTCGCAACCTGTTTCCGATGCTTCCAGTGATATGAATTCGTTAACATCGCTGGGTATCACGACCACACGGCAAGGTAATTTGGAAATCAATGACGACTTATTAAATCGTCAGTTGAATAACAATTTTGACAAGCTGGGTGAGTTTTTTGGTGGGCGAGATGGCTTTGCCAAACGAATTGAAGATGCCATTCAGAGTATGACGGGTGTCACTGGTGCAATTCGTACCCGAGAAAGAAGTTTATCTGAGCAGACGCGTCGTCTGCAGGAAGACCAAACCACACTGGATCGCCGTATGGGAGATTTGGAAAAACGCACTCAATCTAAATTTGAGGCGATGCAGGATGCGACCAGTAAAATGCATTCGCAACTCGCCGGCATGATGAACGCGTTAGGTCAGTGAGATGAGTGAATTACTGCAACAGTTATGTGACTTAGATCACCTTATAGAACAAAGTCTGTCAGTCAAGGACATTCAGGCTGAAGAAATTGTCAGTATGGTCGATAAGAGGGAACAGTTATTGCAGAATTTACTTTCCTACGTGGCTGACCATCCACAGTTTGCCGCTACGCCCGAATGGCGTGATGCAATAAACCATACACAACATCTTGCTGGACTCATGCAGTCAAAGACCATGGCAATAGGTCAAGAGCTTAAGAAATATCGCCATGGACATAAGTCAGTCCAGCAATACAAAAAGTTTTTATAAAGAGGAAGACTATGCGTGGTTCTTTACAGGCGTACAAAAAAGTATCAGTGGATAGCCAGCTAAGCGCGGCCTCACCGCATAAAGTCGTTCAAATGCTGATGGCAGGTGCCATCGAACGCCTTATCCAAGGCAAAGCAGCGATGCAAGCGGGAAACATTCCTGTGAAAGGGGAACGTTTAGGTAAAGCTCTGGATATCATCATTAGCTTGCGTGGTTGTTTGTCGATGGAAGATGGCGGTGATATTGCGAAAAACTTAGATCAACTCTACGAATTTATGATTGGTCAAATCACCATTGCGAACCAACAAAACAATCCACAACCGTTAGATGATGTGATCGACATTGTGCGTGAAATTAAATCCGCATGGGATCAAATTCCGGCTGAGTTCCATAATTTGACGGCTCAACAAGTCGGTATTTAAAAGATTATCAAAAAGATTCAAGCAATATCACATCCGCTAATTGCTTGGTTGCCTTATTTTTTTTATCAAATACAATGAAAGCCACGAAGTAGCCACGTGGCTTTTTTTGTTGCTGTTTTTTTATTATTGACTATCGTTTAATCAAGATGTGCCAAATATTTGGCATTATGGGTGACGGTTTTCAATCGACTAAAAGCAACTTCCCGGAATTAAGGCAATTATTCTCACCTATGCAAGGCTTAGCGAAACTTATTGTGATTGAAGACGACAGTGCAGTTCGTTCTTATCTCAATACTATTTTAGAATTTGTAGGAGAGCAGTGTGAGGCTATTACGTCTTCTCAGATCGATCAGATCGACTGGTCATCGGTTTGGGCTGGATGCATTCTAGGCTCGCAACGCAGTCAAGTGTTGCCTAAGGCTCTGTCTGATTCGTTGTTACGTGCTAACCACATTCCAGTGATTATCGCTAACAAGCAATCCTACTCACTAGACGAATTCCCTAACTACATTGGCGAGTTGGAGTTTCCTTTAAATTACGCTCAATTGAGTGAAGCGTTGCGTCATTGCAAAGAGTTTCTTGGCCGTAAAGGCGTTCAAGCTCATACCCCTTTAAGAAACAATATCTTATTTAGAAGCTTGGTTGGCCAAAGTCACGGAATTCAAAATGTTCGCCATTTAATTGAACAAGTGGCTAACACCGAAGCTAACGTATTGATTCTTGGTGAATCAGGTACGGGTAAAGAGGTGGTAGCGCGTAACATCCATTATCATTCCAGCCGTAAAGATGGTCCTTTCGTGCCGATTAACTGTGGTGCGATTCCTGGTGATTTGCTCGAAAGCGAACTGTTTGGTCATGAAAAAGGCGCATTTACCGGCGCTATTACGTCGCGTAAGGGACGTTTTGAGCTGGCTGAGGGCGGCACGCTGTTTCTTGATGAAATTGGCGATATGCCAATGGCGATGCAGGTCAAACTGCTGCGTGTCTTACAAGAGCGTTGCTTTGAACGTGTTGGTGGTAACACTACGATTAAAGCGAATGTGCGGATCATCGCCGCAACACATCGCAATTTGGAACACATGATTGCTGATGAGTCTTTCCGTGAAGACCTCTTCTACCGTTTGAATGTTTTTCCAATTGAGATGCCACCTTTGCGTGATCGCAAAGATGACATTCCTTTGTTACTTCAAGAGCTTATGGCTCGAATGGAAGCAGAAGGCGCTCAACCGATTTGTTTTACACCGCGCGCAATTAACTCGCTGGTGGAGCACGATTGGCCCGGTAACGTGCGTGAATTAGCCAACTTGGTTGAGCGTATGGTGATTTTGTATCCAAATAGCTTAGTGGATGTTAACCACCTGCCAACCAAATACCGTTACAGTGATATTCCTGAATTCCAACCAGAATTCAATAATATCGCTCCTGTTGAAGAGCAGGAACGGGATGTTTTGGCGAACATTTTTGCTGAAGACTTTTCAATGGATGATAGCCAAGATTTCATCTCTGGTATGGACGCAATGACTCAAGGTTTACCTCCAGAAGGTATTAATCTGAAAGAGATGTTAGCCGATTTAGAAGTCAGCATGATCAATCAAGCGTTAGATGCGCAAGCTGGTGTTGTCGCCAGAGCGGCGGATATGCTCGGTATGCGTCGTACTACGCTGGTGGAAAAGATGCGTAAGTACAATATGCAACGCTAAACAGAGCATGCAACGTTAAGTATGGAGCGTTTAGTAAAGTAGTTGGTGTGCAATAAATGTGATCCAAAGCATACTATTTTACTCAGTCAATAAATTGTCATAACGATAACGTATTGTAAATAAACAAAAATAGCCTGGCATGCATCTTGCGTGTTAGGCTATTGTTTATTTTAATAGGTGGTTTTTCGACGATGGACAGTGCCATGGAGCAACATTCGCATTTAGACTCTCTTGAAGATCAAGTCGCACGTTATCGACAGGTTCTTGATGTGATGCCTGCCGGGGTAATTTTGCTTGATACACAAGGTATTGTTCGTGAAGCCAATCCTGAAGCGCAGCGGCTTCTCGATGTTCCTCTTCTAGGGGAGCGTTGGTATACCATTATTCAATTGGCCTTTGCACCTCGGGAAGATGATGGGCATGAAGTTTCGTTGCGTAATGGACGTAAAGTGCGCTTGGCGATTTCTGCTTCCACTACAGGTCAATTGATTTTAGTCACCGACATGACGGAAACCCGTCTACTCCAGTCGCGTATCAGTGATTTGCAACGCTTATCGTCTTTGGGACGCATGGTTGCTTCTCTTGCTCACCAAGTTAGAACTCCGCTATCGAGTGCTATGCTTTATGCAGCGAATCTTGGTGCACCGAATTTACCTACGGCGACTCGTGAACGCTTTCAATCGAAATTGGTCGATCGTCTCCATGATTTGGAAAAGCAAGTCAACGACATGCTGCTGTTTGCCAAAGGTGGCGACAACAAAGTCGTGAAGCCGTTTACTGTGGCTGAATTGGTCAGTGAATTTCAACCTATGGTCGAAACCGCCTTAAAAACCAATCATATTGATTACGCCCAAGAGGTCGAAGAAGAGCAGACCGTACTTTTGGGTAATGCGAATGCCATCGCTTCCGCGCTCAGTAACTTAGTGATGAATGCGGTGCAAATTGTGGGTAAAGGAGCACAAATTGATGTGTTCTTCCGCCCGGTTAATGGCGAATTAAAAATCTCTGTACAAGATAATGGTCCGGGCGTTCCAGCGGAGCTTCAGGATAAGATCATGGAGCCTTTCTTTACGACGCGTTCGCAAGGAACTGGATTAGGACTCGCGGTTGTACAGATGGTCTGTCGTGCACATGATGGTCGTTTAGAGCTCATCTCTGAGCCTGGCGAGGGCGCGTGTTTTACCATGTGCTTACCGCTTGAGCGGAACGTTAGCCCAACCACTTTAGAAACTGGAGAATCATAATGGCTCAAAGTAAAGTCTTGATCGTTGAAGATGATGAGGGTCTACGCGAGGCGTTAGTCGATACATTGGCATTAGCAGGTTATGAATGGCTAGAAGCCGATTGTGCTGAAGATGCTTTAGTCAAACTTAAAAGTGACTCAGTGGACATCGTTGTCTCTGATGTGCAAATGGCAGGCATGGGCGGCCTCGCTTTGTTACGTAATATCAAACAGCATTGGCCTAATTTGCCAGTGCTTCTGATGACGGCCTACGCCAATATTGAAGATGCGGTATCGGCAATGAAAGAGGGCGCTATTGACTACATGGCGAAACCTTTCGCCCCAGAAGTTCTCCTTAACATGGTCAGTCGCTATGCCCCAGTCAAATCCGACGATGATGGTGATGCCGTGGTTGCAGATGAGAAAAGTCTGAAGTTACTTGCTCTGGCCGATAAAGTGGCTAAAACCGATGCCAACGTAATGGTGCTTGGTCCAAGTGGCTCAGGTAAAGAAGTGATGTCGCGCTACATTCATAATGCCTCTTTGCGTAAAGATGGTCCTTTTGTGGCGATCAACTGTGCGGCGATTCCAGACAACATGCTGGAAGCGACCCTGTTTGGTTATGAGAAAGGTGCGTTTACTGGCGCGGTGCAAGCTTGCCCTGGTAAATTTGAACAAGCGCAGGGCGGAACCATTTTGCTAGATGAAATCAGTGAAATGGATTTGAACCTGCAGGCTAAACTGCTGCGTGTTCTTCAAGAGCGAGAAGTGGAACGTTTGGGGAGCCGCAAGAGCGTCAAACTCGATGTACGCGTGCTTGCCACTAGTAACCGTGATTTAAAACAGTATGTGAAAGAAGGGCATTTTCGCGAAGACTTGTACTACCGCCTGAATGTATTTCCTATTGCGTGGCCAGCTTTGTGTGAACGTAAAGGTGATATTGCGCCTTTAGCGCAGCATTTGGTGGAGCGTCACTGCAAAAAATTGGGCTTGCCTGTGCCTTCGCTTTCGCCAAGTGCGGTGAATAAACTGCTGTGTTATTCATGGCCGGGTAACGTTCGTGAGCTGGATAACGTGATTCAACGTGCGCTGATTTTGAGTGAACAAAAAGCGATCGACGAAGAGCATATTTTGTTAGAAGGATTGGATTGGCAAGATGCCGCGAGCCTACAACAAGTACTCGATCATTCGGTTGCTCCGAGTGTCAAACCCGTGGCGGACCCTGAATTGTCACGAGCTTTTTCGGGCGAAACGCTCTCTGCTGGTTCTACAGGGCTAGGTGATGAGCTGCGCGATCAAGAGTTTGCCATCATTATGGACACCTTAGTTGAGTGCCAAGGTCGCCGCAAAGAGATGGCTGAGAAGTTAGGAATTAGCCCAAGAACGTTGCGCTACAAGCTTGCGAAAATGCGTGATGCGGGGATTGATATTCCTAATTGAGTGTTTTCGTACTGTGGCATATATATTGCTGCATTAAGGGATATGAACAGTTTTTAGTCAAACTTTTGGCGTGAGGTCGTGATGAGATTAGATGGTTTACAAAGTGAAATGCAGACAATGAAGCTGGAAGCGACCAACTCTCGTCCATTGGCGACTGGACAAAAAGTTGGCGCTGATTTTGGTGACATGTTGTCCAAAGCGATTAATAGCGTTAATGGCTTACAACAGTCTTCCAGCGATATGCAAACGCGCTTTGACCGCGGCGATGAAAATGTCTCGCTCGCTGATGTGATGATTGCGCGTAACAAAGCCAGTGTGGCATTCGAAGCGACAATTCAAGTACGTAACAAATTGGTTGATGCGTACAAAGAATTGATGAACATGCCAGTCTAATGGTTTGATATAGGTAGTAGATTGTGGCTGATGATAATCATAGCACCGACCTTGCCGTAAGCAGCGGTGGTGAACATGCAATGATGCCGAGTTCGAGCAACTCTTCAATGGCTCTGGATACTCAAAATCCAGACGTGGAAGAAAAACGCTCGAACAAGATGGATTTTGCGATGGGTGACCTGGACCTGTTACGTCAAATCGTACTGGTTCTGTCTATCTCCATCTGTGTGGCGCTGATTGTGATGCTGTTCTTTTGGGTTCGTGAACCTGAAATGCGTCCTTTAGGTGTTTATGACACAGAAGAGCTGATCCCAGTGCTGGATTATCTTGATCAGCAAAAACAAGATTACAAACTCGATGGCAATACCATTTTGGTGCCTAACTCTGACTACAACAGCTTAAAACTGAACATGGTTCGTGCTGGAGTCAACAAAGGTTCGGATGCTGCGGGTGATGATATCTTATTAAAAGATATGGGTTTTGGTGTATCGCAACGTCTTGAACAAGAGCGTTTAAAACTCAGTCGTGAACGCCAACTTGCCAACGCCATTGAAGAGATGCGCCAAGTGAGCAAAGCACGTGTGTTGTTGGCACTGCCAAAACAGAGCGTGTTTGTCCGTCAAAATGAACCCGCTTCGGCTTCCGTGTTCTTGACCCTAAGAGCGGGCGCTAGCCTTAAGCAAGAAGAAGTGGATTCTATCGTAGATATGGTCGCCAGCGCCGTTCCCGGTATGCAGCCGACTCGTGTCACTGTCACTGACCAAAACGGTCGTCTGCTCAACTCTGGCTCTCAAGATCCTGTATCGACAGCGCGTCGTAAAGAACAAGATTTGGAACGCAAACAAGAGCAAGAAGTTCGCCAAAAAATCGACTCGGTATTGATCCCTATTTTGGGCATTGGTAACTACACCGCTCAAGTGGATATCGATATGGACTTTAGTGCGGTTGAACAAACCACCAAAAGTTTTGATCCACAAAAACCGGCAACCCGCAGTGAATACACTCTTGAAGATTACAACAACGGTAATGTGGTGGCCGGAGTACCAGGTGCATTGAGTAACCAACCGCCTGCTGATGCTTCGATTCCTCAAGATGTAGCACAGATGAAAGATGGCTCGGGAACGGGTCAAGGTTCTGTGCATAAAGAAGCGACGCGCAACTTTGAATTAGATACTACCATCAGCCATGAACGTAAGCAGAGCGGTGTCATTGCTCGTCAAACGGTCGCTGTGGCAGTGAAAAACCGTCAAACCGTGAATGCGGAAACGGGCGAAGTGACCTACACCCCTCTTAGCGATGCGGAATTGAATGCAATTCGTCAGGTGCTGATCGGTACGGTAGGCTACAATCAAAATCGTGGTGACTTGCTCAACGTATTGAGTATGCAATTTGCTAAACCAGAAGTGGCTGAAACTCCAGATGTACCAATTTGGGAAAATCCAAACTTCAGCGACTGGATTCGTTGGCTAGCAAGTGCATTAGTTATCATTGTCGTGGTCATGGTATTGGTGCGTCCAGCATTGAAGAAACTGCTCAACCCTGCTGCGGTTGAAGAAGATTCAATGTATGGCCCAGATGGTTTGCCTATCGGTGCTGATGGGGAAACTAGCCTAATCGGTAGCGACATTGATGGCGGTGAGCTGTTCGAGTTTGGCTCCGGGATTGATTTGCCGAACTTGCACAAGGATGAGGACGTGCTCAAAGCAGTACGTGCCTTGGTGGCTAACGAGCCTGAACTTGCGGCTCAAGTGGTGAAGAACTGGATGCAAAATGCCTGAACAAAATAACAAAAATGGTGGAGAAGTGGCAGAAACAACCGTTGATATTGCGGATATCCCTGGTGAAGAGCGTGCGGCCATTCTGCTATTAAGTTTGAATGAAGAAGATGCAGCGGGCATTATCCGCCATCTTGAGCCAAAGCAAGTACAGCGTGTCGGTAGTGCGATGGCTCGTGCTAAAGATTTAAGCCAAGAAAAGGTAGGACTAGTGCACCGTGCCTTTTTGGAAGACATACAAAAATACACCAACATTGGTATGGGGAGTGAAGACTTCATGCGTAATGCGTTGGTGGCCGCACTGGGTGCAGATAAAGCTAACAACTTGGTTGACCAAATTCTGCTTGGTACCGGTTCTAAAGGTCTCGATTCGTTGAAATGGATGGACCCTCGTCAAGTAGCGAGCATTATAGTCAACGAACACCCACAGATTCAGACCATTGTATTGTCGTACTTAGAGCCTGACCAATCGGCCGAAATTTTGGCCCAGTTTGCTGAACGTGACCGTCTCGATTTGATGATGCGTATTGCCAACCTTGAAGAAGTTCAACCATCTGCTCTAGCAGAACTGAACGAAATCATGGAGAAACAGTTTGCGGGTCAAGCGGGTGCTCAAGCGGCGAAAATTGGTGGCTTGAAAGCCGCTGCCGATATCATGAACTATCTGGATAACAACATTGAAGGATTACTCATGGATCAAATGCGTGAGCAAGACGAAGATTTGGCAACCCAGATTCAGGATCTGATGTTCGTGTTCGAAAACTTGGTGGAAGTCGACGATCAGGGCATTCAAAAATTGCTGCGTGACGTTCCTCAAGACGTATTGCAACGTGCCCTTAAAGGTGCCGATGATGCTCTACGTGAGAAGATCTTCAAGAACATGTCGAAACGTGCTGCTGAATTGATGAAAGATGACTTGGAAGCAATGGCTCCAATCAAAGTTTCGGATGTGGAAGCATCACAGAAAGAGATTTTGGCAATTGCGCGCAAGATGGCCGACCAGGGCGAAATTATGTTGTCTGGCGGCGCAGACGAATTCTTGTAATTCTGGCTATGCAAGCCACACCCCAAGGGGCCGAATGGGGCCCCTTCTGTTTTTAGAGCATATCGACAATAGGAATCATCATGTCTGGTGAAAGAAAACGCGGGTTTATCCGTCTTGATGCCAATACAGCGACAAGTGACCAGCCTAAAAAGTGGGGCCTAACCGACTACGCAGTGGAGCAAGGCAAGCAAGCCAAAGAAACTGCAATGAACTACGATCCCGGTTGGATGCCCTCTTTTGATGAACCTGAAATTGAAGAACCTAAACCGCTCTCAGTCGAAGACATTGAAGAAATTCGCCAAGCGGCTTATCTCGAAGGTTTAGAGCAAGGCAAAGCTGAAGGGCATGCTCTTGGTTTTGAACAAGGTAAAGCCGAAGGTTATCAAGTGGGTCATGAAGAAGGCGTAAGTGCCGGTCAACAAGAAGGCTTAGCGGCTGGGCAGGAACAAGTTGCGCAGCAAGTGGCTCATTTTGTTGAGATGGCCAACCAATTTTCCCAGCCACTGGAGTTAATGAATGCTCAAGTGGAGAAACAACTGGTGGATATGGTGCTGACCTTGACCAAAGAAGTGGTTCATGTGGAAGTCAAAACCAATCCGCAAATCATTTTAGATACCGTCAAGGCTTCGGTTGAGGCGTTACCGATTGCGGGTCATGCGATTACCCTCAAATTGCATCCCGATGATGTGGAAACCATCCGCCAAGCTTATGGCAATAAAGAGATCGATTTTCGTCAGTGGACGTTAGTGGCAGAGCCTGCTTTGAGTTTGGGCGATGTGCAAATTGAAGCGAGTGATTCAAGCGTTAACTATCGTATGGAAGATCGTATTCGTTCGGTATTAAGTAATTTCTGTGGCACCAATCGTCATCACACAGGTTTAGAGTAATGTTGTCGCTAGCGGAACGTTTATCACACTATAAAACCCAAGGGCTTACCAATCGGCCAATTGCCTCGGGTAAGTTGGTGCGCGTGGTCGGCTTGACCCTGGAGGCGACGGGTTGTCGTGCTCCCATTGGCAGTCTATGTCATATCGAAACCATGCATGGCGTGATGGAAGCAGAAGTGGTCGGTTTTTCTGGCGATAATCTATTTCTTATGCCAAGCGAACAGATCACCGGAATATTGCCGGGAGCGAAAGTCACACCTTTGACGGAAGCAGCAGGTATGCCGGTTGGCATGGAGCTGCTTGGTCGAGTGGTGGATGGGGTCGGTAATCCCCTGGATGGTCTTGGCCCTATTTATACCGAGCATCGCGCTTCTTTGGATGCTCAGCCCATCAACCCTCTCTCACGTAAACCTATTCATGAGCCATTAGATGTTGGCATCAAGGCGATCAATGGCCTATTAACGGTCGGTAAAGGTCAGCGTATTGGCCTGTTTGCTGGCTCTGGTGTGGGTAAATCTGTGACCTTGGGGATGATGACCCGAGGAACGACTGCACAAGTGGTGGTCGTGGGGCTCATTGGTGAACGTGGCCGCGAAGTAAAAGAATTTATTGAAGAAATTTTAGGTGTTGAAGGACGTCAGCGTGCGGTGGTGGTGGCCGCTCCTGCTGATGCTTCACCGCTAATGCGATTAAAGGGCTGCCAAACAGCGCTCACTATTGCCGAATATTTTCGCGATCAAGGCTTAGATGTCCTGCTCTTGATGGACTCTTTGACCCGTTTTGCTCAAGCTCAACGTGAAATTGCATTGTCTGTTGGTGAACCTCCAGCGACGAAAGGTTATCCACCATCGGTGTTTGCTAAATTACCTGCGCTGGTTGAACGGGCGGGTAATGGTGGGCCAGACCAAGGCTCTATTACCGCGTTCTTTACCGTATTGACCGAAGGGGATGACTTACAAGACCCCATCGCGGATGCATCACGTGCGATTTTGGATGGACACATCGTGTTGTCGCGTGAAATGGCCGATGCAGGTCATTACCCAGCGATTGATGTCGAAAAATCGGTCAGCCGTGTTATGCCTCAAGTGACAGACGATGAACATGTCTTGATGTCAAAAGCGGTACGACAAGTGCTTTCTATCTGTCGTAAAAACCAAGATTTGGTGTCGATTGGTGCCTATAAACCAGGTACAGACCAAGCGATTGATAGTGCGTTTACCCTCAAGCCAAAACTTGATCAATATTTGCAGCAAGGGATGAAAGAGTCCGTTCCTTATGACATGTGCGTCAATATGTTGCGGCATGTGTTAGGCGTGGGAGGTTAATAGATGAACAGTGCGTTGGAGTTCTTACTAGAACAAGCTAAAGAGAATGAAAACAAAGCCGTGATGGCGCTTGGTCAGGCTCGTACTGAGCTGCAAAACTATTACCGCCAAATTGAGCAAATCGAACAGTATCGTTTAGATTACTGCCAACAACTGGTTGATCGCGGTAAATCTGGATTAACCGCAAGCGCATATGGTCATCTTCAGCGCTTTTTGAATCAATTAGATGAAACCTTATCTAAGCAGCGTCAAGCTGAAAATCATTTTAAGCAGCAGGTTACCAACTGTGAGCAACATTGGTTGGAGCGGCGTAAACAACGACGTTCTTACGAATGGTTAATCGAGAAGAAACAGCATGATGCGCTGGTGCTTCAAGAAAAACGCGATCAAAAAATGATGGATGAATTTTCCACCTTAAGTTTTAACCGCCGCCGCCTTAATTCCGAACACTAATGCATTTGTTACGTCTTGGCGTGAATTTTGCACCAAAACTTAGAGCAAATGACTGAGCGAATGAGACTGAGTCAGTACCACCTAAGTTTGCTCAAAAATGTCGGGAGAGCCCGATGTCTCAGAGAGCATATTAGCCGTATTAGTGCGAGTGAATGGATATGAATGTGAATACTACGTCTTCGGTAACCAGCGGAAAATCTGCAGAATTATTAAAAGCGTCTGCCGATACCAGCACAGAGAAAAGTGAAGGTAGTTCGGAAGGGTTTCTTGATAAATTGCTCTCGCTGATGTTTGGTGGCAAAGAAGCGGTGGCCGATGGCAAAAACGCGCTGACTGATGTTAAAGATGAAACATCCGATAACGCCGATGAAACCACAGACTCAGTAGGTAAAGATTCAGCTTCCTTACTTGGAAAGGCACTGCAAGGTAAAGGGGTTAAAGACCTTTCTGCCGCTGAGCTAGAGGCATTAACTGAGCTGAGCGAAGAGCAATTAGGTGTGCTCGCCAAACAGCAAGGGGTTCCGTTAGATCAGTTTAAACTGCAGGTAAAGACGGCGCAGATGTCTGAAGCATCTCAATCCAATACCTCTGTAACTCAAGACCCTGAAACGATCAAAAGCCAGTCGGCACAATGGATGAATGCGGGGCAGCAGCTTTTAGGTAAACTGCATCAAGCCAACCAAACCCTGGCAAAAACCACAGCCAATGAGTTAGACGGCAAAGCTTTGCCTCAAAGCTCTGCTCTATCCCAATCTTTATCTGTACAGGCATCTGAAGTAAACAGTGAAGAAAAAGCACTATCAAACAAAGAATTATTAGAGCTTAAGCGCTGGCATGATCTCTCTAAGCCGGACGCTCAAGCTGAAGTGGATGCAGTGATTGCCAGCAGTCCCATCACTGAACAAGAGATGGCTCAGCTCATGGCAGTGAAACAGCAGCACCCTGAATTATCGCAAGATCAATTAAAAGCACTGTTGGCGGCACAGCGTGAACTGCAGCAAGAAGCGCAAGATGCTGTGCCTACAGTGGCAAGTGCTGCTCCGGTTAGCGTTGCTGCCGCTGCAACTGTTGCCGCGCAAGAGGCGGCGAGTTCCCCAAGTTCTGGTATCGCAGATGCGACCATGACCGATAAGCAACGTCTACATTTGTTGCAAGAAATGGCAGCAATGAAAGCCGGACAAACCGTGCAAAATCAAACGTCTGCTCAGCAACCTAATCCACAAGGTGCTAACGGGCATACTAGTGCACTTATGACAGATAAAGCGTTCGCGGCTCAGCAAGTTGCAGCCAATGCCGATAGTGCAGCTCAACCTTTAATTGCGGCTAACCCGATGGCGGCTGCCGCTGCAGCAAGCGATAAAGGGTTAACGGAGGCGGTGTTGAAATCAGCGCTGGGTGCAAACGCATTGGCCGGTTTAGGCAAAGGTAAGTCGGTTTCACCCAATACTGGCGCAGAGAGTTCGTTAGCTCATCAGCTTGCTTCTGCGGCAGGTCAATCGGTTAATGGCGCGAATGGCTTAGTCAGAGCTGAGGCGACCACCGCTACTCATGATGCGGTGCAGTTAACGAAAGATGGCAACGCTGCAGATCAACTGGCTGATCGCGTGCAGATGATGATGTCAAAGAACTTAAAACAGATTGATATTCGTCTTGATCCACCTGAATTAGGTCGTATGCATATCAAGATGCAGATGCATGCCGATGGAGGCGCGTCGGTGCATTTTACGGTGGCAAGTCAACACGCTCGTGATGCGCTAGAGCAATCCATTCCTCGCTTGCGTGAGATGTTATCTCAACAAGGAGTGCAATTGGGCGGTACGTCAGTACAGCATCAAGGCGCAGGTCAGCAACAAGGATATGCTGCCGCTGGTGGTCAATCTGGTCAATCCGGCAGCGGTTCGTCACTCAATCACCAAGAAAATCTTGAAGCGGACGTCAAACTTGATTTGAATGTCGCATCAAAGCGTGATGGAATCAGTTATTACGCTTAAAATGAATAAAAACATAACCGTGTAGGGAAATTATGGCTGACGAAGATGTACAAGCCCCGAAAGGGAAAAGCAAGTTACTGATCATTATTATTGCTGTCGTGGTGTTATTGGCTGCAGGTGGTGGCGCAGCTTTCTTTCTCATGGGGGGAGACGATGAAGCAAAAGCTGAGGCGGCGCCAAAAGAGGAAGTCGTTACTCCAGCTCAACCCGTTTCTTACGTCAATATTGCTCAGCCGTTTGTGTTTAACGTGACTGGCGATAAACGTAACCGCATGGTGCAGATCAAAGTGCAGTTAATGGTGCGCGGTTCTGAAAACGAAGACTTGGCGCGTTACCACTCACCGCTGATTGAAAGTACTATTTTATCGACGTTTGCTTCGGCAACCGTAGAACAACTGCGGACTCCAACAGGACGTATTGAGTTACGTGATAAAGCAACAGAAGACATTAAAGCGGCTCTATCCAAAGCGGTGGGAAATCCAGTGATTGAGCGTGTTTTGTTTACCGACTTTGTAATGCAATAGGTGTGCTGTGACCGATCTATTAAGCCAAGACGAAATTGATGCGCTGCTCCACGGGGTAGATAGCGTTGATGATGTAGAAGATGAGATAGAAAGCCAAGGGGCGGCCAATACGGTCTCATTCGACTTCTCATCACAAGATCGTATTGTCCGTGGTCGAATGCCAACGTTGGAGTTGATCAACGAGCGTTTTGCTCGTCATATGCGTATCAGCTTGTTTAACATGTTGCGTAAAACGGCAGAAGTTTCCATCAACGGTGTTCAGATGATGAAGTTCGGTGAATACCAAAATACCTTATACGTTCCTACCAGTTTGAACATGGTGCGCTTTCGTCCGTTAAAAGGGACGGCTTTAGTGACCATGGAAGCCCGTTTGGTGTTTATCTTGGTAGAAAACTTTTTTGGTGGTGATGGCCGTTACCATGCGCGTATTGAAGGGCGTGAATTTACGCCAACCGAACGTCGCGTTATTCAGCTGCTGTTGAAAATCGTGTTTGGCGATTATAAAGAAGCTTGGTCACCCGTGATGGGGGTTGAGTTTGAGTATTTGGATTCAGAAGTGAACCCAAGTATGGCAAACATTGTGAGCCCAACCGAAGTGATTGTCGTGAGCTCATTCCATATTGAAGTGGACGGTGGCGGCGGCGATTTCCACGTGGTGATGCCTTATTCGATGGTTGAGCCAATTCGCGAACTGCTCGATGCGGGTGTGCAATCGGACAAGATGGAAACCGACGTTCGTTGGAGTTCCGCGCTGCGCGAAGAGATCATGGATGTACCGGTGAACTTTCGCGTCAACTTGCTTGAGAAGAACATTGCACTTCGCGATTTGATGGAATTACAACCAGGCGATATTATTCCGATTGATATGCCTAAGCATGCAGTTATGTTTGTGGAAGAGCTGCCAACCTATCGTGTGAAGATGGGGCGCTCAGGCGACAAGCTTGCGGTGCAGGTTTCAGAGAAAATTAAACGTCCAGATGTGGTGAAAACCGATTTGGCATTTTTAGGCAAAGATATTATTGCTGAGCTCGAAAATGAAGAGGCCGATGATCCTCGTCCTCACTATCACGGCTTAGATTAAAAGAAAGGGTGACACAGATGTCAAAAAGTGAAGATCAACGACTGGCTGATGAATGGGCTGCTGCGTTAGGTGAAGATCCAAACGCTCCCGACATTGATGTGGACGAAGTCCTTGCCGCCCCTTTAGATGAACTTAAAGATACCTCAACACCGATCAGTGATGATGAGCGTCGTAAGCTCGACACCATCATGGACATTCCGGTGACCATCTCAATGGAAGTGGGGCGTTCTAAAATCAGTATTCGTAACCTATTGCAACTTAACCAAGGGTCAGTCGTTGAGCTTGATCGTATCGCGGGGGAATCCTTGGATGTGATGGTTAATGGTACTCTGATTGCCCACGGTGAAGTGGTGGTGGTCAACGATAAATTTGGTATTCGTTTAACTGACGTGATTAGCCAAACTGAACGTATTAAGAAACTGAGATAGCCCATGAAGAAAATCATGGGATTGGTGCTCGGTATGCTGAGTACTCCGGTTTGGGCACAAGAGACTAAACCGGGACAGTTTGATATAGCGACCACAGTAGGGTCGCTATTGTTCGTTATTGCCCTGATTCTTTTTCTTGGCTGGTTGATGAAGCGCATGCGTGTGCCCACGATGGGGCAGCAGAAAGGTCTTAGTATTGTGCGTCAAATCCCCGTCGGTACTAAAGAGCGCATCATGATTGTTCAAGCGGGTGAAGAGCAATTTTTGGTCGGGGCGACCACTCAGTCCATTCAATTAATTGCCAAGTTAGAGACGCCTCTAGCTCAAGAGGAAGTCAGTGCGACGCCTTTTGCGGTGCAATTAAGTAACTTACTGAAGAAAAATGATAAAAAATCATCCTAACCGTTATTCTGCAGCAGTGAAATCGTGGCTGATCGCGCTATGGGTAAGCCTAGCGGTGGTGTTGTGTCCGACGGTTGCTTTCGCGCAAGCCGAGCAAGATAACGCCGCGTCACCTAGCATGTCGCTATCAACCAGTACTACCCAAAGCAGTAATGGCAGCAAATCCATTGCGATTACTAACCGTACCGGTGGCGTGCCGGCATTAACGGTAACCACGAATCCTGATGGCAGTGAAGATTACTCGGTCAATCTGCAAATTCTCGCGTTAATGACCATGCTGGGCTTTTTGCCCGCCATCGTGATTTTGATGACGTCATTTACCCGTATTGTGGTGGTGATGTCGATCTTGCGCCAAGCGATGGGCTTGCAACAGACACCATCAAACCAAGTCATCATCGGTATCGCGCTTTTCTTAACCTTTTTTATCATGGCACCGGTGTTTAACCGTATTAATGAGCAGGCTATTCAGCCCTATTTGAACGATCAGATTAATGCGCGCCAAGCGTTTAATTTGGCCGAAGCGCCGATGAAGTCGTTTATGCTCAAGCAGACGCGATTGAAAGATCTCGAAACCTTCGTCAACATCGCCGGAGCAAAGGTGGATCAGCCGGAAGATGTATCGATGGCGATTTTGATTCCAGCGTTTATTACCTCTGAGCTAAAAACCGCGTTCCAAATTGGTTTTATGCTGTTTTTACCGTTTTTGATCATCGACTTAGTGGTCGCCTCAGTCTTGATGGCCATGGGTATGATGATGTTGTCACCTATGATTGTCTCGTTGCCATTTAAGCTGATGCTGTTTGTGTTGGTGGATGGTTGGAACCTTATATTGTCGACCTTAGCCGGCAGTTTTGTCATGTGACTAGGGAGATATCATGACACCCGAAATCTTTGTCGAACTGTTTCGTCACGCGCTTTGGATTGTATTGGTGATGGTGTGTGCCATTGTGGTACCCAGTTTGCTCATCGGTTTAGTGGTTGCGGTATTTCAGGCGGCAACTTCGATTAACGAACAGACGTTGAGCTTTTTGCCACGTTTGATTGTGACCCTATTGGCGCTGATGTTTTTCGGCCATTGGATGACCCGGATGCTCATGGAGTTTTTCTACTCGATGATTGAGCAATTACCTCAGGTGATTCACTAGAGGCTTGGTATGGATTATCCAGCAACCACGATTCTTGATTTCATCGCCAACTACTTTTGGCCCTATACACGAATCTCTGCCATGTTGATGGTTATGACCGTGACTGGGGCTCGTTTTGTCTCGCCACGAATTCGTCTCTTCCTGGGTTTGGCAATTACATTCGCTGTCATGCCAGCAATCCCTGCGGTGCCGAAAGGGATCGATCTGTTTTCATTACAAGCGGTGATTGTGACTTTCCAACAGATTGTGATTGGCGTTGCTATGGGGATGATCACTCAATTTATGATTCAAACCTTTGTTTTGCTGGGGCAAATATTGGGGATGCAATCGAGCTTAGGTTTTGCGTCTATGGTTGACCCAGCCAACGGGCAAAGCACACCACTGCTTGGTCAGCTGTTCATGTTTTTGGCGACCATGTTTTTCCTTGCCAGCGATGGGCATCTCAAGATGATCCAACTGGTGGTCATGAGTTTTAAAACTCTGCCGATTGGTGAAACGTCGTTAACCGCGGTCGATTTTCGTGAACTGGCATTGTGGTTC
The DNA here is from genome assembly GCF_024347055.1 of Vibrio porteresiae DSM 19223. NCBI lineage: Bacteria > Pseudomonadati > Pseudomonadota > Gammaproteobacteria > Vibrionales > Vibrionaceae > Vibrio > Vibrio porteresiae. The sequence goes on from NZ_AP024895.1 coordinate 901,953, forward strand.
AGTACTATCTTTAAAGTAGCACTGAGCATGTCATTAGCGGGGATTGTTGCGCTGCTGACGGTGAACTTGTCGTTTGGCGTTATGACCCGTGCCGCGCCGCAGTTGAACATCTTCTCGCTGGGCTTCTCATTTGCCCTGTTGGTGGGGTTGCTCTTGTGTTGGTATCTGATTGGCGATTTATACAATCAGTATGATTTGTATTGGACTGAAGGTGAGGAGCAGCTATGTCGCTTGATTCGCACCAACTGTTAGGAGGCTGCATTGGCAGAATCTGACGGTCAAGAACGTACCGAAGAGGCCACACCCCGAAGGCGCGAGCAGGCCAAAGAGAAAGGTCAGGTCGCGCGATCCAAGGAGTTGGCATCCGTCTCCGTTTTGGTGATGGGGGCGTTATCCCTAATGTGGTTTGGTGAAGCACTGGCAAAAGGTTTGCTAGTGGCGATGCGTCGTCTGTTCAGTTTAAGTCGAGAAGAGGTGTTTGATATCGGTAAGCTTATCGATATTGCCCTAGGATCATTCTCGCAGTTACTCATGCCCCTTATCCTAATTTTGGTGACACTCTTTGTCGCGGCGTTTATCGGCGCAGCCGGTGTTGGCGGCTTGAGCTTTTCTACTGAAGCGGCGATGCCTAAATTTTCCAAGATGAACCCACTTAGCGGCTTTAAACGCATGTTTGGTATGCAAAGCTGGGTCGAGCTGGGCAAATCCATTTTGAAAGTGCTGCTGGTTGCGGGGGTTGCATTTTATTTGATTGATGCCTCGAAATACGATTTGTTCCAGCTGGCATCGGATGTCTATCCGCAAAATATTTTTCACGCGCTTAAAATCTTGCTCAACTTTGTGCTGCTCATTAGCTGTTCTTTGCTGGTGGTGGTGGCGATCGATATTCCTTTCCAGCTATGGCAACACTCCAATCAATTGAAGATGACCAAGCAGGAAGTGAAAGATGAATACAAAGACACTGAAGGTAAGCCTGAGGTGAAAGGGCGTATTCGTATGCTACAACGTGAAGCGGCCCAACGTCGTATGATGGCTGATGTGCCACAGGCCGATGTTATTGTCACCAACCCGGAGCACTTCTCGGTGGCGCTGCGCTACAAACAAAATACCGATAAAGCACCGGTGGTGGTGGCAAAAGGGGTGGACCACATGGCGATGAAAATTCGTGAAGTGGCAAGGGAGCACGATATTGCGATTGTGCCAGCTCCGCCTTTGGCGCGTGCGCTTTACCATACCACTGAACTTGAACAAGAGATTCCCGATAGCCTGTTCATCGCAGTGGCTCAAGTATTGGCTTATGTATTCCAACTCAAACAGTATCGTCGCCGCGGTGGGCCGCGACCTAAGTTAAATGAGAAGGGGATGGAGATCCCGCCAGATATGCGTTACTGACGGTTGTCCCTGTTGAGATGACCTAGCGTTCTGGAATTGAGAGCAACACCAGCAGAGCGCCCATACCACCAAATTCGAGTGGGGCTTGGTGAAACGCGAGCACATCGGGATGCTGAGCTAACCAAAGCGGTACTTTCTCTTTCAAAATGTGTTTACCAATGCCGTGTTGTACACAGGCACAGTGAACATTCTCTTTTAAACAGTAGGCAATCATGGCGCCAAGCTCGCGTTTGGCTTCTTGCTGCGTCATGCCATGCATATCGAGAAAAACGTCAGGAACGTACACGCCGCGGCGTAACTTTTTCACCTCATATTTTGAGACATTAGGCCGAGCGTAACGGGTTGGACCCTCTTCGCTCAGCTTTGGCATAAACTCATCGGAGAAATAAAAGTCGTTATCGCTCGCTTCGCGTTCAGTTCGACGAATTTCTTTCTGTTTAGTGTTTCTTTTTGGTGGTTGGACTATGGTATCCTGACGGAACTTTTTTACGCCCTTTACTGCGTCCTGAAATAAAGCGAAATCGTCATCGCCCTCGAATTCATCATGATTTTTGAAGTCGGTGTCTTTATTGCTCATTAGGGATAGATAATCTTTAATTAATCGAAACTGGCAGTATTGTAGCGCTTTTTGGAGGCAAATTTGGATAAGATTTTCGTCGATGAAGCGGTTTCTGAACTGCATACGCTTCAAGATATGATTCGTTGGACTGTGAGCCGTTTTAACGCCGCTAACCTATTTTACGGCCACGGCACTGATAATGCTTGGGATGAAGCAGTACAACTGATTCTACCAACCCTTTATTTGCCTATCGATGTGCCTCCTCATGTGTTGAACTCACGTTTGACCAGCAGCGAGCGTTTACGTGTGGTTGAACGAGTAATTAAGCGTATTAATGAGCGTACGCCAGTTGCTTACCTCACCAACAAAGCGTGGTTCTGCGGTCTTGAGTTTTATGTGGATGAACGTGTATTGGTACCTCGCTCACCGATTGGTGAGATGATCCAAAACCAATTCGAACCTTGGTTGATTGATGAACCAACACGTATCATGGATTTGTGTACTGGTAGTGGTTGTATTGCTATCGCTTGTGCGCACGCATTCCCTGACGCGGAAGTGGATGCAGTAGATATTTCTACTGATGCTCTACAAGTGGCTGAGCAAAATATTCAAGACCACGGTCTTGAGCAGCAAGTGACACCACTGCGTTCGGATCTGTTCCGTGATTTGCCAAAAGTTCAGTATGACCTGATCGTGACTAACCCACCTTATGTGGATCAAGAAGACATGAACAGCCTGCCACAGGAATTCCGTCATGAGCCAGAACTTGGCCTTGCTGCGGGATCTGATGGCTTGAAATTGGTGCGTCGCATTTTTGCTAATGCGCCAAACTATCTGACTGAAAATGGCATTTTGATCTGTGAAGTGGGCAACTCTATGGTTCACTTAATGGAGCAATATCCTAATATTCCATTTACTTGGATTGAGTTTGAAAATGGTGGCCACGGCGTGTTCATGTTGACTCGCCAACAGTTGGTCGACTGTGCAGACGAGTTTAAACTGTACCGCGACTGATTCACCTGACACTCTAAAGCGCCGGCATCTTTGCCGGCGTTTTTCTTTGTGACGCATTTGTCGACGATTAGCGCTTTACATCATTTCGTATTAAAGCCACTATTGGGCTACGAAGAATAGTAATGTTGGTTAAAAGCCGACACATTGTTGCGCTTTTAACTGCCTAATTGAGGAAAGAATGGCAGGAAATAGTATCGGACAACACTTCCGAGTGACAACATTCGGGGAGAGTCACGGTATCGCACTAGGATGTATTGTCGACGGTTGTCCCCCAGGACTCGAGATCTCAGAAGCAGATCTTCAGGTGGATTTAGACCGACGTCGCCCTGGCACGTCCCGTTATACCACTCAACGTCGTGAACCTGATGAAGTGAAAATTTTGTCGGGTGTGTTTGAGGGGAAAACAACAGGGACTTCGATCGGTCTACTGATTGAAAATACCGATCAGCGCTCGAAAGATTATTCTGACATTAAAGACAAGTTCCGCCCTGGTCATGCTGATTATACCTATCATCAAAAATACGGTATTCGTGACTATCGTGGTGGTGGTCGTTCATCGGCTCGCGAAACAGCAATGCGTGTAGCAGCAGGAGCGATTGCGAAAAAATATCTCAAAGATCAATTTGGTATCGAGATCCGCGCCTATTTATCACAAATGGGTGATGTCACTATCGATAAAGTCGATTGGAACGAGATTGAAAATAACCCTTTCTTCTGCCCAGACGTGGATAAAGTGGACGCGTTTGATGAGCTAATTCGTGAGCTCAAGAAAGAGGGCGATTCGATTGGTGCTAAGATCCAAGTTGTAGCAACGGGTGTTCCTGTTGGTCTTGGTGAGCCCGTGTTTGATCGCTTAGATGCCGACATTGCGCATGCGCTTATGAGCATTAACGCGGTCAAAGGCGTTGAGATTGGCGATGGATTTGATGTGGTAAACCAACGTGGTAGTCAACATCGTGACCCGCTAACACCAACTGGTTTTAGAAGTAATCATGCCGGTGGTATTTTGGGTGGTATCTCAAGTGGTCAAGAGATCGTAGCGAATATTGCGTTAAAACCAACGTCGAGCATCACGATTCCAGGTGACACCATCACTAAAGAGGGTGAAGCGACTCAGTTGATTACCAAAGGTCGTCATGACCCATGTGTTGGTATTCGAGCTGTGCCAATTGCTGAAGCGATGTTAGCGATTGTATTGATGGATCATTTACTACGTCACCGCGGCCAGAACGCTGGCGTTGTGACTGAAACACCAAAAATCTAACTCAATCAGAGTGGAAAAAGGCATCCTTCGGGATGTCTTTTTTGTTTCTCCTTTACCTTGGCGGGAAAATCTGGAAAATGCTCGCCGTCTATCCCGTGTTATCAGCGTAAGCAGCAAAATCATGACTCATCAGAATAACGATATTATCCGCATCTTTAACGATACGTTTTTCGACCAATACCAAACGCGCCTAGAGTTAGGGGGAGATGAACCTATCTATCTACCTGCTGACGAACAGCACGATTACCACCGCATCATTTTTGCACGCGGTTATTATGCATCGGCATTACATGAAATTGCCCATTGGCTGGTGGCTGGCCCAGAGCGTCGTTTACTCGAAGACTTTGGTTATTGGTATGAACCTGATGGTCGCACTGCAGAAGTTCAAGCTCAGTTCGAAAATGTCGAAGTTCGTCCTCAAGCGTATGAGTGGATTATTGCTGTGTCTGCCGGTTTCCCTTTTAACGTGAGCTGCGATAACCTCAACGGCGATTTTGAACCGGATCGACTCGCGTTTATGCAGCGTGTACACCGCGAAGTGATGTCGATTTTGGATACGGGTTTACCTTTACGAGTTGCTCAACTCTCTGCGGCGTTGCGTGCGTTTTATCAGACGCCACCGCTCGCGGCAGAGCATTTTTTAGTGAAATAACGAGAAGAATATGATTATTGAATTTGAAGAAAAACTATTAGAGATCATCGACGAACGTATCGCGCATGCTAATGATGACGAACTGTTTGCCGGCGGCTACCTACGTGGTCATATTTCTCTTTCTGCAGCGGCTTGTGAAGAAGAAGGCATTACTGATCTAGAAGTGTTTAAGCAGCGTATCGAAGCGAGCTTAAATGACGCTCGTAGCGAATTAAGCCCAGCAGATCAAGTGATTGTCAGCGGTCTTTGGCATGAACTGTTAGCTCACGCTTAATCGCCATGATTGTTCAAATTAATTGAATGATTCTGTGTATATTTTGTGCTTGTTGCCCTAACCGTTAAGGATTAACCTGACATCATTAAATCAGCTCGAGGTTAATCACATGAAAGTTATCGCTTACGGAGCAAGCACCAGCTCAACATCTATTAACAAAGCATTGGCGACTTACGCAGCTAAGCAGATTGATGGTGCAGAAGTAACAGTATTGGATATCAACAGCTATTCCGTACCTATGTTTACAGAAGACAAAGAAAAAGAGATTGGTCACGCAGAAGGCGCACAAGCTTTCCTTAACGACATTGCTCAAGCTGACGCTTTAGTTATCTCTTTTGCTGAACATAACGGCCATTACCCAGCTGCTTACAAAAACTTGTTCGACTGGGCGACTCGTATCGACCGTAACGTGTTTAAAGATATTCCAGCCGTTTACCTTGCTACTTCTCCTGGCCCTGGCGGTGCAAAATCTGTTTTGGCTGCTGCGACAGGTTCAGCTCCTTTCTTTGGCGGTAATGTTAAAGATTCAGTCTCCATTCCTGCGTTCTACGACAATTTCAATGTTGAAAAGGGCGAAGTGACTAATCCAGAAATTGCTGCTCAAATCAAAGCAGCGGTTGCTAAGCTATCTGCATAATTAGTTTAATTAAATGAATAAAAACCCTGCTTTGCGGGGTTTTTTTCTATTTAAATTCCTGCCGACCTCTCATTTCTTGTCTCCTCAGATTGACGTTATGTTCAATGTCTAAGATAACTGTTTGGGTAATACCTAAAAAGGATTAGGTCTTTCTGCCCTCACAACGCTGCTGATAACCAAGGTTTGGTATTGCTTGTTGTTATCTCCGTTGGTTTCTCTCTGCGTTGTCGAGATTCGACCTAAAAAAGGGATATAAATACAAGGAGTACAAGAATGTACCAAATGATCAAACGAGGATTACTGGCTCTCACTTTGGCAGTCTCTCTGCCTGCGCTAGCGGAAAACTACACAATTGGCACAGGAAGCCAAAGTGGCACTTACTATCCACTAGGTGGGATGCTCGCCAAAATCTGGAGTGAAAACCTTCCTGGTTTTAACATGCGTGCGGAAGTCACTGCAGCATCCGTTGAGAACACCATAAAAGTAGCGACAGGTAAACAGCTAGTGGGAGTGTCGCAAGGCAACGTCGTACTGCAAGCAGCACAAGGGGAAAAACCTTTTCCACGCAAAATGGACGTAACAGTATTGTTCGCCCTTTATCCTAATGTGGTGCAATTTATTGTCCCTGCTGATTCTGATATTCACTCGGTAATGGACCTGAAAGGGAAAAAAGTCTCTTTAGGTGCGCCGGGCTCAGGCACTCGAGTGAGTGCGACCAATATTCTCGAAACCCTAGGCATTTCCACCAGCGATATCAAAGCGCAATCCCTTAACTACACGGCAACGACTAATGCGATTGCGAACGGACAAATTGATGCGGGCGTGATTGTCGGCAGCTTAGGGGTAGGTGCTATTACCGAACTGGCTCTGACTCGCGATATTCGCGTGCTCTCTTTTACCACCGATGAGCTGAAAAAAATCAGCGCCGCTAACCCTTCTTATATCGAGCAAGATGTACCTAAAGACAGTTACAACAACGTACCTGCCTTTAAAGCTCCTGCGGTATGGAACGTGTTAGTCGTGAACAAAAATCTTGACCCTAACTTGGCCTATCAAATGACCAAAGTCGCTTTTGATCATATGGATGAGATTCGTAAAGTGATTAACGTTATGCAGTTCACCACCGTGGAAAACATGAACAAACTGGATGGTATTGCACTGCATCCGGGAGCGGAAAAATATCGTCAAGAACAGATGAGTCAATAATCTCCCTCGGTACAAACTGACGTTTTTGCATGGAGTTAGCGATGAGTCAGAATAGCAATTTTAATCGGAAATTAGCCGATGGTCTTACCTTGATAGCCGCGTTTGTGGCTATCGTCTTTTCTATTTTTCAACTGTGGCAAAGTATTTCTGCCCATCTTTCTGCTCCGGTATTTTTACCGATTCACCTAAGTTGGGTATTAGTACTGGTGTTTTTGGCCTATCCGTTATGCCGTAATCAGGAACACGCTCAATGGTATGTGCTGGGTCGTGTCATTGACTTAGCCTTGATGATAGTGACCTGTTGGGCCACGTGGCGGATCGCTCAATTTGATTATGACGACATCAGCTTTTTGCTCGATGGGTTAACCCTTGAAGATCAAATTGCTGGCGTGGTAGTTATTATTACCTTGATGGAGGCGACCAGACGCACCGTTGGTATTGTCATGGTGCTGATTGCGGTGATCTTTTTGGCTTACGCCTTATTTGGCAATGTGTTACCGGCCAACATCGCCAGCAAAGGCTTCTCTCTGGAAGAGATCATTCGTTTCCATATCTTCTCTACCAATGGGGTGTACGGTGCGCCACTGGCCATCTCGGCAGGGGTGGTGTTTATCTTTGTTCTGTTTGGTGCGTTTTTGCAGGTCACCGGAGCAGGGCAATTTTTCATTGATATGGCGTTTGCTGTCGCTGGGAAATATCGCGGTGGACCCGCGAAAGCGAGTGTGATTGCCTCTGCGGCGTTGGGCTCGATTTCAGGAAGTGCGATAGCAAACACGGTGACCACTGGCGCGTTGACGATCCCCATGATGAAAAAGCTCGGTTACAAGGCCGAGCAAGCGGCGGGGATTGAAGCTGCGGCATCGACTGGTGGGCAAATTATGCCTCCTGTGATGGGGGCGGGCGCTTTTGTGATGGCGCAATTTACCGGTATTCCCTATAGCGACATACTGTTGGTTTCTATTGCTCCGGCCATTTTGTACTTCATGTGTACCTTATTGTATGTCCATTTGATGGCGTGCAAGTTGGGGCTAGAGGGGATGACTGTTACCGAAAAAATGCGAGTGGTACTGGTGAATGGTTGGCACTTTTTAGTGCCATTGGTGCTCATCACGTTATTGCTGTTACTCAGTTATTCTCCGGTATTGGTCGGTGTCGCGGGCTGTGTGGCTATTTTGGCGGCGGCAATGCTGCGCAAAGCAACGCGAATTCATTGGCGTGATTTCTTTGAAGGGATGAAGCAGGGCGCACTATTGATCCTGCCGATTTCGGCTGCCTGTGCGACTGCCGGCATTGTGGTTGGTGTGGTTGGTCAAACCGGGATTGGTTTGCAGTTTACCCAATTTTTGATAGCGATGTCCGGTGGTTACCTATGGTCGGTGCTGGCGCTCATCGCTTTAGCTGCGGTGATCTTAGGAATGGGGTTACCGGTAACCGCTGCCTATATTGTGCTGTCGATTATGGCGGTGCCAGCCTTGATGAAGTTGGGTGTGAGTCTACTTGCCGCGCATATGATTGTGTTCTGGTTATCGCAGACTTCTAACGTAACTCCACCGATTGCTCTGGCCGCATTTGCGGGGGCGGGGATTGCCAATGCAAGTCCAATGCGCTCTGCTGTGCAAGCGTTCAAATTGGCACAGGGGTTCTTTTTGATTCCGGCGATGATGGCATTTTCTGGCCTGATTTTCCTTGATGAATCGATTTGGCACTTTGTGGTTTCGATTATCGCTACCATTACGCTGTTTGTCGCATTTGCTGGTGGTATTGAAGGGCGATTGGTACAAAAGCTAACCCTTATAGAACGGGCGATTTTATTAGCGATGGCGCTCACTGTGCTGTTCTCAAGTGACATTGTGCGTCTATTAGCCATGTGTGTGGTGATCGCGATTACCGTGATTAATGCTCGCCACCATCTGGTGAAAGTTGTGCAATCGTGATGGTGAAAGAGGTTATATCTTGCTAAAACACAAAGGACCCATTGGGTCCTTTGTGTTAGTGGTCATATTAACCTCGGTCTTACGCGTGTTTTTGTGTAATGGCTTTGCCTTTACGTAGCTTACGGACCCACATGCGACTTGGATGCAGCGTTTCCAATACTTGCGTCGGAAACGGTAATGGATGCTGACACATCTGTGAGGCCAGCATTTCTGCTAGCAGGGGAGCTGAGCTTAAACCGCGCGCCCCTAAGCCAATAAACGCATACAAATCGGGATATTGGCTGACGTTTGGAATTTGGTCATCGCTCATTTCGGGTAGCGGTTGATACTGTTCGATGATGGCATCAAACTGACCTACATTACCGACAAAAGGCAGATGATCTCGGCTAACACAGCGCACACCTTGGCGTGATTCGTTACCGCTGGTATCCACCTGTTTAGCCCAGTCTTTGTCTGGAAGACACTTCACCAGACGTTGGCCATTTTCAACTTGGTCATCGGGATTAAACTGATTGTCCACTTGGCCACGATGATAGCTCGCACCGATACAATGCTGTTGATTGTTGGGGTTCACTGGGGTCATGTAACCATCGTAGCAAAGCACGGTTTTAAGTGCGCCAATGGCTGCATTAGTAGGTATATGACTCACTTGACCTTTGACCTTATTGAGCGGAATCATACGAGTTTGCTCAAACTGATCAAATTGATGACCGTTTGCCACCACCACCGCTTGGTGACGCACCACCTGGTCATTGACGCTAAGGAGCCAGTGGGTGTTATCACTGTCGCGACTCAATTGAGTCACTGCAGAACGGTAATGCACAGTAAAAAGATCATCATGATCTAAATGCGCAATCAACCCTTGGGTTAATTGCGCAGGGCAGAGCCAGCCACCGAGTGGGTAGCTAATTGCATCCATACCGATATCCACTCCGGTAACCGTGTCCGTTTCCTCGGGATTGAGGCCTTGCACTAGGCTCGTATCGTACTGACCTTGTACCAGTTGGCTCAGCTTTTGTGTCGATTTGTCATCCCACATCAGTTGGGTTACGCCACACCAATCATGGTCGTAGGCAATCTGTTTTGCGGCTTGGTCAGCAAATTGTCTGGCATAAAGAAACGCCGAAGCAAACACGCGCGACACGTCGCTTTCCGTGCCGTTCAGTAACGGGTAAACGGCCCCTTGGCGGTTGCCTGAGGCGCCTTGAGCTGGCTGTTCGTCTTGGCAGTACAAGGTGACTTTGACACCACGACGAACCAGTGAGTAGGCTAAGGTCGCACTGGCGATACCGCCACCGATAATAGCGACATCGGAAAGGTTATCTGTCCCTTGACGGGCAAAGCAGGGATGGATATTGGTGAAAGGAATTTTCTGTTCGATTTTGCCCGCAATCATCTCCCGCTTAGTACCAAAGCCTTTGACCTTTTTCATCGCAAATCCCGCTTCGATAAGTCCACGACGGACAAAACCTGCGGCGGTAAAGGTTGCGACGGAACACTCTGCTTTAGCAAGGCGAGCCATATTATTAAATAGGGCCTGATTCCACATTTCCGGGTTTTTGCTTGGTGCAAACCCATCGAGGAACCAAGCATCGACTAAACCCTGTTCCAGAGTCGGTACGCTAGGCATGCAATCTTTGATGTCACCAAACCACAAATCCAGTGTGATCGCCCCATCCGCTAGGACTAAACGATGACAATCAGGTACCGCTGGAGGATAATATTCGTGCAATTGATTGGCATATTCGGCGAGTTCAGGCCAAGCTTGATGAGCTTTGATCAGATCTTGCTTACTCAGCGGAAACTTCTCAAAGCTAATAAAATGCAGTGATTTCAGCTTGGCATCTGGATGTTCTTGTCGGAAAATGTCGAACCACTGCCAAAGTGCCAGGAAGTTTAACCCGGTGCCGAAGCCAGTTTCAGCGACAACGAAGCGATCTTGGTCATAATCATGCCATCTCTGCGGCAGATGATTCTGGGTCAAGAAAACGTAACGCGTCTCTTCAAGGCCGTTTACGTTGGAAAAATAGACGTCATCAAATTGGTCAGAAACAGGCGTACCAGCGTCGTTCCAGTCGAGCTGAGCATGGGTAATAGAGGTCATCATGGGTGATTTCTATGAAAAACAGGCAAAAGATGACTAAGATTGTACGGATTTATAGGAAAGCTGACCACTTTTGTTATCCTAGATCTGTTATCATTTAGCAGAATTTTGAATTATAGGAATGTCACATGAAACGAGTCGTAATCACCGGTATGGGGATTATCTCAAGTATCGGTAACAACGTCGAAGAAGTTTTAGCGTCTCTAAAAGCAGGCAAATCGGGTATTACCGCTTCAGAACAGTTCAAAGAGCACGGCCTACGCTCACAAGTGTGGGGCGACCTGAAGATTAACCCTGCTGAACATATTGACCGCAAGCAAATGCGTTTCATGGGTGATGCAGCCGCTTATGCATACCTAGCATTAGAACAAGCGATCGCAGATTCAGGCCTAGCACCTGAACAAGTGTCTAATGATCGCACTGGTATCATTGCAGGTTCTGGTGGTGCTTCATCTCAGAACCAAGCAATTGCTGTTGACACTCTACGTGAAAAAGGCGTGAAACGTGTTGGTCCTTACATGGTACCTCGTACTATGTCTTCTACCGTTTCTGCATGTCTAGCAACACCATTTAAAATCCGTGGCGTGAACTACTCAATCAGTTCTGCATGTGCGACTTCTGCACACTGTATTGGTAACGCGATGGAACTTATCCAATTGGGTAAACAAGACGTTGTGTTCGCAGGTGGTGGTGAAGAGCTCGATTGGACTCTAACCATGATGTTTGATGCAATGGGTGCATTGTCTACTAAGTACAATGAAACTCCAGATCAAGCTTCTCGTACTTACGATGCAAACCGCGATGGTTTCGTTATCTCTGGTGGCGGTGGTATGGTCGTACTAGAAGAACTAGAACACGCTCTAGCTCGTGGCGCAAAAATCTACGGTGAAGTAGTAGGTTACGGTGCGACTTCTGATGGTTACGACATGGTAGCTCCATCAGGTGAAGGCGCGGTGCGTTGTATGAAGATGGCAATGCAAAACGTTGACGGCGTAGACTACGTGAACACTCACGGTACTTCTACTCCTGTTGGTGACGTGAAAGAACTTGGCGCAATCCAAGAAGTATTCGGTGGCAACAGCCCAGCGATTTCTGCAACGAAAGCGATGACTGGTCACGCTCTAGGTGCAGCTGGCGTGCATGAAGCTATCTACTCAACTCTGATGCTTCACCACGGTTTCATTGCTCCAAGTATCAACATCTCTGAGCTGGATGCAGCTTCAGAAGGTCTTGATATCGTTACTGCAATGCGCGAACAAGAGTTAACTACTGTTATGTCAAACAGCTTTGGCTTCGGCGGTACTAACGCGACTTTGGTTATCAAAAAATACCAAGGCTAAGCAGGAGTAAACTGGCACTAACAACGGATTACGTTGAATAAAGTGTCAGTGATATCAAGGTTACTATTTGTCTTGATAATGCTTTTGCTAGCAAAGATGCCCGGCACCTTTAGGTGCCGGGCATTTTTATTCTCGACACTGTGCAAGGATTTTTGCACAATGCCTGCAGTGTCAATGAGTATGAAGCCGTTATGAAAATTCTAATCGATGAAAATATGCCTTACGCTGAAGCTCTATTTAGTCAGTTAGGTGAGGTTGTACTAAAACCAGGACGTACACTTTCTGCCGATGATTTGGTGGATGTGGATGCTTTGATGATCCGTTCTGTGACCAAAGTAAACGAAGCGTTACTGGAAAAAGCCAATAAGTTGAAATTTGTTGGTACTGCCACCGCTGGCATGGACCATGTAGACCAAGACTTACTTGCCCAACGTGGCATCTTCTTTACCGCAGCCCCAGGCTGTAACAAAGTCGGTGTGGCTGAGTATGTCGTCAGTGTGTTATTGGTGCTGTCTCAGCAACAAGGTTTCTCTATTTTCGATAAAACGGTTGGGATTATCGGTGCTGGTCAAGTGGGTAGCTACTTACAGCAGTGCCTAACAGGGCTCGGCCTGAATGTGCTTATCAATGATCCACCAAAACAAGCGGAAGGGGATACGCGCGAGTTTACGCCGTTGGACACTTTGCTTGAGCAGGCGGATGTCATTACCGTGCACACGCCGATCACCAAAGAGGGTCAATGGCCAACGCATCATATGTTTGATGAAGCGGTGCTTAATCAATTGCGCGGTGATCAGATTTTGATTAATGCGGCACGTGGTCCTATTGTTGATAACAGTGCCTTGAAAGCACGTTTAGCCAAACAAGATGGTTTTACCGCGGCGCTTGATGTGTTTGAGTTTGAACCGCAAGTCGACGTTGAGCTACTGCCGCTGGTGGCCTTTACTACACCGCACGTTGCAGGTTACGGTTTGGAAGGTAAAGCTCGTGGTACCACGATGATCTTCAATAGCTACTGTGAATTTTTAGGGAATGATCTGCGGGCTAATGCCTCTGATTTGTTGCCTGTTGCTCCGATTCCACGTCTGCATTTAGACCGTGAATGGGATGAAGCAACACTCTTTACTCTGACACAAACCATTTATGATGTGCGTAAGGATGACGCGCTATTTAGACGCGAGATACCTAAGCCTGGCGCATTCGATAAAATGCGTAAGCAATACTGGGATAGACGAGAGTATAGCGCGGTGACTCTGGTTGGAGATGACAGTTGCAATTTGTCACCTCTAGCGAAGCTAGGTTTCAATATTGAGGTTAAATAATGAGCCAAGAATTTAACGTTGCCATTTTAGGGGCAACTGGCGCTGTCGGTGAAACCATCATCGAAGTGCTTCAGGAACGTAAGTTTCCATTAGGCGAACTCTTTTTGCTAGCGAGCGAGCGTAGTGAAGGAAAATCATACCGTGTGAATGGCAAAACCATCAGCGTACAAAACGTTGAAGAGTTTGATTGGAGCCAAGCGCATATTGGTCTGTTCTCTGCTGGATCTGAGTTATCGGCACAGTGGGCGCCAATTGCGGCAGAAGCCGGTGTTGTCGTGATCGATAATACCTCACAATTCCGTTACGACTATGATGTTCCGCTGGTTGTGCCAGAAGTGAACCCTCATGCGATTGCAGAGTTTCGTAACCGTAACATCATCGCGAACCCAAACTGTTCAACCATTCAGATGTTGGTGGCTCTAAAACCGATTCAAGATGAAGTGGGTATTGAGCGTATCAACGTGACTACGTACCAATCGGTTTCTGGTGCGGGTAAAGCGGGTATTGATGAACTTGCTGGTCAAACCGCTCGTCTGCTCAATGGTATTCCTGCAGAAAACGAAGTGTTTAGCCAACAGATCGCCTTTAACTGTATTCCACAAATCGACGTATTTATGGATAACGGTTACACCAAAGAAGAGATGAAGATGGTTTGGGAAACCCAAAAAATCTTCAACGATCCAAGTATCATGGTGAACCCAACCTGCGTACGTGTTCCTGTGTTCTACGGTCATGCAGAAGCGGTACACATTGAAACTCGTGCTCCAATCGATGCTGAACAAGTGATTGCTTTGCTCGATGAAATGGAAGGCGTAGAAGTATTCCGTGACCAAGACTTCCCAACCCAAGTCCGTGATGCGGGCGGTAAAGACCACGTTATGGTGGGACGTATCCGTAATGATATTAGCCATCAATGCGGCATTAACATGTGGGTTGTGGCAGATAACGTACGTAAAGGTGCGGCAACTAACGCAGTGCAAATTGCAGAATTGCTTATTCGCGATTACTTATAATTGGTCGATGAGAGTAACACTCTCATCGACTGACATAAAAAAACCACCTTGCGGTGGTTTTTTTATTTTTTCGGTTTGTGTGCGTCTGGGTTACTTTTACAAGAACCATCACCACATTTACCGTATAGGTACAAACTGTGGTTAGTCAGTTGCACGTTGTACATCGACGCAATTTCGCGTTGACGACGTTCGATAATTTCGTCAGAAAATTCGATCACTTCGCCACAATCTAGACAAACTAGATGGTCGTGGTGGTGTTGAGTTGACAGCTCAAAAACCGACTTGCCACCTTCGAAATGGTGACGAGTCACAATACCTGCATCATCAAATTGGTTCAGAACGCGGTATACGGTTGCAAGACCAATCTCTTCGCCGAGGTCTATCAATTTTTTGTACAGCTCTTCAGCGCTAATATGTTGGCACTCAGGTTGCTGTAATACCTCTAAAATCTTAAGCCTTGGAAGGGTTACTTTAAGACCAGCATCCTTTAGCGCTTGGTTATTATCTGACATATAGTTTCCCGTTGATGATCTGCAGTAAATAACAGAAGTCAGTGTTGTCCACATTATAGGTTAGTCACGCTGAACAATAAACCACGAAGTTCAAAGGGTTACTTCAATTTCTCTCAATATTGCGCGCTTTTCTCGCAATATAAAATGCAACCCATTTCGTATATTTCACTGTTGCTGACTAGCAGTTCTCATTTCGAACTAAAGTCTAAGACAACGATTTTCTTAATCAGTTTAATTCACACAACTAAAGAATAACACACTCATTTTATTACATAAAACGAATAGTGTGACATCAGATTTATTTATGATTAAAACTGATTTTTATTTAAGCTAACCGCTCTATTTGCTATATCAATCTATCAATATAGCTTCTATTTAAAACAATTAATTCAGGCTAATCATTGGCTGAAAATAGCTGAACAATCTACACAGTTTAGCAGCTAAGCCTATTTTTTCTTTGGTTCAATATACTCTTTACACAGTTTTATTAGGGCATCTGCTGTTTTTGAGACATAACGATCAGCGTGCCAAATTACACCCAGTGGCCAATCCATCGACGGCACGATAGGTTTTATCAGTACGCCCTCATCCCGAATACGATGACACAAAGGTTCAGGTAAAAACGCCACGCCCACGCCGCTTTTGACCAGTGCCACCAAAAAGTCCCACTGACTGCTCCGGGCTGAAACTTGCGGTGTATATCCAGCTTGTTGACACAATTTATAAATGTAATCACTTAAGGTGAACTCTTCGGTATAGAGATAAAACGGCTCTTCCCTGATGTCTTGCCACGTAATGTGGTCGGTTGCATGCCAACGCTCTGTGTCTGGTAAGATGGCGTGAATTGGGTATTGAGCTAACGGCAATTTCGCCAAGCAGTGATCATGGTGTGAAGTGAGCATAGTGATTGCCATGTCTAAGTCGCCATTGATCAACGCCTGTTCTATCTTACGTCCACCATATTCTACGATGGTCAACTCAACATTGGGGTAGAGCTGACGGTAGCGTCGAATCAATCCTGCGTATAAATGGCCAACCATCGGCGGAATACCTAGGCGTAAGTGCCCACGTTGTAACTCATGCAGATCGACCAACTCCGCGCGTAGCTGATCCATTTGCTCCAGCACTTGCTGGGCTCGTTGATAGACTATCTCTCCAGCATCGGTTAACCAAAACCGACGTCCTTCACGGTGGAGCAAAGGTTGATTTAACTCTTGCTCAAGGTTACGAATCATCTTACTAATCGTCGGTTGAGTGACATACAAGCTTTCCGATGCCCGAGTAAAACTCTGCAATTCAACCAATTTTACGAAATAGCGTAGCGCTTTAATGTCCATAGGAGTGCACTTATTTCAGTTCTGTTGAAGTATTCCATTTTGGCATGGTTTTGATAATAAAAAGTCATTTTGTGATGGTTTTGTGGGTTACTATAATGTGACAAATTTCACAAAATGAGTGTTAACCACGATGAACAAAATAGGAAATGTCGCCTTGACCATCATGCAAGTGGTGTGTCTCTCCGCCATTTGGTTTGCAGCCGATTATCTGGTAAAGCGTTTTCATTTGCCTATCCCAGCCAATCTTACAGGTCTTTTACTACTCTTGATGCTGGTGTTTAGCCGCGTGATCAATGTGGAGTGGTTAAGACGTGGTGCAACGTGGTTATTGGCGGAAATGTTGCTGTTTTTCGTTCCTGCTGTGGTCACCGTTGTGAACTATAAATCTTTGATGGAGCAAGAAGGGCTGCAAATTATCGCAGTACTGTTTATTAGTACGGCGCTGGTCATTGGCGTTACAGCTTGGGTAGTTGACCGTGTTTATCGATTTGAATTGGCGATGTCACGACGTAAAAGTAATCGTCACGCTCAACGGTTAGTAAGAGTAGGGCGTTAAATGATGTTGTGGTCAAATTATGGGGTTGGTTTAGTCTGTTTCGTGATGACTGTTGTGCTCTACTACGTTAGTAAGCAGTTGTATAGTCGAAAGAAAAGTATTTTTTTAATGCCATTGATGCTGGCACCACTGCTGTTGGTTGCTATGGTGATGGTATTCCGTATTCCTTACCAATCTTATATGGAAGATTCCCATTGGCTGATGTGGATGTTAGGCCCAGCTACCGTGGCGTTTGCGATTCCTGTTTACGATAACCGCGAGTTGATTCGCCGCCACTGGTTGTCTTTATCGATTGGTGTCATGGTCTCTGTGATTGTTGCGGTCTCTAGTACGGTGCTTTTGGCGCGTCTGTTTCATTTGCCAGAGCTACTGCAACGCAGTTTAGCAATGCGTTCGATTACTACTCCATTTGCAGTAGAAGCAACCAAATCTGTCGGTGGGCAAAGTGACCTTACCGCGCTGTTTGTGGTACTGACTGGCTTAATTGGTATGGCAATTGGTGAAGTGATTCTTACGGTACTGTCGATTCGTTCGCGTTTAGGTAAAGGGGCCAGCTTAGGTGCTTCTGCACATGGCGCCGGTACGGCAAAAGCTTATCAATTAGGCAGTTCTGAAGGGGTGGTTTCGAGCGTAGTGATGATGATTGCGGGTATGGTGACTGTGCTTTTAGCGCCAACCATTGGTCATATTTTGTGGTAACTCGGTAGGCTGTTCGTCCAGTAATGAATTTTATCCGCCAATAGATATAAAAAATCCCCCAACGTTGGGGGATTTTTGATCTGGTAAAGAAATAATCTTAGTGATTAGTCTTCAAGTTCAGCCAGACACATCTCTTCATATACTTGGCTTACCCAAGCAGAAACACGTTGTTCAGTCAGCTCTGGTTGACGGTCTTCATCGATACATAGACCAACAAAGTGGTTGTCATCAACAAGCGCTTTTGATGCTTCGAATTCGTAGCCTGCAGTTGACCAGTTACCGACGATAGTTGCGCCTTTAGCTTCAACGATATCGCGAACAGTGCCCATAGCGTCACAGAAATATTCTGCGTAGTCTTCTTGGTCACCACAACCGAAAATAGCAACAAGCTTAGTTGAGAAATCAATGGTTTCTAGTTCTGGGAAAAAGTCATCCCAGTCACATTGCGCTTCGCCGTAGTACCAAGTAGGGATACCTAGTAGCAGTAGATCGAAATTATCGATGTCTTCTTTACTGCTTTTTGCGATGTCTTGAACATGAACTAGCTTTTCACCAAGCTTTTTCTGAATCATCTTTGCAACAGCTTCGGTGTTGCCAGTATCACTACCAAAGAAGATACCTACACTTGCCATAGAATCATTACCTTTAAATTGTTATGGGTGAACTCTCTGTGTTAAGTCACTATATCAATTGACCACAGAGTTAACACTCAGTTGCAACAGAACTGAGTTATCCTGTTCAACCTGAAAAAAGAAAGAACTTTATTAATTGACGACTAACAGCTTGTTTTTACGTGTTTCTCTTTGCAACATCAGAGTGCAAAAAGACGTTTGCTTAGCACCAGCAAGGCTGTGGACGATGAAGCCAAATGATAAAGCAAATTCTTACGCCAATTTTTATGGGCGCATAATAACACTGTTAAACGGCAAAGTTAATGTACCAATCGGTCTCTTTCAAGCCGATCAAACGCAAAAGGCGTTTTTATCCTGCAAGTCTTCGTTATGCCGTTAAAAATTTACGAATCGCGCGTAAGACTTCCGCTGGCTTTTCTGAATGTAACCAGTGGCCTGTATTGGCAACAACGTGGGCACGAGCTTGGGGAAACTGCGCTTGAATCTCACTTTGGTATTCGGCGGTGACGTATTCAGACAAACCACCTTTAATAAACAGTGTTGGGATAGAGCAAGGTTCAATGGTGTTCCAGCCCAAAATATCCCAATAGTTTTTTTCCAAAGAGCGAACATTAAAACGCCAATCCATGTATTCGCCATTATTGTAGAGTGACTTGCCAATGAACTGGCGTACACCTTCAATTTCGATATGCTGTGCCAAAAGCGCCATTGCATCGCGGCGGTTGGTGGGTTTTGCATCAATCACGGCATTTAAGCCAGCAAACACATTATCGTGACGACGAGTGGTATAGGCGACAGGTGCCATGTCGAGCACCACCAATTGAATCACCACATCCGGCGCGATTGCAGCAAGTTTCATCGCCGCTTTGCCGCCCATAGAATGGCCGATCACGATCGCTTGATTGATGGCTAAATGATCCAATAACTGTTTGATATCTTGCGCTAAAAGTTCGTAATTGTGCTCATCGCTATGCAATGAAAGTCCATGATTACGCAGATCGATACTGAGTACTTGGTGATCGTTTTTAAGATCGCGAGCCAACAGCCCGAGATTGTCCAAATTACCAAATAATCCGTGGATCAAAACAATGGTGTGACCCTCACCTTCTAGTTTGTAATTGAGAAGAGCTGACATTTTATCTTATTAGTGATTGGTTTAACGTAGAGTCTGAGCGAAGATCTCGCTATAATCCCTCTGAGTTTAAACATTGAGATTGTGAAAAGCGAATGAAAACAATTGAGGTTGATGAGGATCTATACCGTTTTATTGCTAGCCAGACCCTACATATTGGGGAAAGTGCTTCCGATATTTTGCGCCGTTTATTGAACGTGAATGCGCAAAATAGCAGTCGCACTCCAGCTTCCGCTCCTAAAGCAGAAGCCGTCGTGCAGCAACCGGCTATAGTGATGAGTAAGG
This sequence comes from Vibrio porteresiae DSM 19223, assembly GCF_024347055.1. Lineage (NCBI taxonomy): Bacteria > Pseudomonadati > Pseudomonadota > Gammaproteobacteria > Vibrionales > Vibrionaceae > Vibrio > Vibrio porteresiae. The sequence continues at coordinate 921,817 of NZ_AP024895.1, forward strand.
ATGCGGCTCAAGAGAAGAAAGTGGATTGCGTCAAAGAGATGCGTTCTCTATTGATCTCTGACGAGTTTGCAGGTCTTAAAAAGGCCGTCGATCGTTTTATTTTGGTTCTTTCGACTCTGCACCGAATCGATCCAGTCAGTTTCTCCGATGCAATGTCAGTGAAGGGCCGCAAACGCGTTTACTTTGCCGATAATGAGCAAACGCTACTGGCTCATGGTCAAACGACCAAACCTAAATCGATTCCTAATTCACCTTTCTGGGTGATCACTAATAATAACACCAGTCGCAAACAGCAGATGGTTGAGCAGGTGATGTCACTAATGAACTTCCCTGCAGACATTATCGAGAAAGTAACGCATGCAATTTAACTTGCATCGGACACTGGATGGACAAAAAGTCTGATTGAAACCTCATAATAGGCGCTGAAAAGACCGTATTATGGGGTTTTTGTTTGCATTTTTTTATAAGGATGTCATATGGCTATGCACCCTCGAGCAGGGCAAAAAGCGCTTCAAGAGGACCTGAATAATATCCCGGCCCTTGTAGCGAATTACTATCTTCTCCAGCCAGATCCCCACAATCCGCAACATAAAGTGGAATTTGGTACATCTGGTCATCGCGGCAGTTCTGATAAATCCACTTTCAACGAAAAGCATATCCTAGCGATTACGCAAGCCGTCGTGGATGTTCGCGCAGATCAAAACACTACTGGTCCAATGTTTGTGGGTAAAGATACCCATGCACTATCTGAACCTGCGTTCAGTAGCGTAGTGGAAGTCCTGATTGCTAACGGTATCGAAGTCATCGCCCAAGCTCATAATGGCTACACACCAACCCCAGGTGTTTCTCATGCGATTCTGACTTATAACCAGACTCACCAACAAAAAGCCGACGGCATCGTGATTACTCCGTCGCACAACCCACCACAAGATGGCGGCATCAAATATAACCCAGTGCATGGCGGTCCAGCAGAAGCTGAACTGACTCAAGCTGTTCAAGACCGCGCCAATCAATATATCGCGAACCAATTGGAAGGCGTGAAACGCATTTCGATCGTGGAAGCAAAACAGTCACCACTGTTTCGCGAAGTGGATCTTGTCCAACCTTATATCGACGATCTCGTCAATGTCGTGGATATGGAAGCGATCCAAAAAGCGGATTTGAAATTGGGTGTAGATCCACTCGGTGGTAGTGGTATCGATTACTGGCGTCGTATCGGTAAACAATACCAATTGAATTTAACTTTGGTCAGCGAAGCGATTGATCCAAGTTTCCAATTTATGTCACTAGATAAAGATGGCGTGATCCGTATGGACTGTTCATCACCTTATGCGATGGCCGGCTTACTGTCGCTAAAAGATGAATATGATCTAGCGTTTGGCAATGACCCAGATTACGACCGCCACGGTATCGTGACACCAAAAGGTTTGATGAATCCAAACCACTTCCTAGCAGTATGTATCGACTACCTATACCGTCACCGTGAGGGTTGGGCAAAAGATGTGGCTGTAGGTAAAACACTGGTTTCCAGTGCCATGATTGACAAAGTAGTCGCTGACCTTGGTCGTGAGCTGTGTGAAGTGCCTGTTGGCTTCAAATGGTTTGTTGATGGTCTTTATACTGGTCGTTTTGGTTTCGGTGGTGAAGAGAGTGCTGGGGCTTCTTTCTTACGTAAAGATGGTACACCTTGGTCGACCGACAAAGATGGCATTATCTTGTGTCTACTTGCAGCTGAAATTACTGCGGTAACCGGTAAGAATCCTCAACAATATTACGATGAGCTGGCAGCAAAACATGGTGAGTCTCACTATGCTCGTTTGCAAGCAGTTGCTAATGGCCCACAGAAAGATGTGCTGAAAAAGCTCTCCCCAGAGATGGTGTCTGCACAAACTCTAGCGGGTGATCCTATTGTGGCTCGTCTTACTCATGCACCAGGTAACGGCGCAGCAATCGGCGGCTTGAAAGTTGTGACCGATTACGGTTGGTTTGCTGCTCGTCCATCTGGTACCGAAGACATCTATAAAATTTACTGCGAAAGTTTCAAAGGTGAAGAGCACCTGAAACTGATCGAAGCGGAAGCTCAAGCTATTGTAAACCAAGTATTTAAAGACGCTGGTTTATAATATTTGACGTTTTGCTAAGCGAAGCGCAGTAAAGCAAAGTAACGAAAGGGAGACAAATGATTGGTCTCCCTTTTTTATTGTGGAAAATTAGGCCGAGGTATTGTTTGGCCAAGTGTCAGGCACAATAAACCAAAACACGCCAGAGGCGCTTTGGCAGTGGACAAACCCCGCTTCATTACCTTGATATATTGGACTTGCTGCAGATTTCCCAGTGATCCACTGCGGCTTGTCTAATAGATACAGTATTTCACCTATCAAGGCTTGTTGATGTTGGAAACACCAATGGCCGACGATGCGATCAGGATTTAAAGTGATTGCCGAACAATGGGTAGGAACCGGCTCTGGTTCAAACGGGTTGGTATAAAGTCGCCCTTGCATGAGTAAATGTTGGCTAGGGGTGCCAAATTGAGGATAGGCATCAGTAAATTCGACTGTCTGAGAAAAGGGCAGTTGCCGCTCAAGCATGTGTTTTATTTTAATATCTAGCCTGTCTTTGGCATTGGGACCATACCAGTAGCCTTGATACAAGAGATAAAACTTGATCGCCACTTCCCAGTGTTGCCATTCACCCTCCTGTGTTTCCACCACAAAATCGACCGCGCCTAAGGTTTTGCCTTGATGGTTTATCTGTAGCTCTTCTTCTATCGCGACGTAGCGATCACAGTGACGAAATAGCACCGAACAGAGATATTGATAGAGAAAACCAAGGCGTTGGTTACCGGTATACGCCGGTAAATCCTGTGGGCTTGGTTGAGAAAATGGAGAAAAAACTTCAATTGGAACTGAACCGAGCAGAAGTGACGGCGTAGTAATGATCCAATCGGATAATAAACGAAGATTCATGCTGGTTAACCTAAGGGTGTTTCGACAATCGTCCATTAAATTGTTATAACCTCACCATCAACTGGATGCAATGGAACAAACCATGAAAACATTAGAACTTGAGAGCTTGCTCAATGACACTTTGTCCCCTCATCTCATTAAAGATTACTGTCCTAATGGTCTTCAAGTAGAAGGCAAAAATGACATTCAAAAAATTGTTACTGGTGTGACGGCCTCTGCGGCATTAATTGAAAAAGCGATTGAACTGAACGCTGATGCAATCTTAGTTCATCATGGCTACTTTTGGAAAAGTGAGCCTCAAGCGATTCGTGGTATGAAAGGGCGTCGAATTCGCCAATTAATTAAACATGATATCAACTTATTGGCTTACCATTTGCCGCTCGACATTCACCCAAGCCTTGGTAATAACGCTCAATTGGCTCAGCGACTGGGCATTACCTTAGAAGGTGGGTTAGAAGGGCATCCTCAATCGGTAGCTATGTATGGGCGATTGGAAAAGCCGGTGGCAGGCGCTGAGTTTGCAGCGCGTATCGCCAGTGCTCTTAACCGCGAACCAATGCACATCGCCCCTGAAAATGAAGCCAAATTGATTGAAACCGTGGGTCTATGCACCGGTGGTGGACAAGATTTTATTGAACTGGCGGTAGAAAAAGGGCTTGATGCGTTTATATCAGGTGAGATTTCTGAGCGCACCACCTATTCAGCACGTGAGCAAGATATTCATTACTTTGCTGCAGGTCACCACGCTACGGAGCGTTACGGTGTGAAAGCACTTGGTGAGTGGCTTGCGCAAGAGCATGGTTTTGATGTCACCTTTATCGACATCAATAACCCAGTGTGATGAGCTTGCCAAGTGAGCAATAGATGAAATAGAAGAGCGAGACAATGCCTCGCTCTTTTCTTACATCGATGTAACTAAAAACAGCATTAACGTTTTTGCAGTGGTACGAAGTCACGCATGGTTTTACCCGTGTACAGCTGACGAGGACGACCGATACGGTTTCCTGGGTCACTGTGCATTTCGTTCCAGTGCGCAATCCAACCGATAGTGCGAGACATTGCAAAGATCACGGTAAACATTGAGACTGGAATACCAATCGCTTTCAAAATGATGCCTGAGTAGAAATCGACGTTTGGATAAAGTTTCTTGTCGATAAAGTAAGTGTCAGACAGAGCAATACGTTCCAATTCCATTGCCACATCCAACAGTGGATCTTTGATATCCAACTCTTGAAGTACATCGTGACAAGCTTTACGCATGACGGTAGCGCGAGGGTCATAGTTTTTGTAAACACGGTGACCAAAGCCCATCAAACGGAATGGGTCATCTTTATCTTTTGCACGAGCAACATATTCTGGAATTTTTTCAACAGAACCAATCTCTTCCAACATACGCAGACAAGCTTCGTTGGCACCACCATGCGCAGGACCCCAAAGGGAAGCGATCCCTGCGGCGATACAAGCAAATGGGTTTGCACCTGAAGAACCGGCTAAACGTACTGTTGAAGTGGAGGCGTTTTGTTCATGGTCTGCGTGCAGAGTAAAGATTTTATCCATAGCACGAGCCACAATTGGGTTGACTTCGTATTCTTCACAAGGGGTTGCAAACATCATGTGAAGGAAGTTTTCTGCGTAAGTCAGATCGTTACGAGGATAGATAAACGGTTGACCTACTGAGTATTTGTAACACATTGCTGCCAGTGTTGGCATTTTAGACAGTAGACGATACGCCGCAATTTCACGGTGTGAGTCGTTATTGATATCAAGAGAATCATGGTAGAAAGCAGCCAGAGCGCCAACCACACCACACATAATGGCCATTGGGTGAGCGTCACGACGGAAACCATGATAAAAGCTAGCGATCTGTTCGTGAACCATAGTATGACGAGCAACAGTGTATTTGAACTCTTCATATTGTTCGCGAGTAGGGGCTTCGCCGTAAAGCAAGATGAAACAGACTTCGAGGTAATCAGCGTTATTTGCTAACTGATCAATGGGATATCCACGGTGCAGCAGAACACCTTTATCGCCATCGATATAAGTGATTTGAGACTCACAAGATGCAGTGGCAAGAAAACCCGGGTCAAACGTGAAATAGCCGTTTGCACCCAATCCTCGAACATCGATTACTTGGGGACCAATGCTCCCATCCATAATCGGCAGCTCGATTGGCGCTTTTCCTTCGATATGAAGGGTCGCTTTCTTATCTGCCATAACAATCTCCTTTGTTTTTTAAATTATGTAGTCCGTCCAGGATGTTTGTGCCTGAACTATTTACGACCGATCCTAAGTAAAGTCAATTTTTCTAAACTGATGTGTGCACTCACTTTGATTTTTCATAAATAAAACGTTAAAAATCTGTTCCATGTAGCAAAAATTGTTACACCAATTGTATTAAAATGTAGCGAGCCCTATATTGGCTAAGTGAATGCGGGCAAAAGCCTTGTTCTTTCTAGCTTTAAAACGTTTCTCTCTACAATTTTTAGTTAGAAAGATGACCTTTATTGAGCGCTTTAACCAGTTAAATTTTGGGTGAAATGTTTAATAATTGTTAAAAAATATCTGCTTTGTGCCTGAATTTTCTTCAATAACTATAAATGCTCAATGGAGCTGAGTGAGCAAGCCCGTGAAAGAAAGAAAGTTAAGACCTGTAAATCTAGATCTACAGACCATACGCTTTCCTATTACTGCCATTGCATCGATTCTTCACCGTGTAACCGGGGTGATCATGTTTGTGGCGGTGGGAATCCTGTTATGGTTACTCTCCTTGTCCTTATCCTCTCCAATGGGGTTTATGGACGCCAGTGACATCGTCAACAGTTTCATCGTTAAACTCATTTTATGGGGCATTTTGACTGCTCTAGCCTATCACATCGTTGGCGGATTGCGTCATCTAATGATGGATATGGGTTACTTTGAAGAGCTCGATACTGGTGCTATGAGTGCCAAAGTTGCCTTTGGTATTACGATTGTCCTCGCTGTTCTGGCAGGAGTCCTAGTATGGTAAAAAATGTTGCTTCCCTAGGCCGTAATGGCGTGCACGATTTTCTGTTAGTTCGTGGTACCGCCATTGTTATGACCTTGTATGTCATTTACATGGTTTGTTTCTGTGCGTTTACCGACATCACCTATGTGTCATGGACTGGTTTCTTCGCTGGTACGTTCACCAAAGTGTTCACCATGCTAGCGCTCGTCTGTGTCCTGATTCACGGTTGGATCGGTTTATGGCAGGTGCTAACTGACTATGTGAAATGCGCAAAACTGCGCGGATTACTACAGCTAGTGGTGATCGCTGTGTTACTTGGCTATTTCTTCTCCGGCCTATTCGTTTTGTGGGGTGTATAAGTGTCTATTCCAGTACGTCAATTCGACGCCGTTGTGATCGGTGCCGGCGGTGCAGGTATGCGTGCCGCGTTGCAAATTTCAGAACAGGGCCTAACTTGCGCACTGTTATCAAAAGTTTTTCCTACTCGTTCCCACACTGTATCAGCACAGGGTGGTATTACCGTTGCACTCGGTAACTCCCACAAAGATAACTGGGAATGGCACATGTATGACACCGTAAAAGGGTCAGACTACATTGGCGACCAAAACGCCATTGAATACATGTGTAAAAATGGTCCTCAATCGGTGATTGAACTAGAAAAAATGGGTCTGCCATTTTCCCGTTTTGATGATGGTTCAATTTATCAACGTCCATTTGGTGGCCAATCTAAAGAGTTCGGTGGTGAACAGGCTGCTCGCACTGCTGCTGCTGCCGACCGTACTGGTCACGCTCTGCTACACACTCTCTACCAACAGAACATCAAGCACAAAACCACCATTTTCTCTGAATGGTATGCCCTTGATTTGGTGAAAAACCAAGATGGCGCCATTTTGGGGTGTACCGCTCTGTGCATGGAAACTGGTGAAATCTGTTACTTCAAAGCAAAAGCGACTGTACTAGCAACGGGCGGTGCAGGCCGTATTTATCAGTCTACCACGAACGCGCACATCAATACCGGTGACGGTGTAGGTATGGCGCTGCGTGCTGGCGTACCAATGCAAGACATGGAAATGTGGCAATTCCACCCAACCGGTATCGCTGGTGCTGGGGTATTGGTAACAGAAGGTTGTCGTGGTGAAGGTGGCTATCTTCTTAATAAAGATGGCGAACGTTTCATGGAACGTTATGCGCCTAACGCAAAAGACCTTGCTGGTCGTGACGTGGTTGCGCGTTCGATGATGATCGAAATTCGTGAAGGTCGTGGTTGTGATGGCCCATGGGGTCCACACATCAAGCTGAAATTGGATCACCTTGGCCGCGATGTGCTTGAGTCTCGTTTGCCTGGTATTTGTGAACTATCACGTACCTTCGCTCACGTTGACCCTGTTAAAGAACCGATTCCGGTTATTCCAACCTGTCACTACATGATGGGTGGCGTGCCAACCCAAGTCTCTGGTCAAGCGCTAAAACAGAATGCATCAGGCAAAGACGTTGAAATTCAAGGTCTGTTTGCTTGTGGTGAGATTGCCTCAGTGTCCGTGCATGGTGCTAACCGCTTGGGTGGTAACTCTCTGCTAGACTTAGTGGTGTTTGGTCGTGCAACCGGGTTACACCTTGGCGAAACATTGGCTGCACAAGCCGAAGCTCGCCCAGCAACAGAATCGGATATTGAAGCGTCACTAGCGCGTACCATGCGCTGGGAAAATAGCACTGGTGGTGAAGACCCTGTGCAAATTCGTAAAGATTTGCAGCAATGTATGCAGCATAGCTTCTCAGTATTCCGTGAAGGTGCGGCAATGGCTGAAGGTTTAAGCGAACTTAAAGAGATTCGTGAACGTTTGCAAAGTGCTCACTTGGCAGACAAATCAAAAGAGTTCAACACACAACGTGTGGAATGTCTTGAACTGGACAACTTGATGGAAACAGCGTTCTCAACGGCAGTTGCGGCAAACTACCGTACCGAAAGTCGTGGTGCTCACGCACGTTACGATTTCCCAGATCGCGATGACGAAAATTGGCTATGCCACTCCATTTACAACCCTGAAACAGAACAGATGAGTAAACGCGATGTGAACATGCACCCAATTTATCGTGACCCGTTCCCACCAAAAGTACGTACATACTAGGGGAGGACTGAACTATGAAACTTAACTTCTCTTTGTACAGATACAATCCAGATATAGACAACAAGCCGTATATGAAAGACTATACTCTTGATGTGGGTGAAGGTTCAGATATGATGGTACTGGATGCACTGATTCTTCTTAAAGAACAGGATCCTAGTATCGCGTTCCGACGTTCATGCCGCGAAGGAGTTTGTGGTTCAGACGGTCTGAACATGAACGGAAAAAACGGATTGGCGTGTATTACTCCTCTTTCTGCTTTGGCAGGCAGCAAGAAGATTGTAATTCGTCCCCTTCCTGGACTTCCTGTTATCCGCGATTTGATCGTGGATATGACGCAGTTCTACGATAACTACGCCAAAGTGAAACCCTTCTTGATTTCGGATGGTAATTTGCCACCGTCTCGAGAAAATCTTCAGGCTCCAGAAGATCGAGCACATTTAGATGGTTTGTACGAGTGCATTATGTGTGCATGTTGTTCAACCTCTTGCCCTTCTTTCTGGTGGAATCCAGACAAGTTTATCGGCCCTGCAGGCTTGTTAGCGGCTTATCGTTGGCTCATTGACAGTCGCGACACTGCAACTGATGAACGTTTGTCGGCACTTGATGATGCGTTCAGCGTATTCCGTTGTCACGGAATCATGAACTGTGTCAACGTTTGTCCGAAAGGGTTAAATCCGACCAAAGCGATTGGTCATATCAAGTCGATGCTGATTAATCGCTCGGTGTAAAGTGACAAAGCAGGCTTTCGGGCCTGCTCTTTGATAGCTCGGCGTAGACCGAAGTGACTGTAAAAACTACTGGTAAAGGGAAAATAATGCACAACGGCGTGATGAAGGCATGGCTCGAGTCTTCACACTTGGCTGGCGCCAATGCAACTTATGTAGAGGAACTCTACGAATCGTATCTAAGTGATCCCGACCTGGTAAGTGAGGAGTGGAAACGTGTTTTTGATGGTTTGCCTGCGCAACCAGAAACTGTGGTAGAACAACCACATTCACGTATTCGCGACTACTTCCGGCGACTCGCTCAAGAGACTAAGCATTACAGTGTCCAAGTTAGTGATCCTGAAGTCGATGCAAAACAGGTAAAAGTATTGCAGCTCATTAACGCGTACCGTTTCCGCGGTCACGAAGCTGCTCAATTGGACCCTCTCAGTTTATGGAAACGCCCACCTGTGGCGGAATTGGACCCATCATTCCATAACCTGACCGACGATGATATGGAAGAAACTTTTAACGTTGGTTCGTTCGCGATCGGCAGCGACACCATGAAGTTAAAAGATATCTATCAGGCCCTTAACAACATCTATACCGGTCCAGTGGGTGCTGAATACATGCACATCACTGATACTGAACAGAAACGTTGGATTCAACAGCACATTGAACCCGTCAATGGTCGTCCTCAATTTACCAAAGCTGAGAAAGTTACTTTCTTGGAAGAGTTGACGGCTGCAGAAGGTTTGGAACGCTATCTAGGCGCGAAATTCCCTGGTGCTAAACGTTTCTCATTGGAAGGCGGCGATGCATTAATTCCAATGACCAAAGAGCTGATCCGTTATGCGGGTTCACAAGGTATGCGTGAAGTCGTTATCGGTATGGCACACCGTGGTCGTTTGAATATGTTGGTTAACGTCTTGGGTAAAAAACCTCAAGGCCTATTCGACGAATTCGCAGGTAAGCATGACGAAACATGGGGTACTGGTGACGTTAAGTATCACCAAGGTTTCTCTGCGGACTTTGCAACCCAAGGCGGCGATGTGCATTTAGCACTGGCGTTTAACCCATCGCATCTTGAAATTGTTAACCCAGTGGTTATGGGCTCAGTTCGAGCTCGCCAAGACCGTCTTGAAGATAAAGACGGCAGTAAAGTTCTCCCTATTACTATTCATGGTGACTCTGCGATTGCAGGGCAAGGTGTTGTGGCTGAAACCTTTAACATGTCTCTGGCTCGAGGCTTCTGTGTTGGTGGTACGGTACGTATCGTTATCAACAACCAGGTTGGTTTTACCACCTCTAACCCACGCGATACGCGTTCTACCATGTACTGTACCGACATAGCCAAGATGGTACAGGCGCCGATTTTCCATGTGAATGCGGATAATCCTGAAGCAGTTGCGTTTGTCACTCGCGTTGCTTTGGACTATCGCAACACATTCAAACGCGACGTTGTGATTGATTTGGTGTGTTATCGCCGTCATGGCCATAACGAAGCGGACGAGCCAAACGCGACTCAACCATTGATGTATCAAAAGATCAAAAAGCATCCAACACCACGTAAGTTGTATGCGGATGTATTGATGGAGCGCGGTGAAGCCGATATTGAAACGGCTACTCAATTAGTCAATGAATATCGCGATGCGTTAGACCACGGTGAAGTGGTGGTGAAAGAGTGGCGTCCGATGACGATGCACTCTGTTGACTGGTCTCCATACCTAAACCATGAATGGAATATGGAATGGAAGAACCAATACGATATTGATCGCCTGCGTGAACTTGGTCATCGTATCTGCCAACACCCAGAAAGCCATAAGCTGCAAAGTCGTGTGGAAAAAATCTACGCTGATCGTGTCTCTATGATTGCGGGTGAAAAACCGCTCGACTGGGGTATGGCTGAGCTCTTAGCTTATGCAACCTTGGTAGATTACGGCAAACGCATTCGTATCTCTGGTCAGGACTCAGGTCGTGGTACATTCTTCCACCGCCATTCAGTGCTGCACAACCAAGCTGATGCCAGCGTTTATATTCCACTTAAACATATTCACGATAAACAAGGTCCATTCCAAGTGATTGACTCTGTGTTATCTGAAGAAGCAGTGTTGGCTTTTGAGTACGGTTATGCCACGGCAGAACCAGGTGGTTTAACCATTTGGGAAGCACAGTTTGGCGACTTTGCTAACGGCGCTCAAGTAGTGATCGACCAGTTCATCTCCTCTGGTGAGCAGAAGTGGGGGCGTTTATGTGGCCTGACTATGCTGTTACCTCATGGCTATGAAGGTCAAGGTCCAGAGCACTCATCAGCTCGTTTGGAACGTTATCTGCAGCTTTGTGCAGAGCAAAACATCCAAGTGATTGTGCCATCAACACCAGCACAGGTTTATCACATGCTGCGTCGTCAAGTGGTACGCCCAATGCGTCGTCCTTTGATTGTGATGTCACCTAAGTCTTTGTTACGTCACCCATTGTGTATTTCTTCGATGGAAGAGTTAGCACACGGTACGTTCCAAGCCGCCATTGGTGAAGTGGATCCACTGGATCCTGTGAAGGTAAAACGTGTCGTATTCTGTTCAGGTAAGGTCTATTACGATCTGCTAGAACAGCGTCGTGCCAATGAGCAAGACGATGTGGCGATTGTTCGTATCGAGCAGTTATACCCATTCCCAATTGATGAACTTCAAGCAATCATCGCGCCGTACACTAACGCGGTGGATTATGTTTGGTGTCAGGAAGAGCCGCAAAACCAAGGTGCTTGGTATTCAAGTCAGCACAATTTCCGGGCAGCGATTCCTGCCGGTGCCGATCTGAAATACGCCGGTCGTCCTGCATCAGCATCTCCAGCTGTGGGTTATATGTCCGTTCATTTGAAACAGCAGAAAGCGTTAGTCGAAGACGCACTGACTATTAAGTAAGAACTAGAAGTAAAAGGAAGACACAGATATGACAATTGAAATTCTGGTTCCAGATTTACCTGAGTCCGTTGCGGATGCGACGGTTGCAACTTGGCATAAGAAAGCGGGTGATTCGGTTGCTCGTGACGAAGTTATCGTTGAAATTGAAACTGACAAAGTGGTGTTGGAAGTTCCAGCTCCAGAAGAGGGCGTTCTTGAAGCCATTCTGGAAGAAGAAGGTGCGACCGTGTTATCTAAACAGCTATTAGCACGCATCAAACCGGGTGCAGTAGCGGGTGAACCAACCACAGATAAAGCGGAATCGACTGAGCCTTCTCCTGATCGTCGTCATAAAGCAACGCTGTCTGAAGAAACCAATGATTGGTTAAGTCCAGCAGTACGCCGTTTACTGGGCGAACACGGTCTTGAGCCAAGTGATGTGAAAGGCACTGGTGTGGGTGGTCGTATCACTCGCGAAGATGTTGAAGCGCATTTGGCTAGTGCGAAATCTGCTCCAGCAAAAGCTGCTCCAGCCCCAGCTGCAGTTGCGCCAGTGAACCCTGGTCGCAGTGAAAAACGCGTTCCTATGACTCGTCTGCGTAAACGTATCGCAGAACGTCTACTCGAAGCGAAAAACAGCACAGCGATGCTGACCACGTTTAACGAAGTGAACATGAAACCGATTATGGATCTGCGTAAGCAGTATCAAGATCTGTTTGAGAAAAAGCATGATATCCGTTTAGGTTTCATGTCGTTCTATGTTAAGGCGGTCACAGAAGCTTTGAAGCGTTATCCAGAAGTGAATGCCTCACTTGACGGTGATGACATTGTGTACCACAACTTCTTTGATATCAGTATTGCGGTTTCAACTCCTCGTGGGTTGGTCACTCCAGTACTGAAAGATACTGATACGCTCAGTCTGGCTCAAATCGAGAAAGGCATTAAGGATCTTGCTCTAAAAGGTCGTGATGGCAAACTTACCGTTGATGAACTCACCGGTGGTAACTTCACTATCACTAACGGTGGTGTGTTTGGGTCATTAATGTCGACACCAATCATTAACCCACCGCAAGCAGCTATTCTAGGTATGCACAAAATCCAAGACCGCGCGATGGTCGTTGACGGTAAGATTGAAATTCTGCCAATGATGTATCTCGCTCTCTCTTACGACCACCGTATTATCGATGGCCGTGAGTCAGTTGGGTTCTTAGTTACTGTGAAAGAGTTGCTAGAGGATCCTGCACGTTTAATTCTCGACGTGTAAGGTTTATATGTCTAGATTTCTAGACGTCTAAATCAAAACGGGCTAGACTAGCTCAACGTCTAGCCCGGTTAAGTCATTGAAAAGTGACGCTCATCTGAGTCTCCCTACAAGACGTAAAGCCCAGTTTGGGCTTATGGATAAAAACAAACAGACGGAACAACACAATGAATTTGCATGAATACCAAGCCAAACAGCTGTTTGCAGAGTTCGGACTGCCCGTACCCGAAGGTTATGCGTGTGACACGCCACAAGAAGCGGCGGAAGCAGCAGGTAAGATTGGCGGCACGAAATGGGTTGTGAAATGTCAGGTACACGCTGGTGGCCGCGGTAAAGCGGGCGGTGTGGAACTGCACGATACAAAAGAAGGCATCAAGGATTTTGCGCAAAAATGGTTGGGCAAGAATTTAGTCACTTATCAAACAGACGCCAATGGTCAACCTGTGACAAAAATTCTCGTCGAGGCAGCATCTAATATTGCCAACGAACTTTATCTAGGCGCAGTGGTAGACCGTTCAAGTCGTCGCGTTGTTTTTATGGCCTCTACTGAAGGCGGCGTCGAAATTGAAAAAGTCGCGCATGAGACTCCTGAGCTGATCCACAAAGCGGCTATTGATCCGCTCGTCGGTCCTCAACCTTATCAAGGCCGTGAATTAGCATTCAAACTGGGTCTTGAAGGCGAGCAAATTAAACAATTTACTAAGATTTTCCTCGGCCTTGGTAACATGTTTACCAAGTACGATTTAGCGCTGCTTGAGATTAACCCGCTAGTGATTACTGGTGAAGGTAATCTTCTTTGTCTTGACGGCAAAATCAACATCGACTCTAACGCGATGTACCGTCAACCTAAGCTGCGTGAAATGCACGATCCATCTCAAGAAGATGCCCGCGAAGCCAATGCAGCGAAATGGGAACTCAACTACGTTGCTCTGGATGGCAATATTGGCTGCATGGTCAATGGTGCAGGTCTAGCCATGGGCACTATGGATATCGTTAACCTTCATGGTGGTCACCCAGCCAACTTCCTTGATGTGGGCGGCGGTGCAACCAAAGAGCGTGTAACAGAAGCGTTTAAAATTATTCTCTCCGACAAAAATGTCAAAGCGGTACTGGTGAACATTTTCGGTGGTATTGTCCGTTGTGACCTTATTGCTGACGGTATTATTGGCGCTGTGGAAGAGGTGGGTGTAACAGTACCTGTTGTGGTTCGCTTGGAAGGTAACAACGCGGAACTGGGTGCGAAGAAACTTGCCGACAGTGGTCTCAATATTATCGCCGCGACTTCATTGACAGAAGCTGCGGAAAAAGTGGTTGCAGCAGCGGAGGGTAAATAATGTCTATTCTGATCAACAAAGACACCAAGGTTATCTGTCAAGGTTTCACTGGTGGTCAAGGTACATTCCACTCTCAGCAAGCGCTTGATTACGGCACTCAATTGGTTGGTGGTGTTTCTCCTGGCAAAGGTGGCACTAAGCACCTTGGTTTACCTGTGTTTAATACCGTGCGTGATGCGGTTGAAGCAACAGGTGCAACGGCTTCCGTTATTTATGTTCCAGCGCCGTTCTGTAAAGACGCGATTCTCGAAGCGATTGATGCCGGTATCAAGCTGATCGTCACCATCACTGAAGGTATTCCAACCCTAGATATGCTTGAAGTAAAGGTGCGTTTGGATGCCTCTGGTGTGCGCATGATTGGTCCTAACTGCCCTGGGGTAATTACTCCTGATGAATGTAAGATTGGCATCATGCCTGGTCACATTCATAAAAAAGGTAAAGTGGGTATCGTCTCTCGCTCAGGCACATTGACTTATGAAGCGGTTAAACAAACCACTGACGAAGGTTTTGGTCAATCCACATGTGTGGGTATCGGTGGTGACCCAATTCCGGGTTCTAACTTCATTGATATCTTAGCCCTGTTTGAAAAAGACCCTGAAACTGAAGCGATTGTGATGATCGGTGAAATCGGTGGTACTGCGGAAGAAGAAGCAGCAGCGTACATCAAAGCGAATGTGACCAAACCTGTGGTTTCTTACATCGCGGGTGTAACGGCTCCTCCGGGTAAACGTATGGGCCACGCTGGTGCCATCATTTCTGGAGGTAAAGGTACGGCGGATGAGAAATTCGCAGCGCTTGAATCTGCAGGCGTGAAAACCGTGAAAAGCTTGGCTCAAATCGGTAAAGCGCTACGAGAAGTCACTGGCTGGTAATTAATATCGCCAATGTACAAGCAGCAAATAGCAAAAACCCTAAGCTCATGGCTTAGGGTTTTTTGTCATTTTAATTAACTTGGTGGTATTTGGGGGGATAGAGCTTAGCGACATTTCACAATGTGGCTAAGTAGAAACAGCATGGAAGCGCTAATCACCACTGATGGCCCTGCAGGCGTATCGAAATGCCAAGACAGGGTAATTCCACACAATACGCTGATACAGCCAATTGCAGAGGCGATAAACGCCATCTGTTCAGGTGTGCGCGATAAACGACGAGCGGTAGCTGCAGGGATAATCAGCAGCGAGGTCATGATCAGTGCCCCGACAAATTTCATCCCAACCGCGATTACAGCACCCATTAACAGCATCAAAATGAGGCGCATAAAATCGACGTTAATGCCTTCAACACTGGCCAACTCTTCATTAATACTGCTCGACAGTAGTGGTTGCCAAAAATAGTAAACTAGAGCACCTACCACGATGACGCCTGACCAAATAAAGATTAAGTCTGAGGGCGTAACCGCCAGCAAATCACCAAATAGATAGCTCATCAGATCGATACGCACATCATCGAGAAAACTCACCGCAATCAATCCCAGTGAGAGGGCGCTATGAGCTAAAATCCCGAGTAAAGTATCGGTTGCGACAATCTTTTGACGTTGCATGACCACTAATAAGCTGGCTAGACCTAAACAGCACACTAATAATGCCAAGTACAGGTTCACATTCAGTAAAAAGCCTAATGCAATACCCAGTAAGGAAGCGTGAGCCAAGGTGTCGCCAAAATAGGACATTTTGCGCCAGACGACGAAAGAGCCAAGTGGACCTGCTATCAAGGCAATGCCAAGACCAGCAAAGATAGAAGGGAGAAGATAATCAATCATGCGATGGATGCCCGTGATGATGTGCATGACACTGTTCACTGTCGCCAGAAACTGGTACGCCAGACAAGTCATGATGATGGTGGTCGTGGTGGTGATGATAAAACGCTAGGCTCTCTTGAGGATGATGACCAAAGAGCGAGATGTAGCTTGGATGCTGAGTAATGTCGTGCGGCGCACCTGAGCAGCAGATATGGTGTTGTAAACAGATCACATCATCGGTTTTTGCCATCACCAAATGCAGGTCGTGTGACACCATAAATACCGCGCAGCCAAAGCGTTTACGAATATCATTAATCAGTTCGTAAAGATCAATCTGACCTTGTACATCGACGCCTTGTGCCGGTTCATCAAGTACCAAAAGTGCCGGGCGTTGCAGTAAGGCACGAGCAATTAAAATGCGCTGCGTTTCTCCACCAGAGAGCTGGTGCATGTCGTTGTCACGCAGATGTTCAGCCCCCACCAAACGCAGCGATTGTTCCAACTCGTTTTGACTAAACTTACCCGCGAGGCGCAAAAAGCGCGTTACGGTCAGCGGCAGTGTCTCATTTAATTTGAGCTTTTGGGGTACGTAACCAATTTTAAGTTGCTTGCTGCGTTTTAGCTCACCAGAAGTTGGCTTGAGCAAACCAAGCAATACCTTAACCAGAGTCGATTTCCCTGCACCGTTGGGCCCGATAAGTGTGGTAATGCGGCCTTTTTCTACCGTAAGGCTAACGTTATCCAACACGCGCCTTTGGTTAAAATCCACGCAGATATTTTGTAATTCAATGAGGGTCGACATGAAAGGAACTCATTTGCAATTTGATGATGTTATAATGTAACATTCAACCACCATTTCTGCCACAGCTTAGAACAGTGATAATGTTAGCGAGATTCACTTTAATCGCTTGGTTGGTTGCGTTTTGTACACCAACTTGGGCGAATACGATTTTAACCAGTATTAAACCGATTCAGATGATCACCAATGAACTGACATTGGGCGTGACTACGCCGGATGTGCTTTTGGGAACGAATGCGTCGCCGCACGATTATGCATTGCGTCCCTCAGATGTAAAGCGGATTCATCAGGCTGACCTTGTCATTTGGTTTGGTTCAGACCTAGAACCCTTTTTAACCAAGGTATTGGAGTCACAAAGCAACGTATTAACCTTAAGTGCGATTCCTAATCTCAAGCTGCGTGCCTTTTCAGAAGAAGAGCATCACGAAGATGATGGTCACCATCATCACGGCACCCACGATCCTCATTTTTGGTTAGGCGTTACTCAAGCGAACACAGTCGCTGATGCGATTGCACAGAAACTGATGGCGATGGATCCTGCCCATAGTGCGACTTATCAAGCTAATTTGACTCGTTTCCAACAACAGCTAACGCAAACCGATGAGCAGATTAATCAGCAACTCACGCCGATTAAACAGAAGCCTTATTACGTTTTCCATGACGGTTACGCCTATTTTGAACAGCACTACGGTTTGAACAATCAAGGCCACTTTACTGTGAGCCCAGATCGTAAACCGGGTGCTAAGACTCTGATTCATATTCGTGAATCCTTAACGGCGGGAAAAATTCAGTGTGTTTTTGCAGAACCTCAGTTCCAACCTGCGGTGATTCAAAGTGTGGTGCGTGGTACCCAAGCTAAGATTGGTGAGCTAGATCCATTGGCAACAACCATTCCACTGGCTAAAGGTAGCTATTTTGCGTTTCTTAAATCACTTGCGCAAAGCTACACGAATTGTTTAGGCAAATAAGCACTTCACAATAAAAACCGAAAAAGATGACACTAAGTCATCTTTTTTTTGTCTCAAATTCCATTCCTTGCGGCATATCACTCTATGCTCAATAAGCAAAACTGCATATTCATCCATGTTTAGCCCTGTTTTGTCTGTAAATTAATCAACTTGATGAATATCCTTGCAACTATTAGGTCTTTTTTGATGTTGCGCATATTTACTGCTATAAAGATTCATTATCATTACTATAATGAATAAAAATATTTCTCATTCACACTACTGTTAAATGGCATTGTCTATGAAGTTATCAGAACTAAAAAGTGGTGAGACCGTGACTGTTACGGCCTTAAATCAGCTCTCTACGGAAACGAGAAAGCGCCTTATGGTGATGGGTATTTTGCCGCAAACCGAGATTACCTTAGTACGCCGAGCACCGATGGGAGACCCTTTACAGGTCGAGGTTCGTGGCGTTTCTGTCGCGTTACGTGAAAGCATCGCAGCATCAATCGAAGTGGAGCGCCGCTAATGCAGTATCAAGTGTTAACAGTAGGTAACCCAAACAGTGGTAAAACCACGCTTTTCAATGGCCTAACCGGTGCTAAGCAGCAGGTAGGTAACTGGGCTGGTGTGACTGTAGAGAAAAAAACCGGGCGATATATTCACTCGGGTGATGAATTTTTATTGACCGACTTGCCGGGTATTTACGCACTAGACAGTGGTAACGATGCAAACAGTATCGATGAATCTATCGCTTCTCGCGCGGTATTAACGTTACCTGCCGATATCATCATCAACGTTGTTGACGCAACATGTTTGGAACGTAGTTTGTACATGACATTACAGCTGCGTGAACTGGGTCGTCCAATGGTGGTGATCCTAAACAAGATGGATGCGCTGAAACGCGAACGTCAAACTATCGATGAAAAAGCACTGCAGGCGATGCTGGGTTGTCCTGTGATCGCAATCTCGGCACACAACCGTCACCACGTGCGTAAATTTAAAGAGCAGCTGCACCGAGTGTTGGTGCAAGGCATTGCTCTTGAGCCATTCAAACTCAATTATGGCCCTGAGTTTGAAGCTGCCATCGGACGTATTGAACCTCTATTTACGGGCAAAGTAGCTGCAGCGCGTGCGTTAGCGATTCGTGCCCTAGAAAATGACCGCTTGGTCATCAATGAACAACCTGCCGAAAAACGTACCCAGATTGATGCAGAGCGACGTGATAGCCAGTTGGATATCGACTTACATGTGGCGGATGTGAAATACACGTTCTTGCACACTCAATGTCAAACCATTCGCCGCAGTGAAGGTAAATTGAGCCACAGCTTTACCGAGAAAGCCGATAAACTGATGCTCAATAAGTGGTTAGGTATTCCACTGTTTTTCTTCGTTATGTACCTGATGTTTATGTTCTCGATCAATATCGGCAGTGCCTTCATCGATTTCTTTGATATCGGGGTTGGTGCGCTATTGGTCGACGGTGGCCATTATCTGCTGGATGACCACTTGCCAGTATGGTTAACCACAGTGCTTGTTGATGGTATTGGCGGAGGTATTCAAACCGTTGCGACTTTTATCCCTGTGATCGCTTGTTTGTATCTATTCCTTGCAGTGCTAGAAAGCTCGGGTTACATGTCTCGCGCCGCGTTTGTACTGGATAAAGTGATGCAGAAAATCGGCTTGCCAGGTAAAGCGTTTGTGCCATTAGTGCTGGGTTTTGGTTGTAACGTGCCGGCTATCATGGCAACACGTACGTTAGATCAAGAGCGTGAGCGTAAACTCGCTGCTTCTATGGCGCCATTTATGTCTTGTGGTGCTCGTTTACCCGTGTATGCACTATTTGCAGCAGCCTTCTTCCCTGAAAGCGGACAAAACATCGTGTTTGCTCTGTACATTCTAGGCATTATTGCGGCGGTATTTACCGGGCTATTCATGAAGAAAACCTTGTACCCAGGTTCAAGTGATTCGCTCATCATGGAAATGCCAGATTATGAAATTCCAACGCTGCAAAACGTGTTGATTAAAACTTGGCAGAAGCTAAAACGCTTCGTGCTGGGGGCGGGTAAAACCATCGTACTCGTGGTGGCCGTGTTGAGTTTCTTTAACTCATTGGGTATGGATGGCAGTTTCGGTAACGAAGACAGTCAAAACTCTGTGCTATCAAAAGCGGCACAAGTAGTGACGCCAGTATTCACTCCAATGGGGGTTGAAGACGACAACTGGGCAGCAACGGTCGGTATCATTACCGGTATTTTCGCTAAAGAAGCCGTAGTAGGGACGCTAAACAGTCTGTACACCTCTGCAGACGAAGGTGGCAATGATGAATTTGACTTGATGGCGAGTTTGAAAGAAGCGGTGATGTCGATTCCGCAAAACTTGGCCGATTTGAGTTACTCAGACCCGCTAGGCATTGAAGTTGGCGATTTGAGTGATAGCCAAACAGTGGCGGAAGAGCAAGCGGTTGATAGCTCTATCTTCACTAACTTGAATAAGCACTTTACTTCGGGTTATGCGGCTTTCTCTTACTTGATTTTGGTACTGCTATACACCCCGTGTGTGGCGGCTATGGGCGCATACGTTCGTGAGTTTGGTCCTAAATTTGCCCGCTTTATTGCGCTTTGGACCTTCGGTCTTGGCTACGGTGGTGCGACTTTCTTCTATCAAGCAACGCAAATCAGCAGCCATCCTGTGCAAAGCATCAGTTGGATGGTGGTGATTGTTGCGGCGTTGATTGGGGTTTACTTCTACCTACGTCGAGTCGGGAATCGCGTACAAGCCCAGGCTTTGGAGGCGCTATGATTCTCGCCGAGCTAAAAAGCTACATTGCAGAGCATCGCGGCGTGAGTCGCCGCGAACTAGCCGAACATTTTCGTTTAAGTGAAGATGGGGTAGAGGCGATGTTGGCCGTTTGGCTAAAAAAAGGCGTCATATCCCGCCAAGAAGACACCAATTCAGCTGACAAAGTGATGCGTGTTCGTTACGTGGTCAATCAGAGTAACGGCTTAGCGGTGAATGTTACGATGTAATTGATGGTATTTTGTTGATGCCAATAAAAAGCCTCACTTCATTGAAGTGAGGCTTTTTTATGAATGTGTTTTGTAGTTGTACCTATGGCTTACTGCCGTGGTGAATTTAGGCGCTAAACAGATCGCTTTGGCTAAATGCGTCACGCAGTTCGGCCAGCATAGCTTGTTGGGCATTAGATTCACGATGCTCGCCTTTGGTATTGCCCCATACTGGACCTGGCCATGCGATATCGGTTTTAAAACGAGCGATATGATGAATGTGCAGCTGCGGAACCATGTTACCTAAAGCGCCAAGATTGATTTTGTCGGGTTGGTAAAGTGCTTCAAGCGTTTCACTCACCAATTGTGATTCCAACAAAAACTGTTGCTGCTCTGCCATAGGTAGGTGATGTAACTCTTTCAAGTTCTCTTTTTTCGGTACCAAAATGACCCAAGGCACAGCGCCATCTTTATGCAGTAAAGCAACACAAATTGGGAAATGACCAATAACGTCGGTGTCTTTTTCTAACTGAGGATGCAGAGAAAAACTCATGATGATGATCCTTAATCGAGATGGTAATAATTGTCTTACCAGATAAACAAAAGGTTGGCTTGCGCCAACCTTTTCGTTTTTGGAAATTACATACGTTCTAGCGTATTAATACCCAGTAGCGACAGACCTTGTTTGATGGTCTTCGCAGTCAGGGCTGCAAGTTTCAAACGGCTGTTCTTCACGTCTTCTTCTGCATTCAGAATTGGGCATGCTTCGTAGAAGCCAGAGAACTGGCCTGCAAGTTCGAATAGGTAGCCACAAAGAATGTGCGGTTGACCTTCACGCGCAACCGATTGAACTGCTTCTTCAAATTGCATCAATTTAGCAACCAATGCTTTTTCTTTCTCTTCTGATACTTGGATTGAACCAGATAGCTCATCCATAGAAATACCAGCTTTAGAGAAGATAGATGCTACGCGAGTGTAGGCATATTGCATGTAGGGTGCAGTGTTACCTTCGAATGCCAGCATGTTATCCCAGTCAAACACGTAGTCAGTAGTACGGTGTTTAGACAAGTCAGCGTATTTTACCGCAGCCATTGCTACTGTCGTCGCAATGTTGTTTTTCTCTTCTGCGCTTAACTCTGGGTTTTTCGCTTCGATCAATGCTGCTGCACGTTCTTCTGCTTCGTCCAGAAGAGCGGCTAGGCGCACAGTGCCACCGGCGCGAGTTTTAAATGGACGACCATCTTTACCCAGCATCATACCGAATGCGTGGTGCTCTAGGCTGACTGATTCTGGGATGTATCCTGCTTTACGCACGATAGTCCAAGCTTGCATTAGGTGTTGGTGTTGACGTGAGTCGATGAAGTACAACACGCGATCGGCACCTAGTGTTTCGTAACGGTATTTTGCACACGCGATATCTGTTGTGGTGTAGAGGTAGCCACCATCACGTTTTTGCACGATAACGCCCATAGGGTCGCCATCTTTGTTTTGGTATTCATCAAGGTACACAACTTGAGCGCCGTCATCTTCTTTTGCTAGACCTTGTGCTTTTAGGTCAGCAACGATGCCTGGTAGCATGTCGTTGTACATGCTTTCGCCCATTACGTCTTTACGAGTCAGTGATACGTTAAGACGGTCGTAGTTGCGTTGGTTTTGCTCCATGGTAATGTCAACCAATTTGGTCCACATGTCGCGGCAGTATTCATCACCACCTTGCAGTTTTACCACGTAGTTACGTGCTTTCTCAGCGAAGACTTCATCTTCGTCATACAGTTTTTTCGATTCACGGTAGAAAGCTTCTAGGTCAGAAAGCTCCATCGAGATTTCGCCGTTTTCTTGCTGTACGCGTTCTAGGTTGGCAATCAACATACCGAACTGAGTACCCCAGTCACCGATATGGTTTGCGCGGATCACTTTATGACCCAAAAATTCTAGAGTACGAACTACTGCGTCACCGATGATGGTTGAACGTAGGTGACCTACGTGCATCTCTTTAGCAACGTTTGGAGCTGAATAGTCAGCCACGATAGTTTGTGCTGCTTCTTTCGCTACGCCTAAACGGGCGTCTGCTAGAGCAGATTCGGCTGATTTGGCAAGGAATTCGTCACTCAGGAAAATGTTAATAAAACCTGGGCCAGCGATCTCTGTTTTGCTCGCGATACCTTCAAGATCCAACACATCCAAGACTTTTTGTGCGAATTCGCGAGGGTTAGTGCCGAGTTGTTTTGCAACACCCATCACGCCGTTAGCTTGGTAGTCACCAAACTGTGGTTTCGCGGATTGGCGAACGGCTGCAGGAGATCCTGCTGGCGCGCCAGCGGCTTCGAGAGCCTGAGAGACTTTGTCATTAATCAGTGCTTGGATATTCACACGCTTGTCCTTCAATTCTGGGAATTGGCTGGGTATGCATTCATAGGCACTTAGCAAAAGTGCACGCATATCTCAATCTTGTACATAAATTGGCGCACATAATACCAATTTTATTTCCGGTCTTATAGGGCGGAATTTAGTTAAATTTCTACTTTTCCCCTCTTTACTGGTAGTATCCACGAAAAAACATGGGTTTGGACCAGAGAATATGACGCACGAACTACAGCAGGCGGGGCTTGCACCAGATCAAATGCTGGATCGCCTCACGAGTTTTATCGACCAAATCGTCGCTTTTTCTGCACGCATTGGTTTGGATTTGACCGCTTATCAGATGGATCACATCGCGCTGCGAATTAATGACGAAAAATTGGCGCAGCAAGCTCACCAAGCTTGGCTAGCGTATGGTGAAGAGATCTCTTGTGCGCAGATTAATGGTCGTCCGATTATTGTCTTGGCATTTAAACCTGAACTGGATGCTGGTCGCTGGAAAATTGACTGTTTAGAGCTCCCTTACCCAGCGGTAGGAAAAACCTATCCAACTCAGGATTGGGAACACGTTGAGTGTGTCATTCCGTCTGATGCGCAAACCGCGCCTGAGTACTTAGATGACTTATTGGCTCGTTTCCCACAATTTGCTGCTCAGCACGCGCAATTTGCCACCTTGGGTATCAAGGTAAAACTGTCGAGTCCGAAAGGGGAAGGTGAACGTTTAGCTAACCCAACGGTGGCGCTAAAATGGCAGGGGATAACGATAAAACTGCATCCCCATGCCTTAAAAGATATCGTAGAATCAGAACGTTAACCGATATCGTACGCCTTAGGGCGAAGCTGAAATTCTTCAATCGAGCCAATCTCATGTCCACAGTGCAGAGGTTGGTCTTGATCTTGATGATTTTGCCCTAAAGTGTGCATGATCAAACGGTTAGCACGGCGTGGTTTAAGCTCCTTCACCACAAAACGAATCATATCGCTGCGCGACAGATTTTTAAGCTCTTCTAACACATCTTCTCGTTGATGGAAGGTCCAATCTTTATTGCCAATCCCTACCCACATGCGTTGTGCGCGCGAGCGTAAGGTCTGATCAGGGCTAGCAATTTGATTCCATAAGCCTCGTTTACTGCTGTGCCATTCATATTCGCTCAGTTCGAGCAGAACCAAATAGAGTGCATTTAAGAACTCGTCAATCGAGGTCAGAAGTTCATTAGGCGTTGCGTGCGGAGATTGCACATAGAGGACAATTCCCGGGTGGCGATTGAGCGGCATGTTGCCGGTACCAACCATGTATCCCAGCTGCTGTTTGGTGCGAATTTCATTAAAGAAGGCAGCCGACATCAAATGATTGGCCAACGAGTAGAGGGCAATGCTTCGAGGGTCCATCGTGGCTGATTGGTAATAGACCACGATCGCCGAATCTTCTTGTTGGCAATCTACCGAATATTGGAACGTGCCACTGTTGCCAAGCATGACCAATGGACGTAACGATTCTTCATAAGTTTGCCCCTGCACACGCAGCGCATCTTTAAGCTGATCGCCCATGCGTAAGGCATCTTCACGTTGCCAATCACCAAACACAAACATCTCAATGTGTAATTGAGCGAGGATTTTCTCCACGAAGTCTGCTAATTCCGTCACCTCAATATCTTCCAGTGCTTCAAGCAGTGTTGCATAGGGTGGGTTATTGGGTTGCAAAAGCCCGGTTAACGCATTGAACAGCTGTGAAATAGGTCGATCATGAGCTGCATTACGCCAATTGCGTTGCAGTTGGTTTTTGATAGTGTCAAAACGTTGCTCACCAAAACTGCGAGTGGCAAATTTATCCAAAATCATTTTCATTAGTTCAGGTTGTTTCTGGCTAAAACCGGAGATGGAAAGTGTGACTCCGCCTTGGTGAGCATAGAGGTTATATCCCATCCCTGCGATTTCTGCTTGATAGGTCTCTTTGGTGAGCGAGTCCAAGAACATCTCGACACACAAGCGTGTCATGACGATGTTGCGCGGATTCGCCACTGAATGCGGGCTATCAATGGCAATGTAAATCACACCTTTAGGCACTGGGAACATTTGATCTTGCATGTGCCATAAGCGAAACCCTTCTTGCTCTTCAATGATCTCAGGAATGCTTTGTTCATTGAGCACCGGTTTGGAGGCTAGGTCGTAACAGATAAACGGGTTGGGCGTTGGGAGCGTGATGGGTAAATCGGCCAACGGTTCGTGCCATAACTGCTGCTGTTCTTGAGTAAAAGGAACCACGTTATAAGGGGTAAAATACCATTTCGCCTTGTGAGCGTAGCTCTTCTGTTTGCCTTTCTTGGTGATTAACGTCGCACGCAAGTTTTCAGGGGTGAAGTAGGTGAGCAGTGAACGCAGTAAAGTTTCATCATACTCCTGCATGATGTAATCGCCGTAAATGATGTCCTCACTGTCGTAGTGCTGCATGTTAATTACGAGATGACTAACAAGATCCATGGAGCGAGCTGTTTCTTGGAATTGAAATGCCGATTCCAATACAGCGCGTTTCTCAAGATAACGCCACTCAGCCAGCCCTTGCTCTGCCACTAACCGTATGGTTTGAAACAAGGATTGAATGATCTCATCAACGTGCTTTAGCCCAGCGTTGGTCAGTGAGCAGCCAACAGAAAATTCACGATAATTGCTGCCACTGGTGCCGCCACCTGCAGACAAAGAGGTAATCCAACCTTTTTCTTTCAGCGCTAGCATCAAACTGCCTTCACCTTCATAACCGAGCAGGTGAGCAAAATAGGAGAGCGGTTTCTTACGGTAGTGAGTTTCTGTTCCCGGCAGCGGAAAACTGAGAATCAGTTTGCGAATCTCTTTGAGTGGTTCGACCCGAATCATCAAGCCTGTATGCTGCGGTGTGACAAAAGGTTCGGTAATGGTTTTGCCACGGCGATGATGATTAGCGATATCTGAAAAACCGTCTCTGACCCAAGTTTCCAGTTGATCAAGGGAATCTGGCCCAAGCACCGCTAGAGTCATTAAATCTGCCGAATATTCACGGGAGTGAAACGCCATAATTTCGTCGCGAATTTGACTTCCCGGGCGATCACTTAAGGTTTGCAGATTACCGACGGAAAACTTAGCAAACGGATGGTGAGGATTAATGGTCTCTTTTTGTACTTGATACAAACGGCGAGCATCTTCATTAATCTTCATCTTGTACTCAGAGTCAACCGCTTGACGCTCTTTGTCTAACGCTTCTGCGTTAAAGAGTGGCGCTGTAAAAAACTGACTGAAACGGTCGAGGGCTTTATCAAAGACATTTGGGCTGACATCGAAAAAGAAACAGGTGTGCTCAGTGCCGGTCCAAGCGTTATTGGTCCCGCCGTGTTGGTTGATGAAGTTTTGAAATTCACCCACTTTAGGGTATTTCTCAGTACCCAAAAACAGCATGTGTTCAAGATAATGCGCTAACCCTTCACGATCGATTGGGTCGTCAAAGTGCCCCACATTAACTGCAACAGCCGCTGCTGATTTTTGCGCATTCTCATCATGAATAAGGAGCACTCTTAGCTCGTTGGCTAGAGTCAGATAGCGATAAGAATGATGATCATTAGGACTAATGTGCACGAGAGTTCTCCGAAGCGACATTTGGGTTAAGTATGGCGTTGCTGCCTTGAGGCGCAAATTTAGAAGACAGATTTTGCGGACTGCGGAGCTATTTTAGCCACATACCATGATTTTTAACAGAGTGTTACGGGAGTCGACTTCTTGTCAAACAGTCTTGTTATAATCTCGGACTCGTTTTTTCTAAGGGATAGGCTTTAGTCACGGAGTTTATTGCGCACTAAAGCAGGTTAATTGCCTGATTTTACAGTTCTGTATCTAAAATGATACCGTTCATCATCTGGCATCCATTGCCAATTGATCATGAAAAAATGTACCATGCAGCGCGATGTAACTGGCGTATTGCTCAGTACATGCTTAATCCTGAATCCGACAGTGGCTTAGGAAAGTTGAAATAGGTAAACATAATGAAAATCTTTATTATGCGTCATGGGGAAGCGGAATCACTTGCCGAAAGTGATGACCAGCGCGCCCTAACCGAACGAGGCCAAAATGATTCAGTGGCAGTCGCACAAGCGTGTGTTAGCCAATATGGTCCGGTGGTATTTGACAAAGTATTAGTTAGTCCTTACTTACGTGCACAACAGACTTGGGATGTCATTTCCGCTCATTTCTCTGCTCATTCTGTTGAAAGCTGCGATGACATCACTCCTTACGGTCAAGCAGAACAAGTACACGACTATTTATTGGCGATTGCGGAACATGAATCGCTGGAAAACATTTTAATTGTTTCTCATCTGCCTTTAGTTGGGTATTTAGTCTCTGAGTTTGTCGCGGATCTCCCTGCGCCAATGTTCACGACATCCAGCTTGTATTGCGTTGATTACCATATTGATGCTCAGTCAGGCGAAGTGCTCTGGTCATTACGCCCTTAGCCAAAAGTCAGTTGATGCGAAAAGGCTTTCCCTCACCGGAAAGCCTTTTTGTTGGTTTTTTGACCCTGTTATCGTCCCTTTTAGCGAGCGGGTGTCGGTATAAAACTGACGTAAAATTGACATTCATCGCTGGACTAAAAATTGCATAAAACGCCTATCTGGCGCCATGGCGCGACTGCTAAATGACCATTTGAAGCTGAAAGCCTATGAAGTTTACACTGCCTTTTGCGGATAAGTTCCCATCCATTCCTAAGCGTTCTATGCCTGCGATCGGTGCTCCGATCATGGTGTTGGCGTCTTTAGCCATGGTGGTTTTGCCGATGCCGGCATTCCTGCTCGACTTATTCTTTACCTTTAACATCGCCTTAGCCTTAGTTGTGCTGTTAGTGACGGTGTATACCCGGCGTCCACTTGATTTCGCGGCATTTCCTACCGTACTTCTGATCGCAACATTACTGCGCTTGGCGTTGAACGTCGCATCTACCCGTGTGGTATTGCTCAAAGGTCATGAGGGGAGCGGAGCTGCGGGTAACGTGATTGAAGCGTTTGGTAACGTGGTGATCGGTGGTAACTACGCGGTTGGTTTGGTGGTGTTCCTGATTTTGATGATCATTAACTTTGTGGTGGTCACCAAAGGTGCGGGTCGTATTTCCGAAGTAAGTGCCCGCTTTACCTTGGATGCATTGCCAGGTAAGCAAATGGCCATTGATGCCGACTTAAATGCTGGGCTGATTGACCAAGAGCAGGCACGTACTCGTCGTGGTGAAGTGACCAAAGAAGCGGACTTCTATGGTTCGATGGATGGTGCGTCAAAATTCGTGAAAGGCGATGCTATCGCCGGGATCTTAATCCTGTTTATCAACATCTTGGGTGGCTTGACCATCGGGATGATTCAATATGGTCTGGGCTTTAGCGAAGCGATTCAAATTTATACCCTGTTAACCATCGGTGACGGCTTGGTGGCTCAGATTCCATCGCTGTTACTCTCTATTGGCGCGGCAATCATGGTAACGCGTCAAAATACCGATGAAGACATGGGACAACAGGTTATCTTCCAACTGTTTGATAACCCTAAAGCGTTGACCATTACTGCCGCGATCATGGGCACCATGGGGATTGTCCCTGGAATGCCACACTTTGCCTTTTTGCTATTAGCCTTGCTAGCGGGTGGCGGTGCGTATTACATGCAGAAAAAACAGCAACAGGCAAAAGACGATGTCAATAAATTGCCAGCGGTTTCTGATCAAGATGCGCCAACCCAAAAAGAGCTGTCTTGGGATGATGTCCAACCCGTTGATATGATTGGTTTAGAGGTGGGTTATCGCCTCATTCCTTTAGTCGATAAAGACCAAGGCGGCGAGCTGCTAGAAAGGGTCAAAGGGGTGCGTAAAAAATTATCGCAGGACTTTGGTTTCTTGATTCCGCCAGTTCACATTCGCGATAACCTAGAATTAACCCCCAACAGTTACCGTATCACCTTAATGGGGGTTGCAGTTGGGGAAGCGGAAATCCGTCCCGACCAAGAATTGGCGATCAACCCAGGTCAAGTGTACGGCATGGTGGATGGTGAACATACTTATGACCCTGCGTTTGGCTTGGAAGCGGTGTGGATTCGTGAGGAGCAGCGCGAACATGCTCAGGCGTTAGGTTACACGGTGGTGGATGCTTCAACGGTATTGGCTACTCACTTAAGCCAACTGCTGACCAATAACGCGTCGCAACTGATTGGCCACGAAGAGGTGACCAACCTATTGGATATGTTGGGTCGCTCAGCGCCTAAGCTGGTGGAAGGGTTTGTACCAGATCAATTGCCATTGGGTGTGGTGGTGAAAGTGCTGCAGAATCTACTTAATGAAGCGATTCCAATTCGCGATATTCGTACCATTATCCAGACCCTTGCTGAGTACGCAAGTAAGAGTCAAGAACCTGACATCCTTACTGCGGCGGTTAGGATTGCGTTGAAACGTCTAATCGTTCAAGAAATCAATGGAATAGAGCCTGAACTGCCCGTTATTACCTTGATTCCAGAGCTGGAACAAATATTGCATCAGACTATGCAAGCGTCAGGCGGAGAATCAGCGGGTATTGAACCTGGTCTAGCAGAGCGTTTACAAGCTTCGCTAGCCCAAGCAACTCAAGAGCAAGAGTTGAAAGGCGAGCCAGCTGTGCTTCTGACCTCTGGAGTTCTACGTTCAACGTTAGCGAAATTCGTCAAAAATACGATTCCTAACCTGCGGGTTCTCTCCTATCAAGAGATCCCTGACGAGAAACAAATTCGCATAGTCCAGGCTGTGGGTAACTAAGTTAGCCCCACCTTAGATACGGATATTTGCTTTGAAGATTAAACGATTTTTTGCCAGAGATATGAAAACAGCTCTGCTTCAAGTGAAAGAAGAACTTGGGGCGGATGCGGTGATCATGTCGAATAAAAAAGTAGCTGGCGGTGTAGAGATCGTGGCTGCTGTAGATGGCGATACCCCCGCACCTAAGGGGGCGTCAAACCGTTATGCCGCGCAACCTGCTAGAGAGCCTGTATCACGTCCAGCTGCCAAACCGGCACCCGCTCCGGCACGTGCAAGTTCGCGTGAGCTGGAAGACGATCGCGTGAGTCTTAAAGGCGGTGCTGAGCAAGGTCGCTCAATGACGCAGCGTTTCGCCAACATGCTCAAGCAATACAGTAATACCCAAGTGAATCATGGTGACGATGATGATCGTGGCCAAAACGAAGAAACCGACTCACTTACGGCATTGCTGAGACGTCAAGCAGAGCAGCGTCAAGGAAATGGTCCTATTTCTCGTTACTCAGAGTCTCCCGCTTTATCTCGAAGTGGTGATAGCAGTGATGATACGCGCGGACGTCAAACACCAAAATTGGATCCAACTCGTTTTGAGCGTTCGCGTCGTGACCAAGAAGCGACGATTGCTGCAGAAGAATTGGAAAGCATGCGTGAAGAGATGGAGTCGATTCGTCGTCTTCTCGAACATCAAGTTTCAGGATTGATGTGGCAAGAGGTTGAGCGCCGTGAGCCGCTTCGTGCCATGTTAATTCGTCGTTTAGAACGTATGGGCGTATCGTTGGATTTAGCCGATCAATTGGCTTGTTATATCCCAGAAGAGACACCTCCACCAAAAGCATGGAAAGCATTATTGCGTTTGGTTGCTGATCAAGTCCCTGTTTCTAAACAAGATATTCTTAAACGCGGCGGTGTTGTGGCTCTTCTTGGCCCAACAGGCGTAGGTAAAACCACCACGGTCGCAAAATTGGCAGCTCGTGCTGCGATGGAATACGGTTCAGACAACGTCGCACTGGTGACAACGGATACTTATCGTATCGGTGCGCACGAACAATTATCCATCTACGGACGAATTATGGGTTGTCCTGTAAAAGTTGCTAAAGATTCCAAAGAGTTAGCCGATGTAATATCTCAGTTGCGAAATCGTCGTCTAATTCTGGTCGATACAGCAGGTATGGGGCAGCGTGACGTAAGGCTTTCTGAGCAATTGGATACGCTGATGCAAGAGAGCGGTGAAGTGATTCATAGCTACCTTGTGCTACCTGCGACAGCGCAACGCAAAGTGCTGCAGGAAACGATTGAACATTTCAGAAGGATACCTCTTTCTGGATGCATTATGACCAAGCTAGATGAGTGCTTGAGTTTAGGGGAATTTGTCAGTGTTGTGGTACAGAACGCTTTGCCAGTGGCCTACATCGCCAATGGTCAGCGTGTGCCCGAAGATATCGTGATTGCCCAGCCAAAATACATGGTATCTAAAGCTAACGAGTTACTGGAAAAGTCGACAGAAAATGAACCTCACTATTGGGCTAGTGACGTAGAGAAATTCTAGGCGGCGATGATTATGACGAATAAAATGATATATGACCAAGCTAGCGGATTACGCCGCTTAACCCAACCCTCTCTTACTAAAGTGATTGCTGTCACTGGTGGTAAAGGTGGTGTAGGGAAAACCAACGTGACTCTCGGTATGGCGATCTGTATGGCTCGCCAAGGGAAAAAAGTCATGGTGCTTGATGCTGACTTAGGCTTAGCCAACGTCGATGTCATGCTTGGAATTCGCCCTAAACGCAACCTCGGACATGTTTTGGCTGGTGAATGCGAGCTAAAAGACGCGATTGTGGAAGGTCCATTTGGGATTAGAATTATCCCAGCGACCTCAGGTACACAGTCGATGACAGAGTTATCACACGCGCAACATGTTGGTTTAATTCGTGCTTTTGGTAGTCTAGAAGACGAAATGGATGTGTTGTTAGTCGATACAGCTGCCGGGATTTCTGATATGGTAGTAAGCTTTTCACGTGCAGCTCAAGATGTAGTTGTGGTGGTATGTGATGAGCCGACCTCGATCACAGATGCTTATGCGCTGATCAAATTGCTCAGCAGAGAGCACCAAGTGCAACGTTTTAAAATCGTTGCCAATATGGTCAGAAGTTATCGAGAAGGTCGAGAATTGTTTGCAAAATTGACATTAGTCACAGAGCGGTTCTTGAATGTTAGCTTAGAGCTCGTTGCGTGCATACCTTTAGATGATAATGTGCGCCAAGCCGTGAAAAAACAAAAAATTGTGGTCGATGCTTTCCCTCGCTCACCAGCGGCACTTGCAATTAGCTCATTAGCGACCAAAGCTTTAACATGGCCAATTCCGAGAACTCCAAGTGGACATTTAGAGTTCTTTGTCGAACGGCTACTTAATCGTACGGAAATAGTAGGGGAACCTTTTGGTGAATAAAGCGCTAACTTATGATCAACACGGAAATGTGAACGGCCAACAGCTGTTCCTGGAGAAATATTCCGTATTGGTTAAGCGTATTGCTCATCACTTAATTGGGCGATTACCTCCAAGCGTCCTTATTGAAGATTTAATCCAAGCAGGCATGGTTGGCCTGCTGGAAGCACAGCGTAACTACGACGGGACTAAAGGCGCCAGCTTTGAAACCTACGCAGGAATTCGAATTCGTGGAGCTATGCTCGACGATATTCGACGTGGTGACTGGGTACCACGCTCGGTTCATCGGGTGAATCGAGAAATTAGCCAGGCTATCTCAACATTAGAAGGCGAGCTCAACAGGGATCCTTCTGATTCTGAAATAGCAAAGTATTTGGGGATGTCGCTAGAACAGTACCACGGTGCACTCAACGATATTAACTGTTCGCGAATAGTTGGTATGGAAGATTTGGGTGTCGCTGATGACGCTATCTCACCCATTGACGATGATGAAGATAATTCACCATTCAAGGGTGTTGCCGATGAATCGTTTCGAAAAGCATTAGTTGAATCAATAAAATCACTTCCAGAGCGTGAAGCTTTGGTACTTTCGCTCTATTATGATGAAGAACTAAACTTGAAAGAAATTGGTGAAGTCATCGGTGTTAGTGAATCTCGCGTCAGCCAGATACTCAGCCAATCAATGCAGCGTCTACGAACAAAGTTGAGTTCTTGGACAGAAAATGACTAAATATCACTGAATTTGAACTCAGTGGAGGCAATTTTGAATAAAAACATGAAGATCCTTATTGTTGATGACTTCTCAACAATGCGCCGTATTGTAAAGAACCTTCTTCGTGATCTTGGCTTCAACAACACCCAAGAAGCTGATGACGGTTTAACGGCATTGCCAATGCTTAAGAAAGGGGATTTTGACTTTGTAGTGACTGACTGGAACATGCCAGGCATGCAAGGTATCGACCTGCTTAAAAATATTCGTGCTGATGAAGAGCTTAAGCATCTTCCTGTTCTTATGATCACTGCTGAAGCAAAACGCGAACAGATCATTGAAGCAGCTCAAGCAGGTGTTAACGGCTATATTGTGAAACCATTCACAGCAGCAACGCTGAAAGAAAAACTAGACAAAATCTTTGAGCGTCTATAAGCGCCTTTGTTCGTCGCAAAAGGTGATCTATTCATTAAGCTTATAGAGGCTACTCAGAATGATTTCATTAGAACAAGCCAAAGAACTCGTTCAACTCGTTGAAAACGGTTTACAAGATGAAGCAACAGCTTTAGTCGCGCAAATGAACCTTGCTCAGCACAGTGAGGATTTGCAAGAGGTCGTTAAGCGAGATCCAATGCTCCAGGAAATCGGGACGCTGACCCGTGAATTACATGATTCACTTAAGCATTTTCATATTGATGATCGCATGACTGAAATCGCTAACGATGAAATTCCTGATGCACGTGATCGACTAAACTATGTGATTGAAAAAACGGAAGTCGCTGCGAACAAAACCATGGACGCAGTTGATTGTTGTATGCCTATCGCTGATCGTATGCACGAGAGTTTGCTGCAGGTTCGCCCACAGTGGAATCAACTGATGCACGGTAAGATTGATTTGGTCGAATTCAAAACACTATGTCACCGGATCGATGACTTACTTTCTCTAGTGGAAGGTGACAGTAGTGAATTGCGTGGCCAATTAACCGAGATCTTGATGGCTCAAGATTTCCAAGACTTAACCGGGCAGATCATTCGACGCGTCATAACATTAGTCAGCGAAGTGGAAAAACGCTTGGTTGATATTCTTACAGTGTTTGGGACAACTCAAACCGACAATAAAGCGGATAATAAGGATAAATCAGCAACTGAAGCTGAGGGTCCAATTATGAATCCTCATGAGCGAGAAGATGCTGTGGCATCGCAAGACGAAGTAGACGATTTGTTATCGAGTCTTGGTTTTTAGGGGTAACGTATGAGCTACGAATTAGACGAGGACATTCTTCAAGACTTTCTGGTAGAAGCGGGTGAAATACTCGAATTGCTGTCAGAGCAATTGGTTGAACTAGAAAACAATCCTGAAGATAAAGATCTTTTAAACGCGATTTTCCGCGGCTTTCATACCGTTAAAGGCGGAGCCGGGTTCTTGTCATTGACCGAATTGGTTGAGACTTGCCACGGTGCTGAAAACGTGTTCGATACATTACGTAACGGGCAACGTAGCGTTTCTCCTAATTTAATGGATACCATGCTTCGTGCACTTGATACCGTTAACGAACAGTTTAGTGCCGTGCAAGAACGTGAACCTCTCCAAGCTGCCGATCCTAGTTTGCTTGATGAACT
This sequence comes from Vibrio porteresiae DSM 19223, assembly GCF_024347055.1. NCBI lineage: Bacteria > Pseudomonadati > Pseudomonadota > Gammaproteobacteria > Vibrionales > Vibrionaceae > Vibrio > Vibrio porteresiae. Next base: position 956,488 of record NZ_AP024895.1, read on the forward strand.
GCATCACTTGAGTCGCCCTCAATCAGAAGATGAGGATGACACAGCTGACGTCGTAGAAGACGTAGCAATGGAAGATGAAGCAGTCGAAGAATTTGAAGAAGAAGTGTTGATTGAAGAAGAACCTGTGGTTGAAGAGCCAGTGGTTGAAGCACCTGCAGCGGCGCAAAAGCCCGCAAAAGCAGTGGATGCCAACTCAATTGACGAAATTACTCAAGACGAATTCGAAAAACTCCTTGATGAATTGCACGGTAAAGGTTCTGCACCAGGTCATAAGGCTGAAGCAAAACCTGCCGCTCCTGCGGCTGCGCCAGCAAAACCAGCGGCAGCTTCCACTGCAAGCGGTGACATCACGGATGACGAGTTTGAAAAATTGCTTGATGAGTTGCATGGAACTGGAAAAGGCCCTGCTAACTCGGACAAACCTCATGAACCTGTAGCAGCGGCTCCTGCGGCTCCGGCTGCACCAAAACAACCAGCAAAACCGGCAGCAAAAGCACCTTCTTCAATGGACGGTGACTTGATGACGGATGATGAGTTTGAAAAGCTGCTGGATGAATTGCACGGTACTGGGAAAGGTCCATCTGTTGATGAACTAGAAGCAGCAACTAAACCTGTTTCACAAAATCCAAAACCAGCCGCGGCTGCCAAACCAGCTCCCGCAGCTAAGCCAGCTGAAAAGCCTGCAGCGAAACCCGCAGCTCCTGTAGCGAAAGCGGCACCAAAACCTGCGCCTGCAGAAAAGAGTGCTCCTCCTGCGAAAGTAGCTGCCTCTTCATCTGACGCAGAAGATAAGCAAGCTGTCGCGAAGAAAGGGTCAGCTCAACAAGCTGATACCACTGTTCGTGTTGATACCTCAACACTCGACATCATTATGAACATGGTGGGTGAGTTGGTGCTAGTGCGTAACCGCTTACTTAGCCTTGGTTTGAACAGCAACGACGAAGAAATGTCGAAAGCAGTGGCTAACTTAGACGTAGTAACTGCAGACCTGCAGGGCGCGGTAATGAAAACCCGCATGCAGCCAATTAAGAAAGTATTTGGCCGTTTCCCTCGCGTGGTTCGTGACTTGGCGCGTAGCCTAGAAAAAGACATTGCTTTGGAATTACGTGGCGAAGAGACCGATTTGGATAAAAACTTGGTGGAAGCTCTGGCTGACCCATTGATCCACTTGGTGCGTAACTCGGTTGACCACGGGATTGAGATGCCAGATGTTCGTGAGCAATCTGGTAAACCTCGTACCGGTAAAGTGATTCTGTCTGCGTCACAAGAAGGCGACCATATTGAACTGGCCATCATCGATGATGGTGCTGGTATGGATCCGCAGAAGTTACGTAGTATCGCGGTGAAACGCGGCATGATGGATGAAGACGCTGCATCTCGTTTGTCAGATAAAGAATGTTTCAACTTGATTTTCATGCCTGGCTTCTCAAGTAAAGAGAAGATTTCCGATATCTCTGGTCGTGGTGTAGGGATGGACGTAGTAAAAACTGCGATTAATACCCTAAACGGTTCGATTGATATCGATTCAGAAATGGGCAAGGGAACCAAGATTACGATTAAAGTTCCGCTAACGTTGGCGATTCTTCCAACCTTGATGGTTGGTGTCGGTGGTCATCCATTTGCCCTACCGCTAGCAAGCGTGAATGAAATTTTCCATTTAGATTTGGGTCGTACTAACGTGGTTGACGGACAATTGACGATTATTGTTCGTGATAAATCTATCCCACTGTTCTACTTACAAAACTGGTTGGCACCACAGAAAGGTCGTAAGGCTGCTCGCAAAGGCCAAGGCTTAGGTCACGTCGTGATTGTCCAAATTGGCAGCCAACGTGTTGGTTTTGTTGTAGATACCTTGATTGGTCAAGAAGAAGTGGTGATTAAGCCTCTGGATAAATTGCTGCAAGGTACTCCAGGTATGGCGGGTGCGACGATTACTAGTGACGGTCACATTGCGTTAATTCTCGATGTGCCGGATCTGCTTAAGCAGTACGCGGCTGCTTCACGAATCTAAGTGACCATATAAAACTATAAGGATAACTATGGCGATTAGAGTGCTAGTTGTTGATGACTCAAGCTTTTTCCGACGTCGAGTAAGCGAGATCATCAACTCTGAACCGCGGTTAGAAGTCATTGATGTGGCGGTTAACGGCAAAGAAGCAGTGGATAAAGCACTGAGTCTTAAGCCGGATGTGATCACCATGGATGTGGAGATGCCAGTGATGGATGGGATCACTGCTGTGCGTGAAATCATGGCAAAAGGTCCTATTCCAATCCTAATGTTCTCTTCACTGACCCATGAGGGCGCAAAAGCAACATTAGATGCTTTAGATGCAGGTGCTTTGGATTTCTTACCAAAGAAATTTGAAGACATTGCACGTAACCGTGATGAGGCTGTCAGTGTCCTGCAACAGCGGGTGCTTGAGATTGCGTCGAAGAAAGGGCTAATGCGTCGTGCGTCTATCAGTCGCCCGACACCGACGATGTCGTCATTATCAACGACAACAAGCCCATTCGATCGTACTCAACGTCCAAGTGTGACGCCGACGGCTCCAGCAAGACCAAGCAGTGCATCGCTTGGTCGCTTTAAAGCCACAGGGAAAAAATATCAACTGACCGCGATTGGAACATCAACCGGTGGTCCAGTCGCTTTGCAGAAAATATTGACTAAGCTTCCGGGTAACTATCCACACCCTATCGTGCTTGTGCAGCACATGCCTGCAACATTTACGGCAGCGTTTGCCAGCCGTCTTAATTCACTGTGTCAAATTGAAGTGAAAGAAGCGGAAGACGGTGATGTGCTGCGTCCTGGCGTTGCCTATTTAGCACCAGGTGGCAAACAGATGATGTTGGAAGGTCGTCCTGGTGCGGCTAAGCTGCGCATTCTTGATGGTGGCGATCGCATGAACTACAAACCTTGCGTTGACGTCACCTTTGGTTCGGCAGCAAAAGTGTTTGGCGACAAAGTGCTTTCTATGATCCTGACTGGGATGGGCGCTGATGGTCGTGATGGCGCGCGGATGCTAAAAGAAGCGGGTTCGACGATTTGGGCTCAAGATGAAGAAAGCTGTGTGGTGTATGGCATGCCACAAGCGGTCGCTAAAGCGGGTATTTCATCGGAAGACTTGCCTCTAGATCGAATCTCTGAACGTATGTTAGTGGAAGTCGGTCTAGGATAAGGGTACTGCATGATTGTTTGGAGTGTCGCGAACCAGAAAGGTGGGGTGGGTAAAACCACAACCACCATTACATTAGCTGGTTTGTTGAGTAAACAGGGTAAGCGCGTGTTGCTGGTGGATACCGATCCCCATGCATCCTTAACCACCTATTTGGGGTTTGATTCTGATGCCGTGCCTGCCAGTTTGTTTGACTTGTTTCAACTGACAGATTTTACTGAGCAAGCGGTTGGTCCGCTGATTTTACGCACTGATATTCAGGGTATTGATATTATTCCCGCACACATGTCGTTAGCAACACTCGATCGTGTGATGGGGAACCGTAGTGGTATGGGCTTGATTTTAAAGCGTGCTTTGCTCGCGCTGCGTAAGCGATACGACTACGTGCTCATCGATTGTCCGCCGATTCTCGGCGTAATGATGGTCAATGCACTAGCTGCCAGTGATCGTATTTTGATTCCGGTGCAAACGGAATTTTTGGCGATGAAAGGGCTAGAACGCATGGTGCGCACCTTAGCTATCATGCAGAAGTCGCGTAATAAAGAGTTTAAAGTGACGATCGTGCCAACCATGTACGATAAACGTACCAGAGCATCATTGCAGACTTTGACTCAATTGAAACGTGATTACCCTGACAAAGTTTGGACATCAGCGGTTCCGATCGATACTAAGTTTCGTGACGCGAGTCTAAAGCGCTTACCTGCATCGCATTTTGCAGAGGGCAGCCGTGGCGTTTTTGCTTATAAGCAACTATTACTGCATTTAGAGAGGCTAGCGATCGATGAGTAGTGCGCCGCACCTGTCGAGTGAACAGGCGTTAGATGACTATTTTACAGCACTGCTTTCTGAAGAGTGGGGAGATGAAGATTTCTCTGCTCCGAAAAAAAACGAAGCGGCACCTGAACTTGCTCGTAAGGCTGCGCCAGTAGAAGAACCGTATTCATCTTCGATGCTGTTTGTTGATGATGAAGACATTGAAGAGTTACCAGGCGCGAATCTGGAAGAAGTTCAGAGACTGCTTAATCAGTTAGAACAGAGTAACCCTGTAGCAGAGCTTCATCTCGATGAGATGATGGAGCAAAACACGGTTGAGATTGCTCAAGAGCCTGTACAAACCGAACCTGTTATTGATGAGATTCAGGAATGGGATGTTGAGACGCTAACTGAAGATGACGAGGGTGAACCTCATCATCACACGGTTGAAGTGATCGTAGAACCTCAAGAAGAGATTGCAGAAACTGTAATTGAAGAGACTTGGGTTGCACAAACCGAAGTTGAAACAGAAACCGAATTGGAATCACAATGGCAAGAAACTGTTGTTGAAACCAGCGCGGTGGAACCGGAAATTGTTGTTGAAGAACAGGTTAAACCTCAAACTCAAACCGGTGGTTTGGATTTGGAAAACTGGCAAAATCCGGTACGCCATAATGCCTTTCAGGTGCTTTATTTTGACGTCAACGGTGTGACGTTTGCGGTTCCTCTTGATGAGCTCGGGGGCATACATCGCAAAACAAGTCTTAACCATTTGATTGGTCGACCTGCTTGGTATCTTGGTCTTCAAACTCAACGTGATGCTCAATTGGATGTGGTTGATACCGCCAAATGGGTAATGGCTGAGAAGCTGCACGATGAGAGCTATAAAGAGGCATACCAGTATATTGTTATGCTCGGTGAAAGTATGTGGGGGCTGGCTTGTTCACAATTGATGGGCACAGAGCTTCTTAAAAGTGAACAGGTGCGCTGGCGAGAGCAAGTGGGTAAACGGCCTTGGCTAGCGGGCATGGTAAAAGAAAAAATGTGTGCTTTGATCCATGTTGATGCATTGATAGCTATGCTTAATGCAGGGCTCGATGTGAAAGCGCTCGATAAATAGTTTTTTTGGTCGGAGACGACGTAGAGAGGAAAAGGTATGTCTCAAAACGTAGAAGTGAGAAAAGAGAACTCCAATGACGAAGTGCTTCAGTGGGTAACATTCCAACTAGAAGAAGAGACTTACGGCATTAACGTAATGCAAGTACGTGAAGTACTGCGTTACACTGAGATCGCTCCTGTACCTGGTGCGCCAGATTATGTTTTAGGTATCATCAACCTTCGTGGTAACGTTGTCACCGTTATTGATACCCGTGCTCGTTTCGGCTTGATGCAGGGCGAGATTACCGATAACACCCGTATTATCGTGATTGAATCTGAACGTCAAGTTATCGGTATCCTAGTTGATAGCGTGGCTGAAGTGGTTTATCTGCGTTCTTCTGAAATTGATACTACACCAAGCGTGGGTACCGATGAGAGTGCTAAATTCATTCAAGGGGTTAGCAACCGCGATGGTAAGTTGTTGATTCTTGTTGACTTGAATAAACTACTGACCGACGAAGAATGGGATGAAATGGCTCACATGTAATGAATATGTGGTCATGGATGAATCCTCCTGTCATTGCAGGGGGATTTGTATTAATTCTAGTTTTGCTGATTATGATCTTGCTTCAAGTCCGCCGCGAGTTGACTAAGCAGGGTGATGGTTTACGTCAGCAGAATCGGGCGTTAGATAAAGAATTGGCGAAAGCAAATAAACAGTTGCTTGAAGTCCGTTCTGTGGTTGTGGGTTTAGGACAGCGTGTCTCCGAGCAACAAGACATCATTTCTCATTTAAATGAGCGCATTATGGCCTTGGAAAACGAAGATAACGATGCTCGCTTATATAGCCGTGCGACCAAAATGGTGAAATTGGGTGCTGACGTTGATGAGCTTATCTCTGAATGCGAATTGCCAAAAGCGGAAGCGGAATTGATGATGTCGCTGCAAAACAAACTTGCAGGGCGTGAAGCGGTTCCACCATTAACCAGTAATCCAGATGGGCAGCACGACGATTCTCCAACGCGCCGACCTATTCGAAGAAAGCCTTAATCTCTGAGCCGCTGTTGATAAGCCTACATGGGCTAGGTTTATCAACAGCGGTTTTCTTTTTATCCTCCTCGTTTGTTTGCTGAATACTTTTGTTAATAAAAATCGATTTTGTGAATTTTTAGTAAAATAAAATGATGTAAATCGATGATTTGACGGGGTTAAGAGCTGTCTCGGTAGCTTCTCATTGTGGTAACATGGCGTGATATTTCATCCTAAGAGATCTCTATGCTCACTGTTAATAATCTGAGTGTCATACGTGATGACCTTCCTTTATTTCAATCGCTCTCCTTCACATTAGAAGCGGGGGATATTTTGCAAATTGAAGGGGAGAACGGTGCAGGGAAAACCACACTGTTGCGGATTATTGCTGGCCTAGGGAAAAGCCATTCAGGAGAGGTGTTGTGGCATGGCGAACCTATTGCTTCACAACGCGATACCTATCACCAAGCGATGCTTTTTATTGGTCATTTACCCGGAATTAAGCGTGAACTGACCGCATTAGAAAACTTACGGTTTTACCAAAAGATGGTCGGAAAAGTGACATCCGAAGAGACGCTACTGACGGTGCTGGCCAAAGTGGGTTTAGTGGGACGTGAAGATTTGGCTGTGTCTCAATTATCAGCAGGACAGCAGCGTCGCGTTGCCTTAGCCCGATTATGGTTAAGCGACCATCCGTTGTGGATTTTGGATGAGCCATTAGCCGCCATTGATAAACAAGGGGTAAAAGTACTGGAAGCTCTGTTTGTCCAACACGCACAGCAAGGTGGCATGGTGCTTTTAACCACTCACCAAGCTCTGATCAATGATCATCGATTACTGAAAACGCTGCGCTTGGAGAAGCACTCATGATGCAAGCTCTGCTGGCGCTTTTATCTCGTGAACTTCTCATCGCTTATCGCCGCTTAGCCGAAGTGTTTAACCCATTATGGTTTTTCGTTTTGGTGATCACCTTATTTCCTCTCAGTGTGGGGCCAGATCCGCAAATGCTCCAACGAATTGCGCCGGGTATCATTTGGGTCGCCGCGTTATTGTCGGCTCTGCTCTCTTTAGAGCGACTGTTTCGTGACGATTTCACTGATGGCTCGCTTGAACAATTAATGCTGACGCCGGTTTCGTTACCGCTGATTGTGATCACCAAAATCGTAGCGCACTGGATTTTAACCGGATTACCCCTGTTACTCATCAGCCCTTTGCTTGCTGTATTGCTATCCTTAGATGTCAGGACCTGGTGTGCTGTTGCATTAACCTTGTTGCTGGGAACGCCTGCATTAAGTTTTATTGGTGCTATTGGGGTTGGTTTAACGGTTGGTTTACGTAAAGGGGGAGTGCTACTGAGTTTGTTAGTGCTGCCACTGTTTATTCCCGTATTGATCTTTGCTACCTCGGCGGTCGATGCGGCTGCCATGGGGATGGCGTATTTAGGTCAGCTCGCCATTTTGGCAGCAATTTTAGTATTGGCGATTGTATTGGCACCTTTTGCGATTAGTGCTGCCTTACGTATTAGTGTGCGATAGATGTGCGATAGAGCTTGGTGGTCACGTGCAGGTGATGCCACCAGCCACTGCAGATGAAAGCCATAGAGATAACTATCTTTACGGCCGTCAAAAAAACAAAGATAAAACAATAACTCCAAGTATGGAGAGCTCGGATGGCCTTTATCAAAATGAGGCGTATCGAGGAAGCAATGAAAGTGAGATTCAACTATGTGGAAATGGCTTCACCCTTATGCCAAGCCAGAGACTGCTTATCGTCTGTGTGGCTGGTGGTTACCTTGGTTTAGTATCGCAGCGGCAATATTTCTCTGTGTCGGTACGGTATGGGGCCTAGCGTTTGCGCCCGCCGATTATCAGCAGGGCAACAGTTTTCGAATTATCTATCTGCATGTGCCAGCGGCAATGTGGTCGATGGGGATCTATGTTGCAATGGCGATTGCCGCACTGATTACCATTGTGTGGCAGATAAAAATGGCTAATTATGTGGCGATAGCCATTGCGCCGATTGGCGCGGTGATGACGTTTATTGCGCTAGTGACGGGTTCCATTTGGGGTAAACCTATGTGGGGCACTTGGTGGGTGTGGGACGCACGCCTCACTTCAGAACTGATTCTGCTGTTTCTCTATTTGGGGGTTATCGCCCTCTATCATGCCTTTGATAATACCGATACCGGCTCGGATGCAGCCAATATTCTAGCGCTCGTTGGGGTGATTAATATCCCAATCATTCACTACTCGGTACAGTGGTGGAATACTTTACATCAGGGCGCGACCATTACTCGTTTTGCTAAGCCTGCCATGGCGTTAGATATGTTGTGGCCATTACTCATTAATATCCTCGGTTTTGCTTTTTTCATTGGCGCAGTGGCATTGCTCAGAGTGCGTAATGAAATACTGAGCCAAGAACGCCATCGTCCTTGGGTGGTCGCTATGGCAACCAAAAGCATCGCAAAGGAGGGCGCATAACATGTTTTTTGCCTCTATGAATGACTTTTGGTTAATGGGGGGCTATGCCGCCTATGTATGGAGTGCGGTGGGGATTACTCTTTGCTCCATGCTGATACTGGTTTGGAATAGCCTGCGTCGTCGGCGCAAAATTTTGCGTGATGTGACAGAGAGATTGGCCCGTCAAGCGCGGGTAGCCCAAGCGAAAAACATGGAAAACACGTTATGAATCCAAGACGTAAAAAGCGCCTGATTGTGGTGACCAGCATTGTGGTTGCCGTGGCGATAGCCTTGAGTCTGGTGATGTATGCTTTGAACCAGAATATGAATCTATTTTATACGCCAAGCCAAATTGTTTACGGTCGTGATGGGCATGTTCCCCAAGTCGGTGAACGTTTACGTATCGGTGGCATGGTGGTCGTTGGTTCAGTACATCGTGATCCAAACTCGCTTAAAGTCACTTTTCAGCTCCACGATATCGGCCCTTCAGTGACAGTGGAATACGAAGGAATTTTGCCAGATTTGTTTCGTGAGGGACAAGGTATTGTGGCGCAAGGGGTATTGACGAGCAGTGATACTGTAAAAGCGGTAGAAGTGTTGGCAAAACACGATGAAAACTATATGCCGCCAGATGTTCAAGAAGTGATGAAGAATAATCATGCCTTTATCCAAGCTCAGAAAAATTCAGCCAGTGCGGCGGCGGTGCAACCATGATTGCCGAGCTAGGACATATCGCCCTTATCTTGGGTTGGGGTATCGCGCTACTGCTGAGCGTTTTACCTTTAGTGGGGGCCAAATATCAAAGCGCTAGCTTGATGGCCTGTGCAAGACCATTAGCTACAGCACTGTTTACCTTTATTGCACTCTCCTTTATCGCCTTAGCTTGGGCGTTTTACAGTAACGATTTTACGCTGCAATACGTGGCGCAAAACTCGAACAGTCAATTGCCTTGGTATTATCGCGTGACGGCCGTATGGGGCGCTCATGAAGGTTCTTTATTGCTCTGGGTGTTTATCCAAAGCGCGTGGACGTTAGCGGTTGCTCGTGGCAGCCGTGCTCTACCGATAGATGCGGTGGCGCGTGTTTTGGCGATTATGGGGATGATCAGTGTTGGATTTTTGACGTTTATCCTCCTGACGTCTAACCCATTTACTCGCACCTTACCTTACTTCCCAGTGGATGGACGCGACCTTAATCCACTGTTGCAAGATCCTGGACTGATTATTCACCCTCCGATGTTGTATACCGGCTACGTAGGTTTTTCGGTGGCTTTTGCCTTCGCTATCACGGCGTTGATGACAGGAAAATTGGATACGGTTTGGGCGCGTTGGTCTCGACCTTGGACAACGGCAGCGTGGATGTTTCTCACCGTGGGGATCTGTTTGGGGTCATGGTGGGCCTATTACGAACTTGGCTGGGGCGGCTGGTGGTTTTGGGACCCGGTGGAAAACGCATCATTAATGCCTTGGCTTGCTGGAACCGCGTTGCTCCATTCTCTTGCGGTCAGTGAAAAACGCGGCACGTTTAAAGCGTGGACCGTATTACTGGCAATTTGCGCTTTCTCCCTCAGTCTACTCGGGACATTTTTGGTGCGTTCCGGCATTTTGGTTTCAGTGCATGCCTTTGCTTCAGATCCTTCCCGCGGGTTATTTATTTTGAGTTTACTGGTGATTGTCATTGGTGGCTCACTGCTCCTGTTCGCTTTAAAAGGCGGGGCAATTCGCGTGCAAACTCAGTTTGCGCTGTTATCGCGGGAAAACGCATTGTTACTGAATAACATCCTGCTGATGTGTGCTTTGGTGATTGTGTTATTGGGCACCTTGCTGCCGTTAGTGCATAAGCAGCTAGGTTTAGGCTCGGTTTCCATTGGTGCTCCTTTCTTTAATGTGATGTTTGCTTGGTTAATGCTGCCATTTGCGCTGATTTTGGGTATTAGCCCGCTGATCCGTTGGAAGCGCGAGCAGGGAGCGCAATTGATCAAGCCTATGATTATCTCAGGTGTTTTGGCCTTGATCTTAGGCGGTTTGATGCTGACGCTTTTTGCCGACCATCTTCGCCCGATGGCGATGATGGGCTGGGTACTCGCATGGTGGATAGTGTTGCTTCATTGCTATGAGATCTATCTTCGTGCGACCCATCGCCACAGTTTTAGGCAAGGTGTGACTAAGCTACCGCGCAGTCACTGGGCGATGTGGTTTGCTCACTTAGGGTTGGCGGTAACCATCATCGGTGTGGCCATGATTGAAAACTATGGCGTGGAGAAAGATCTGCGTTTAGCGCCTGGGCAGCAGGTCACTGTCGCTGGTTATCAGTTCGAATTTGAAGGACTGCAAAATATCCAAGGACCAAACTACAGCGGCTACGAAGGCAAATTTACGATTCGAGTTGATAGCAAGTGGGTCAACACGTTATATGCGCAAAAACGTTTTTATCCGGTGGCGCGGTCGATGATGACGGAAGCTGCGATTGATCGTGGTGTGACTCGTGATCTTTACCTAGCGCTAGGAGAGTCATTGGGCTCTGAAGGCGCTTGGGCGGTGCGGATTTATTACAAACCCTTTATTCGTTGGATTTGGGGTGGTGCACTGCTTATGGCGTTTGGCGGATTATTGGCGATAACTGATCGACGTTATCGATTTAAATTACGTAAGGAGGCGAAAGCATGAATAAGAAACTTCTTTTTATTCCTCTCGTACTATTTGTTGGCTTAGTGGTGATGTTTACCACCCAACTTATGGATAACGCACAAGGTGATGATCCAACGAAACTGGAATCAGTATTGGTGGGCAAACCGGTACCAGAGTTTCAGCTGCCGAATTTGTTTGACGACAATAAACAGTATGATCAAAGCCTGTTTCAAGGTAAGCCACTTTTACTGAACGTTTGGGCGACATGGTGTCCCACCTGCCATGCTGAGCATCAATTCTTAAATCAGCTAGCGAACCAAGGGGTCAATATCGTTGGTCTGAATTACAAAGATGATCGTGCCAAGGCAATTACTTGGCTCAATCAGGCGGGTGACCCTTATGCGGTGAACTTGTTTGATGGCGATGGTATGTTCGGCTTAGATCTCGGTGTTTATGGCGCTCCAGAAACATTTCTTATCGACGCCAACGGTGTGATTCGCTATCGCCATGTGGGTGATGTGAATGCCCAAAATTGGCATAACAAGCTTGAGCCGCTTTATCAAAAATTACTGCAGGAGAATCACTCATGATGTGGCGCACTGCATTTGTTGCTTTTCTCCTGTTTTGGGCGGGCAGTTCCTTAGCGGCGATTGACGTTTACCATTTTGATTCTGCGCAGCAGGAGCAACAGTTTCAGGAATTGAGTTCCACGCTCCGTTGCCCTAAATGTCAAAACAACACCATTGCTGATTCCAACGCCGCATTGGCTCAGGACCTGCGCCATAAAGTGTATGAAATGACCATTCAAGGCAAAAGTCGCCAAGAAATTATCGATTATATGGTTGCGCGTTACGGTGATTTTATTACTTATAACCCGCCCTTAACCCTTGGGACATTAATCTTGTGGGTCGGACCACTGTTGGTGCTGATGCTAGGGGGCGTATTTATATGGCGGCGTCATCGTCTTGCAGCCCCGGATCTTGGCGCAACGCAGGGGTGGGACAGTGATAAAGAGGCTCGCTTACAATCGTTGCTCGCTTCCTCTGATAAGCATGAGGAGCACAAATGATTGAATTTTGGATAGGCGTTCTCGTGCTGGTACTGTTCGCTCTAACGGTAGTTTGTTTGCCTTGGTATCGTTCTCGACATCAGTCAGTGTCGGGTGAGGTACGCGAGCAACTGAGTAAAACCTTTTATCAAGAGCGTTTAGCGGAGTTAACTCTCGAAGCGGATCAAGGATTAGCCTCTGACGAGCAAGCGTTAGTGACGGAACTTAAGCAATCGCTACTTGATGATATTCCTGCTGCGAGCAGTGGAAACCAAACCGCATTACCTTTGTCTGAAAAGCGGTTAGTGCTGTTGGCCTCGATTGTGATGCTAGGTCTTTGCGGAGCCATGTACGCGTGGGTGGGTGGATATCAACAAGTAAGCCATTGGCAGCAAGTTCAGCACTCCTCTGAGCAGTTAACGGAAAAACTAATTACGTCGCAAGGGGCTTTAAGCACCAGCGATATGCAAGATCTGATTTTGGCGTTACGAACTCGTTTGGCGCAAAATCCGAATGATGCGACTGGCTGGACTATGTTAGGGAGAGTGGCTACGGCGGCGCAAGCAAGCGCTATTGCTATCCCCGCTTTTGGTAAAGCACATGAGTTAGCCAAACAAGATGCCAACATCACGCTGGCTTATGGGCAGAGTTTGATTTTGACGTCCGATGAAGGATTGCAGCAACAAGGGCGTGATCTGCTGTTGCCGCTGTTAGATATGCCATCAGTGGCGTTTCAAGCGCAGTCCTTATTGGCATATGACGCGTTTTCGCAGCAAAAATATGGGGACGCTATCTCGTATTGGCAAAAGATGCAAAGTGCGATTCCTGCGAATGATCAACGGTATGCTATGCTAGCTGACAGCATTGCTAAAGCCCGTCAATTGCAGGGTGACAACATGAGTCATGGGGTGGCGGTGTCGATTGCGATCGACAAAACGATAGTCATCCCTAAAAACGCCATTTTGATTGTTTCGGTTCAAGATAGTTCTGGTCAAGGAATGCCAGTGGCCGCGGCTCGTTTTTCTACCCAGCCGTTTCCGCATCATGTGGTACTGACCGATCAGAACAATTTAACACCGCAGCGCCGTTTATCGGATTTGAAACAGCTAGTGGTGAAAGCACGTATCGATTTGGACGGAAATGTTTCCACACAAAATGGCGATTGGATTGGCGTTAGCGGGCCAGTAACCTTAGGGGACCCAGTAGAGGTACTCATTCATTCGCACTAAAAAGTGCAATCAGTCAGTTGAGTTAACACGGGCCATTGTGCCATTTTTACGGATTACAGTATGAATAACCGCCTTTTTCGCGCCTTTTTCTTAGGGGTCATTGTTGCCCTAGCGGGCTGTAGCTCTGCGCCAGATCAGCAGGGAGCCCAAGAAACCAATAATGATGACCCGTTAGAGGGCTTCAACCGTACCATGTGGACGGTGAATTACGATTACCTCGACCCATATGTTCTCCGTCCGGTTTCCTTAGCCTATGTCGATTATGTACCGACACCTGTGCGCTCCGGGATCTCGAACTTTTTTGGTAACTTAGATGAACCAGCAAGCATGGTGAACAACATCATCATGGGTAATGGGCGTAAAGCACTAAACCACTTCAACCGTTTTTGGATTAACTCTACTTTCGGTATTTTAGGTCTATTTGATATCGCTTCGGCGGCGGGAATCAATAAACAAGATCAAAAGGAATTTGGTGATGCGATTGGTCACTATGGGGTCGGTAAAGGACCATATGTGATGGTTCCAGGGGCAGGGCCTTATGCTTTGCGTGATGGGGCTGATTTAGTTGACTCCACCTACTTGCCGCTCTCTTATCTCAATATTTGGGCTAGCATCGGTAAATTTGTTTTCCAAGGTTTAGAAACCCGTGCCGCACTGGTTCAACAAGAACCTATGCTCAAAAACTCTCCCGATCCTTACGCCTTCACGCGTGATGCTTATCTGCAACATCTCGACTTTAAAGCGGAAGTTACCAAAGATGACTACAACGCAGAAGAAGAAGATAAGCTAGACGATTATCTCGATCAGTACTGATTAAGCGCTCATCACCCGACCGCTAAAATACTCATTCGCCACGATGTATTCCGTGTGGCGAGTGAGCTCATCATAATGCAACGATTCACTGTGATGTGGCTCATTAGAGAGCTGCGGGACGACACCTCCGACACGAATGTTGAAAGGGGTTAGCTCTTGAGCCCAGCTTTGGGTAAAACCAGACACCATCGAGCTTGCACTGACTAACCCGTTCAATTCCATGGCTCCACTGTACGAGATGACGTTAACGATCACACCTTTGTTTTGCGCTTGCCGCATACGTTCCGCACAGCCATAGCCAAATAAGAAGAAGTGTGCCGTTAAGGTGCTCCATTGTTGCACGAATTGATCGGAAGCCGCTTCGTCGACGAAAGAGGGCAGTACCACATTAGGCCAGTGGTTGATTAGTACATCTGGTGCCTGATGGTAAGTTTCCTGCACAAAATCGAGAATCGCTTCGACTGCTTTAGGTTGGCAAGAGGTCAGCACACAGGAGTGTACTTGATCATTGACATCTCGGCACAGCTGCACCGTTTTCATTAAGTTGGTTTCATCGTGATCACAAAGGATCAAGCGTGCGCCTAAGCGAGCATAGTGAATGGCGAGTGATCTGCCGAGTAAAGAACTCGCGGAAGTGATTAAAATAACAGCACTTTCTATTTTCATCCCACTCTCCCACCTAATTTATTGAACGGCTCCCTTTCTTAGAGGGTTTTGACAGCATGGTTGATGAGATCAATTCACAGTGTGAATAAGATCAAAGATCACTGCTTGGGGAACAAATAGGGTGGGTTTCTTTGCTGCGATTCACACAAACGAGTGTATAGCACTAAGCGTTACACTTAAGCCTGTGCTCGGATCTGATCGTGGCGGTTAGCGTAGACTAATTGTTGATATAAATCAGCAGGTAACAACTTCTTAGGTGCTTTATCTGCCAAATGGCGACGCTCATGTCCTGAGAGGTTGAAGTAGACATCTTCAGGGAAACCTTGGGTATCTTCAGGGAGATAGGTGAGCGCATCTGGAATCAGATAGTGACTGAGTTTTGCGCTTGCCAAACCACCATCATGAAACTGTTTGGCTTGCTCAGCAGAAATCGCATAAGAGCTTTGATCGTTTTGCAGTGCTTGTGGCTCTTGCAATTGAAAACGCTGACGTAGCAGTTTATCCGTAGTAATGGTCTCATCAATCTGATCGACCGGGGTGTTGTCCCGTACGTCATTGGAGAACATCGCGAGCATCAGGGCAAAATCAGCACGACGGGCTTGGTGGACGGCTTGGTTAATCCCAGTACCGACCTTAAGCTCGTTAATTATCGCTGCTTTGTCTAAAGTATGAACTTGCATTGTGCTCTCCGTAAGTTATTCACCTTAACGGCGCGTCAGGCGAAAACTTGAGGCTTTTTATTGGATTAATTACCAAGCAAGCCAAGAGAGTCGTCAATGGGGTTAACCGTTGGAGGGCAAATAAAAAGCCAGCGACTGGGCGCTGGCTTGATTCGGTAGCATCAAATGCACTAAGACTTAAGCAATCTTAGTTAACCAGTTGTGTGTATCTGGTGCTTTACCCCATTGAATGTCATTCAATGCTTGGCGTAGTTTGGTCGCCATTGGGCCGATATCACCATTACCGACTGGGTAATCTTTACCGTTGTAAATGAAAGTACCTACTGAAGTTAGCACTGCAGCTGTACCAGAAAGCATCGCTTCAACGCCAGGTTTCGCTGCACGTTCTAGAAGCTCTTCTACTGACACTTCACGTTCACTTACTGTCATACCAAGGTCTTTAGCAATAGTCAGGATACTTGAGCGAGTAACACCATGTAGGAAGCTTGAATCCAATGCTTTAGTAATGATTTCATTACCATCAACCAATAGGAAGTTTGCTGCGCCAGTTTCAGTGATGTAACCATTTGGGCAGAAAAGGATTTGGTCTGCTTGGTATTTTTGTTTCGCTTCGATGGTTGGACGCAACGCGCTAGCGTAGTTACCGCCGCTCTTGATCATCCCCATGTGTGACGCACAGCGTTGACCGGTTTCATCCAGCATTAGACGCAGTGCGTGAGCACCGCCAGCGAAGTAGTCGCCCACTGGAGAAAGAAGAATGTACGCCATAGAGCTGTTTGTTGCAGATGCAGCTTTACCAATCTGAGCTTCTGTACCAATGTGTGTTGGACGAATGTACATAGATCCTGGTGCTTCTGGAACATCTGCTGCGAATTCAGCCACGATGGTTTTAATCATGTCGCTGATCTGCTCTTTGTTTAGCTCTGGTAGTGCAAGTAAGTGACTGCTTTGAGCAAAACGTTCAATGTTTTGGTCCATTCGAAAGACGTGCACACTGCCGTCTTCGTGACGGAACGCTTTCAAGCCTTCAAAACAAGTACTTGAGTAGTGTAGAACGTGTGCACCTGGATGAAGAGAGATGCTGTTTGAATCAACGATTTTAGTTTCAGACCATTGATTATTTTCGAAGGTTGCCATTGCCATTTTCGGCATGAACACGCTACCAAAAGCCGCCATTATGATTTCCCTAATGAATAAATATAATTGAAAAGATGTTGTGCGATTAAGTTTGGGCAGGCGATAAGATGAGTCGTCCAAGACCTAATCTCAGAATACTAAAACAGATCGAGTTTGTAAGAAAGAGCGAAGCGGTGATTGGGATGAATTAGTTTTGCTGATTCAAAAGGTTTATTCTTTTTCCCACGTTTTAGCGCTGCTTTTATCACTCACACTAATTGATTTCTCTCCTATCGATGAGATTGATGGGCTATGCGACGCTTCACTCAACGGAACCTGTGAGTCTTTGATTGCGTGAGTATGTGCATAAGATAAACAAGGTGTGAGACTTCATTGAGCAAAGTGATGACTTTATTCACAATAGATGTGTCGATGATCCCTCGTTTATAGAGAAGGAGAACTCTCGATGCTTGAGCGCTGACGGCCAGATTTATTCATGTTAATGTCGTCGCCTTGCGGGAAGATAATGTGCCACTTAACCGTGCGCCGAGGATAAGGGAAATAGATGAAACAGAATATCGTGCATATTGCTTTGGTTGTTCGTGATTACGATGAAGCGATCGACTTTTACGTCAATAAACTGCAATTTGAATTAATTGAAGATACGTATCAGCCGGAGCAAGATAAGCGCTGGGTTGTGGTTGCACCGCCCAATTCCCATGGTGTGACTTTGCTGCTAGCTAAAGCATCAAAGCCAGAGCAAGTTGATTTTATTGGTAATCAAGCTGGTGGGCGGGTATTTCTTTTTTTGAATACCGATGATTTTTGGCGCGACTACCAACGCATGGTATCGCTTGGCATTCATTTTGTTCGTGAGCCAAAAGAGCAAGATTATGGCACGGTAGCGGTTTTTGCTGACCTTTATGGCAACCTCTGGGATCTGCTCCAACTCAATCCTGACCATCCGATGGCTTTAAGATAACCCACTCTATGACCAGAGGATGTGGTTATTTTACATCCTCTCCCTATTTTACCTTTTTCTTGGGTATGTCTATTTCTCTCTTAATTTGGACTCAAGTTTGCCATATCCAACGGCGTTAATAGGCAAACGTTTTCGTCTATATCCACACTAAATGTGCATCTATCTATATAAAATTAATGGAAAATTTTCAGATCAAATTTTGCGATGTGATTTGCCTTCCATTAGTTTGCGATAGATCAATATCACCACCACTAAATGATAACTACTCACATTTAAATTGATCTAGATCCGTATTTTTCGTGCTTCACGGTGTTATTTTCTTTCACAACGAATTTATACAAGGTTATGGGTAATCATATGAATCTATTTGAACAAACCCCTCGTGCTCGTCGCCGTTACGGTTTAGCTGCTTTCATCGGTTTGATTGCAGGTGTGGTATCTGCTTTTGTGAAATGGGGCGGTGAAGTACCACTTCCTCCACGTAGTCCAGTCGACATGTTTAATGCCGCTTGTGGTCCAGAATCTTTGATTCGTGCTGCTAGCCAAATTGACTGTTCTCGTAACTTTTTGAATCCTCCATACGTATTCCTACGCGATTACCTACACGTAACCGATCCGAACTCTGCTGTTTACACTTTTGCTGGTCACGTATTTAACTGGGTTGGCGTGACACACATCGTGTTCTCTATCATCTTCGCTGTCGGTTACTGTGTTGTCGCTGAAGTGTTCCCTAAAGTGAAATTGTGGCAAGGTCTGCTAGCGGGTTTCCTAGCAACAGTAGGCGTACACTGGATCTCTTTCACTCTTATGGGTCTAACTCCTCCACTATTTGACCTACCATGGTACGAAAACGTATCTGAAATCTTTGGTCACCTAGTTTGGTTCTGGTCAATTGAAATCATCCGTCGTGACCTACGTAACCGCATTACTAAAGAACCTGATGCAGAAATTCCGCTAGCTGCAGAAGTTCGCTAAATCTCCAAGCTTTAATCAGAATAGTTAATCAATCAGAATAGTTTTTAGGCCGCGCAAGCGGCCTTTTTTTGCTTTGGATTTTGCCAATAGTAAGATTGACCACCGACGAGGAATCTTAGAGTATGTGATTGATTTAGTAAGAAGATGATTAATACCGAGGAGCGGATATGTCCAGAGGAGAGAATCACATGAAGATAAGAACCTATCAAAAGGGTGATGCCCCAGAATTATGGCGGCTTTTCTATAATACGATTCACCATGTGAACTGCCGTGATTACTCCCCAGAGTTACTTGATGCTTGGGCTCCGCTTGAGTTTGATTTTGCGATTTGGCAGAGAAAGATGGATACGATCAACCCTGTTATCGCTGAGATGGATGGCAAAATCGTTGGTTATACTGATTTACAAGCCGATGGATTAATTGACCATTTCTTTTGTCATGCGCAGTACCAAGGGCAAGGTGTGGGACGGTTTCTTATGGAGCATGTGTTGCGCTTAGGAGCAACAAGGGGAATCACGCATTTTCGTTCTGAAGTGAGTATTACTGCTCGGCCATTTTACGAACGGTTTGGCTTTTCTGTGGTAACTGAGCAAAACGTGCCGATTCGGGGGCAAATTCTCAATAATTTTATTATGGAGAAAATTGTTCTAACCAATTGAAAATCAACAAAAAAGGCCTGCGAAGGCAGACCTTTTAGCTTACAGTGAACCTAAAGCTTATTTAGCAAGGTTAGCTGCAACGAATTCCCAGTTTACTAGGTTCCAGAATGCAGTCATGTAGTTAGGACGAGCATTGCGGTAGTCGATGTAGTAAGCGTGTTCCCAAACGTCAACAGTTAGCAGTGGAGTGACACCGTCAGTTAGCGGAGTCGCTGCGTTTGAAGTGTTAACGATAGCTAGAGAACCGTCAGCTTTTTTAACAAGCCAAGTCCAACCTGAACCGAAGTTTGCTACAGCTGAATCAGTGAATTTAGTTTTGAACTCTTCAAAAGAACCAAACGCTTTGTTGATTGCTTCTGCAACTGCGCCAGTTGGTTCGCCGCCTGCTTTAGGAGCTAGACAGTGCCAGTAGAAAGTGTGGTTCCACACTTGAGCTGCGTTGTTGAAGATGCCGCCAGTAGAAGATTGGATGATCTCTTCTAGTGATTTGTTTTCGAACTCAGTACCAGGGATAAGACCATTTAGCTTAACAACGTAAGTGTTGTGGTGTTTACCGTAGTGGTATTCAAGAGTTTCTTTAGAGATGTGTGGTTCTAGCGCGTCTTGTGCGTAAGGAAGAGCCGGTAGTTCAAATGCCATTGCTCAATTCTCCATTGATATGAAAGAGTTACCTCTTTCGTTGATTGCTTCCAGTGTTATTGTTTTTTGTCCCTAGATGACTTTTTGTCACCTTAGGTTCGTCGATACGACTGACTTGAGTTCTATTTTAGCAACTTTTTACTTTATTAAAACCCCAATCTGAATAAAAATAAGCAAGTGGTTGAAGAATGCCCACTCACTGCCTTGGCACCATAACGCGTTTAGATGAAAAGAAAATGACCTCATCCCGCACTTTGGCGACTTGAGCAGTGTGCAAATCATATCCATACTCAATATGGGCTTTTTATTCTCCATTAATGATTTAGAATACCGTCAATCAACAAAACGTCTCCAATGAGGAAGCAATGGAAACCATCGACAAAATCAAACAGCAAATCGCAGAGAACTCAATCCTTCTCTATATGAAAGGTTCACCAAAGCTACCAAGCTGCGGTTTCTCTTCTCAAGCGTCGCAAGCGCTTATGGCGTGTGGCGAAAAATTTGCTTACGTTGATATTCTGCAAAACCCTGATATCCGCGCTGAATTGCCAATCTATGCACAATGGCCAACGTTCCCTCAACTTTGGGTTGAAGGCGAGCTTATTGGCGGTTGTGACATCATTCTGGAAATGTTCCAGAAAGGTGAACTACAGCCTCTTATCAAAGAAGCTGCGGCACGTGCCGCAAAAGATGCAGAATAACACTGTATAAAATCACAGTTTACTTGCTATGATAAGGCCACATTTATGTGGCCTTTGCTTTTTCTGGGGATGTTGTTTGTCTATGAGCCGCTTGTTTATTGCTGAAAAACCGAGTCTGGCGCGTGCGATTGCCGATGCGCTACCAAAACCACACAAAAAAGATCAGGGATTTATCCAATGTGGTAATGGTGACATTGTGACTTGGTGTATTGGTCACTTGTTAGAGCAGGTAGAACCGGATGCTTACGATGAGCGTTACAAGAAATGGAACATGGCAGATCTGCCTATCATTCCCGAACAATGGCAATTGCGGCCGAAGAAAAACGTCAGTAAGCAATTGACTGTCATTAAAAAATTAGTCAAACAAGCTACTCATATTGTCCATGCAGGTGACCCAGATAGGGAAGGGCAACTTCTGGTTGATGAGGTTTTGGATCACTGTAAGCTCAATGCTAGTCAAAAGAGTACCGTCGAGCGTTTACTGATCAGTGACTTGAACTTACCTGCGGTACAAAAAGCGTTAAAAAGTCTTCGTTCTAATCGAGATTTTATTCCACTCTCTGTTTCAGCGTTAGCGCGCTCGCGCGCCGATTGGCTGTATGGAATGAACATGTCTCGTGCCTATACTTTGCTTGGGCAGAAAGCGGGTTATCAAGGCGTACTATCGGTTGGGCGTGTTCAGACTCCAGTTCTGGGGCTGGTGGTTCGACGTGATGAAGAGATAGAACAATTTGTGCCCAAAGATTATTTCATTGTGGATGCGTTGATTCCCTACCAAGACAGTGTGGCAAGTTTTGATATTCGAGCACGCTGGAAACCAAGTGAAGCATGTCAGCCTTGGCAAGATGAAGAAGGGCGCGTGCTCAACCGTAAGCTGGCGGATAATGTTGCTCAGCGTATTAAAGGCCAGCCAGCGCGAGTGACAGAATCGGAACAAAAGCAGACTAAACAAGCCGCTCCTTTACCCTATTCACTCTCTGCCTTACAAATTGATGCAGCGAAACGTTTTAATTTAAGTGCGCAGCAAGTGTTAGATATCTGTCAGGCACTGTATGAAAAGCACAAGTTGATTACCTACCCGCGTTCAGATAGTCGCTATTTGCCTAAAGCGCACTTTAGCGAAGCACCGAAAGTAGTGGACGCGATTGCCAACAATGCCAAAGAGCTGGATGGTGCGGTACGCGGTGCTGATCTATCACTTAAATCGAAAGCGTGGAATGACAGCAAAGTCGATGCGCACCACGCCATCATTCCTACTCCGAAAAAAGCCAGTGTCAATGCGTTGTCGGGACAAGAAATGAAGGTGTATCAGCTGATTGCACGCCAATACTTGATGCAGTTTTATCCTGCGGCGATTTATGCAGAAGCTAAATTGGTGTTTGAGATTGCTGGCGGGGTATTTATTGCTAAAGGTCGTCAATTAACCTTTGCTGGTTGGAAAACCCTACTTGGTCAACAAGAAGAGGAAAACGAGGGCATTGATACTGTGCCACCGCTCAGTGAGGGAACGGTTTTGACCTGTCGTGAAGGGGAAGTCCAAGCGAAGAAGACCGAGCCGCCACGTCATTTTACCGAAGCGACTTTGCTACAAGCGATGACAGGCATTGCGCGTTTTGTGGAAGATAAAGAGTTAAAGAAAATTCTGCGCGATACCGATGGGTTAGGTACAGAGGCTACTCGCGCTGGCATCCTTGATACGCTGTTTAAACGCCAACTATTATCTAGACAAGGTAAAACGATTTTAAGTACTCCGGCTGGTCGCGGGCTTATACACGCCTTACCAAGTGAAGCCACATACCCAGATATGACAGCGCATTGGGAACACCAACTGCAGGCGATGGCAGAAAAAGGGCAGGCATATCAACCATTCATGACGTCGCTAGAGCAGCGTATGAATGAGTTAATGAGTCAAGTGAAGCAAGGGCCAGTTCCTGATTCGTTGCGTTCATTACCTAAAGTAGAGCGTCCAGCCTTTCGTCGTAAAGGGAAAACCTTTCGCAAAAGCACTGGACGTAGTAAAGGCACTACCAAATCGGCAAGCTAAAGAGCCATTATGAGGTGTGGTTGCCCAAATTGCCTAAGTCGTTTTGATATTCAGAAACTCAGAAACTCAGAAACTCAGAAACTCAGCAATTGAGCTATGAATGTATGAGCTACCCAACGGTGAATGGTTTACCAAACCAATCGGCTGCCGTCGTAGTTAAAAAACTGACCGCTTTTTTTGAGGTTGGTTTTGTCAATCACATCAAAGATGCCGTGAGCCGAGGTTAAGGGATCGATCTGCGCTTGCGCACCGCCCATGGTGGTTTTTACCCAACCAGGATGTATGGCGATAACGCTGATTCCCCACGGCTCGCAATCGATACTCAAACTTTTCACCACTGCATTCAGTGCTGCTTTTGAGGAGCGATATTCATAAGCGCCGCCAGTTTGATTGTCATTGATGCTGCCCATTTTCGACGAGAGGCAGGCAATTTTTTTCTCTTTGCCTTGTTTGAGAACCTGATAGAAACTTTCGACCCATTTTAATGGGGCGATGGTGTTGACTTCAAAGGTATAACGCCAGTCATCAACGTCGGTATGACCAAGCCCGTTTCCTTTTGCGCCATAGTATCCGGCATTGCTGATGAAGATATCGAGTGAGGAAAATTGACTCGCTAGCTTATTAACGGCTGGATAATCAGTAACATCCAATCCATGGCATTGTAAGCGATGATTATGACGCGCCAAATCGAGTAACTCTTTTGCGTGAGCACTATCGCGATAGGTGGCATGGACATCATAGCCATTAGCCAAATAGGTTTTGGTTAAGCCTAATCCAATGCCACGATTGGCGCCGGTAATCAGAACTTTGCTCATTTATCACCCTCCGACTCTGATACCCATCATCGTCGCTAAAGCTCATGACGCTGGTTGGTATGAGGTAATGTTATGCCGTGTCTATAGTGTGGTTGGTGTTGGCAATAGTTGCAATTTTCTCAAACCGTAGCACACTGTTCACTCATTTTTCTTTGTTACTTGATTTGGTATCCCTATGATTCCTCTGGTTTATCACCCGATTTACTCGCAACTCATTTTGCCAAAGGGGCATCGATATCCAATCAATAAATATCGTTTGTTATACGATGCGTTGCAGCAAAAAGCGCAGCAAGAGAGTTCATGGCAAACTGAGTTTGAGTATTTCACACCATCCCCTTTGACCATTGATGAGGTCAAAGAAATTCACCAAGCGGACTATGTCGATTTGCTGGTGCATGGAAGCCTACCTGCGGCAAAAATGCGTCGAATTGGTTTTCCATGGAGTGAACAATTAATTGAGCGAACCTTGCTTTCAGCGGGGGGGACAAGGCTTACCGTGGCAAAAGCGCTGGAGAGTGGAATCGCAGTGCATTTAAGTGGTGGCTATCATCATGCTCATTATGATTTTGGCAGCGGCTTTTGTCTCTTTAACGATTTAGTGTTAGCGGCTCATTGGGCAACTCAGCAAGAGAGTATCGATAAGGTGTTGATCATCGATAGTGATGTTCATCATGGTGATGGTACTGCAGCGCTCTGTGCCCAACGTGATGATATTATTACCCTCTCTTTCCATTGTGATAAGAATTTTCCAGCGCGTAAGCCTGATTCAACGATTGATATTGGATTGCCACGAGATGCAGACAGTGCAACGTTTTTAAGCCACTTTACTTCAGTTGTGAATATGGCCGTGAACCTCTATCGTCCGGATCTCATTATTTATGACGCGGGCGTTGATATTCACCAAGATGACGAGCTGGGTTATTTGAATGTCACGACCGACGCTATTTTTGAGCGCGACTGCTTTATGCTGTCGTTAGCGAAAGCGCAGAACATTCCGCTGGCTTGTGTGGTGGGAGGCGGTTATCGGCAGCAAAACGACATGCTTGTCCCCATCCATATGCAGCTGTTTCAAGCGGCTCATAAAGTGTTTGCCACTAAATAATCGGTGAAGCTGGTAATTGATCGGCTCCGAGCTGCTGTGTGTATTGTGGTGGCAGTTTGGTTAGCGCCACTTTAAGAGCTGAAAAACAGCGCGGATCCAGTGCAGTACCCACGCTTTCTTCCATGATCTGTAAGGTTTTTCCCACTGGAATGGCGGCGCGATAAGGTCTTTCGGCGGTAATGGCATCAAAGATATCTGCTGTCGTGATAATTCGGGTGAGAAGTGAAATTTCATCCCCTTTAAGTTTGAGTGGATAGCCAGTGCCATCCAGCTTTTCATGATGAGCGGCGGTCATGGCTGCAAACTTGGTGAGAGGTTTAATTTCTTTAAGAATCTCATGGGTAAAAGTGGCATGCATTTGCACTTGAGCCCACTCATCATCATCGAGCTTACCTGGTTTATCTAAGATGGTATTGCTCACGCCAAGCTTACCTACATCGTGTAGCAGTGCTGCGCGTCTGATCCATGTACATTCCTGTTTCGGCACGCCAAGTTCTTCGGCAATCAAAACACTGAATATCGCGACGCGCTCACTGTGACCAGAGGTGAAAGGGCTTTTGGAATCGATAATTTTGCCAAAGGCGGCCGCAATATTGTCAAAGTAATCGTCATCAACGGTTATGCTCGCTTGAGCAGGGGCAAGTGATAAAACATGCTGCGCCAAAGAATCAGAATTTAACACGCGAATAAATTCTCGGTCATAAGTAAGAGCAACGGCCACATCAACTAAATGCGGATCAAGCCAAGTACCTCGCCGTAGCAGTAGTTCATCGTGCGCAGCGATAATGCCTTGTTCAATTTGAAATACATCCAAGACTTGCGCTAATAAGGCGATGCGAGCAAAAAGAGGAATCGCTTCACCCGACAATTGGTCAGGTCGTCCAGAACCGTTCCAGTGCTCATCCAAGTGATAAATACCGGAAGCGACTTGGTCACTAAAGCCTAATTCCAACGCGACATCGGAGCCGCGAGAGCAGCGTGTGGCAATTAGCTCTTGGGCATATTCATTGCCATTTTTTAAAATATCGATCGCAGTCGAAATGCGATTACGCCAATTTTTACCTTTTCCCGCATGAGTTACCACAAAGTTCAACACGCTTGAGAGGCTTTGCCCAACGGTTTTGTACTCTTTCTTGAAATTTAAATCGTCGGTTGCGTAAAGTTCGCAGATTCTTGCCGCATTACTGCTACAACCTGCGTCCTTGAGCAACAAGGTGAAAAACAGATCGTAGAGCTCGCTCTCTGAGAGAGCGAGCTGTTTACCCAGATGCATGCCAATCCAGCAGCAGCGTAGTGAATGCTCTTTGGGTTGACCTTCGGTCATATCAAGGGCAGCGGTTAATGCACTGATCAGTTCGGACAGCGATAGCGTGTATTGTTCGTTAGTCGTGTTTGGCATAGGCATTGTTCAATTGCTTAAGTAAAAGTTTTACGTCAATAGCATAAAAGAGATCACCCAATGACCACTTTATTTCGCCCCTGCTGTTTGGCTTGATACAGCGCTTTATCTGCTGCGTTAATCAAGTTTTGTCCTGAGCAGAGTTCAGTGCAACACTGCGTAACGCCAAACGAGCTAGTAATTGCTGGTAACCGCTCAGTGGCTGATTGTGACTCTATGGTCTGACGCAGATGCTCCGCGAGTTTTGCTGCGGCCAATTTATCTTTCCCCGGAAGCAGTAACAAAAACTCCTCGCCTCCGTAACGAGCAAAAAGATCATCGTTACCCAATTGCTTCGAGACTAGCTCGGCTAAGCGTTGCAGCACCTCATCGCCGACTACATGTCCATATTGGTCGTTCACTTGTTTAAAGTGGTCAATATCAAACAAAACAACTGAGAAAATGCGTTGTTTCTGCTGGTAAAGCTCAATATAAAAAGGGATTCGCTCCTCGATGACACGCCGATTGTTGAGTCCGGTCAGTGCATCAATCTGAGCTAATCGCTGTAAATCTTCGTTCGCTTGATAAAGTTTCTCTGTTACTCGAGTAACAAAGCGCATTAGGCGTTTCAAGCGTTTTAAATGTCGCGATGGTTCCTGAGTATCCATCGGGAGCCTAGCGTGCAACTTCTCTTCATCGATAGGTTGTTCACTCAGCGCAATGTTGACCACAGAAGCGTTGAGAACCTTGGTGGGAGATGACATCGTATCGATTTCACCTAAGGTAAAAAAGCCTGCGACGGGGCGATCTTCCAAATAAGGAACTGAATCTGAAGAGGCATCTTCTTGCAGCAGATGCAACCGACTGCAGCAAGAATAGACCAGAATGGCTTCGGGTTGAAATTGAGCCAATTGCTGTTTGGCGAATACACGATGGCTGATAATGGTACTGACATCACCGTAACTAAATTGAATTTGATCGCCAACATCCAATTCAGCGAGAAACAGCAGTTCATTTCCTGCAACAGATTGTGGTACTCGCGCAATGTAATTGCCATCTTTGTGTAAGACGAATGGGAATTCGACGGCATTATCAAAAAAGTTTTCTCGTTCGATACCGGTGAAATAGTGGTAGATATTGAATGCTGGCTGATGATTAATCGTGGTTAAACGGTTGTCGTGCGCGCCAGTGACGGTCATCATCTCACCAAATGGCTGCCAGCCAAGATAGGGATAGGTTCCTACTCGCAACTCCTCGCCATAAAGTCCGACGGCGACCACACCTGTACTTTTTATCTCGCTATTGAAAAATAAATAAGAGGCCTGGTTATCCTCATAGCTTCCTGTGATTCCGCCAAAAATAGGAATCTGGGACAGCGACGAAGTCAATGTGTGCAAAACAACAGAAATTCTGACATTAAAGGCGGTTGCGAGCAGCAGTACACCTTTAAGCGGCATGTCATATTGTGATTGTTTTGCTAACAAGTTTTGGGCGAGTTCCTGTGCTACTTCTTGTTCGTTTTTCTCGAGATTCGATGAATATTGAATGTTGATTTGTGAGTGTTCGAAAAACAACAGTGATAAGACACACGACTGTTTAAGAAAACCGATATCGCAAACAATCCCCATCGCATTGCCACCCAGCAAAGTCAGATGGGGTAACTTGCTATGCAACATAGCGACAAAAGGGCTGAGCAATTCTGGGTACTGTTCGGTGGTGTAGCATTGTGCCAGAACTTTTTGTTGAGGTAACTCTGGATGCGTTTGTAAGAACACATCAAGTTGTTCGATTAGCTCAAGGTGACTCGCCGCATTGAATACGACATGTTGCATGACTGCTCCTAACTCAATCGGTCGGCCGTATGCCATTTATAGTTACTTAAGTATATGAGGCGTATGGTTAGTGCGCAGACTTTCTGCCTAACAACTGATAAAAAGTTGAGCTAGATTCGCATATCAGTGATTAGAAACCACAGTGGGTTAGGTCAAGGGATAGAAAAAAGCCACCGTAATACTGCAGTGGCTTCCATCTAATGACAAGGATTGTCTTCTCTATTGGGTTAGTCGCGTTTTAGTGCGTATTTACCAGAGCCCATCAACAACAGTGCAATAGCAGGGAAGAAGAAAACGGCAACGCTTTCTACGCTCCAAGCGCCGACTTTAGTTAGGGTGAAGAAGTCTCCCATGTGCATTAAGCCAACGACGACTAAGCTAGTACCGATAATAAAAACACTGGCGATACGAGTATACCAACCCACGATCCACATGATTGGCGCAACCACTTCGCCAAGATACACTGCGTAGGCGAACCAACCTGGTAAACCAAGATTGGTGAACATACCTTGGATGAAGCCTGTACCACTCTCTATCTTATGAATGCCGTGTAATAAGAACATAAAACCAAAGCTGAGACGCAGAATCAGTTTTGCCGCATCTGGGTGGTCTAGCATTTGATTGGCTTTTTCAATAAGTGCATTCATGTTGTTTCCTTAAATGGAATAAGAATTGTTTTCAATTCTATCGTAAAGTCGGGTACCAAAATTGTTTGAGAGATCGCATTCTTCATATTTAAACCGCCAATTGAACGTTGTTTAAGAATGCCATTTCATTTTTCAATAAGATTACGACAAAAATATTAACAAGGAATCCGCAGGGATTAACGATCATCATCAAATATTCTGAATAACCTAATTGATATATATCAAAGAAAAAATCAAAGTCTCATTTTTATTGTAAAAGTCCGTTGATATTGTGATCGAGAGTGTCATTTAAGCACAAAAAGAGGGTTTTGTCTTTATAAGGTAATGATTAATATTGTTGTTCTATATTCTTGTACAACGTATATGCTCGACTAATGATTGCAGGGAAGGTTTGTTTATTGGCTCAATAATCGCCATCGATATACCTATTTTTTCTGTTACATTCTTTAACGATCTAAATATTAAACCTGGTTGACTTAATGTACGACTCATTATATCTGGCAAAATTGATATTCCCATACCACTTCCCACTAATGCTAATACCGACATAATATTTGATTCTGGGTGAATAATATTAGGGCTATAGTCTGCAAGAGCACGAATTGCATTTGCACCGTCATCATTAGGTGAACGAGAGTAAGTAATGAAGGTCTCGTTTTGTAATTGCTCCATGCTAAGTTCATCATATTGGGCTAACGGGTGGCTCGCGGGTAATGCGACACAGGGAGGCCAACTGGCCAGATCATAGGTTTGAATATTGTCTGGCACGGTGAGCGAAAAGGTACTTAATAAGCCTAGGTCGATCTCTCCTTGATGGAGCTGTTGTAATTGAGTGAATGGATCCATTTCAATCAGTTTGAGCTCGATGTCGGGTTTAAGCTGGCGAAAAGACTGGATGTATAAACCAAGCAGTCCCGAATAGGTCACACTGCCTGAATAGGCGATGGTGAGACGGCCAATATCCCCAGCAAACGCCAGTTTGGCAATTTTTTCGGTTCGTTCTGCATAATAGAGCGCGCGTTGGGCTTCTTTTAAGATACGTTCGCCAGCTTCAGTGAGTGCGACACTGCGACTGGTGCGTTGAAACAAGGCTCCGCCAAGCTGCTCCTCTAATGTTTTGATTTGTATGCTTAACGCTGGCTGGGCTATGTGCAGTTTTTCTGCTGCGCGACCAAAATGCAGCTCTTGAGCGACGGTAACAAAATAGCGTAGATGACGTAGTTCCATTGTTTCGATTTTCTATATCAATAGTGCATTAATTATATATTGGTATAAATCGTTATCCCTGAATAAAATGTGATCAACCACAAAATTCTATCATTCGTGATCCACTGAGCTGCGAAGATAATCTGTTAGCAGCATCGTTATTAGGTGAAAGTTCCTTATGTCTGAAAATCGTACTTTGTCAGCGACGTCGAGCAATACTCGCTCGCGTACGCTGTTGACTTGGATTCTTGGCGCACTGTCGATATTTGCACCGTTTTCAACCGATATGTACTTGTCGGGTTTCCCGATGATGGCACAAGATTTCCACGCCGATATTGCTCAAGTTCAATTGAGTTTATCGACCTTTTTCATCGGTGTGGCTGTTGGTCAGCTGTTCTACGGCCCATTAATAGATCGATTTGGTCGTCGTATCCCACTACTGGTGGGGATTGCTCTGTTTGTCATCACATCATTGATGATTCTGTATGTGCCAACCATTGAAGGATTTATCGGACTGCGTTTCTTACAAGCGGTGGGTGGCTGTTCAGGTATGATCATTAGCCGTGCCATTATTCAAGACTTATTTGATGAGCAAGAAGGGGCAAAAGCGCTCTCGCTGATGATGGTGGTGCAAACGGTAGGGCCGATTACCGCGCCAGTGATTGGCGCATATTTGTTGGT
This sequence comes from Vibrio porteresiae DSM 19223, assembly GCF_024347055.1. Taxonomy (NCBI): domain Bacteria; kingdom Pseudomonadati; phylum Pseudomonadota; class Gammaproteobacteria; order Vibrionales; family Vibrionaceae; genus Vibrio; species Vibrio porteresiae. Next base: position 986,840 of record NZ_AP024895.1, read on the forward strand.
TTTTGATGGTTGGAAAGCCGTTTTTGCCTTCCTAGTCGCGTTTGGCTTAGTGTGTTGGTTAGTTACCTACAAGTGCATTCCCGAGTCATTACCGGTTGAGCAACGCCAGAAACAGGATATTGGCCAAACCATAGGTGTGTTTGGTCGCTTCTTACGAGATAAGCGCTTTATGGTTCCAACACTCGCCGGGTCATTTTCTAATGCGGTGATGTTCTGTTTTATTACCGGTTCTCCTTTTGTATTGATGCAACTGTTTGGCATGGAGCGTGAAACTTATGGCTGGATGTTCAGTGCGACTGCTGCGGGGATGGTGGTGACCAGCCAAGCCAATAGCATGTTATTGAAACGCCATACTCCGCAGCGGCTATTTACCGCTTCGATCATCATCTCGTTATTGGCTGCGGTCATGCTGCTATTGGTGCGAAATACGGACAGTTTGTGGCTCTTCATGGTGCCGCTGTTTGTCTGTGTTTCTATGGTGCCAATGGTCTGTGCTAATTCAATCGCTATCGCGATGGCCGCTAGCGGTAAAGATGCGGGGTCTGCTTCATCACTGATTGGCGTAACGCAATTTGCTTTTGCTGGAGCAATCAGTGCCATTGTAGGGGCATTGCATAATGGTACTTCATTACCCATGTGTGGCATGATTTTGGTGTGTACTGTGCTGGCGTTTGTCATTAATGCGCTGAGTCCGAAACACACTGCCTGAGTTTGGAGAGATATCATCACTATGGCGTGAAAAGGCTGCTGAAAAGCAGCCTTATCTATTGGTGTTGAGCGCTATTCAAACTTAAACCAATCAAAGCCCGGATAACCGCTGGTGGCGGTGATCGTTATCGTATGATCACCTGAGCTGAGGTAGAGCGAAGTGGTGGCTGTTTCCCAAAAATAGACACCGCCGGTATTGGGCAGAAACAGATTTTGCGCCGTATTATCGTCCACTTGAATACTCAATTGTGAGTTTGAGCCTGTAGCGTAACTCATGTTCAAATTATAGGTTTTATCACTGCTGGAGTTGACTTGGAAGGTCAGCTTTTGTTCGCTATCGTCTTGGTCAGAGAAGAGTTGGACGACCGGATCGCCAGCGCTATCCGTGGTTGCACGGTGATGCATTCCAGACAGGGTATAAGCATGTTCGGCTTGTAATGTGGCGGGTAAGCTAGCGTAGTAATCCGTCCCTGGAATTCCTTGATAGAGAGAACCTAACGCGGTCCATTGACCTGCGGTGGTCGCCAAAATATCAATATAGGGCGAAGTCGCTGCCCCTCCACTGGTGCGGCCAATAAACCAAGCGTAACGGAACACAAAGGATTGTTGCTCCATCCAGCGAACGGTTTGCGCCAAATAATCCATCTGATTTTCGAGACTTATCGTATCGTTACTGTAATTCCACTCGGTGACCCAAATCGGCTTGTTATAGCGACTGTAAAACTCATTCACGTACCATTCGAACGAGGCTAATGACCCCATGTAACTGTGAATCGCAATGTAATCGACTCGGCAATCGCTACAGGCGGCAAAAAACGCATCTAAATAGGCAAACGGGCTACCATCATCGTCGGTATCGGGAATGTCTACTTCACCTGCGCTGTAATTCATGGCTGGGCCAACAATTTTGAGATCATAATCATCGGCAATCGCTTCCAAGGTTGGCCATGCATCCGCCGCTTGTTGCGGAGTGAGATTGGCCTGATCGGTAAAATTAGGCTCATTAAACGCGAGTAGATATTTCACTTCGGGATGAGCACTTAGATAGGTGCGCATCGCCGTTTCATCAAAAGTGGCATTTAACGCCATGGGCACGTATTCCACGCCATATTGTGTGGCATTGTCGCCGGCACTCTCTTCTGGCACCTCTGCCCAGTTGTACCACCAAGCAATATGTTCGTTCATTGCTGTCAAATCTGCAGGTTGCAAACCTGAGTAGGCGAGGCCACGTTTGCTGCTGACAACATCGGCGAAAGCAGTGCTGGTGACGAGAGAAATTAGGGTCGTGATAAACAATGAATGTAAAGCGCGAAGGGCCATTAAGTTACCTGTCAATGATTGAAAAATAGTATTGAGAAAATAGCCAGTTAACTTTGACATAGCGGGTATTTAACGCATGAAGGACGGATAAATTTTTGGTTAGAGATCGCTAAATTAGTTTGGTTCTGGAAGCAAGTTATCTTTTTCCGTAAGGCATGGTTTGAGGTTGTGATCTGCGGCAGGCTTCTTAGTGGTCGAATGTGAAGCAAGTAGCATTTATCGACGGTAGTGATTGAGTGCTGGAACCGGTTGCTTTATCACTAGTAACACAATCTGATCCGGGCATGTTACTGATCAAGCAGGCAGGACCCAAAATCACAGCTTATTTTCGATAGGCTGGGATTTTGGGTCTTTTTTGTTTCTGATAACGCAAAAGGTCGTCCTATGAATTACAAAAATACTGCAGAGAAAATACTGCAATGCGTAGGTGGAAAGAACAACATCGCACATCTCACTCACTGTTCAACACGCGTGAGGTTAACCTTGATGGACGATGATGTGGTGGATTATGAAGCGCTGCAACATGTCGATGGCGTTATAGGGGTTCGTCGCAATGTGCAGTGTCAGATTATTATTGGCAACGAAGTCATTGAGGTATTTGATGCCCTAAAAGCGTTGGTCGGTGAACGAGAGGACGCGCCAGCCAGTGCGAAAGCCCCTAAACATTGGGGAGCATTTATTCTTGATTTCGTGATCAGTATTTTTCAGCCTTTGGTGCCCGCTATTGCTGGTGGTGGGGTTTTAAAATCTTTGTTGTTACTGTGCGCTGTCCTTGGCGTAATGGATAAACAGTCGCAGACGTATCAACTGCTGGATCTCATCGGTAGTGCTCCGCTCTATTTTTTGCCGATTCTTGTCGCGATCACGACGGCGATGAAACTCAATGCCAACGTGCTGGTTGCAGCTTCCTGTGTCGGGGCCTTGTTATTACCCAACATGGCTAAGTTGTTGGCGCAAGGGGTATCACTGGCTGATTTTCCCGTCCAGAACATCGCTTATGCCTCTCAAGTTTTTCCGGCCATTTTGTGTGTCCTGTTTTATGCTTTGATGGAAAAATGGATCACAAAATATTCCCCTAAAGCGATTCGCATTTTCTTTGTCCCTATGGTGGCGATGGCCATCACTGTGCCAGTCACCTTGCTACTACTTGGGCCGTTGGGGTTCCATGCTGGTCAGTTGATGGCGACGGTGATCTTGTATCTATTTGCTCATCTAGGTTTTGTGGCAACTGCCCTGTTGGCAGCGATTTTGCCATTTATGATTGCCACAGGTATGCATAAAGCGTTGATTCCTTATGCAGTGGCAAGCATGACTCAAATCGGCAAAGAGCTGCTTTATCTGCCCGCTTCTCTGGCGCATAACATCGCTCAGTCTGGAGCCAGTTTTGCCGTGGCACTAAAAACGAAAGACAGTGGCCTGCGTTCGACCGCCATCTCTGCGGGTATTTCGGCATTCTTTGGCATCACTGAACCGGCGATTTACGGCGTCACGTTAGTTCGCAAGCGGGTGCTGTATAGCGTGATGATTGGAGGCGCTGTCGGCGGTACTTTTATCGGGTTATGCGCGATTGAAGCGTTCGCTTTAGTGGGGCCTGGCATCGCCAGTATCACCATGTTCACTTCCCCTGAAAATTCAATGAATTTGATTTATGCCTTGATCGCCATTCCTGTGTCATTTTTTACCGCTTTTGTTTCGGTATTGCTGATCTGGCATGAAGAAGCGACTGATAGCGAAGTGAAAGATCATCAACAACAAGCCGATCTAGCAAAAGAACAGACAGTTCAACCTATCGCATCGTCAGCCAATAAAGCTTACCCATTCGAGTCGCCTGTTGTAGGGCAGGTGATTGCCCTTGAGGACGTCAATGACACTGTCTTTGCCAGTAAATTGGTGGGGGATGGCATTGCTGTGATTCCCAGCGAAGGGATCCTTTACGCGCCGATAGGTGGAGAGATCATTAGCGTTTATGAAACCGGCCATGCGATCAGCATGATGGCAGATAATGGCGCCGAGTTACTTTTTCATATTGGAATAGACACCGTACAGCTAGAAGGGGATTACTTTACGGCTCTGGTCAAAGCCGGAGATCGAGTCGAGGCGGGTGATGAGCTGATTCAGTTTGATTTAGACAACATTGTTGCCGCTGGATACGACCCAACTGTCATGGCGGTGATCGCCAATTATGAAGATTTTCAGATTGAACCTATCGCGGAGCAAGAGGCTAAGGTTCAACGTCATCAAACCATTTTTATGTTAGAGGAGCTTGCTTAACATGACGAATACACGTTTTCCAGATGGATTTCTTTGGGGGGGCGCTATTGCAGCAAACCAAGCAGAAGGTGCATGGAATGTGGGAGGTAAAGGACTATCGGTTGCCGACGTTGCCACGTTTAAAGCCAATGTGGATGTGAAAAATTACGCTGCTCACAACGCGATCAGTCGTCAAGTGGTGGAGGAGGCTGCTTTAGATCCTACTGATGGAATCTATCCTAAACGTCGTGGTATCGATTTTTATCATCGTTATCCAGAAGACATCGCCCTATTTGCTGAAATGGGGTTTAAAGCACTGCGTATCTCGATTGCTTGGTCACGAATTTTCCCCAATGGTGAAGAGCAAGAACCGAATATGGAAGGGGTTGAGTTCTATATTGGCTTATTACAAGAGATGCGTAAGCACAATATCGAACCGATTGTGACCCTGTCTCACTATGAGATGCCGCTGGCTTTGAGCTTAAAATACAACGGCTGGGTGGCTCGCCCTGTGGTCGATTGTTTTGTGCGTTTCTGTAATGTTTGTTTTGATTACTTTAAACCCTACGTGACCTATTGGCTGACCTTCAATGAGGTGGACAGTATCTGCCGTCATCCATTTACGACCGCAGGTATTTTGCCAGATTGTCTAACTCCCGGAAAAGAGCAACAAGAGATCTATCAAGGGCTGCATCATCAGCTGGTAGCTTCAGCTATGGTGACTCGTGATTGTCACGCTAAAGTACCTGGGAGCAAAGTGGGTTGTATGTTGACTAAGTTAACGACCTATCCGCATACCTGCCATCCTAAAGATGTAGAGCTCACCTTAATTAAGAACCTCGACAACTATTTCTATGCTGATGTTCAAGTCTTTGGCGAGTATCCTCGTTTAACACTGGCGCGTTGGCAACGTGAAGGGATCGAAGTGCAGATGACGCCAGAAGATCTTGAAGTTTTGAAACAGCACACCGTTGATTACGTTTCCTTTAGTTACTATATGTCGATGACCGAGTCGGCCAGCAACGATGTGGAGCGCACACCGGGAAATACCATTGTCGGGGTAAAAAACCCTTATTTGGAATCAACCGATTGGGGATGGCAGATTGACCCTGTGGGTTTGAAAATTTCCTTGATCGAGCTTTATGACCGTTATCGTAAGCCTTTGATGGTAGTCGAAAACGGGATGGGAGCAAAAGATACCGTAGTTGATGGTGAAATTCATGACCCTTATCGTATCGCCTATTTTAAAGCTCACTTTGAGCAGATGCGTGAAGCGATCAATATGGGAGTGGAATGTCTCGGTTATACCAGTTGGGGGCCAATTGATATTGTCAGCGCTTCCACTTCACAAATGTCGAAACGTTATGGCTTTATCTATGTGGATCAAGACGACCTAGGTAATGGTACTTTAGATCGTTTACGCAAAGATTCTTTCTATTGGTATCAGGACGTGATTCGCACCAATGGTGAAAGCCTATAACGACTAACGTGGTTTAGGTGATTAATTGCTCAAAATAATAAAATCGCTCAATTCCAGTGTGGTATTGGTGGAAAAAGATCAAAAGCCTATGATTTTAATTGGTAAGGGCATTGGTTATGGTAAGCAACCAGGTATGTCTGTCGATGAGAGTCAGGTCAGCCAAGTGTTTTTGCCGATAGATAACCTCTATGTGCAAAAATGTCTTACCTTAGCTGAGCATATTGAGGTCGTTTATTTTGAGCTGACTGAGGAGATCATCCGCTATGCTGAGGATCTCCTCCAGAGCCCACTCAATCCGAGCGTCTATTTCACTCTTACCGATCACTTGCAGTTTATCAAAGAACGACTTGCTCAGAATATGACCATTACGAATCGATTGGTATGGGAGGTGAAAACCTACTATCCCAAGGAATTTCAGGTTGGTTGTTATGCGTTAGAGAAAGTAAAGCAAACATTGGGTTGCGATTTGCCAGAGCAAGAGGCAGCTAATGTGGCATTTCATATTATCAATGCCCAAAGTAGCGACTCTTGCGCCAGTGATGCAGAACGTTGTGCCCAATTGGTGGGTGAGATTGCCAGTTTAGTCAGGCATAAAGTGGGCGTGGCTCTGAGTCAGGAGTCCATTCACTATGCGCGCTTTATCACTCACGTAAAATTTTTTGTTGAACGCTTTTTCACTGACCGAATGTTGGATGATGGTGAAGATCCCATGTTTGAACATCTTTTGCGTCAGTATCCACAAGCGATGGAAGGGGCCTTTACGATTCGCCAATTTATCGAACAGCGCTTTGAACGGACGATTTCGGATGAAGAGGTGGTCTATCTCGCGGTGCATATCTACCGCTTGCTTAAGCAATATGACAAGGAAATGGCAGGGTAGTTATTTGAATTTGCTAATATTTTACGTTGATTTTGTAAAGCATTGGTAACGGAATCCCCCTTTTTATAAAAAAAATCGGTTTTGTGCACATTATTTCAGCAAACAGTAAATTCAGGGGTTTACAAGTTTTTTAAGCCCCTATATTATGCGCTCCAACAACGGAGAGATGGCTGAGTGGTTGAAAGCACCGGTCTTGAAAACCGGCATACGTTAATAGCGTATCTAGGGTTCAAATCCCTATCTCTCCGCCACATTTTGAAGCCCAAGCCCTTTTAAAACAAGAGCTTGGGCTTTTTCGTTATGGTAACGTTTTGGCATGATACGTACAAGTGATACGATCATGTTCCTACTCAAAGACCGCAATGCCACATATTACGCTCGTTACTGTTTTTCAAAAGACTTAGTCGAAATAGGTTTTCCAGCAGAGCTAAGGTTCTCTCTAAGCACAAAAAAACGTTCGGAAGCTATAGACCGATTAATGGTTATCATGAGCCATATTCGCGGCTATGTGTCGACTTGGGATAGGGATGGAAATATTCCGCTTACGCTCCAAAGGTTAAAATCGGAGCTAAAAGCCATCCGTCAAAGAAATTTTTGCCATGTTGTAGATGCTCCCCCCCTGCCTGTAAAACATGTATTGCCTGTATTAGAAGTAAAACCATCTGTTTCTAAGCATCAGATCAACAAACGACTATTGGATGACTTCATACGATCTAAGGAGGTTGAAAATATTCTGCCGCGCACCATTCAACAGCTGGAATCCCGAATTAGAGCCTTTGTTAAATTCGCTAAGGCGAATGCACTTGAAGCAACGACAAAACATGCTATGGACTTCAGAGATGAGTTATTAAGATCAGGTAAGGCGGAAAAGTCAGTCATTGAGTATCTAGCGGCTGCTCGTCAATTTTATAAGTGGTTACGGCTCCGAGGCGATCTCGATAAAAACATATTTGAAGACGTGAGCGTTAAGAGAAAATCTCGCAGAGCTTCAGAAGATCGGCAAAGATGGACAAAATCCGATTTGTACAAGTTGTTCAAACACCCTAGCCTTACACCACCTAGCAAAAATATTGTGCGCACACAAAGGGAACTAGAGGACTACTGGTTGCCGCATTTATTACTCTATACCGGAGCTCGTGTGTCCGAAATTTGCCAACTCGATACAGCTGATATAAAGCTAATAGAGGATATTTGGTGCATCGATATTAACGACATCGGTCAAGATAAGCGGCTAAAATCCGCATCTGCAAAACGACTAGTCCCAATACACCCAGAGTTAACTAATCGTGGATTTCTGCACTATGCTCAAACGCGATACGAGAACAAGCAGCAGAAGTTATTTAATTTCAGAGCAACCGGAGTCAACAAGGACTGGTCAGCGAGATTTGTAAACCGCTTTGGCAAGATACTTGATGATTTGGGGTTTATAGCATCGTATCGTCCAACACTTCATAGCTTGAGGCATACCTTTATTGACGAACTGCAACAAAGCGGTGTAGCTGAGAACCTTGTAGCTGATTTAGTCGGCCACACAAAAACAAACCTGACATTTAGCCGATACGGTAAACGGATCAATCTGACATCTCTTTATAGTACAGTGAAGAGCTTAGATGTCCTGTAGGTTAACTCCAATTGTTGCCGCTCGTATCAACATATTGCGCTGATGGTTGATTCTTCCCTATGGAAGCCAAGAAGCGGCTTTCAGTTTTTGCAATAGCTATTAGCCCCTGCGTGTCTGCTAAAACATTTGTGCCCCAAAATTGTTTAGCTAAGTATTCCTGACCACATTCTCATGCCAGTTCTTGACCTACATAAACTAATATCAGATTATGAACCTAGTTGAGCACCTTGGGCTTCACAGACATGTTCTGCAATTTGAGAGTGGAAGAGAGTGGAAGGAATAATAAAACTGATAGAAGAGTATTTTACTTCTATGGTGTCTCTATTTTCTGAAAATATTATAAAGACAATGTCTGCTGAAAAGGCACTGTTAACTAGAACCTAAAATTTTGAGGTAATTGTGAAGCAAGTAAAACAAATAATTGAGTTATTGGAAGATGAATCATTTCCTCAAGTAGTATTGATTGACGGTGCTTGGGGAAGCGGAAAAACTTACTTTATAAGAAAAAGTTTAATAGAGGCATTGAATAGTAAATTCAAGCAATCAGTGTTTTATTTTTCTCTATATGGTATTTCTAGTATTGATGATTTTAGAGATAAAATAATTTCATTATCAATGACTGGAGATGAGAATGCGTCATCTTTGGGGAAAATTGCAACTAAGATTATTGATGGAGCAGCCAATTTAGTCGGTGAAAAAGGAGTTGGTGCAATTCTAAGTGGAGCTGCTGGTGCATATAAATATAGTCTATATAGTACGCTTGATAACTGTATATTTATTCTTGACGATCTTGAACGCATACCTGATGAAAATGTAATAAAAAATATCCTTGGAGAATGTTTGAATTTAGCTGAATCTAAAAATATAAAAGTTTTAGTTGTTGCAAATGAAGATAAACTTGATTGTAAAAGTGATTTGGAAAAAGTTTTTGCAGACAAATATAAGTTTGGATTTACACATGAAAAAATTGTGGATATCCTGAAGCAGGAATATAAATTATCCGATAATAAAATAACTAATGAGATTATATTAAACATTACTTCTTTGGATTCAAAAAATATCCGAGTTCTAAAACGTTCTATTGCTAAGTTTTTACGTATTAAAAGAGAAATAGAAAATATAGAAAATGTAATTGTTGACCAAGCTTTATCCCGAGTATTGGCTGATATAATTAGGATTTGTTATGCGAGATTTGAACTCGGTTATTCAAAGGAAATGATCTTAGATGCTACGAATACAAGGTTGTTACGTCATGTAGCAAACAAAGATAATGATGATGTTGATAGTGACTATGATGTTTTAGATAATATTTTTAATAACAGTATACATAGTATAAATGAGAAATTATTGACGTATTGTTGTGATGGTCTTTTTGAATTTGATAACTTAACGATTGAACTGAACCTACCTATAAAAGGAACTCTCATTGATTCAATGAAATCTCCATGGGCTCAAAACCGTTTAACGGATGAAGAGTTTTCAAAAGGAGTGACTTTACTTGAAGAATTTATGGAGGATTCTTCTACTAAAATTAAAATGTATGAATGGTTTGAAGTCTGTGATACATACATTTATCTATTGGAAAATAGAATAATAGATTCGACAAAATACTCGAAGGATACAATATTAAAAATGTGTCATGATATTTCTATTGATCGTTTTTTATTACCTGAAATTAATAGTTATTATGATCGTGAAATTCGTAGTGAATTTTATTGCCATGATGTATTGGAATGTTACAAAAATAAAAATAAACAACTTATGGTTTTGGCAAAATCAAATAAAGAAAACAATTTTACCAAAAGATTTATTAAATCATGGTTTAATGTTCAAGATGAAGCGCATCAAAGTTTAATGCATACTCCTATTTATCAAAATTTAGATGGTGATATAGTTAGAAAAGCTCTGATAAATTGGTCAAATGAAGAGGTTTATGAATTTGTAAGATTTAACAAGGAGCGCTATAAATTTAGCAATATATATGATTATTTTGCAATAGAAATTGAGTCACTTAAAAATCTCGCAGAAAAACTAGAAATGTTAAGTAACGAATTAGGATTTGGTCTCAAAGTCGCAAATATTAGCGAATTGCGTAAATGTTTTATTGATTCATCAAGCAGAATGGAATTTGCTATCGAAGCTCAGAACACTGCGCAAAGTGCAAGTTAACAAGACGAAGCAATTGACAAAATAATTGTCACGCATTTTGCAGAGCAAAATGACGCGCCAAATATTTTGCAACTGTTCTCTGTGTTAGATTCAATGGAGTAATAAATTGAGTAAGTTTAAGTGGCCATTTGACTCAGCCATAACAATTGCTATCTTCGCTCTAATTTTGAGCGCCGCTCAATTTCTACTAACAACCCCGATATTTGTGAATTTCTATCTTCATCCTGACTTAAAAATAAGTGGCTCTGGCAGTGCGCTTGATTCCGAGACTCTAGTGGGAACTTTTGTGCTTCGTAATGGCGGGCGAGCTCCAGCCAAAAACATAGAAGTCGGTTTTGTGCTCCAAGAGAACCAGAGAATTTTAATAATGCCAAAGATAAAGTCAGAAATTGTCGTAACTGACGACAGTCCTGTTTTAGTTAAAAATGTTCGTTTGGATATTCCGAGACTGAATTCTGGTGAAGAGGTTGTGGTGCTAATAATGCCCAGCTCAAATGGTGAGCGACTTAATAAAGAACTCGTCGGTTTTATGAAATCATCAGGCATTAAAGAGATACCATTTGTTTCATTTGTAAGATCAGAGCATGGAAATGGAGAAAATCTTACAAATGGCATAAACCGAGAAATCGAAAAATCTAACAAGTCAATTCAGTCGACCGCTAAAGCGGCGGCGTATTGAGGCGTTATACCTACTATTAACATCTGCGAAAAAGGGGAATTCATGGCTAAATTTAAAGATGTATATAATTTTGAATGCAAGGTTTTTGAGCCGGAAACGTCAGAATTATCTGTGAAAGAACTGAAAGTTATGTTGAAGCAATTATATGAATACTTCCCATACCTAGACGAAGGGGATGGCAACAAAAAACCTTATGATACTGACAAGGACTACTCGAAAAAATGGTTTAAATGCTATGATCATTTGCTAAACCTTTTGTCGATGAAAAAACAAGAATCTCGCTATAAGCTTTCACTCACATTATCGATAGTTGCAATTGTAATATCAGTAATAGGTGTTGCAGTAAGAATTACGGTTTCAGGGTAATTAGGTATAACAAGAACAAACAACAGAAAAATTAATCGGTTAGACTCTAGTTAGCTGCTGTTGCAAGCGTTAAGCCATAGAAATTTTGATTCGAAATAGACTAATTAGGGCAAAAGATCTATCACGTCGATGTCCATCAACGTGTCAGCTAGATCTTAGCTAGCACGAAAATGCCCCATTTCTGTTTACGAAAGATCAGATTCACTCAATTCCCTTTATCGATATCTAAAATTTGGCAATGACTATGTGTTTGTATAGTTGCATAATAATCATCAATGTCGTCTTTTTATCTGTTAACTACTACATTAGCGGCATTTTGTAATGACGGATTTTGAAAACTGATTTTTTCCATTTAAAAATCATAGAATTGCTATTACATTGATAGAATGAAGTGGAGATTAGGTGGACAATGTCTCATAGACATTGTCCACCTAAGAACTGTTATGCATTTTCGAGAAAGATATGACTAAAAAGAACGTTTTATTTTTTGTTTTAGTAATTCTGTTTGCTCTAACCGCAATAATCACATTATTAGGTGTTCTTAATTTTATTAAAATTGAAGATTTTTATCTTAAAAGCTTATTTGGCGCTTTTCTGCTCGAGCTTGCAGCTACAATATTTTCATTGGCAAATAAGAGCAATCTTTTAGAAGACACCGAAAATGGTAAAGCCGAGAGTCAACCAAGATATGCAGCACTACGGTTGCATGTATGGGGTGATCATAGAGCCCCGGATAGAATAGAAGCTGAAAATATTTTTAGGTGGTATTACCTTCAAAATATAATCATTGGCATAAATGAAAAGGGCGCTGAAGTTAGGCAGAATACTTCAAATATTCTATTTTTAACCTTTGACAAAGATGTGTCGGTTTCAACTTTCAAGGTGCAGTCACCGGACATTCAACTACCCGTCTATGAGGTTAAAGATTTTAATCAGAGATATGCCATTATTGTTTTCTCAGGGGCGGTTAATGCAGGTACGTTGGAAGTCAAGGTAGTGCCATAAAATGCATAACAAGGCGATGCTAGGGACTCGCCTACGCTGCGCTTCGGCAAGCTCCAGAGCGCGGCGTTACTAAAACGATTCTGTCCAAAAGTGAGTTAAGTTAGGTCTAAAAAAGCCCCATATGTAACATATCGTTACATATGGGTTATGTTTTTAATTAAACTAAAATATTTAAGGTAAAGGGAACGGAATGTTTTCATCTTTATCATCTAAAATGGAACTTACTATACCCCCTACAATTTCTGATACTACATCGTTTTTATTAGCATCTAATACAACATTATTTTCTATAGTTAGGTTATATGATTTAGCTAGTTTTATAGTTATTTTTTCATTAACCCATTTATTATCAAAGGTTATGCCCGTTTTTTCTTTTAATTTATTTAATCGTTCATTTACTTCTGTTGTTACTACATTATTAATCAAAGATGGTACTGTTAAAAATCTGCTCATAGTCTTTATTTAAAGTATAATTTTTATAATTTAGGGAAATCAAATTTATTTTTTAAATTATTTCCTAAGTTATATTTTTTCTGTTTAGAATCAATATTCATAAATAAAGTTGATATCAGTTCTATTGTGGCTTGATCTGTCTCATCGCATGAAATATCTTCTAATTCATTGAGCTCTTTATTGATACGATTCAATTGACGGTTCATTTGCTTAATATTCTGTAACTCATACGCCTCTAGCCACTTTTTTGCTTGCCCGATAATACGTATTAGTCTTTTGTTCTGCTCTGAAAGTTTTTCTTTCTCACGGGCAGCTTTAACTGACCACGCAGGAGCTCGTTTCTTTGCATATCCGTTATATTCTTTTACTGGTTGATAATCTTGATTACTGATGTTCATCACTTTAATCATTGCGACATTAAAAGATTGTTTAATCAGTCTAGTCGTTGATTTTCTTTGCAAATCTCGCAAATAAACTAGGTCGTTAGTGAATTTCCCCAAAAGGATATGTATATGATCACCAGCCCCTTTTAACTCCTTGTCTTGGTTCTGCTGGTGCAAAACAGCACGCACAATTGGAACTAAGCTCTTGGAGTCAACATTTAAAGATCGAGCTAAATTTCTCATGACCATATTGAACATAGAACGCCACTGTTCATTGCTGGGACGAATCCCCTTCGGAAGCGAGATAACAAACTCAATCGCAGGTTTAGGTGGTCGACCACCTTTTCTTTTTTGTGCTAAAAATAGTTTATATTTTTCGCAATTACGAATCATATTAAGCGAATGATTTTCGTCGCCAAAGATAGTTTTTATTTTTTCAGTATATGTGTGATTCTTATGATGTTTGTCATTCAAATATCGCTCTCTTGCGATTACACACTTTGCTGGTTCAGCAATAACAGTCCAATTTTTGATCATGTCTTTATTTAAAAAATATGATTTACAAAAACAGGAATCAAATATTATATTAATTGTCGCGTAGTCAAGATGGGCAAACTTAGTGAATTCTTCCCTATTAGTTTTGCCACTTGCCAAAGGGGTCCCCTCTGAACTCCCTAAAAATGTAAGTGAAATAAATTTCCATTCATTTTCATTACATTAAAAAATAATCAGAAAAAATACTCTCCTAACACTTGCATTGCCCACGTAAATAAACAACTTTAAGTCTAAACAAATAAAAATAAATCATGACTACAAAGTACATACCTAGCAATACATCTCGCAATGAGAACCAACTAACACTATCTACAACTGGAGTTGTAGAAAATAAAATAACAAATACCAATGGTACAGGTAATACAGGTAATACAGGTTGGGGTACCCCAATTCCACTTGACGTTGATCCACTGCCAAAACCTAAAGAATTGAGAAAAGAAATGCTCCCTAAAGCATTTCGACAATTCATTATCGAAAAATCGTACAGTGTAGATGACACGGCTCCGGATTATCTTGCTGTCGCTTTGGTTGTGATGTCTGCAAGTATTATCGGAAGTAATGCTGAAATAAAGCCGAAGAAACATGACTCATGGTCTATCGCTTGTACCCTTTGGGCATTTCTGATAGGTAAAGCATCTGACAAAAAGACTCCAGCCCTCTTGCTGCGTTATCTGCCGTCGAAAAAGTAAAGAAATCGATCATTGCCCCGAAAATTGCCGCTTTAGAAAAATCTTACCAATTAAAGATGAAGCAATTCGTAAAAATTAAAGCTCGACTTGATAAGCAATATGAAGCTGCGTTTGAAGAAGATAATGACGACCTAATGTCAGAAATTGAAGCCAAAATTATTGCTCTGAAAGAGCCTGAATCTTTCGATAAAAAAGAAATTTATGTGAATGACTCTACTATTGAAGCTTTAACCCTTTGTGCAGAGTCTTCTCCCTCAGGTCTAGCGGTTGTAAGAGATGAAGCCAGCGGTTTGCTCGCCATTTTCGAACAGGCAGCTCGTACACATGAACGTTCAATTTATCTTGAAGGTTATAACGCCAAGAGAACCAGTTACACTATACGACGTATTGGTCGAGATGATGTCGTTCTCCCACAGCTATTTATCAATATGTTAGGCGGAATCCAACCAGATATGCTACGAGGTATGATTCAATCAGCATTGTGCGGAAAAATGAACGACGGATTCCTTGAGCGTGTTTTGCAAATGTCAGTTTATCCAGAATCGAAAAAACGTACCCTAACAGATTTCAAAGTTTCGCCAGAGGCTGAACAATCGATTATTCGCGTTTATTCAGTACTAGCACAGCTCGACACACCTCACGATCCATTTGCGTTCAAATTCGACCATGTGGCTCAAGCAAAATGGACGAAATGGTCAGAAGAAGCATTGCGTGATGAACAGAATTCGTCAAAAGAGTTATTGTCATACCATGCTAAGCGTACGGAACACTGTGCGAAGCTGGCACTGATTTTTCATCTAATTGATGAAGCGAGCAAATCATCTATCAATTCAGTGTTCAATCCAAATCTGAAAATAAGTGTAGAAAGCCTAAATAGGGCTATGATCTGGATGCGTTATTTACGTTCCCATGCATACCGAATCATAGAATCTGCTAAATGCGCTAACACGGAACAAAGCCCTGCGTCTATTTTGCTAAGGCATCTTCCAGATTTAGATGGTCAGTTCACTAAAAGCCAACTGTCGACCAAGGGTTGGAAGAATTTTAAAACGTCTGAGCAACGTAATGAAGCTGTTGAGGTACTTCTTCGTCATGGCTACATAAAGGAAGCTCGGATTTTTGTTGATTCATCTACTAAAGACGTTAAAGGCTACATAATCCATCCTGATTTTATTCAGAAATAGTCGGACGTTTAAGGTGGGGATGATTCTCCACCTTACCTTTCAATTGTTCACTAAATAGTCAGCAATATCACTTTTGACACAAACTATCTCAATATCAAAGCACCTTTTCTCAAAAATTAATCATAATTACTTGATTTTTAAGGATTATTTGCAAATTGGTTAGTAACAAAATTAAAGTAACTTCATCAGTTCTAATAAGTGCGAATGAAATGACTACTTTAAAGCGTGAAAGCAGAATAACAGCTCAAACTGCAATCAAGAGATTTGTCAATTATGTGGAAATAAGTCCATCGTTAAAACCCTCAACGATTGCTGGCTATAAAACAATAGCGAATAGACTCTATCCGCTCTTAGATAATGTTTATCTAAAAGATATTACAGCTTTCGACATTGAGCATCTCTTAAACGTAATCTTGGTGGAATTAAGCCAAATCAGAGGACAAGGTTACAACACGAAGACAAGGGAGAATACGAGATCCTTTCTCAAATTGATGTTTGACCATTTTTACAAGCGCAGAGATATCCGCTCCCATCCATTCTCAATGGGTATAAAACTAGCTAAACATGACGATACTCAGTTTATCTTGCCTTACACGAAAGCTGAAGTCGCAGCTGTACTAGCACTAAAGGATGGATGTGGCGTTGTCGAAGGGTTCGAAGTTACTGTGAATGAAGGACTTCGACCGGGAGAGCTGCTTGCATTAACAACTAAAAGCTATAACAAAGAGGCTGGCTATCTAGAAATCGATAAATCTATATGTTTGAACCATCTTAAATTCCCGAAAACAGTTGGATCTAAGAGGCGTATTATGATTACAGATGCTACAAAGCTGCTAATCGAACAATGTGTCGATTCGAATGACTTTGACGAATATGAGATTCAATGCCATCGTGAAAGAAGAATAGTCGAAACTTTTAATGATAAATTTGTATTTTACAATCCGACCGACGGTTCTTGTTGGGGAGATAGTAAAAATTTCTGTACAAAATTAGCACCTTATTTTCATCGAGCCAATGTTCATTTCCGAGGGGTACGTCCCGCTAGACATACGTTTATTACAAATGCAGTAAATGCTGGAATTTCATTCCAAGACGTAGCGGATCACGTAGGACATAGCGATATTGCAACCCTGAAAAAACATTACTTGTATTGGCAAAATTTTCTTATTGGTAAGAATAACTTACATATCCGAAATGCAATGTGCACATACTAGTCAATAGACTCATTCCGAAGCGCCGAAAGGCGCTTTTTTTATATCTGTTGAAAGTGATACATTCATTTGATACATTTTTGGCAAATTTTGACAATTAACCTTCATGCCTAAAATTCATAACACACTGTTTTTGATGGGATTAATTGGGTTTTAAATTGGGTGAAAATAGGGTTCAAATCCCTATCTCTCCGCCACATTCGAAGAACCCGCTGACTTGTCAGCGGGTTTTTTCATTTCTAGTACTGTATTTTCCATCTTACGAGTTTGCCCATCGGTCTCTTTTTAGCCGTTATGTTCTTAAGATTGAGAACACACGGTAGCAATGTTAAGTACAACGATTGCCTGTACACTCTTAAAGCAAAATATGCTTCACAAATGGAAATTTGAAATATAAAACTGGTTAGATAATAATTTTTACGATTGAATTAAACTTAACCTTTTTCCTATTTGGAAATATACAATAAAGCATATGTCAATTATATTTATTCTAGGTTGATATATTGGGTTCATATCTCTGAAATAATTATCTAGTTCATTTATTATCTGCAGCTTACGTGCTTGTATATCAAATAAAATTGAGTTATAGATAATAATTACCGACGTTTTTGTGCGGAATATCAAATTTATTTTTGCTTCAGAGACTATAAGTAACTCGTCGTATACTCGAGTCGTGCTGACCTGAGACTCTTGGGATGGACTCAACATCATTGTTGTATACGCACTTGTTTATTGATGGAAGAATGAACAGGGTGATATGTAACATAAATAAGATTTTTGATAGAGATATAATGATTTAATTATCATTGTGCTGAGTTCAGTATATAATTCTGCTCCAAATAAGGTACTAGAATTGGATTATGACTTCACCATTAACGCCTCGCATTGAAGATCTTACTATTCTCATTGTTGAAGATGAACCTCTTTACATGGATAGAATTAAGTTAGTATTGCAACAGTTGGGGTGCCCATCCTTACTGGTTCATAGCGCTCACACATTAAAAGAGGCGTTACGTATAATTCCTATGTATTCATGGGATTATGCGTTTATTGATCTTGGCTTACCTGACGGACACGGGCGCAATATTATTGAGCAGTTGCATAAAACTCAACCCAATACCGGTATTACAGTGATTTCTGCTTGGAGTGATGAAAATACGATTTTTTCAGCCCTGCAAGCGGGTGCTACAGGTTACTTGCTTAAAGAGCGTGATGATTTAGAGATCATGTTGGGGGTGCGCAGTACACTTCGCGGCGGTGCTCCGATAGATCCGTTTATTGCTAAGCGTATTTTGCAAGAGATACCTAATCGTGCACCTGTAGAAACTGAAGTGTCGGATTCCCCGCTCAGCCGTCGTGAGCATGAAATTTTAGAATGGGTGGCAGATGGCATGTCGAATAAAGAGATTGCTAACCAGTTATCCATTTCCCGCTACACCGTAGAGACACATGTAAAAAGTATCTATCGTAAACTAGCGGTCACATCTCGGCTCAATGCGGTGAAAGCAGCACGAGAAAATGGTTTATTACACTAATGAAGTGGTTGAGCTTACTTGGTTTGTGGTTGTGCGCATGGCTAGTGTGTTCTAGTGCTTGGGCACAAGCTCCAGTGAATCAAGTCAATCAGCGATGCTCGGTGCAAATAGGTGACGTCCAAGCTTATCGAAGCTCAGAACCGACCGATATGGCCATTCTCACTCCGCCCGCAATGGATGCTCCATCGCAAGTGGTTACCTTACCCAATAATTGGTCCACCATTTGGCCAGAGTACACGGGTGTTGTTTGGTATCGAATTCCTTGGCAATGGCACTGTGCTGACAATGAAACTCAGCATCAACCGATTGGCATTGTTATTCGCTTCATCAGTATGGCTGGTGCGGTCATATTTAACGATCACCTACTGTGGCGTGATAAGCATTTCAGCGAGCCGCTCTCTCGCAGTTGGAATCGGCCGCTCTATTTCACTGTTCCTCAGTCTGCTGTCCTTCCGGGCGAAAACGAAGTTTGGGTTCGGGTGGTGGGCTTAAAAGAGCAAGCTCCTGGACTTGGGAAAGTCACTTTCGGCGAAGCTCAGCCTCAATACGATGTCTATCGTCATTTAGTATGGCAGCAGCGAACGCTGTTTCTCATCAATTTAATCGTATCGATCGTTTTTGCGATCATTTTTACGTTTATCTGGTGGAGTTATCGGTCGGCTACCGCAAATGGTTGGTATGCATTGCAGACTTGGTGCTGGATCGGCTTTTGTGCTCATCTATTAATGACCGAGGGGGCACCTTTTGACTCTTCGTTACAGATCGCCAAAATCAACGCTATCTTTTTGGCTGCCTTTATTTGTACCACCAATATTTTCTCATGGCGCTTTATTAACAAGCGCTGGCCTGTATGGGAGAGGATCATTTGGACGGTATTTACCGTCAGCTCAGTTATTTTGTTGGTGACGCCTTATTCATGGCTACGAACCTTACTCAATATTTGGGGACCACTCTTTATGTTGGGCTATTTGGGGAACCAAATCGCCTTCGTTACTGTTTCCATTCGTAGCAAAGAGAGGGAACACAAACTGATCGCATTTTGCTATTTGCTCTTTATGGGTATGGCAATTAATGATTATCTCGTTTTGATTGATGTGAGAGCCGAAGATGCTCCACTTTTGATTCCCTATGGTTCTATCGTCACTACCGTAATGATCTCATACCTGCTGGCCAAGCGCGTCGCCAATAACATGCTGCGTGTGACCCGTTTTTCTGAGGAGATGAATGAGGCGGTGACGAAAGCCTGTGGCGAGCTCAACGACCAATTGACGCAAGCGCATTTACAAGATATTGAGTCTACCCGGAATGAGTTACGGCAAAACTTTTCTCACGATTTACATGATGGTGTTGGTGGCGAACTGGTGCGCTCTATCGCGCTCTTTGAGAAAAAACAGGGGCCGTTAGAGCAACAATTTGTGCTCTCTTTACTTAAGCAGATGCGTGATGATTTAAGACAAGTACTTGATAGCTCTGCTAATAACAGTATGCAGGTTCCTGAATCGCCAAGAGCATGGCTTGCTCCTCTTAAACAACGTTTTGGTAACTTGTTTGATGAGTTGGAAATAGAGCACAGTTGGTATATCACCTCTGCTTGGTATCTTGCTCCTAAATCTAGTCAGTGCGTGGCGCTTGGGCGTTTTATTGAAGAGGCGTTGACTAATGTGGTCAAACATAGCCGAGCTCAAACTGTACAGGTTACCGTCAGTTATGGGGAGCAGGATACTTTAGTGCTCTCAATCGAAGATGATGGCGTTGGGTTTAATTGGCAGGCGCTGCAAGGAACCAGTATGGGGATAGGCTTGCATAGCATGCAAGAGCGGATCGCCAAGATCGGTGGCAATTTAACCATTGAGTCGACTTCGGGAAAAACATCCTTGATGGCGACAGTACCGCTTCACTAGCGTTATTGATTGAATTAGGTAGCAAAATACCTAGTTTCAGTGATTTGCCTACCACTTTAGTGGCAGTAAGATACTCCCATCAACAGAGAGTTGGGATAGAGGTCACGATAACTGTGTGATCGTAGGTTATCGAGAAAAGCTTCGATCTAGCTGCATTAGTTGAACGAAGATAAAACTAACAATGTTAGTTGGCACATAAAAAATAAAATACATAAAAATAGAGGGTTATCTAGCAAATAAGAAATGCATCTGAAATGTTTTATTGAGTACTTAGAGTGTTCAATTTTATGTCGGATTTGAAATTTCTAAGTGCTTATTTCAGTCTTTGCTGAATTGATGTTACTCGATACCTGCAGTTCAATTAGGGTTGCGGTTGTCAGGGAAAGGTTCCGATTTTGCTTAGATAGCCAATCTACGACGTCGTTGGTAAAAGCCCACTCTTCGGAGTGGGCTTTTTACTTTGTCACCAATAAATGTTGTAGCTAACCATCTATAGTTAAACACTTAATGTTAGGCGCACGCGGTGATTGAATATTTCTCGCTAGTATTGAGAATCGCGTAAAATACGTTCACCGTACAAGCCATTTTTCGGTAACGGCTTATAGCTAGAGTTGGCTGCACGCAGCACACGAATCCCTTCAGCTCCGGCTTGACGTGCAGAAATAATGTCACCATCCGCATCGCCATAATAGATCTGAATTTTATGAGCTTTGATGTACTGAGTTTTGGTGTAAACCGTACGGCTGGAACCGGCAAAAATCACATCGTTCATTTTCTTAATGTGGAAGGTCTTTTTCAGATAATCGGTCGTGAAGTGACAAGGAGAAGCCGTACGACCTGTGATGAAGTAGATATCGTCACCACGAGATTGGTGCATCGCAATCAGCTTTTGTGCAATCTCTTTTGGCATACTAAACGCGTCCCAACCACAGTTGGCTTTATCCCAAAACTTTTGGTTACTTAGATATTCATAACCATTAGGGGAAAACATCTGCTGACCACGATAGAAAACAGGTGAACTAAATAAGGTGGTGTCGTCGATGTCAAATCCCACCGCAATAGGCGATTTACCTTGCAATTCATGTTCGATATCGCTGACATCAATCATGTGAAGGTCATTAGGAATACCGTTCGCCAACATTTCTGCGGTGGTGTAACCCGGATGAGTGCCTGGCGTTTTAGGGTCGGCGTTGACGGTGTAACTCAATAATGCACTGAGACTAACTAGACTAATTAACAGAGGCGTTTTCAAAAGAATGTCCTTTTCGAGCAATGACATAAGAGGTCGTAGCATAACCTTATGCGCCTAAATGTGTATAGTCGAAATGCAACTTAAGGGGTAATTTTGCTAACGCTGTCCAAACCATTTATCACCGAACATAAACAGCGCTAAGCCGATGAGCATGATGGCAAGCCCAGCGTATTTCCACCAATACACCGGTCTAATTGGCATCTGAATTAAACCTAAACTGTCGATCAGCATACCTGCAATCAACTGACCGAGAATAAATAAAAACATCGCATTGGTAATCCCAATACGTGGTGCCAAAAAAATACTGGTAAATACCACCGATGCCCCGATGAGCCCGCCTGTCCAACGCCACCAAGGCTGCTGAGCAAGTTGGACTGACATGCCACTCCACTGCACTTGAGTTAATGCAAGCAAACCTAAGCAAATGGCACCCACGGTAAAAGAGATGAATGCCGCCATTAAGGGTTGTCCATTGACCCCCACACTTAAACGACTATTCACCGCTGCTTGGACAGATAGACCAATTCCGCTGGTTAACGCCATAACAAAATAGAGCCAGTTCATGCAATCTCCTGATGAAGAGAATCCTCGTCAGAATAGGATGGACCATTTTTGCCAAGGGAGCGAATAGCAGGAATTGAACCAATTCAATTCCTGCCTCAGTGAAATTGTCATTAACTCAACAACATTCTTGTTCGATTTGATACAAAAGTGCCAATGCTGGTTGGTCATCACATTGGGTAAAATATTCGAACAAAATGTTCATTTGGTTACCAATGAAGTGGAGGTTATCGTGGCCACAGCGCTGCTGGTGAGCACGTTTATCGGCAAAATAGACCTGCCATTTATTGTCGCCAGCTTGCAAGCTTAGGTTGTGTTCAAGCATGCCGATCAAACGATCGGCATTTTGATTGCATTTGATTCCTTCGAATGAAACATAACGGTCGATACTTTGTGTAGTTTTTTCCATGTTCAATTCCTTTTGTTGGGGATTTTGTTCGTGTAAGAATAGAATTGCAAAAACAGTACCATACTCTTGTATCAGCCACACAAATTCTAAGCTGTGTGATCCACGTTTACGATGACTTAGTCATTGTCTGTTTGATCTCTTCTTCCCGCAGTTTTTTGGCCATTGCAGTGAGAAACACTTTAAACACTACACCAGAAAGAAAAACGCTCAGTGAAATGGTGACAAACGTGGTCACTATCCAGTCAACGATAGGATAGGGACTGGTAATAAGGCGGGGTTGATAAATACACATCGCAGCAATGACGACCCAATGATTCATGCAATAGAAGCAGTGAAATAGATAGCCAATCATATGGCCAGCTTTGTTAGCCAGTAGACGTAGTGGTTGGAAGATCTCAGTTTGGGTGATTGTGATTGAGATATTCGCGGAGGCTAATGCAATGATAAAACATATCCAGACCGCATTAGCTGTAGGGGATTGCAACAGTTCAAGCATAGATTTTTGACTCGGTTATTCATGTAACTTTGAAAGTTACATGAATAACCGAGTGCAATCAACGGGACAAAAAGTACGGCTATTTAGGAAATCGCATCAAGATAACGTTCAATAAAATCGTCACTGAGCATAGCGAGAGAAATATCAGCAAAGCGGTTAAAGATCAGTTGTTGTGCTTGAGAAAAAGCATCTTGAATCGCGTTGTTGACGGCTTTCTCTACCACACAGTTAGGGTGTTCGTTGTCGCAACCCATCGCAAACAGTTGTGGAGAACCAACTGCTTGATAGATATCGAGTAGGGAGGTTTGGCTGAAATCACAAGTGAGTAGCCAGCCACCACCGTGGCCTTTTTCAGAGGTGACATACCCGGCTTTTCTCATTCCGGCCATAGTGCGGCGAATCACCGCAGCGTTGGTTCCAAGCATGGCGGCGATAGTCTCAGAGGTCATTGGGTTACTTCGATCTTTATTCATATGAAGAAGTACGTGCAGGACACGCGATAACCGACTGTCTAATCTCATGAGTTCGCCTTTGGGAATGAATTTTTGGTCATGTTAGCAGCGTAAGGTGAATTGTCTAGCCGCATAAAGATAAGAAATTTCTCATTATCATTACGCTGAATAAAAATTAATGTTCTAGACTGATTTTGAATGACGTATGTGGTTCGACCACTTGCTATGTGAGTGAAGAACACAAAAATAACACGGCTTACAAGCTGGAATTGGGTCTATTCAACACACAAGGATAACAACGTATGGGTTGGTTTATGGATTTGTCGCTGCGGTGGAAAATATCCCTACCGCTCGGCCTCGTTTTTATTATTTCCCTTCTAACTGGTTATAGCACCGCCACTTCTTCACGCAGTTTACTTCATGGGGTTGAGCAGGCGACTCGCTTTCATGTCCCTGCAATGTCTCTGTTACTTAACGTTGACCGAGATATGTATCAAGCGATGGAAGGATTGGAAAATGGTCTGCGTGCACAAATGAATGGTGCGGGAAATCAAAGCAAATATGAGCAAGATTTTCGAACAAACGCAGCTCAAGTCAAAGACCGTTTGTCGCAATACATCAGCTTGCAGCAGGACAGCACACATAAGGCGCAAGGAGAGAGGCTTCTCACGAGTGCTTTAGCGTGGATAAGTGATGCAGAAAAAGTGCAAGCGCTGCTCAATAGCAAGCAGGTTGCCCAGGCTGATCTGCTCTACTTGAGCACTGTTGAGGAGAAATTTGACGCAACGCGAGATTTGCTCGACCCGATGGGCGTCTACGAGGCAAAACAGGTTGATGATATTTCTCAGGTAATTTCATCTACAGTACACGAGTCAAATACCACGCAACTGTGGGGCACGGGTGTGGTCGTTGTGCTGATATTTTTAGGCATCATCACCGTGCCGTCTTTGGTATTACAGCGCGTAAAGTCGCTACAAGTTTGCCTAGACGAGTTAAACAGTGGCGAAGGTGACTTGCGCTTTCGTATTCAGCTAAAAGGGCAGGATGAGTTCTATGGTTTGGCTGTGAGTTTAAATCATTTTCTCGATAAGCTGCACAGCATCATGAAACAGCTTGATAGTCAGGCTAAAGAGATGTCCTCTTCTTCCAAACAGTTACGCCATCTCTCTAAGCAAACGTTAGATATTACTCAAACGCAGACAGTCGCTGTTGAGTCGATAGTCACTGCCGCAACTGAACTCAGTGCTACGGTTTCTCATGTCACAGAAAATACCGTCGCGGCGGCTAATGAAACCGAACAATCGAACCAACATGTGGAAAGTGGTCGTCACACGGCGCAAAAGGCGATTGCCAACCTACAAGTGCTGTGTAGCAATGTTGAAACGAGCGCAACGACTATTCGGCAAGTAGCAGAGTACGCGAATCAAATCACCGATATCCTAAATATCATTCAAGGAATTGCAGAGCAGACGAACTTATTGGCTCTTAATGCGGCTATTGAAGCCGCTCGAGCTGGAGAACAAGGACGAGGTTTTGCCGTTGTAGCCGATGAAGTACGCTCGTTAGCAAAACGCACACAGGATGCAACAGAAGACATTAATAGCATGATTGAACGGCTGAACAGTGGCGTGTCTTCTTCGCTCAGTGATATTGAGAAGAGTCTCAATCAAGCACATCAAACACAAACTTTCTCTGCCGATTTAGAACAAGCGTTATTGGCGATTTCAGAGTCAGTGGTGTTGATCCGCGATATGAGCCAACAAATATCGACGGCATCGGAAGAGCAGGATGTAACCACACGAGACATCAGTGAAAACATTACTAAGATAGGCGATTTAACCAAAGAGAGTGAGCATGGCGCGCAAACTGTCGCCAGCGAGAGCCAACATCTGCTCTCATTATCTGGATCGCTTGATAAGCTCTTATCACAGTTCAAATTATGATGCTGATGCGGTAGTACAACAAAAAGCAAAAAAGAGAGCCGAAGCTCTCTTTTTTTAGGTGTATGGTCGGACTGAGAGGATTTGAACCTCCGACCCCCGACACCCCATGACGGTGCGCTACCAAGCTGCGCTACAGTCCGATGGAAGTACTCTAATCACTTTTGCAAATACCGTCAAGAGCAATCAAATCATAAGATTCTGATTTAATTATCCTTTGCGTAAAAACGTTGCAGTTCAGTCAAACCTTGTAATAACACAGGTAAGGTTGGGCTTTCATGTTTTAGACGGCGATAATTCTCATCGTATACTTTGAAGTTACCAAACTTGTCGACCACTGTGGTTTCATTGCCACTAATCAGTGCCAATTCTCGGGTATCTCCAGCGAGAATCCACTTGCGCTTAGTCTCATCAAACAGGTTTCTACCACTACTAAAATCGCTCGGATTCGAAGATACGCCCATCAGATCCTGCAAAATGGTGACGGAAAGATCGAGGTGACTTGAACGATGTTTAAATTGGGCAGAGAGTTTTCCTGGCCAATGAATGATCATCGGTACTTTGATCTGGTATTGGCTGTAATTGCTGTTTGAACCCCAAGTATTGGTCTTGGTTTCATTAAATTCCATACCATGGTTCGAAGTAATGATCACCACGGTGTTATCCATTAAATTCAGTTGGTTCAATTTTTCAAATAATTGTCCAAGCTCATTATCAGCTAGCGCGACCGATTGTTGATAATCTTCCGCTAAATGCTGCACTGGCGACCCTTTTTGACCACTGTGATTAAGGTCATTAAAGTCTTCAACCGACGTCAGCTCGAGATAGCTAAACCAATGCTTGCCGTTTTGGCTAACAACCCAATTACTCCAATTTTCAATGGTTTGTTCGTCTGAATTGACATTAGGTTTAAAGGTCTGTTTGTCCATCGGCATGCCGCGGAACATGGTTTCTTCGTACAGAGTATCGTCGAAGTTATCTCCACTGAACAAGCCAAATTGGTAGTGATGGCTTTTCAGCACATCGAACATCACTGGCGATGCGCCTTGTGCGGTGATGCTGCTCGCGTAGCTACTTGGCAAACCATAAAACAACCCGAACAGTCCATACATATCGTTACTAGAACTGTAATGGTTCAAAAAGTTTAAGTTTTGTTCGGCAAACGCGCTGGTATAAGGCATTTGCTGAGGATTTAATGCGTCGGCGCGCAGGTTATTCACACTCACTAGTAGAATGTTGAGCTCGTTAGCGCGGCGGCCAAATTCGATTTTTTCGAGAGGGTAATTGACCAAATCAACA
The DNA here is from genome assembly GCF_024347055.1 of Vibrio porteresiae DSM 19223. Taxonomy (NCBI): domain Bacteria; kingdom Pseudomonadati; phylum Pseudomonadota; class Gammaproteobacteria; order Vibrionales; family Vibrionaceae; genus Vibrio; species Vibrio porteresiae. Next base: position 1,013,638 of record NZ_AP024895.1, read on the forward strand.
TTGTGTTGGTTCTCTTCCAATCGTTTTAAATACTCTTCACGATCCAATAGCCCATGCTTCTCCATGAACGACTTGGCGGTCATAGGGTAGGAAAGCGGGAAGTTTGATTTCTGCCCAGTGACTGGGGTGTAGAAATAGGCATCTGACCACACATAGATCAGATGGCTGGCAATGAAGCAGACGAAAAATACAGCAGCCAAAGGACGACCAATCCGTTTATGTGACAGCTTACGTTGCTTGCGCCAAACCCATTCAGAGAGGCCCAATTCAAGCAAGAAAATCAGGGGTAACACCACAAAGAGGTGTTGAAGGTCTGTGCTTATCGCACTGCTTTTATCGCTAAACAGCAATTCCCACACCACGGGAGTAAGGTGCAGGTTAATAATTTGATAGGCTTGCGTGTCGACTAAAAGGACGGTGAGTCCTGCCGTCGCGAAACAGACCGAGAAGAATCGGAACACTGCTCGCGACGGGATCACAAAGGTCAACGGAAACAGAATTAACAAGTAAAGAGCGAAAACCAAAAAACCGAAGTGTCCCGCCCAAGAAACAGAAAGATAAAACTGTCCTAGGAAGGTCTCAGGCCATGGTGATTGCGCGATGTATCGCGTACCGATCAGCATCGCAGCTATGATATTGAAGAAGGCAAACCAGTGCCCCCAACCAACGAGGCGTGAAACGCGTTCGCCGTATGTATTTCCGCTATCTACCATGTGATGTTCTGTAATTTATCCGTTCTTATGATGAATTCAGTTTTTAATCGATGACATCAACGCTTGAGCAAACTTCTCTGCGATTGCTTTGCGCTGACCGGCTGCGACATTCTGATTTAGTACATTCGTGGCAATATTGCCTGCGATCATCAATGTTAACTCTGATGACGCACCGTGTTTATCAAGAACGGCAGCAATTTCAGTCAAGATTGTTTCAACTTTGTCGTCACTATATTTTGATGTAATTGGCATAAATACTCTGATGATGATAGTAAAAGCGGCTTATGATAACCTACTATGCCTTACAACTGAAACCACAACGATGATAATTTCACTATGAGTCTGCACCTTTCGAATGTCATTTTGCATCAATTGCGTAAAAATGATAACGACGAGCTCGTTGTTAACTTCCGAGCTCAAGCCCTTGATAATGATACATCAACAGAGAACCTTGTGGCTGAATTGCATCGAGTTTTTAATGCAAAATCAGGTAAAGGGTTCGGTTCTTTTCAATCTGACAGTGATTTTCAACAGTGGTTGCAGGAACTGCGTCAAGGAAACCGCAATTTCTACGACTTCTCGCAACTGAGCGCACAGCGTCTGCGTGATGAACTGTCAAAATATCCATTTGCCGATGAAGGCATTTTGGTGATGGCTGATTATCAGTCACTAGCAACAGAATATTTGTTTATTGGTTTACTACCAATGAATCAAAGTCTTAAGGTTACTGAAGGGTTAGATATCAGTGCGACGGACTACCTCGATATCAATAAAATGGATATCGCGGCACGAATTGATATCTCAAGCTTCGAGACCGATAAAGATTCCAATCGCTATCTTACCTACATCAAAGGTCGTGTTGGCCGTAAAGTGGCTGACTTCTTCCTAGATTTCTTGCAAGCCGCGGTAGGACTGGATACTAAGCAGCAAAACCAAGTGCTAATGCAGGCAGTGGAAGACTTTTGCACAGATTCAAAATTGGAAAAATCAGAAGCAATTAGTTACAAAAAACAGGTCTACGATTACTGCAACGATCAAATCAAAGCAGGAGAAGAGATCGAGATTAAGGAACTTTCTGGCGAGTTATCACCAAGCGAAGATGGTACTAGCTTTATTGAATTCACTGAAAAACACGGCTATGAGCTGGAAGAAAGCTTCCCAGGCGATCGCAGTACGGTGAGAAAACTGACCAAGTATGTGGGTGCTGGTGGCGGATTGAACATCAGCTTTGATAGCCTCCTGATGGGTGAGCGCGTGTTTTACGATCCAGAAACCGATACGCTGACGATTAAAGGCACACCGCCAAACTTACGCGATCAACTTACGCGCGGTAATAAGTAAAAAACAGTTCAGTTTAGAGACAAAAAGAGCGCCGCGGCGCTCTTTTTTATTAGGTTATGTTTTAGATAATTTGCTGTTACGCAGAACTTCTCTCTGACGCAATCGCAATACCTGATTCTTCTTCTACTTCAGCTGCTGTTGCTGTTGGCTCACATTTATCAACGAACCAACCCATGTACGAACAGAAGATAGTAATGGCGATACACACAAAGCTTAACCACATAAATGGCGCATAAGAGAGTGTTGCTACACCTAAGATGCTTGCCATATAAATGCCGTTATCACTCCAAGGCACCATACCTGAGGTCAATGTGCCGCCAAATTCTGCGTTACGAGATAAGTTCTTACGTTGATAACCAAGACGATCGTAATTTTTCGCGCAAATTTTAGGTGTCAGAATCAGAGATACGTACATGGCTGAACCAAATACGTTACCTAAGAATGCTGTACCAATAGTGCTGGTTGCTAACGAGCCAGAGCTCTTAATGCGGTGTTCAAACAGTTTAGCGATGGTTTCTAAAACACCAACGCGATCCAGTAGACCACCAAAACCGAGACCGAATACGATAACCGCAACCGAGCCTAGCATAGAGGACATACCACCACGGTTTAGGATTGAGTCGATAAACGGTACGCCTGATTCGATGCTAAAAGGTGCCCAAGCCGTTTTAAACGCCTGTAGGAAATCGACATCTTGAATCATGACTGCCCAGATAATGCCCAGCAGTGAGCCAAAACTGATGACTGGGAATGAAGGCATACGCATCGCAAGTAAACCCAGCACGATCAGTACAGGCACAAACGAATACGGTGTAATGTAGAACTGCTGCTCCATCGAGTGCATGACGTTTTGCACTTGTGACATATCAACATTGCCTGAGTAGTGGAACCCAAACAAGGTAAACATAATCGCAGTAATCACGTAACTAATGGATGCAATTGGCAGCATCCCTTTAATATGTTCAACGACTTCAACGTTAGACATACTGGATGCCAAAATAACCGAGTCGGAAAGTGGTGACATCTTGTCGCCAAAATAACAACCCGATAGCACTGCGCCAGCTGTAATTGGAGCTGGAACGCCCAATCCTTGTCCAATCCCCATCATCGCGATACCTGCAGTGCCTGCAGAACCCCAAGATGTTCCTGTTGCAAGTGCGGTAAGAGAACAAATTACCATCGTTGCTAATAGGAAAATGGATGGGTGAATGGCTTTTAAACCATAGTAAATAATGGTTGGAACAATACCACCTGAAATCCAGGTACCAACCAGAGCACCAACTGCTAAAAGTATTAAAACGGCACCTAGACCGTTTGAGATCCCATTTAGCGCTGCTTTTTCCAAGTCTTGGTACTTATGACCAAGGCGAATTCCCAGTACCATAATGATAAACCAGCCGATATACAGAGCTAGTTGGATTGGTAGGTCTAATTTTGAAGTAAAAGAAAAAGCTAACACTAAAAACAACCCTAGCGCGACTACCACTTGTAGCACGCTAGGTAAGCGTTTTGGGGCCTGTGCCATTATATATGCCTCTTTTCGAATGAATATGCCAATGGGTGAACAAGGAACCTATTCCAAAGTACGCGGCACTGTACCCTAATTGAATAAATATATCGAGTTTTAGCGTAGGAAATGTGATTCGGTAAGTCGTTTTGGTTAAATTTTAGTGCTAAATGTTGTTATATGTGGACTAAGTCGAAATAAAATTTTATGTAATGTATAAGCGGCGTGTTACTGGTGGCAGTACGGTAAATTCTTGAGCATTTTTATGGGGAAAAAGTAGGGTAAAAAGGAGAAATAGTGGCTGTTTTACCTATTTGAGTGGAGAGTCTGGGCAAATCCTATTCGTTAGGCACAAAAACTTTGGGTTTTTATCAAGAAACGCTTGAGATTTTATGCTGAACCACTTATAGATGGAGTTACTTTTTTTTTCGGAGATGACACGGAGAGTAATAGAATGAGAGTTGGTCTTGTTGGTTGGCGCGGTATGGTTGGTTCTGTACTGATGCAACGTATGGTTGAAGAAGGCGATTTTGACCTGATCGAACCCGTATTTTTCAGTACTTCACAGATTGGTATTGCTGCGCCTAACTTTGGTAAAGAAGCAGGCCTACTTCAAGATGCATTCGATATTGAAAGCTTGAAGAAATTGGATGCCGTGATCACCTGTCAAGGTGGTAGCTACACTGAGAAGGTTTACCCAGAGCTGCGTAAAGCAGGTTGGAAAGGTTACTGGATCGATGCAGCTTCAACACTGCGTATGGCTGATGACGCAATTATTACTCTTGACCCAGTTAACCTAAAACAGATTCAAAATGGCATTCACAAAGGTACCAATACTTTTGTTGGTGGTAACTGTACTGTTAGCTTGATGCTAATGGGTCTAGGTGGCCTATTTGAACGCGGTTTGGTTGAGTGGATGAGTGCCATGACTTACCAAGCAGCTTCAGGTGCTGGTGCGCAAAACATGCGTGAACTGATTTCTCAAATGGGTGTGATTGCAGATTCAGTGAGTTCTGAATTGGCAAATCCAGCCAGCTCAATTTTGGATATCGACCGTAAAGTAGCAGAAACGATGCGTTCATCTAGTTTTCCAACCGCACAATTTGGCGTGCCATTGGCGGGCTCTTTGATTCCTTGGATCGACGTAAAACGCGAAAACGGTCAAAGTAAAGAAGAGTGGAAAGCCGGCGCTGAAGCGAACAAGATTCTAGGTATTCAAGATTCACCTGTACTGATCGATGGTACTTGTGTGCGTATCGGTGCAATGCGTTGTCACTCTCAAGCATTGACTATCAAGTTGAAACAGAATGTTCCGCTAGATGAAATCGAAGAGATGATCGCGTCACACAACCAATGGGTGAAAGTGATTCCAAATGATCGCGACATTACAGCTAAAGAGCTATCACCAGCAAAAGTAACTGGTACTCTTTCTGTTCCAGTTGGTCGTCTGCGTAAGATGAGCATGGGTGATGATTTCCTTAATGCTTTCACTGTTGGTGACCAATTACTTTGGGGCGCTGCAGAACCTCTACGTCGTACACTTCGCATCATTCTTGCTGAAAAGCACTAATGTGAAATCATCATTTCTCATTAATAAATGAGAAGTGATGGGTTATCTCCTAAACAAAAAAGCGCCTTTATGGCGCTTTTTTGTTTCTATTTTTGAGCATTTGCATCGACTGACAAGGCTGCAAGCAAGAGTGTCATTGGTTAACCTAAACCAGGCAAAAGCCCACGCAAGCCATTGGTGATGAATTCAATACCCAACGAACCCAAGATTAAGCCCATGATACGGGTAATAACGTTGATGCCCGTTTGGCCTAACAAACGTACGATATAAGGTGCTGAGCGAAATAAAAGCCAGCTTGCGAAACTAAAGATGACAATCGTGAGAACGATGCCCATGGTGTCCCATGTACCCGGATAGCGCGCGCCATAAACGATGGTTGAACTGATGGCACCAGGACCTGCCATTAAAGGCATTGCCAGTGGTACAACACCAACTTGTTCACGGCTGATGTATTCGTTCTTTTCTTGTTTGTTTTGTTTATCTTCCCCCAATTTACCGCTCATCATGGAAAATGCGATGCTCATCAGCAGCATACCGCCAGCAACGCGGAAAGAATCAAGGGAAATACTAAACATATCCAGCAGCATTTGGCCGCCGATCAAAGCACAAGTCAAAATGATCGCCACAGAGACATTCGCAGTAATAGCGGTTTTACTGCGTTCTTCTGGTGACATGTGACTGGTCAATGAGACGAACACAGGCATGATGCCGACAGGGTTCACTGCGGCAACAAGGCCAAGAAAAAATTGAAGAAAAATAGCGAACTCAATGCTGCTCATGAAGGCTCTCTCTATTAATAATGAAGAACAACAAAACGGCGCTAATGTAAGGCAAACTGTGACTAACGACGAATGAAAAAAATTGTAGCCAATTTGACAGCCAGCATTACAAAAAATAATGGGTAGTTTATGTAAACGGGCGCTCCGTCAATTTAGAGTGACTTAATACAATAGCGTGACGAAATGATTCATCACTGAGACATACTGAAAAACGACAAATATGGTTACTTTTTATAGGGTATTTTGTGAATCTTTTGTTTGACCAAGGTAGCGAAACGGTGTTTAGATATACCCCCAGTAGCACATCGTTAATGAGGTGCGGTTGTTCACTTGTAGCAAAATGAAACTTTTTGGAACAGAGATGTCTTATTTTTATTAGTTGTTTCTAAAATGGTCATCTTTGTGACTTTTGTTCATAAATAAAAATTCTTTTAAATCAACATCTTATATATTTTTTCTTCGAGTAATAAAATTTGTGTGTTTTTAATTGGCGGAACTGATCTTAGTCAATTTTTTTCGAGGAGCGAAATATTATACTCAAGCCATAAAAGCGATTTACTAAGTGTCTTGTTTGCTCAGTGTCTTGTTAGTTAAGTTGTTGATAGATTGGCGTTACTAGGAAGCGAATACTTAATAAAAAGTTTTTAATTTTAAATTTAGGAGATTCATTATGCCTGTTACAAATTTGGCTGAACTCGACGCTCTTGTTGCCCGTGTTAAAAAAGCACAAGCGGAATTCGCAACTTACTCTCAGGAGCAAGTTGATAAGATTTTCCGCGCTGCATCACTTGCTGCGAACCAAGCTCGAATTCCTTTGGCACAACAAGCGGTTGCAGAGTCTGGTATGGGTATCGTCGAAGACAAAGTAATCAAAAACCACTTTGCTTCTGAGTATATCTACAACAAATACAAAGACGAACAAACTTGTGGTGTGCTTGAAGTTGATGACAGCATGGGCACCATGACCATTGCAGAACCTGTGGGCATTATCTGTGGTATCGTCCCAACAACAAACCCAACTTCAACCGCTATCTTCAAATCTCTCATCTCTCTAAAAACACGTAACGGTATTATTTTCTCTCCACACCCACGTGCTAAACACTCTACTAATGATGCTGCGAAACTGGTACTTGATGCTGCTGTTGCTGCTGGTGCACCTAAAGACATCATCGGTTGGATTGATGAACCTTCTGTAGAACTCTCTAACGCGTTGATGCGTCATAATGACATCGCATTGATCCTTGCAACTGGTGGTCCAGGCATGGTGAAAGCGGCTTACTCTTCAGGTAAACCAGCTATCGGTGTGGGCGCTGGTAACGTTCCTGTCGTTATCGACGAAACTGCAGACATCAAACGTGCAGTGGCTTCTGTTCTTATGTCTAAAACCTTCGATAACGGTGTGGTATGTGCTTCTGAACAAGCCGTTATCGTTGTTGATGCGGTTTACGAAGAAGTTAAACAACGTTTTGCTTCTCATAAAGCTTACGTTCTAAGCAAAGACGAAGCGGCAAAAGTGCGTAACGTACTGCTTATTGATGGCGCGTTGAACGCAAAAATTGTGGGTCAACCAGCCACTAAAATTGCGGAAATGGCAGGCGTAGCCGTTCCTTCTGATACTAAAGTACTTATCGGTGAAGGTTTGCATGGCAAAGTGTCTACTGAAGATGCCTTTGCTCATGAAAAATTGTCTCCAACACTGGGTATGTTCCGTGCGGATAACTTTGAAGATGCGGTAGAACAAGCTATCCATATGGTTGAGATTGGTGGTATCGGTCATACATCTGGTCTTTACACTGACCAAGACGCTAACCAAGACCGTATTCTATACTTCGGTAACAAACTGAAAACTGCACGTATTTTGATTAACATCCCAACCACTCACGGTGGTATCGGTGACTTGTACAACTTCAACGTTGCACCTTCACTGACTTTGGGTTGTGGCTCTTGGGGTGGTAACTCAATCTCTGAAAACGTGGGTCCAAAACACCTAATCAACAAAAAAATCGTAGCAAAACGAGCAGAGAACATGTTGTGGCATAAACTTCCAAAATCAGTTTACTTCCGCCGTGGTAGCCTGCCAGTTGCACTGAGTGACTTGGAAGGCAAAAAACGTGCATTCCTAGTAACCGACCGCTTCCTATTTAACAACGGCTACTCAGACGAGATTGTTGAATTGTTGAAAGCTCAAGGCATGGAAGTGCAAACTTTCTATGAAGTAGAAGCTGACCCAACCCTTTCTATCGTGAAGAAAGGTGCAGAACAGATGAACAGCTTCAAACCTGATGTGATTCTTGCTCTTGGTGGTGGTTCACCAATGGACGCTGCAAAAATCATGTGGGTTATGTACGAACACCCAGAAACTGAATTTGAAGAACTCGCAATGCGTTTTATGGATATCCGTAAACGTATCTACAAATTCCCTAAAATGGGTCAAAAAGCAGAGCTTGTTTGTATCACTACTACTTCTGGTACGGGTTCTGAAGTAACTCCATTTGCGGTCGTAACTGACGATGAAACCGGCGCGAAATACCCACTAGCTGACTACGAATTGACACCAAACATGGCAATCGTTGATGCTAACTTGGTAATGAACATGCCTAAATCTCTAACTGCTTTCGGTGGTTATGATGCGGTAGTTCACGCTCTTGAAGCTTATGTTTCTGTCATGGCGAGTGAATACTCAGATGGTCAAGCGCTACAAGCTCTGAAACTGTTGAAAGAGTACCTACCATCAAGCTATGCAAATGGTGCGAAAGACCCAATCGCTCGTGAACGTGTCCATAATGCGGCTACTATCGCTGGTATCGCTTTCGCGAACGCCTTCTTGGGTGTATGTCACTCAATGGCGCACAAACTGGGTGCTGAATTCCATATTCCACACGGTTTAGCTAACGCGTTGCTAATGGAAAACGTGGTTCGTTACAACGCGAACGACAACCCAACTAAACAAACTGCTTTCTCTCAATACGACCGTCCACAAGCACGTCGTCGTTATGCAGAAGTGGCTGAACATCTAGGTTTAGCTAAACCTGGTGACCATACTGCAGAGAAAATCCAAGCATTGGTCACTTGGCTAAATGAACTTAAAGTGGCGCTAGACATCCCAATGTCTATCCAAGCTGCTGGTGTGAACGAAGCTGACTTCCTTGCAAAATTGGATGAACTTGCAGTAGAGGCATTCGATGACCAATGTACTGGTGCAAACCCACGTTACCCATTGATCAGCGAATTGAAAGAAGTTCTGATTGCTTCTTACTACGGTAAAGCTTACGTAGAGGGTGAAACTTTCGAAGGTACTACCGTAATTAAGAAAAAAGCTGACCAAGTGGAAGCGGTAAAACGCGCTCACGAAGCAGCGAAAGCTGAAGCCGCTGCTAAAGACAAATCTGTTAAAGCAGCGAAAAAAAGCAAAACTGAAGCGTAATACGCTCCATTAAGTTCATATATCTCTAAGATAAAGCCCCACGCTGTGGGGCTTTTTTTGTTTGCTCTGCAAAGCTAGCAAAACCGTCCCTTGAATTCCCTTATGGGGACAGGCACCCTAAGATAGCCAAAATTGCTTATAGAGATCAGAGGGCTAGATTACTTCATCCGAATAGCTCGTATTCCTCTAACGGTTAATTATTACGAGTACCGGCGTGTGAATGGGTAGGGGAAGTGGTGGCTCCTTATTAGAAAAACACACCGTATTTTGCTCACCTAGACGTAATGAAAAGTTATCCATTAGGTACGGCTCCCAAATGATCTACTTACCGTGTTTTAAGTCATGTTCAATAGAGAGAGTGACTGGTCATATAGAAAATTGGGCCTGTAAGTAGCCCTATTGCCGTTTAAAGAAATTAAGTTGACATGAGTCGCAAAGATTAACCTTTATCCCAAGGGAGGGCTTAGAGGCGTTATTAGCGATAGGAATAAAAAATCCCCGCGAAGCGGGGATTGAGAGTCGTTGTCTAGCCAGCTAACACGTTGGTTGCGACTTTATAAGTTGGGTCATCTTTTACGTCGATCTCGATGAGGGCACCTGCTTTTTCAAGTAGGGTGCGGCAATCTGGGCTTAAATGACGTAAATGTACTTTCTTATTCAAATGAGAGTAACGTTCAGCGATGGTTTGAATCGCTTCAATTGCGGAGTGGTCAACAACACGAGATTGTGCGAAATCGATGATTACTTGGTCTGGATCATCCGCTGCATTAAACAGCTCTAAGAAATTCGCTGCAGAGCCAAAGAAAATAGGACCGTTAATTTTGTATTCTTTGCTGCCATCTTCTTTGATTTGGCTAACCGCATGAATTTGTTTTGCATGTTGCCATGCAAACATCAGTGCTGATGCAACGATGCCTACACCTACGGCAATAGCAAGGTCGGTAAATACCGTCACGACTGTAACCAGCACAATCACAAAGAAATCTTGTTTTGGTACGCGGCGCGCCAGTTTAAAGGTCGCCCATTCAAACGTACCAATCACCACCATAAACATCACACCAACTAGGGCTGCGAGAGGGATCATTTCGATCAGTGACGAAGTAAATAGAATAAATACCAATAACCCCACCGCTGCCGTAATACCTGATAAGCGACCACGACCGCCAGAGTTGGTATTGATCATCGATTGGCCGATCATTGCGCAGCCGCCCATTGCCCCAAACATAGAACAACTGATGTTCGCAATACCTTGACCAATACATTCGCGATTTGACTGACCGCGAGTGTTGGTCATTTCATCAATAACGGTCAAAGTTAGAAGTGACTCAATTAAGCCCACTGCAGCCAAAATGACTGAATAAGGAAGAATGATTTTCAGTGTCTCGAAAGTCATTGGTACGCTAGGTAGAGCAAACGTTGGCAAGTTGCCAGCGAGTGTGGCGTTGTCGTTACCAGACATAGTACGCAGGAAGTCGACAACAGTGCGGGTGTCTAAGCCAAGCACCTGAACTAAAACCGTGATTGAGATAATCGCAACCAGTGATGAAGGCACTGCTTTGGTTAGCTTAGGTAAGAAATGAATAATGGCCATCGTTAGGGCAACTAACCCCAACATAATGATCATCTTATCGGTAGGTAACCAAGTGAGAAGACCTGCTGCGTTAGGCATTTTAAATTGCCCAAGCTGAGCTAAGAAAATGACAATCGCTAAACCGTTAACAAAACCAATCATCACCGGTGTTGGTACGATACGGATAAATTTCCCGAGCTTAAATACGCCCGCCAAAATCTGCAAAATACCCGTGAGCAATATCGCAGCAAACAGATATTGCAACCCATGCTGAGCAACTAAGCTGACCATGACGACAGCCATTGCACCTGTAGCACCAGAGATCATGCCAGGACGGCCACCGAAAATGGAGGTCATCAGGCCAACAAGAAATGCGGCATAAAGACCGACCATAGGATCGACGCCAGCGACAAATGAGAAGGCTACCGCTTCAGGTACGAGTGCCAGCGCGACGGTAAGTCCAGATAGCACATCATTTTTTATTGAATGCTTTGATAACGTTGGGGATTCGAGCATATTGATGGTTACTTACTTGTTAAGGGGGCTAATCGTATGGGGAGAAAATTAAATGGACCAAGCAAAATAGCGCATTTTTGCTGATGAACATAACACTTACCCCAGTAGAACCGCGGATGCTACAGAAATGTTAGCGGGAGTTCAATATACAATCAGAATTATACCTCTCCCGAGTTAACCTTCGAGCAAAGGTAGATGAACAGAACCTATTTAGCTGCGTCTGTTGGATGAGTGATATGGAGTGCATGTTGAATTTGGTTTATTCGCCCAAAAGAAAAGGCTGCCGAAGCAGCCTTTTGGATTGGTACAAAGTGGAATTAGAAACCTTGAGGTTTTGTCATTCCTGCGCTTGCTTGACTGCGAGCGACTTGACTGCCAGCACCTTTAGATACGTAACGGTCAGCTTTGAATGGTGCAGCAATGATATCAATCTCTTTAATATCATTTGTGCCAGGAGCTTTCGCCATTGCAGATGATGCGTGGTTTTTGTGGTTAAACGCCACAGTACCAGAGCGCTCAGCTTTTGGTGTCTTAACAACCACAGGAGCAGCAGGAGCCACCACTTTGACAGCTTCTTCAACAATCGGTTCTTCCACTGGAGCAGCAACTTGTGGTTGCGCTTCTTCGAGCTGAACTTGTGCAACAGGTTCAACAACGATAGGAGACTCTTCGAACATTGGCGCAGTTTCCACAGCCTCTGCTACTTGAACAGGTTCTTCTGCTTTCACTTGCTCTACAACTTGAGTGGCTGCAACGTCACGGCGAACGATCACTTTACCCATTGCCATCTCTGGGAATGCGTAACCCCCTAGAGTTGGTTTAGCTTCCACTACTGGAGTTACAACGGTTTCAGCAGCAACAGTTTGTACTTGAGCGGCTTTTTCCATTGAACGAGCTAGGCCGTAGCTTGGCATTACTTTGCCCATTGCCATCTCAGGAGAGGCAACGCCACCTTTACGTAGGCGGAATGGGTTAGGGCGACGGTCACGACCACGACGACGACGTTGACCACTTGCACGTAGGTGACGTGGTGAACGACGGTTACGACGTTGTTTGTTCTCTTTACCATCTTCGTCGCCTAGGTCATCGTTTTGATCATTGACATCCATAAGATCAGTTGGTTTTAAATCTTCTAGCTCTGCTTCTGGAGAGATGAAGTTTTCTTCAACTGCTTCTGGCGCTTGACCATTGCGACGAACTTGCTTGGTTAGCTTACGGCGTTGACGACGTTCTTTAACCTTAGCTGTTTTCGCTTCTACTGCTGCTTCTTCAACAACAGGTTCGATCTCTTTCGCCTGTTGAGCTTCTTCAGCAAGTTGACGACCTTGCTCTTGTAACTTGTTCGCTTTCGCGTCGTCACGTTTGTTGTTACGACGGTCTTGCTGACGATCCTGCTTAGGCTTACGTTCTTGACGCTGTTTACGGTTGTTGTTACTACCGTTTTCTTCTTTGTCTTGAACATTAGCTGCAGCTTCTTGTGGCTTCTCTTTCTTCTCAACAGTGGACTCAACACCCGCTTTATTATTGCGTTTGTTTTTATCACGAGAATTACGACGACGATCGTTATTGCGATCATTGTTACGTTCGCGACGAGGAGCACGAGGAGCATCTTGCGTTTCTTGTTCCGCTGGTTGAGCAACAACGACTTTTTCAGAAGTTGGTGAGCCGGCAAACAGTTTGCTTAACGCAGTAAATAGACGACTAAAGAAGCCAGGTTGTTGTGGCGCAGCTGGCTGAGCAGCAACAGGTGCTTGCTCTACAGGTTTAACTGGTTTTGGCGCTGGAGCGCTTTGGCTTGGCGCAGCAAAACCTTTCAAAATTGGCTCTTCGACACGTTTTGGCTTGATGTCGATATCAACCACTTCTTTACCTTCTGCTTCTTTCATGCTTTCTAATTTCTTAGGAATCAAGTAAGACAGCATTTCTTGCTCTTCGCCTTCGCGAATACGGATCACTTCAAAATGAGGTGTTTCCATATCAGATGTCGGAACAATCATGATTCTCACATCTTGAGCTTTCTCAATGTGATTGATTGAACGACGTTTTTCGTTAAGCAAGTAAGAAGCGATAGAAACAGGCACAACAGCCAACACTTGAGCAGTGTTGTCTTTCAGTGCTTCTTCTTCGATCAAACGCAATACAGATAGAGCTAGAGATTCATTGTCACGAATCACACCAGTACCACTACAACGTGGACAGATGTGGTGGCTTGCTTCAGCCAATGATGGGCTCAAGCGTTGACGAGACATCTCTAAAAGACCAAATCGTGAAATACGGCCAATCTGAACGCGAGCACGGTCAAGGCGAACGGCTTCACGTAGACGGTTTTCAACTTCACGTTGGTGACGTACAGGTGTCATATCGATAAAGTCGATAACGACCAAACCACCTAAGTCACGAAGACGTAACTGACGGGCAATTTCATCTGCTGCTTCTAAGTTGGTATTCAGTGCTGTTTCTTCGATATCGCCGCCTTTTGTAGAACGAGCGGAGTTGATATCGATAGAAGTCAACGCTTCTGTTGGGTCGATAACGATTGAACCACCGGATGGTAGACGTACTTCACGTTGGAATGCTGATTCGATCTGGCTTTCGATTTGGAAGTGACTAAACAGTGGAACTTCACCATCGTATTTCTTAACGCGACTTGCAAAATCAGGACGAACCAGATTGATGTGCTCTAGAGCGCGTTCATAGATGGTATTGCTGTCGATAAGAATCTCACCAATATCACGACGTAGATAGTCACGAATAGCGCGAACAATCACGTTACTTTCTTGGTGAATTAGGAATGGTGCTGGGTTTGAGTCAGAAGCTTCTTTGATGGCTGCCCAGTGATTGAGAAGCACATTAAGGTCCCACTCTAGCTCTTCACCGCTTTTACCGACACCTGCAGTACGAACAATCAGTCCCATGCCTTGTGGAAGTTGAAGGGTGCTAAGAGCTTCTTTAAGTTCTGTACGTTCGTCACCTTCGATACGACGAGAGATACCGCCGGCACGAGGGTTGTTTGGCATCAGAACTAGGTAACTACCAGCAAGAGAAATAAACGTAGTTAACGCTGCCCCTTTACTGCCGCGCTCTTCTTTTTCGACTTGAACAATGACTTCTTGACCTTCCGCAAGCACTTCTTTAATGCTTGGTCGGCCTTGGTAGGTGTATCCGTCGGGGAAGTATTCGCGGGCAATTTCTTTGAGGGGGAGGAAACCATGACGTTCAGCGCCGTAATCAACAAAAGCAGCTTCCAGACTTGGCTCGATACGGGTGATACGTCCTTTGTAAATATTTGCTTTTTTCGATTCATGTCCAGGACTTTCGATATCCAAATCGAAAAGTCGCTGGCCATCAACCAACGCGACACGCATCTCTTCTTTTTGAGTTGCGTTTATTAACATTCTTTTCATTGAAAAAATCTCATTATCTTTATCTTTCGTTTTGATTTTTGTTCTTGCTGCTGTATTTCGTTTTCAAGGTGCCTGATCCCATGGCTTAGGTTTGTACAGCCTCCCGGCTGGAGGGGATGCTCTAGGGCACATCAGTTATCACAAGTAAAAATGGTTACTTGTGATCCGCGTACTTAGGCGGTTGATACTCAACATGAAAAGACGACGAGTAGAGCAGCAAGAGGGCTTTAACCAACCGTGTCTTACGCCACATGCTGCACATTGGTTTTCAGCCAACTACTCATTAACATTGTCCAATGCCAAAACACA
Source organism: Vibrio porteresiae DSM 19223 (assembly GCF_024347055.1). Classification (NCBI taxonomy): domain Bacteria; kingdom Pseudomonadati; phylum Pseudomonadota; class Gammaproteobacteria; order Vibrionales; family Vibrionaceae; genus Vibrio; species Vibrio porteresiae. The sequence goes on from NZ_AP024895.1 coordinate 1,028,771, forward strand.
AAATTGATTGATTTAGCGTTTAACTATGAACAGTGGTGAACTATAGCAGTGACTGTAGTAGTCAGCAATCTGCTTTAGCCGAAAGGGTGTAAAATTTTGCTTCTTCGCCCAAAAAATCACACATAGAGTGAGTGAAAACGAAAATAACATTACAAGTTGTAGGTGTTTTAATTGGTCGATTTTCGGGCAGTTAAACGAGCTTAAAAGGAATGTTGCTGTTATTTTCGTCGTTTTCGGCCAGAATACGCGTAAAAGCGCTTTTTTTGATAAACACCCAAATAGGTTTTTGCGGGAATTAAGGTTAAAATAATCGCCATGAGCGAAATAAAAACACAAGTCCAGTTCGTTGATATCGACGAAGACATGGCTGGTCAACGCATTGATAACTTTCTGCGTAACCAATTAAAAAACATTCCAAAAAGCGTGATTTATCGAATCCTACGTAAGGGTGAGGTGCGCGTAAACAAAAAGCGTGTCAAAGCAGAGTACAAATTGGCTGCAGGTGATGTTGTGCGCGTCCCTCCTGTCACTGTTTCTGTTGAGGACGAGCAACCCGCTGCCCCAGTAAGTACTAACTTACAAAAAGTGGCCGAGTTGGAGTCGTGTATTTTATACGAAGACGACCACATGTTGGTGCTAAATAAGCCTTCAGGTACGGCAGTACATGGTGGGAGTGGTCTTAAATTCGGTGCGATTGAAGCGTTACGAGCTCTAAGACCACAAGCGCGTTTTCTTGAATTGGTACACCGAATCGATCGCGATACTTCAGGTATTTTGTTGGTCGCGAAAAAACGTTCAGCCTTGCGTCACTTGCAAGCTCAATTTCGTGAGAAGACGATTCAAAAATATTACTTTGCGTTGGTAATGGGAAAGTGGGAGGCCAAATGCAAAGCGGTCAATGCTCCTTTACTCAAAAATGACGTTAATAGCATTGTGCGTGTTAACCCGCAGGGAAAACCTTCGGAGACGCGCTTTAAAATTTTGGAATCATTTAAAGAAGCGACTTTAATTCAGGCTAGCCCGATTACAGGCCGTACTCACCAAATTCGTGTTCATGTGCAATATATGGGGCATCCAATTGCATGGGACGATCGTTATGGCGATCCTCGTTTTGATGCTTATACCTCGCAATTTGGCATTAAAAGATTGTTCTTACATGCTGCTAACATCAAGTTCATTCACCCAGGAAGTGAGCAAGCGATGGAAATCAATGCTCCGTTGGATAAGAACTTGGAAAATGCACTAGGTAAATTACGTCAAGCGTAATCATGTGAGTAGATAAATAAAGAGGCTTGTTTTACAAGCCTCTTTTACATTGAATTTGCAATATACCCAAATGACCTCAAGATGCACAATTCAGTGCGTCATCAGCGAGCACAAGTCAAGCTCAATTACGGAAGGAATGGCCATCCCCTCGCAACGTCATTGGGTATCGTTATTGTGCAGAAATGCAAGTTATAGAACAGGGTGTCCTGCCTGTTCAAGTAGGCTAACCAGCTTGATTAATGGTAAACCGATCAGGCTATTCGGGTCGTCCCCTTCTAAACGTTCAAATAGGGCAATGCCCAATCCTTCACTTTTAAAGCTACCAGCGCAGTAAAGCGGCTGCTCTTTTCGCACATAAGTTTCCACTTGAGAGCGGGATAATTGGCGAAAATGTACGTCAAAATGATCCAGTGTCACCTGCGCTTCTTCGGTTTCCGTGTTGTATAACGCTAGCCCAGTATAAAAACGAATGGTTTTGCCGCTTTGACTCAATAACTGTTCAATAGCCGCTTCTTCTGTGTGCGGTTTGCCAACAATTTGGTTGTTAATAACACAGACTTGATCACTGCCAATGACTAAACTTGGCTGAGTCAATTGACAGGATTTCGCTTTAGCAACCGCAAGGCGAGTGACCAATCGTTCAGCGGTTTCATTGAGTAGTGGCGTTTCATCACAGTCGGGTTTTGCTGTCACAAAGGGAATGGCTAATTTTTCGAGCAGTTGCTGACGAAATATCGAAGTTGAAGCTAAAACCAGTTGGTAATTTTGCATTTTAATTTACAATTATCGGAAGTTTGGGAACAGCATATCTGATTGTAGAAAGCGGTTCATAACTATTGACGTGAAAAGGGAAAAAAAACGAAGTTTTTTGCCTTTTTCTTTGACTAAATTTGTTTTGGAAGATAATATTCGCGCCCTATGCAAAAGGTAAAAATACCGCGAACGATAGATCCTGGGAAAGCGGCTCAGAAACGTCTTGATTACGATGGCATCATCCAATCCAGCCTTTTCAAGCGCTTAACAGAATCAGTCGAAGGCGTAAAACGCGACGCTCAAGTGTTATTGTCATTTGGGTTAGATGAACAGCGACTTGTTGTTATCTCTGGTAAAGCTAACATTCAAGTTGATTTAGAGTGTCAACGCTGTAATGAAGTTTTCGCACATGAGTGCGAAGTCGAATTCACTTATACGCCTTACTATAGTGCGAAAAGTGAAGAAGACGCTCCGGAAGAGTATGATTTGGTAGATCTTAACGAATTCGGTGAACTTGATGTTGTACAGTTAGTTGAAGACGAGTTCATTCTAAACTTACCCCAAGTAGCGATGCATGATGAGTCTGAATGTAGCGTTGATTCAAACAACTTGGTGTTTGGTGATCTTCCGGAAGAAATTGTGGAAGATAAGCCGAATCCATTCGATGTTTTAAAAAGTTTGAAGAAATAAATTCTTCAGACATTACTTAACATAGGAGTAGGGTCAATGGCCGTACAACAAAACCGTAAATCACGTGCACGCCGTGATATGCGTCGTTCACATGATGCACTAACTACTGCTGCTGTATCTGTAGATGCGACTTCTGGTGAAACTCACCTACGTCACAACGTGACTGCTGACGGTTACTACCGTGGCAAAAAGGTTATCAACAAGTAAGGTTAACCTTTGCATAATTTAACCGTTGCACTTGATGCAATGGGCGGTGATTTCGGTCCCCGTGTCACAGTGCCTGCCGCCGTGCAGGCACTGTCGCATTTCCCTGAGTTGAAAGTGTCCCTCGTGGGTGACCAGTCGCAAATTGCCCACCAACTGTCTTTATTAGGTTGCAAAGCAGATGCTCGCTTGAGTATTGTGCATTGTGATCGAATGATATCTGACTCAGAGAAACCTTCGCTCGCACTTCGTCATAGTGCAGGAACTTCCATGGGAGTTTCTATTGAACTTGTGGCCGAAGGGCATGCCGATGCTTGTGTTAGCGCTGGAAATACCGGTGCATTAATGGCACTCTCCCGATTTCGTCTTAAACTATTACCTGGTATCGATAGACCCGCGTTAGTCTCAGCCCTTCCTACGGCAAGTGGCCATAAAACGTGGATGCTCGATTTAGGCGCAAACGTGTCCAGTGACGCAGACTCATTGTTCCAATTTGCTGTGATGGGAGCAGCATTAGCCGAGGAACATTTGGGGCGAGCTGCACGTGTGGCGATTTTAAATATCGGTGCTGAGGAAATAAAAGGTAATGACCTTGTCAAACGTTGTGCGGAAATGCTCAACCAGACACAAGCTGTGAATTACATTGGTTACATTGAAAGTAACCAACTGCTACTTGATGTAGCAGATGTGATTGTTTGTGATGGTTTTGTTGGCAACGTCTGTTTGAAGGCATGTGAAGGCACTGCACAACTCTTTATTGATAAGCTTAGAGCTTGTTTTTCAGCTTCATCCATAAAGGGTTGGATTGCTCGAAAACTGTTTTCAGATTTATTTATCGAACTAAAAACACTGAACCCCGACCAGTATAACGGTGCAAGTTTGCTAGGATTGCGCGGCATTGTCATAAAAAGTCATGGAAGAGCTGATGTATCCGCTGTCGTAAATGCAATTTCCGAGGCGGTACACGAAATTAAACGACAAGTACCCAGCCGGATAAGCGATCGTTTGGAAGCGGTTTTACTCGAGAGGCATTATTAGTCTTCATGAATAGCAAAATATTAGGAACAGGCAGCTACCTGCCATCTCAGATCCGTACTAATGCGGATTTGGAGAAAATGGTAGACACAAGTGATGAGTGGATCGTGACTCGTACCGGGATTCGTGAACGTCGTATTTCTGCCGAAAACGAAACTGTAGCGGACATGGCAACTATCGCTGCAAAAAATGCGATTGACATGGCTGGTATTGATAAAGACGATATCGACATGATCATCCTTGCAACTACCAGTGGTAGCCACACATTCCCATCATCTGCTTGTCAGGTGCAAGGAAATCTTGGCATTAAAGGTTGCCCAGCGTTTGATATCGCTGCAGCTTGCTCTGGCTTTATATATGCGCTCTCTATCGCAGATCAGCATGTGAAATCAGGTATGTGCAAAAACGTATTGGTGATCGGTGCCGATGCGTTATCAAAAACATGCGACCCAACTGACCGCTCAACTATTATCCTATTTGGTGATGGCGCAGGCGCTGTTGTGGTAGGTGCAAGTGAAGAGCCTGGTATTCTCTCAACTCATATCTACGCTGATGGTGAGTTTGGTGATTTGCTTAGCCTTGAAGTCCCTCAGCGCGGTAGCGGTGATACGGATAAATGGCTGCATATGGCGGGTAACGAAGTATTTAAAGTCGCTGTGACTCAATTGTCTCGTCTTGTGAAGACAACATTGGCAGCGAACAATATGAATAAGTCTGAGTTGGATTGGTTGGTTCCTCACCAAGCAAACTTACGCATTATTTCGGCGACAGCGAAGAAATTGTCTATGTCGCTTGATCAAGTGGTTGTAACGCTCGATCGACATGGTAATACGTCTGCAGCGACGGTACCGACTGCACTCGATGAAGCAGTGCGTGATGGTCGTATTAAACGTGGTCAGACTTTGCTACTTGAAGCATTCGGTGGCGGTTTTACTTGGGGTTCAGCCCTAGTTAAGTTTTAATTCAGATTCTGATGATATGGGGGTCTTATGATTCCCTATCATGATTGCTATTGAAGGAAAAAAACATGAGCAAGTTTGCTATCGTCTTTCCAGGTCAAGGTTCTCAAGCTGTAGGTATGCTTGCTGATCTTGGTGAACAGTATGATGTCGTTAAACAAACTTTCGCTGAGGCATCTGAAGCCCTAGGTTACGATTTGTGGGCACTAGTTCAAGATGGTCCTGTGGAAGATTTGAACCAAACTTTCCGTACTCAGCCAGCATTGTTAGCCGCTTCTGTTGCTATTTGGCGTGTATGGCAAGAACTTGGTTTAGAACAACCAGAAGTTCTTGCAGGGCATAGCTTGGGTGAATACTCAGCGCTTGTTTGTGCGGGTGTTATCGACTTTAAAGAAGCGATTAAATTGGTTGCTCTACGTGGTCAACTGATGCAAGAAGCCGTACCTGCTGGTACTGGCGCTATGTTTGCGATCATTGGTCTAGATGATGCTGCTATTGCTAAAGCATGTGAAGATGCTGCGCAAGGTGAAGTGGTTTCTCCAGTAAACTTCAACTCACCTGGCCAAGTGGTTATCGCTGGTCAAAAAGCGGCAGTAGAACGTGCTGGTGCTCTATGTAAAGAAGCGGGCGCAAAACGTGCTCTTCCTTTACCAGTTTCTGTGCCTTCACACTGTGCACTAATGAAACCAGCAGCAGACAAATTGGCTGAAGCGTTAAAAGCGATTGAATTCAACGAGCCTAAACTGCCAGTGATCAACAACGTTGATGTGGCTGCAGAAACCGCTCCTGAGAAAATCAAAGATGCACTTGTACGTCAGCTTTACAGCCCAGTTCGTTGGACTGAAGGTGTTGAGAAGATGCACGCACAAGGTATCGCAAAACTGATCGAAGTGGGTCCAGGTAAAGTGTTAACTGGCCTAACTAAACGTATCGTTAAAGAGTTAGAAGCAGCTGCTGTTAATGACGTAGCTTCTCTTGACGCTGTTAAGTAAGAGTAGGAAATCAGACATGAATAACTTCATGAATCTTGAAGGCAAAGTCGCACTAGTCACTGGTGCAAGCCGTGGTATCGGTAAAGCGATTGCTGAGCTATTGGCTGAACGTGGTGCTAAAGTGATCGGTACTGCAACCAGCGAAAGTGGTGCAGAAGCGATTAGCGCTTACCTTGGCGAAAACGGCAAAGGTCTAGCATTAAATGTGACGGATGTAGAATCTATTGAAGCGGTTCTAAAAAACATCACTGATGAATTTGGTGGCGTGGATATTTTGGTTAATAATGCCGGTATTACACGAGATAACCTACTGATGCGTATGAAGGATGATGAGTGGACAGATATTCTGGACACTAACCTAACATCTATCTTCCGTCTTTCTAAAGCTGTGTTACGTGGCATGATGAAAAAACGTCATGGTCGTATTATCAACATCGGTTCTGTTGTTGGTACTATGGGTAACGCAGGTCAAACAAACTACGCAGCAGCAAAAGCGGGTGTTATTGGTTTCACTAAGGCTATGGCGCGCGAAGTGGCGTCTCGTGGCGTGACAGTGAACACAGTAGCTCCTGGTTTTATCGAAACAGACATGACTAAAGCGCTAAACGATGAACAACGTGCAGCGACTTTGGCACAAGTTCCTGCGGGTCGCCTTGGTGATCCTCGTGAAATTGCTTCCGCAGTTGTTTTCTTGGCATCTCCAGAAGCTGCTTACATTACGGGCGAAACTTTGCACGTAAATGGTGGCATGTACATGGTTTAATGCCATATTCGTATTGAGTCAGGAAAAACTGTGTTAAAATCCCGACTCAATACGAAACTTGATATAAACTTGAGCATTATTTGTGCATGATTTATATCAATCTTGGTGTGAATTTCGGTTAAAATCATCAATTTTGTGGTTTGACCAGCAAGGTCACACTTGCAACTTTCCCTAGTTCTAATAAACTACGGAATCATCGCATTAGGCGAAATCTGTAAAGGAAAAGAAAAAATGAGCAACATCGAAGAACGCGTAAAGAAAATCATTGTTGAACAGCTAGGTGTAGACGAAGCAGAAGTTAAAAACGAAGCTTCTTTCGTTGAAGATCTAGGTGCTGATTCTCTAGACACTGTTGAGCTAGTAATGGCTCTAGAAGAGGAATTCGACACTGAGATTCCTGATGAAGAAGCAGAGAAAATCACTACTGTTCAAGCTGCGATCGACTACGTTAACAGCGCTCAGTAATATCTCTCCCCAGGCGGCCCTCTGGCCGCCTGAGTTTTTATCAGTCATCTATACCTCTCATAGAATTTTTCAATTCCGGAGAATATGATCGTGTCCAAGCGTCGTGTCGTTGTCACTGGCATGGGTATGTTGTCACCGGTAGGCAACACAGTAGAATCTTCTTGGAAAGCCCTGCTAGCTGGTCAAAGTGGTATCGTAAATATCGAACACTTTGATACTACTAATTTCTCTACTCGTTTCGCAGGTCTAGTAAAAGATTTTGATTGCGAAGAGTACATGTCTAAAAAAGATGCTCGTAAAATGGATTTGTTTATCCAATACGGTATCGCTGCTGGTATTCAAGCTTTGAATGACTCTGGTCTAGAAATCACCCCAGAAAATGCTCCCCGCGTTGGTGTAGCTATCGGTTCTGGTATCGGTGGTCTTGATCTGATCGAAGCTGGTCATACAGCTCTAGTGGAAAAGGGTCCACGTAAGGTTAGCCCATTTTTCGTTCCTTCAACCATCGTTAACATGGTTGCTGGTAACCTTTCTATCATGCGTGGTTTACGTGGTCCAAATATCGCGATTTCTACAGCATGTACGACAGGTCTACATAACATTGGCCATGCGGCTCGAATGATCGCTTATGGCGATGCAGACGCAATGGTGGCTGGTGGTGCTGAAAAAGCGTCAACTCCACTGGGTATGGCTGGTTTCGGTGCGGCTAAAGCACTTTCTACTCGCAACGATGAGCCACAAAAAGCATCTCGTCCTTGGGATAAAGACCGTGATGGTTTCGTTCTAGGTGATGGTGCAGGTGTGATTGTTCTGGAAGAGTATGAACACGCTAAAGCTCGTGGCGCTAAAATCTATGCTGAATTAGTTGGCTTCGGTATGTCTGGTGATGCTTATCACATGACTTCTCCAAGCTCTGACGGTTCAGGTGGTGCATTGGCAATGTCTGCTGCACTACGTGACGCAGGCCTTGATGGCACTCAAATCGGTTATGTGAACGCTCACGGTACGTCAACTCCTGCAGGTGACGTGGCTGAAGTGAAAGGCATTAAACTGGCTCTTGGTGAAGAAGGTGCGAAACAAGTACTAGTTTCTTCTACTAAATCGATGACTGGTCACCTTCTAGGTGCAGCAGGTTCAGTAGAATCTATCATCACTATTATGTCGCTAGTTGACCAAATCGTTCCACCAACCATCAACCTGGATAACCCAGAAGAAGGTTTGGATATCGATTTAGTTCCGAATACCGCACGTAAAGTGGAAGGTATGGAATACGCGATTTGTAACTCATTTGGTTTCGGTGGTACTAACGGTTCACTGATTTTCAAACGTATGCAGTAATACGTAGTTACGTTGATGCTTGTATTCGAACGGCTTGATGCTTAGCATTAAGCCGTTTGTTTTTTTGGGGAACAAAAAGTCGAAAGGGAACGAAAATGATTTGGGTAAATGGACAGGCCACACAGCATATTTCCATCGGTGATCGTTCGTTTCAATACGGCGATGGTTGTTTCACTACTATGCTGACTCGTGGCGGCAAAATTCAGTTCTGGGACTATCATTTCGAGCGGATGCAAGCGTGCCTATCACTTTTAGGTATTGTACAACCCGACTGGGGATTGATCGCCAACTGGTTAGATAATGCAATCCTACCAGAGCCTTACGCAGGACTTAAACTGCACATTAGTCGCGGAAGTGGTGGTCGTGGATATAGCCCTACTCAAGTGACCGTTCCCAATGTTACTATTAGCCACTTCATGTTTCCTGAGCATTATCGTCAATGGCAGCAGCAAGGTATCGCTCTTGGTGTTTGCCGACAGCAAATGGGAATTAACCCAATGCTCGCAGGCCATAAACACAATAATCGGCTCGAACAGGTATTATTAAAGGCCGAAGCTGAGCAACAAGGTTTTGCCGATGCGGTATGCTGCGATGTTGCCGGGCGGGTGATAGAAACCACGATGGCTAACTTATTTTGGGTGAAGGGATCGCAGCTATTTACCCCATCACTTGAACGAGCAGGCGTTGCTGGTGTGGCGCGCCGAGTGATTTTGGAGCAAGCCAGCGCTTTAGGGCTTCACGTTCAATTGGGCGATTTTTCACTCAATGAATTGATGTCTGCTGAAGAGATTTTTGTTTCTAACGCCATCTTAGGTGTTGCTCCAGTTTGCCAAATTGATGTTCAATGCTTTGAAATTGGAAAACAAACACGACGCTTTCAGGAGATTTTTCATTCGTGCTAAAGAAACTCGCTGTCATTGTAATCGCTCTAATTATTCTTGCGACGAGTGGCTATATCTATATTAATCATTCGGTTGATGCCTATCTCAGCCAGCCATTAACTGTTCAACAAGAGCAGATCGTGACGATTCCGTCCGGTGCCAATATTAATCGCGCATTCTCTTTGTTAAACGAAAAAGGTTGGATAAAACCTAACTTTGCAGAGAAATTCGTTCGTCGCTTACATCCAGAATTGGTGCAAATCAAGGCGGGAACCTATCAGCTTTTGCCTAATATGTCGCTCAATCAAGCGATAGAGCTTTTTCGTTCAGGTAAAGAGCACCAGTTTGCCATTACTTTTGTCGAAGGAAGTCGATTTAGCGAATGGCGTGAACAACTGACTAAGATGCCTTATCTCACTCATACTATTGAGGATAAGTCTGAGCAGCAAATTGCTCAGCAGCTGGGTATCGAGCAAAACAAAGTTGAAGGCTTATTTCTAGCAGAGACGTATCACTTTACTGCAGGGGAAAGTGATATCGATATTTTACGTCGAGCGCATCAGAAGTTGATGAGCGCGTTAGATGAAGCATGGCAACATCGCCAAGATGGCTTACCGCTAAAAACACCGTATGACGCACTGATTTTGGCCTCGATTATTGAAAAAGAGACGGCAATTGAGAGTGAGCGAGAGCGAATTGCTTCGGTATTCGTGAACCGTCTTAATAAGCATATGCGTTTACAAACCGACCCTACGGTGATTTACGGGATGGGGGACGCTTATGACGGGAATATTCGTCGTCCTGACCTGCGTAAGCCAACGCCATATAATACCTACGTGATATTCGGTCTGCCACCAACGCCGATTGCCATGGTAGGTAAAGATTCACTGACTGCCGCGGTAACGCCTGAGCAGTCAGATTACTTATACTTCGTTGCCAGTGGCAATGGAGGACATGTGTTCTCAAAGACGTTGTCTGAGCACAATCGCGCAGTACGCGCCTATTTAAACTATCTTAGAAAGCATAAATGAACGGTAAATTTATTGTCATCGAAGGCCTTGAAGGGGCAGGTAAGAGTACTGCAATTCAAACAGTAGTAGAAACGTTAACGGCGCATCATGTTGGCAATATCGTACGCACTCGTGAGCCAGGCGGTACAGTACTCGCTGAAAAAATGCGGGCTCTGGTCAAGGAAGAGCATGAAGGTGAAGTGCTGCAAGATATGACAGAGCTTTTGCTCATGTATGCTGCGCGAGTTCAATTAGTTGAAAACGTAATTAAGCCAGCACTCAAGCAAGGTGATTGGGTAGTGGGTGATCGCCACGATCTTTCATCTCAAGCGTATCAAGGTGGTGGGCGTCAGCTCAGTAACGCGACGATGATGGCGTTAAAGCAGACAGCGCTGGGCGACTTTAAACCCGATTTCACCTTATATCTTGATATCGACCCTAAAGTGGGACTTGAGCGAGCGCGTGGTCGCGGCGAGTTGGATCGCATTGAAAAGATGGATATCAGCTTTTTTGAACGTACGCGCGCACGCTACCAAGCATTGGCTGCAGCAGATGACTCTATCGTCACCATTAATGCTCAGCAAAGTATTGCTGAGGTCGCAGCCGATATTCGTCACGCACTTGAAACATGGTTAGCCCAGCAATAAGGTATTGATTATGGCGGCGACTCTTTATCCGTGGTTGCTTCAACCGTGGAAAACTTGGCAGCAGCGTTTGCAGAGCTGTACCTTTGCTCATGCAACCTTAGTTCATACCCAGCAAGGGTTGGGTACCGATGAGCTGGTTGCACAGGTGGCTAAAACGTTAATGTGCACGAGTAGTGACACTGAACCATGCGGTTTTTGCCATGGGTGTGAATTGATGCAATCAGGAACTCATCCTGATTATCACGAAGTGCGTCCAGAGAAAGAGGGGAAAACCATTACGGTGGACCAGATTCGTCAGTGCAATCGAGTAGCATTGGAATCCTCACAACTTTCTGGGTATCGGTTGATGGTGATTGAACCTGCAGAGGCGATGAGTGAGTCCGCAGCGAACGCTCTGTTAAAAACGCTGGAAGAACCGCCGGAAAAGTGTGTGTTTGTGTTGGTTTGTCACCAGATTAATCTATTGTTACCGACCATAGTGAGCCGATGCCAAACGATCAATGTCGCCGCTCCAACGGCACACCAAGCCAGTGAATGGGTGGCAACACAGCTAAATCAGTCGATACCAGATTATGCCGCTCACTTGCATGATAATGCGCCTCTCTTGACGTTAAAGTTTGTTGAATCCGATGGAGTCAAGCAACTTACTACGCTTGAGCAAGCCTTTATCCGCTCCATTTCTGGTGATGTTAGTGCCGCGGTGGAGTGTGCCCAATTGGTAGCACAGGAACCTTTGGTGCGCTTGAGTTGGCTTTGGTACTTAATGAGCGACGCGCAAAAAGTGCATTTTGGTTTACTGGCTCAAGACGCATTACCGGGAGCTCAGGCTTTAGCAAAACATCTGAGTTATAACACTCTTTATCGCCAGTCAGAGGCTTTAATTCAGCTTAAAGAGCAGTTAAGAGCATTTACTGGGCTTAATGCAGAACTGCTGATTACTCAATGGCTATTTAATATTAATAACGAGGATTCATGTTTGTAGATTCCCATTGTCACTTAGACAAATTAGATTACGACGAATTACACAATGGCGTTGCTGATGTGTTGGACAAGGCATCGCAAGCTAACGTAAAGAGCTTTCTATCGGTTGGCTGCACATTGGATTCTTTCCCCAATATGATGGAGATGATTGAGCCTTTTCCTCAGGTTCACGCGTCGATTGGCGTTCATCCATTGGACGTTGAGAGTGATTTCTCATTAGATACGTTGCGCCACTATGCTTCGATGCCTCGCGTTGTTGCCATCGGTGAGACTGGGCTAGATTATCACTACCAACCAGAGACCGCGGAACTTCAAAAGCTGCGTTTTACTCAGCAGGTCGATTTGGCTGTTGAATTGAATAAACCATTGATTATTCATACTCGTAATGCTCGACAAGATACACTGGATATTTTGCGTAATGGTCGTGCTGAAAAATGTGGTGGCGTCATTCACTGCTTCACCGAAGATCTTGAATTTGCTCACGCGGCAATGGAGTTGGGTTTTTACATCTCCATTTCCGGTATTGTTACTTTCCGACAAGCCAATGAATTGAAAGAGGTGGTTAAGCAATTGCCTCTTGATCGCTTACTCATTGAGACAGATTCACCTTACCTTGCTCCAGTTCCACACCGTGGAAAGCAGAATCAACCTGCTTATGTTGTTGAAGTGGCAGCGTATATCGCTCAACTCAAAGGCGTTTCTCTCGCTGAAGTCGGTCAAAAAACCACCCAAAACTTCAAAGATCTTTTTTTACGATAGAAAATTAGTTCACACAAAAAAGGGAGCGCTAGCTCCCATTTTTATTGCCGAAACCGGTTTTGTTAGGTTGTTTGCTGCTTATTTAACGGGTTTGGCTAATTGGTGTACAAAAAGAGTGGTGGGGTAATTTTTCGAAGTAAAAAATGTATGAGGCTAATTTCTTTGCGACGCGAAATTATTGTTTTGTAAGAAAATTGTCATATAAAACATAGAGATGGGATAGATATTGGGTGGTTTGTCCAGTGGTTTTTATTGTGATCTATTTATTACTTTGAAACTAAATTTCGATACTAACTAGAAAGTTTGAGGCTCATCAAGATATATTTAGAGCCGGAAAATATAATGCAACATGCAGTTACATTTCCTTTTGGGACTAACACTATGGCTACGGGGGTGTGCCGTTAGGACCAATCATTCTAATAACTTAATCAGGAGCATAAATCTATGAAAGGTTTCTTTAGTAAACTTTCTCAAGCGATCATGCTACCGATAGCTTTGCTTCCAGCTGCCGGTATTATGTTGGGGATTGGTGGTAGTTTTACCAACCCAACCATGATTGAAGCGTACCAAATCGGTGTATTACAACAGGGCACAGTTTTAAATAGTTTCCTACAAGTAATGACCGCTGCGGGTGACATCGTATTCGCAAACTTACCAGTAATGTTCGCATTGGCGATTGCAATCGGTTTTGCAAAAGCTGAAAAAGGTGCAGCAGCTCTTGCAGCATTGATCTCTTACTTGGTAATGAACGTTGCTATCGCAAAAACTTTGGTTGTAGGTGGGATGATTGACCCTGCTACAAACACAGTAATTTTGATGGGCGACCACTACTCAGGTATCCTTGCTAACGTACTAGGTATTTCTAATACGCTAAGTATGGGTGTATTTGGTGGTTTGATTGCTGGTGCAGTAACTGTTGTTCTTCATAACCGTTACCACGACGCAAAACTCCCTGATTACCTAGGTTTCTTCGGTGGTGCTCGTTACGTTCCTATCATCAGTGCATTTGCTGCATTGTTCTACGGTATCGTTCTAACCTTTATTTGGCCTTTCTTCGGTGCTGCATTCGGTGCAATCGGTGTTGCTCTAGGTGAACTACGTGCTTCTGGTCTAGGCTATGTTGCATCATTCATCTTCGGTATCATTGAACGTTCATTGATCCCTGTAGGTCTACACCACGTATTCTACTTACCACTATGGCAAACAGAAATCGGTGGTACTGCACATATCGCTGGTGCTGTTGTTAAAGGTACTCAAAACATCTTCTTCGCATCTCTAGCAAGCGGTGACTTCTCACAATTCTCTTCAACAAACTTTATGACTGGTAAATTCCCATTCATGATGTTTGGTCTGCCAGCAGCAGCTTACGCTATGTACTCTGTTGTTGACCCAGAAAACCGTAAAGCCGCTGGTGGTTTGCTGTTCTCTGTTGCATTGACTGCATTCTTGACAGGTATCACTGAGCCAATCGAATTTACTTTCTTGTTCTTGTCTCCAGCTCTTTACTACTTCCTACATGTGCCATTGGCAGGTATCTCATTCCTACTAATGGACGTACTAGGCGTAAAAGTTGGTATGACATTCTCTGGCGGTTTCATCGACTTCTCATTGTTCGGTATTCTTCCAGGTGTTACAGGTGTTGATAACCACTGGTACTACATCATTGCAGTAGGCGTTGTTTACGCATTCATCTACTTCTTCCTGTTCCGTTGGTACATCCTGAAATTTGACGTTAAAACTCCTGGCCGTAAAGGCAGTGCAGTAGCGGTTGTATCTAAACAAGACTACCGTGATGCAAAATCAGGTGCAGCGGGCCAAGACGACGCGAAAATTGACGCAATGATTGAAGCGCTAGGTGGCAAAGACAACATTTCTGATGTTGACGCATGTATCACTCGTCTACGTATCACTGTTAAAGATTCAGCTATCGTTAAAGACAACGAATACTGGACTACTCAACTAGGCGCTCGTGGTCTAGTGAAAGTTGGCGACACTGGTATCCAAGCGATTTACGGTGCTCAAGCTGCAACTTACAAAGCTCAGATTAACTCTAAACTTGGTAAGTAATGAGTATTAAAGAGAAATTTAAACGCACCGGGGCATTCGTTATCGATTTTCAAATCGTAAAAATGTTTGCCCAGGTTCTCATTGGTGGCGTGTACTACGCCATCATGGGGATAAGCTCGAGACATCCTGATTATCAGGGACTCATCTCCTCAACTGGGAATGCTGCATTGCCTTTAATGCTAGCAATCTGTGTGTTTATTCTCCTGCTCTTTATCGGTATGTATTTGGGATATCACTGGGTGTGCTATCGCTATTTAGGTAATTCACTCGCTCGCTTCTTTTTGAAAGTGAGTGTTGTTTCCCGAGTCGATGGTAGCCCAGTAGATAAGAAGACTTACTTCGAGCGTGAGTTTTATAAGATTGCGTTGTGTCTATGTACTCTTGGCCTTTATGCCTTGTACAGCGGTTCACAATATTACGCTTTCGGGCGTAAACCCTATCACGACAATCGTTACTCAACGGAAGTTGAAGTCGACTGACTCAAATCTGCTTAGAATCCAAAGCCAGCACAGTGTGCTGGCTTTTTGTTTATCTCTTTGTTTAACTTCATCATTCTTATCATCCTTTAAAGTGCCTGTCCCTGTAAGAAAGTCTCGTTGTGTGGCTGCTGTTGAGGTGCCTGTCCTTATAAGAAAGGCATGGCATTGTCGGGGAAGTTCTTGAAATTACCTTACGTACCATTGACAAATTGGTTGAAAGTAGAAGCTAAAGTTTGGGCAATAAATCAGTATGTTCGGGAAAAAAGTAATGAGAAAGATAGGGATTTTAGCCTTCGGACTATTGGGCTGTTCAATGGCGGTACAGGCTGCTGAGAACGATAATAAGCTCGCTGTAGGTATGGCGGTGGATCAACAGTTAAGTGCGGTATTTGATGTGAATGATCAATATCGGTTTGTTCTAGGTAACCAAGGTGCAGCGTTCGATTACATTTTTAAACGCGGTCAGTTCGATGACCCATCCATTCCTGTCACTTGGTATGTCGGCGCTGGCGGTTGGTCCCAATGGGATCATGATGAGTTCGGTGTGCGTGTACCGGTTGGGGTTAACTGGGCTGCGAACAAGCATATTGATGTTTATGGTCAAGTTCATCCAGAACTCGATCTCTATTCAGGCCCCGATCTGCAATTGGGCGCTGCGGTAGGCGTTACTTATCGTTTCTAATTGAAACGCAGAAAAAGAGAAAAGCCGATACAAAGTATCGGCTTTTTAATCGATTCAATTTGGAGTGGCAATTAGCTGTTAGCCATTGCTTTGCGAATACATAGAGCAGCACCGCCCCAAGTAATACACACACCCACGATCATCATGATGATTGCACCTGTAGTCATGCTTCTACTCCTTTACGATTGTTGTTACTTTTGCTTGATAGATTGATGGCAACGCCGATCACAAACAGAGCTGCAATCATTACCCAACCAAGAGTTAGGTCATAACCACCGTATCCTTCGGTTAGCAAGGTATGCAGTTTAGTGACGATAATGATGGCTAGGATTGCTGGAGAGATAAAGCGTAGGCAGATATCAAACCAGAAGCCAACTTTAAAGTCTGAATGGTTGTTAACGTAAGCGCGTGATTCTGCAACGCTTAGCATCCAAGTCATAAGAATCAATTCAACCAAACAACTTGCGATAATACCGATGTTGTTTGCAAAATGGTCAACCAAGTCTAGTAGTAATAGACCACCGTTGGTTGCATAAGCCATGGAGATAACGACACCAACACCACATACGATATTGGCAGCTTTACGACGGCTCCAACCCAGTTTGTCGATGATGGCTGAAGTCACTGCTTCCAATAGTGAGATATGTGAACTTAGACCTGCTACAACTAGGGCGAAGAAGAAAATAGGACCCAAGATGTAAGGCATTGGCAATAGGTTAATTGCCGCTGGAATAGTAACAAACGCTAAACCTACGCCCGCAGAAACGACGTCAGTAATAGGCTTATCTTGTGTTGTTGCCATGTAGCCTAGCACGGAGAAAATCATGATACCGGCTAAGATTGAGAAACCACAGTTGATAAGTACAGTCATGAATGCGTTGTTAGTAATGTCTGATTTTTCAGGCAAGTAACTTGAGTACGCCAGCATGATTGAGAAACCGATACTTAAGGTGAAGAAAATCTGACCATAAGCTGCAGCCCACACTTTCACATCCCAGATTTTGCTGAAATCTGGTTTGAACATGTAGTTCACACCTTCAATGGCACCTGGCAACATGATGACGCGAGCAATCAACGCGATAACCATTACAAACAGTACTGGCATCATGATCTTAGATGCACGTTCGATACCTGATTTAACACCGCCTGCAATCGCTGCATAAGTGACAGCCCAAGCAATCAGCATGGCAATCGCGATTCCCCATTGGATTGAACCCAAGTTAGTTGGAGAGTTATCACCTAAATGCAGGTAGCTTGAGAAGAAGTAGGCGTTAGTATCTGCGCCCCAACTTTGAGTGAACGACATTCCAAAATAAGAAATAGCCCAACCAATAACCGCTACATAGTAAACGGCAATCACAGCTGCTACACCAACTTGGAACCAGCCAAGCCATTCAAATTTTGAGTTGATAGCTTTTAACGTTTTTGGTGCACTACCACGATGGCGTTGGCCCATACTGAACTCAAGGATCATGAATGGGATGCCTGCGGTAACCATGGCAAATAAATAAGGAATGAAAAACGCACCGCCGCCGTTTTCATAAGCCATATAAGGGAAACGCCAGATGTTTCCTAAACCAATTGCTGATCCTACTGCGGCCATAATAAAACCGACCCTAGATCCCCATTGTTCGCGCTTCATAGATTACTCCTTACCACTCCGAGTTATGAAGCTTCTCGCTACCAGTGCTGTTGATTCCGGAACATTTAATAAACAGAGCATCTACAATGTTGCGAAATCTCTATCTGTATCTTCCATGAACTAGCAAAATGTTAGTTATAAGTTTTGTTGGTTAACGAGAACTCAGAATATTATCCCAATAAAAATGATGTGTGTTTGCGAAATCTGAAATATTCAGCTACGCATTAGAGTCGAGACTACAATTTTCTTCTGGGCATGGCAATAGAATGTAAATGTGATCTTGGTGCACTTTTGTGGCCAATTCATTTAAGTGTGAATAGATAATTAGTGGGAAATTGTAAGTTGCAAGTAAAAAGCCAGTGATTTTCACTAACAAATTAGTGATATGTAAATGATGAGACTAATTTTTCTTTTAGTGCCAACGACTGTTTTTTAATCACAGGGTAGTGTATCGCACCAGTTTTAACCTTGAGTTGCTACAGTTGTGTTAATAGAGCGGAAAAATGTGAGGAGACGGTTGGTGGTTTATTATATTAGTGCTAACAGAGAACCATGGATCTCTTCTAACACGATGCAATTGTGTGACGCTAACGATATGTTGTGTTTGTAAAATT
This sequence comes from Vibrio porteresiae DSM 19223, assembly GCF_024347055.1. Taxonomy (NCBI): domain Bacteria; kingdom Pseudomonadati; phylum Pseudomonadota; class Gammaproteobacteria; order Vibrionales; family Vibrionaceae; genus Vibrio; species Vibrio porteresiae. The sequence goes on from NZ_AP024895.1 coordinate 1,046,998, forward strand.
CGGCTATGCTAATTCAGACATCAATAATGTGTCTCTGTCCTACAACAATTTAAGGAGATGTGTATGAACTTTGAGTTGAAAGCCTCTTTGATCATTACCACCATTTGCTTTGCTGTTTTTATTGGCTTTGGTTTAGTTGCCATTGCATCCTAACCTTGGGTGGGTGTTCTGCTAATGAGAAGTAATAGTGGGACAGTCTCGGAAATCAACGTTCATGTTGATGAGCTGCAGTTATCAAAATTTCTTGGTGGTAAGAATGCCTTAGTTGCTCAAGGTGGTGGGCAGCGAGGTATTTTTACCGCTGGGGTGTTTGACGCCTTTATCTTGTCAAATTTTGACCCTTTCGATGAGTATTTTGGTACGTCGGCTGGGGCGTTGAACATTTGTCCTTATATATGCCGTCAGCATGGTTTGAGTCGCTCCTTTATTATGGAGTTAACGACGGATCCTTCTTTCTTCCATCTCTTTAGTTATATTCGGCGTAAGCAATACCTCAACCTAGATTGGGCGTTGGATAAAATCCTCGATTTTCCCTATAAACTTGACGTGGATATGGGGCGACGCACTTTGGGGTCGCATAAAAAAGCGTTTGCTGCGGTGACTGCCATTCCTACGCTGGTGGATCACTATTTGCCGATGTTACAAAAAGATTGGCGTGAAGTGCTCACGGCCACATGTGCGATTCCTGGGTTGTATCAGGGAACTGTCTCTGTTGCGGATCAAGCATTTGTTGATGGTGGCGTGTCTGCAGCTATTCCCGTGCAAGAGGCTTGGCGGCGTGGTGCTCGCTTTATCGCGATTGTTCGTACGGAATGTACTGATGAGAGTATTGAGCAGCATCTTGAACTGGATGTCCATCAGCAAGAGGTCACTTGGTTTCGCGATTCGCTTAATCACATTCAATTGCACTGGCAAAACAAGCTCGAGCAATGGAAACAAGATTGGGGATCCTTTTTGGCTCAGCAACGAACGCGTGCTCAGCAAACTCGAGCATTAGAGATAATGAATGGCGGGCGTTGGCTGTTCGGTGCCGATGATATTTACCGTTTAAGTCATTTGCTTGGGGATAAATTTGATTCTGGTTTAGCGGATATGCTCATGGTGCATTATCAGACCTATGCGCTCACACAAGAGTTTATGAATTCTCCACCGGATGACAGTTTTATCGTGCAAATTGCTCCTGAAGAGCCGCTTCGTTCCGGTCCATTAATGAGTCGTAAAGAAGATTTGCAGTTCGATTACGAATTGGGTTTAAAAGCGGGTTTTCGTTTTATTGATAGCTATGAAAGGGCAGTGAAACTCTGGTCAAGACGAACCATTTACGCTCACTTAGGTATCCCTCAAGATGGCTCTCATAATCCCGATAACTCGGCTTCTTAGCGGTTAATTGATTCATAAATTAGCCTAGCCAATGTCTCGGTGGGTTGTTTAAAATAAAGGTGTTAATGCATTGGCATTAACACCTTTTGTCACTCTTTTCTCTTCAGTTATGAATTACAGTACTGGTAATATCCGCATGGTGTTGGTTGTTCCTTCAACATCCATGATATCCCCCTGCGTGATGATGACCAAATCACCAAACTCCAGCAGTTTCTTCTCTTTTAAAGCCTCTAATGCGGCTTGCGCAACTTCATGTCCATCACGACCTTTGCTGTCAAAGTAAAAAGGGGTTACACCGCGATAGAGTGAGCAGCGATTCAAAGCAATATCATTTTTTGACAAGGCAAAGATAGGAAAGTTGGTGTTTAGGCGGGATGTCATCAGCGCGGTACGGCCCGATTCGGTAAAGATCACCATCGCTTGTACACCATCTAGATGGTTGGCTGCGTAGATGGTTGACATCGCAATAGCCTCTCCCTCAGTGGCAAATGTGCCAGACAGACGATAATTCTGCTCTTTGGATTCGATCATCTTTTCTGCACCAATACAGACATCCGCCATCGCTTTGACGGTCTCCACTGGGTATTTACCTGCAGCGGTTTCTCCAGACAGCATAACCGCATCAGTTCCGTCTAAGATAGCGTTGGCTACGTCCATAACCTCTGCACGGGTCGGCATTGGGTTAGTAATCATCGACTCCATCATCTGCGTTGCGGTAATGACAACACGGTTGAGCGCTTGAGCACGTTTGATCAGTTTCTTCTGCACCGCGATAAGTTCAGGGTCACCAATTTCTACCCCAAGGTCACCACGAGCGACCATGATGACATCAGATGCCATGATAATGTCATCCATGTTGGCTTCGGTCGCCACGGTTTCCGCACGTTCGACTTTGGCCACCATCCGTGCTGTCAACCCTGCGTCTCGGGCAAGACGACGAGCGTATTTCATGTCCTCACCGTTACGCGGGAAGGAAACCGCCAAATAGTCGACTTTGATTTCAGCGGCCAGCAGAATATCGCGCTTGTCTTTTTCAGTCAGCGCATCGGCAGAAAGACCGCCGCCTTTTTTGTTAATGCCTTTGTTGTTGGACAGAGGTCCACCAATTAGGACTTGGGTATGGACTTTATTGCCTTCTACCGACATGACATGCAGTTGTACCCGACCGTCATCTAGGAGCAGGATATCATCGCGTTGTACATCTTGTGGTAGCGCTTTATAGTCGATCCCGACCGATTCTTGATCGCCTTGCCCAGGTGCAAGTTCGGCATCAAGGATGAATTTATCGCCTTCATTGAGCAGAATTTTCCCCTCTTTAAAAGTGGAGACGCGAATTTTTGGCCCTTGCAAATCACCCAAAATGGCAACGGTTCGACCGAGAGATGCGGCAATTTCACGGACTTTTTGAACGCGTAACTTATGGTCTTCGGCGGAACCATGAGAAAAGTTCATCCGTACTACGTTGGCTCCGGCGCGAATGATCGCTTCTAAAACGCCATCTTTGTCTGTTGATGGTCCTAATGTGGTGACAATTTTGGTTCTTCTTTGTACTTTGGTCATAGATCACTCCTGAACGGACAGGGGGCAAAAGACCCTCTTATAGAGGCTTGCTATCAAGAGTTTGGAAGTGATTGAAAAATTTACCAGTGCAGAGCGTATATTTCTAAGTGCGAATTAAATCTGATTTTTCATGTATGATGGGGAAGTAAACGTCTAACTATTTGACTTAAGGCGCAAACTTCTCGATATATACGTGATGAGGGTCACGGGTAGCCATCAAATCGCTTCACAATTACTTCGCAAAGTAAAAAAATTGGAAAGTTGTTTCTTTCTGGAGTGCGTCATGTACATGGCTCAACCAGGCCATATTGATCATATCAAACAGGTCAATGCTGGCCGTGTATATAAACTCATCGACCAAAAAGGTCCGATTTCTCGTATCGATTTGTCGAAAGAGAGTGAACTTGCGCCTGCAAGTATCACCAAAATCACCCGTGAGCTGATTGATGCTCACTTGGTGCATGAAACAACGGTCCAAGAAGCGATTTCTCGTGGACGTCCTGCGATTGGTTTGCAAACCAATAATGAAGGGTGGCAGTTTTTATCGATGCGCTTAGGGCGTGGTTATCTCACGCTTGCTCTGCACGAATTGGGCGGTGAAGTGCTTATCGATAACAAAATCGATATTCATGAAACCGATCAAGATGATTTGCTAGCGCGGCTTCTATTCGAAATTAAAGACTTTTTCCAAACCTATTCGGCGATGGTGGATCGTGTCACTAGTATTGCGATTACCTTGCCCGGGTTAGTGAATTCGGAAAAAGGGATCGTGCTGGAGATGCCGCACTATCACGTGCACAACTTGCCATTAGGCGAGGAGATCTTTCGTGCCACCGGTTTACCTGTGTTTGTGGCCAATGACACGCGAGCTTGGGCATTAGCCGAGCGTCTGTTTGGTCACTCCAAAGATGTTGATAACTCCATTCTGATTTCGATTCATCATGGTGTTGAAGCTGGCATCATTGTAGATGGTCGGATCTTGCAAGGTCGCCATGGCAACATCGGTGACTTAAGTCATATTCAGATTGCGCCGCACGGTTTACGCTGTGACTGTGGCAATAGTGGTTGCTTGGCAACGGTTGCGAGTTCTGAAGCATTGCGAGCTGAGGTGGCCTCACGTTTACGTGGTGGTGAAACGTCGGTTCTGAGTAGCAAAGATGAAGATGAGCTTTCCATTGAAGATATCTGTATTGCGGCGGCTCAAGGTGATGCATTGGCAGTCGATGTGATTGAGAAGCTTGGACACTATCTGGGCTCAGCCATCGCTATCATGATTAACGTGTTTAACCCAGACAAAATTTTGATTGGCGGTGTGATAAACCAAGCGAAAAATGTGCTTTATCCCGCGTTATTGCGCTGTATTCAAGAACAAAGCTATCCGGTCTACCAGCATGAGTTACAGTTAGTCGAATCGCGTTTTTACAAACAGGCGACCATGCCAGGTGCTGCATTAATCAAGCAAGCTCTCTACGATGGTTTACTCTTAATGAAAGTGCTGGAAGGTTAAGTGGCATTACGTCGCTTCTCGTTACAGATATTTTCATCAATCCGTACGTTTACATTCTAGTTAACTGACTATAATGTTATGTAAGTTTGTTCATTTTCGGGAATCTCTATGTCAGGTGTTTTAAATACGGTCGATGCGCGCACCAATCTTGTGGGTGAAAACCGCCTGGAGCTATTGTTGTTTAGTCTCAACAGTAGCCAGATTTTTGCTATCAACGTATTCAAGGTCAAAGAGGTGATCAAAGTTCCTGTGTTGACCAAAATGCCAGGCTCTCACTCACACATTACTGGGGTTGCTTCTTTGCGTGGCGAACCCGTGCCTGTGATTGATTTGCGTAAGGCCATTGGTTTTCCTGAAAGTCGCCTGCAAAATCCCGAACAAAACTTAATCATCACCGAATATAACCGCTCAGTGCAGGGCTTTTTGGTTGGACAAGTGCGTAACATCATCAACACCACTTGGACCGATATTCAACCGCCGCCAAAAACGTCTGGCCGTTCCAACTACCTGACAGCGATCACCCAAGTCAAAGAGGGCGATCGCTCGCACATCGTTGAGATCATTGACGTAGAAAAAGTGCTAGCAGAGATCATCGATTACGATGTGTCCATTTCTGAAGAAGTGTTGGATAAAGATCTGATGTCAGAAATGCACGGACGTCGGGTGTTGATTGTTGATGACTCGACCACTGCGCGTAACCAAGTTAAGGGGACTCTGTCTCAGCTTGGCCTGCACATTATTGAGTGTCGCGATGGTTTGGAAGCACTGAATTTATTGAAAGGGTGGTGTGACCAAGGCAAAAACATCAATGATGAACTGTTGATGATGATTACCGATGCCGAAATGCCAGAAATGGATGGTTATCGCTTAACTTTTGAAGTCCGCCAAGACCCTCGAATGAAAGATTTGCATATCGCGCTGAACACCTCCTTGAGTGGTAGTTTTAACGAAGCGATGGTGGAAAAAGTGGGATGTAACCGTTTTATCTCCAAATTCCAGCCGGATATGTTGGTGCAGATTGCTCAAGACCGGTTACGTGAACTGCTCTAATTAACTAGCGACATATTGAACACAACAAGGCGCCAAATGGCGCCTTGTTGGTTTCTGGTGGTCTCTTTTCTAAGAGAGTTCCTGCTACAGGGTGAACTTAGTGAAAGTCGCGTGACTTCGCCTGTAGCGTCGCTAGTTGTGGCGTCATATCAATCAGACGCCCCGCAATCACATGGCATACATCGCCCTCTTTTTCCAATAGGCCTTTGACCATCAAGATTTTTGCGTTGAGGTAAGGTTGTTTTTGCGCGCGAGCGGTAGCGCGCCACACCACCACATTGACATTACCGGTGTCATCTTCAAGAGTAAAAAAGGTCACACCTCCTGCTGTACCCGGTGATTGTCGTCCTGTCACAACGCCAACGACTGTCACCAGTGAACGGTGCGTTTGCCAAGCTAAATCCTTTTGCCGGATAAAATGACCTAGCACACCCGCGCTCTCGAGCAATGTGATTGGGTGGTGTTCTAGTGATAATCCCAGTGCAGCATAATCTTCGATCAAGTTATCAGCGGCGCTGGGGGCAGAGTAGTGGGTGACCTTTTCTTCCTGCAAATCGCGAAATAGAGGAAGATCGTTAATGGTATCCATTAACTCCCAACGAGTGGCATAGCGATTATGCGCCAGCTTTGCCATGGCATTAGCGGAAGCCAACGCTTCAATGTCTTTGCGATTGAGCCCTAATTGTTTAAGTTGGCTGATATGAGAAAAGCCCTGCTCAGGCCGTTCACCTAATAGGGTAAATGCCCCTTGAGCACTGAGTCCTTTCACTTGCCGCAGCCCCACGCGAATGCCGTGCGGAGTGTGTGTGGCGATCACCGTGTGATCATATTCAGAAGCGTTGACACAGACAGGATTGACACGGATTCCGTGGCGTTTGGCATCTTGTATCAGCTGTGACGGAGAGTAAAAGCCCATCGGTAAGCTATTGAGCAACGCAGTATAAAATTCTGCGGGATAGTAATACTTGAGCCAAGCAGAACAGTAGGCCAGCACGGCAAACGAAGCTGAGTGGCTTTCTGGGAAACCGTATTCGCCAAAGCCACAGATTTGGTCATATAAGGTTTGGGCAAATTGATGGCTATAGCCGCGACTTTCCATGCCATCGATCAACTTGTCTTTGAACTTGGCGAGTTGGCCATTTTTCTTCCACGACGCCATAGCGCGGCGCAGCTGATCGGCTTCACCACCGGTAAATCCTGCGGCCACCATGGCTAACTTGATCACTTGTTCTTGGAAAATCGGCACTCCCATGGTGCGCTCGAGCACTTGCTTCACTGCTGATGAAGGGTAGGTGATGGGTTCTAGTCCATCACGCCTTTTTAGAAATGGGTGCACCATGTCGCCCTGAATTGGGCCTGGACGGACAATGGCAATTTGAATCACCAAATCGTAATAACACCGCGGCTTTAAGCGAGGCAGCATGCCCATTTGTGCGCGCGATTCAATTTGAAATACACCCACGGTATCGGCACGTTGAATCATGCCATACACATTCGGGTCATCTTGCAGACGGGTAATATCGGCAATCGACAGCGCCCGCTGATGATGCTTAGCAATCAGATCAAAACATTTACGGATTGCCGTTAGCATGCCAAGGGCAAGAACATCGACTTTTAGCAGACCTAAACTTTCAATGTCATCTTTATCCCATTGAATGATTGTGCGTTCGGGCATGGAGGCATTTTCGATGGCGACCAACTCGTAAAGCGGACCTGAAGAGATCACAAAGCCCCCTACGTGTTGGGATAAATGGCGCGGGAACCCCATGATCTCATTGACTAAGCTAATAAACTGCTCACCTTTTAAGGAGCCAGCTTTGAGCCCTAGTTCAACCACTTGCGCTTGCCAGCCTTGGTCCTTGTCACGGCGATTGACGTTTTTAATAAAAAACTCCAGTTGCGACTCTTCAATCCCCAAAGCTTTCCCCACATCACGTACCGCGCTTTTGAAGCGATATGAGATCACCGTGGCGGCAATCGCTGCCCGTTCTCGACCATATTTTTGGTAAAGGTATTGAATCACCTCTTCACGACGTTCGTGCTCAAAATCCACATCAATATCCGGCGGCTCATTACGTTCTTTACTAATAAAACGTTCAAACAACACGGAAATTTGGCGAGGATCGACGGAGGTGATCTCTAAGCAGTAACAGACCACCGAGTTGGCAGCCGAGCCTCGTCCTTGATAGAGAATGGCCTGACGTTTGGCAAACATCACCATGTCGTGAATGGTGAGAAAATAAAATGGGTAATCGAGCTCCTCAATTAAGTCGAGCTCTTTAGCGATGATTTGTTCAATTTCAGTAGGGACTCCGCTAGGAAAACGCAGCTGTTTTCCCTGTTCAACCAATCGGCGTAAATAGCCTATCGCAGACTCTCCCGGCGGTACCAATTCACTGGGGTACTCATAGCGTAAAGAATCAAGGGTGAATTGGCATTGCTCGGCAATGCGGACACTTTCAGTCAGCCATTGACTGGGAAAGAGTTTCTCTAATTTGGTTTGGCTGCGTAGCGCACGCTCAGTATTGGTGAGCAGATGCGACTGAACCTGTGGTACTGGCTGACCTTCTTTAATCGCCGTCAGAATATGTTGTAACGGCAGGCGAGTGGCATTGTGCATTAACACGCCGCCGCAAGCTGTGATAGGTAGGGCAAGCTGCTCAGCAAGTTGACGGCAATGCTCTAAATACAGATGTTCATCAGCATTGAGGTGACGCTGAACCGCCATCCAGAGACGGCCAACGTGATATTGCTTGAGCCACTCTCCCCAATGTAAATCGTGACCTTGATTTTGTGGCATCCACAATATCAAGCAGTGTTTCACTGACATCAAATCCCATTCGGAAAGTTGATAGTGGCCCTTTTCACTGCGCCGACGGGCATTGGTGATAATTCGACACAGCTCTGCATAGGCTTGGCGTGTCGGGCAGAGCAGCACAACTTGGCACTCATCATTGAGCCAAAAGAGGCTACCGACAATTAAGCGTATCGCTAACTGATGCTGCTTAATGGCGGTATAAGCACGTACCACGCCTGCGACAGAGCACTCGTCGGTGATGGCGATAGAGTGATAACGCAAAAAGTCAGCCTGCAAAGCCAACTCTTCTGCATGGGAAGCTCCCGTTAAAAACGAGAAATTGCTCTGACAAAACAGTTCAGCATACGCCATGATGACTCCTTTGATCGAATAAAGGGTGACTGCTCATCGGTGTTATCATTCACTTTTTGAACATTAACTTGTTGAAAGTTAGCCAAATAGTCCATGAATAAACCACTGCTGCTCTGGAGTGCGAAAAACCCATAACCAGCGCCCTTGTGCGGATTGAGCAATAAAATAGTCGCGAATGATCGCTTCACCGTCCCACCATCCCGTGGCGATTCGTTCTGGGCCATGAACTAAGGTGACTTTTTCAACCAGTGCTTCTGGAGTCGGGTAGAGCCATGTTGGACGCAGCTGAGCCTGCCGATGACTCGCTGGTGGCGTGGCAATCGGGTCGACGTAGCATGTGGCTTTTTCAGGGCGAGGGTCATCACTGCGCGTAGGGCGAAGCACATGTTCTGCGCCGAGTTTGGCTTGCAGGAGTCCTATTAACTCCAACGAACTTTGCCGACCTTTGTTGCCTTTAAACAGATCGCAAGCATCAGGTGAAGCTATTGCTGAGCGAATTACCTTGAGCGTTAACGCCATCACCGGATGAGTTAACTTGATTGATTCCATCGTTAAACGGCACAAGGTGAGCCAACGGTCGGTCTGGTAATCACCTTGAGCGGAAGTAAAAGTGAGTGTCTCTTGCTGTTTATCTCGTTGAATTAAGGTGAGTGCTAACTCATAAGCGACTTGATTACGTAGGCGCAAAAACAGCTCCAATTGGTGGAGCAGTTGCGTTAATGGCTTTTCTAACCATTGGATGTTGGTGATCTCATAGAGCAGGTCAAGATGACCATGAAACTGCTCCTTGGGATGATAAAACGGTAAGGGATGATGAAATTGCCCGAGCAAACGCCCGACATAGTTTACTAAGTCAATATCAAAGCGCCGTGCAATCTCTTGCATCGGCAGAGCAATTAAATCGCTTACCAGACGGATGCCCACGCGGCTTAGTTTTTCTTGATGTTGTAGGCTAAGTTCGGTTGCCGCCAGTGGGTAGGTGAGCAGGCGTGCTCGCAATGTCGCCGCATCTAACGTCAACATATTTTCCGCTTGTTTAGCCAGCAGCATCGCGCTAAGCGGTGAAAACCCCGTCGCATAACCATAACGAAGTGGATGATGTGTTGGGTAATTGGCAAGGTGTTGTTGCACCGCCTGCCAGTAGTTCTCTAAGCCAGAATAGAGTGTCAGCATATTGGTGATTTTGAGCAGCAATCCTTGAGGAGGAAAGAGCACGATGTCGGAGGTAACGAGATAGAGCCACTGCGCTAAGTGCTCCAATATTGTCGCCTCTTGCTTGGGGTCATACGGCTGCACTTGCAGCTGTGAGCAGAGCGAGGCCGCTGCGCCGAGTCCCATCCCCAGTTGAATACCTTCGTGTATGGCAGCAGAGCTTGCTTGCACTATGTGATGATCACGCCCTTGAACCAATACCAAAGGGCGCTCCTCTTCAAGAAACAGCGTATCCAACTGTAGCGATGGAAAATGCAGATACAACCAAGTTTGCATAATTTACCCTTGCTTTTGAATCGGAAACGGAACCACCACTGGTGAGGTGAGCGGCTTGGTTAAACTGTTCCAGCGTTGTCGAAAATTGACCACAAATGGCTCACTCGACCAGCCACCACGCCGTTTGGCGATAGTGACTTGCAGCCCATCACTGTCTGCTGCCAGTTGTAAGCTTAAGGTGACCGGCAGAGAAAACAGATGTTGCTGCTGTGGCCGAAAGAGAAAATGCAGGCTTTCACCCGTTTCACTCGCGACTTGTAGGCGCCTCGCTTGATGCACTTCGAGTTCTTCCTGCCACAATAACACTTGGCTACAGGCGCCACTTTTTAAGCATTGTTCTGCCGCCCATAGGGCTTCTTTAGCACTGCGCGGAGTGAGTACTAACACTTGGCTAAGCATCAGGCCAGCATGTTGGAGCGCTTCACTATGAACGTTTCCTGGTGGATTAATCAATACCGTGAGGCGGTCATTGTGCTGCTGTAAATAAGGAAGCAGTAGGCGCAATTCACCGATACCGATGGGGCTCTGAATTTCCACCACACCATGGGTAGGAAAACCACCACACAAGTGTGTATCCAGTTCAGGATAACCTGTCGACCGGTAGTCGGATGTTGTTTGAGTCTCTGAACCTTGCCAGAGCCAATGCTTGTTTTTGAGTTGTTCTATCAATTCATACATAACAAAATACCTGTATATATATACAGTATATTTCTCTCTCAAGAACATTCAAGAAAAACTTATTCGGTAGGATCTGCGTTGAGATTGTCCACTTGTATTAGTGAAACCTGTTAAATATGCATTTGATGTGTTAGTGTTAATTCCTTGTAACCTTTGGTTACATTTGCGCTGCATGTGTGGTGCAAAATTCAATATGTCGACTACTATTTTTACAATTATTCTTATTTTCTACTTTGGTAAGCTATGTTTGACAAATTTCACACCTCCCCAACTCGGGAGCAACGGCAGGCTCGACGCCGTTTACTCAAAGGGGTTGCGTCACTTGGTGTCGTGACACTGGTTTCCCCTTTCCCTCTGCGCGTTGCCGCTCAATCATTGGTCAGCAGCAACGATAAGATCTTTACCGCCATTTCTCTCAAATTGACTGAACGCAGCGAATTGCTCCCTGTGTTGTGTGAACGTTTTTATCGCGCGTTGAAACAACAGAATGCTCAGTTTGACCAAGAGCTGGAGGTTCTAGAGAAACAAATGACCCAGGCCAATGGTCAATCGCTTACTCAAGCGTTAAGTCCAGAAGCCAAGAAAACCGCCAAAACCATTCTCTCTGCTTGGTATACCGGCATTGTCGGTGAGGGCACACAAGCCCAAGTGATCACTTATCGTCACGCTTTGGAATTTGAAGCAGTCGATGATGTATTGCAGATCCGTTCTTACTGTCCTAATAAGCCTGGATTTTGGGCTGCCAAACCTGTGGAGAAAAAAGCGTAATGACAACAACAAAACAAGCCGATTTCGTGATTGTTGGTTCTGGTGTCGCGGGTGGATTGGTGGCTCATCAATTGGCTTTGGCTGGCAAATCTGTGCTGATTTTAGAAGCGGGTCCACGTTATTCTCGTGGCGAGATTGTCGAGCGCTTTCGAAATAGCCCTGACAAAATGGACTTTATGGCGCCATATCCTTCAACACCTTACGCGCCCCATCCTGAGTTTAATCCTAACAATGGTTATTTAATTCAAAAAGGCGAACAAGCCTATGATGCTCAGTATATTCGAGCTGTAGGTGGAACCACTTGGCACTGGGCGGCATCGGCATGGCGCTTTATTCCGAGCGATTTTAAGCTTAAATCCATTTACGGTGTTGGCCGTGATTGGCCATTAGAGTATCAAGACCTTGAGCATTGGTATCAACGCGCTGAAGAAGAGCTCGGCGTTTGGGGACCAAGTGATGAAGAGCTGGGCTCGCCTCGTTCTAAACCTTACCCAATGTCACCACTGTCTATTTCTTATAACGAACAAACGATTAAAGATCGCCTGAATCACAATGGATTCTATGTAGTGACCGAACCGGTAGCGCGTAACAGCCGCCCTTATGATAACCGTCCGACGTGTTGCGGTAATAACAACTGTATGCCGATCTGTCCAATAGGCGCGATGTATAACGGCATTACCCATGTGGAAAAAGCCGAAGCGGCTGGGGCACAAATCATCGATAAAGCGGTGGTGTATAAGATTGAAAAAGGCGCAGATAACCGCATTGTCGCAGTGCACTATAAAACGCCTAAAGGTGAGTCAGTCAAAGTTGAGGGTAAATATTTTGTGCTGGCCGCTAACGGTATTGAAACGCCGAAATTGATGCTGATGTCGGATGTGGGTAACAGCTCAGACATGGTTGGCCGTAACCTAATGGATCACCCAGGTACTGGGATTCGATTTTTTGCTAATGAAAAATTGTGGCCAGGGCGTGGTGCTCAGGAGATGACTTCCATCATTGGTTGGCGTGACGGCAAATTCCGTTCTCAGTATGCGGGTAAAAAAATCCACCTCTCTAACCTCTCGCGTACCGATCAGATGGCACAAGAGATCTTCGCTCAAGACCGCTTCTTAATTGCTGCGGATCTGAACAGCGAAATTCGCGATAAAGCATCACGTTATGTCCAGTTCGATAGTTTTCATGAGTTATTACCGCACCCAGAAAACCGCATTATGCCAAGCAGTACTCAACAAGATGCCCTCGGTATCGCGAAGCCTGAATTTTATTATGCGATTGATGATTACGTGAAGCGCAGTGCTGTCCATACCCGCGCAGCGTATACCAAGATCGCCAAACTGATGGGCGGAACCGAAATTCAATACAACGATGATTTCTCCAATAACCAGCACATTTGTGGCACGGTGATTATGGGGGATGATCCTAAAAACAGTGTGGTCGATAAAGATTGTCGTACGCATGATCATCAAAATCTATTTATTGCGAGCTCTGGCACGATGCCGACCGTCGGGACAGTGAACTGTACCTTGACTATCGCTGCACTCTCATTGCGTATCGCTGATACCTTGAAGAAGGAGGCGTAATATGACGTTTCGTCGTACTTTATTAGCCATCATTGTACTGGGCGCAGCGGGCGTGGGAGCAATTGTGTCTGGAATGTGGGCTCCCAAAACAGTCCAAACTCCTAAAGAAGCTCAAGTGGTCACAAGTCAGGTGCCAAACACGATGAGTCGTGGCGAGTATATTGCGCGCATGTCTGATTGCACGGCTTGTCATACGACTGATGCTGACAAGCCCTTTGCTGGTGGATTAGCCATGCCATTACCGATGGGCACGCTTTATTCTACCAATATCACGCCAGATAAAGAGACCGGGATTGGTAACTACAGCTTAGATGAATTTAAACGCGTGCTGCGTGAAGGGATTCGCCAAGATGGAAGCCGTTTATATCCTGCTATGCCATATACCGAATACACCAAATTATCGAATGCGGATATAGAGGCACTTTACGATTACTTTATGCATACGGTGAAGCCGATTCATCAAGAGAATCGTCATAACGACATTCCGGCAGTGCTTTCGATGCGCTGGCCTTTAGCATTGTGGAATTGGATGTTCCATACCCAAGGTGCCTATCAGGTCAATCGGGAAGAGAGTGCCGAATGGAACCGCGGCGCTTACCTTGTGCAAGGCTCGACTCACTGTGGCACTTGCCATACACCACGTGGTTTGGCGATGCAGTCTGTTGCCAGTGATGAAACAAAATCAGGTTTTCTTGGTGGAGCAGACCTAGCGGGTTGGCACGCCTTTAACATCACTCATGATGAAAAATCTGGTATTGGTGGCTGGAGTAATCAAGAGATTGTTCAATACCTAAAAACGGGATCTGTTCCGGGTAAAGCTCAGGCGGCAGGACCGATGGCAGAAGCGGTAGAGCACAGTTTTCAATATCTCTCGAATTCAGATTTGTATGCGATTGCAACCTATCTTCGTTCGGTGCCTGGAGTGAGCGACGATGGCGCTTCTCGTTTTGAACAGGGCAGTGCTAAAGCGCAAGATGTGCAGCTTCGAGGGCTACCTGTCGAGCAAGTTCGTAAAGATATGCCTGGCGCTTCCCTTTATATGGGAAATTGCAGTGTTTGTCATGATGCCGATGGCAGTGGCTCTCCCGATGGTTATTATCCATCGCTTTACCACAATAGCGTGGTTGGCAGTGATAAACCGGGTAACTTAGTGCAAGTGATTTTGCATGGGGTGAAACGTCACACCGCTGAAGGGAATGTGATGATGCCAGCGTTTGGGGAGCACCTCTCTGATGAAGAGATAGCCACACTGACCAATTTCCTCACTGCAACCTACGGTCAAGGTGATGCTCATCTTAAAGCAAGTGATATAAAAGCGTATCGCAGCTTGGGCGACTAACGTTGCTAGACTAGTCAAACCGCGAAGAGGTTACCTAATGCAGGTAACCTTTTTTTGTACAGAGAAAACCCCCAGCTTGGCTGGGGGTTCCGTTAAGCTTATAGCTATAAGTCAGTTATAAAACCCCTTTCAATTTGTTAGAAATACCTTGTGGTCTGGCAACTACAAGAGTTAATCAGAAATTGAAAGGGGGTCCCAATATGGGGGACGAGAAGAGCTTAGCTCACACAAGATGGAACTGTAAATATCATATAGTATTCGCACCCAAATATAGAAGGCAGGTGTTCTACGGTGAAAAACGTCGAGCAGTTGGAGAAATCTTGCGAAAGCTATGTGAATGGAAAGACGTGAATATACTCGAGGCTGAATGCTGTAAAGATCATGTTCATATGCTTTTAGAAATCCCACCGAAGTTGAGTGTTTCAGGTTTTATGGGATATTTAAAAGGTAAAAGTAGTTTGATGCTCTATGAGCGATTTGGGGATTTGAAGTTCAAATACCGAAATCGAGAATTTTGGTGCCGGGGTTATTACGTTGATACAGTCGGTAAAAATACAAGCCAGATCCAAAATTACATCAAGCATTAATTAGATCAAGACAAAATGGGAGAGCAACTGTCGATCCCATATTCAGGTAACCCGTTTACGGGTCGCAAGAAATAGTCATATGCAAATGTCAGATCACGATGCGCCTGCTAGGGCGCTGCTGGTAGGAGAGCCTTATAGGCGCATATGAAAAACCTCCGGCTATGCCGGAGGATATTTTTTTTCACAGAAGTTTTTGCACAAAAGAGCGGATAGTTATCTTCTTGTACGGTTAAGAATAAAATTACACGACCTGTTTAGTCATTTAAGTATCTCCTTATGGATTTATTTATAGTTATAATCTTTTTAAGATTACGAATAACATTAATTTATATTAGGCGTTTGTTGTTTAAATAATAAATTGATATATATATTCTATTGTCTGTTTTTCATTATTTATCTCTCTTTGTTTTTGGTCAAAATAATAAGCTTGGCATTGATTTTGTTACCTTGCTTGGGGTGGTTGGATGTTTATAATTCTGAATTATTTTGATAATAAATATACCTTATAAGTAACGGCAAAATTTTATTTTGGTTAACGAAGTGTTGCTATTTTTGTTTGTGGGAGTATTCTGTCGCCGTTTGTAATATTTTGTTACAGGATGGGTAATTTATATCAATGATTATTTTCAAAATTAAAATCACTGTGAATTTCCTTCTCGTCCTAAATAAGAGTTCCGAATTGGAATAGCGGCAAGATTATTTATCTCTTATGCTTGCTAGAGAGTAAATAAATAACAATCTCAACTTGCTCACACTTATTTAATAGGAAAGTACAGTTCTACCCTACAAGGATAATGATATGGATAGGAGAAATGCGCTTAAATTTCTAGGCAGGGCAGCATCAGCTCTGGCTATTGCGCCACATATTCAAGCCAAAGAGATGCACGGCGTCCCGCTCGATACGGCCATGAATGCTGACCATTTACCGCAACCTGCTCAAGCTGGCTGGAAAGTTTTGGTTGATCCTAAAGACCGCGCAACTCTAGCGGCCATTTTTGATCGCCTGATTCCTGCCGACCAATATGGTCCTTCTGCGACTGAAGCTGGCGGTCTCGAATTTCTTGATGACCAGCTTGCTGGTGATTATGGCTCAGGTAAAGCGCTTTACCTCGAAGGCCCAATGGATCGCAAAAATGAAGAGATGCTTATGGGTAAGCCGCAGTTTTTGGCTACACCGAAAGAGCGCTATCTGACCGGTATTAAAGCGCTGCAACAGTATGCTCAAACTCACTTTGGTAGCGATTTAGAAGCCTTATCTCCGGATAATATGGATCAGTTTCTGCTCAACCTTGAAGCTGGAAAAATCGATTTGGGCAAGGAAATTGATGGCAAGGCCTTGTTTGAACTGATGTTACAAAATGCACGCGAAAGTTATCTGGCGGACCCAATTTATGGTGGTAACCGCAATATGGCAGGGTGGAAGATGATTGGTTTCCCTGGCGCTCGTTATGATTACCGTCCATACCTTTCTCGCCCAGGCGAAAATCTAGAACTTATTCCTGTAAGTCTGATCCCTAACGATTAGGCCGGAGCACATAATAATGACAATACAAAGAGCAAAAGCCGATGTCGTGATCTGTGGTTTAGGATGGTCGGGTTCGATCATTGCTGAAGAACTGACGCGAGCAGGCTTAAATGTCGTGGCAATTGAACGTGGCGCATGGCGCGATACGTCGACGGATTTTCCACCTGCAGTTGACCCTGATGAACTTCGTTGGACCACTCGCCGAGCGATGACTCAGCCGATGAGTGTGGAAACCACGACGTTTCGTAATCATCCTAATCAAGATGCTGCACCGGTTCGTAACTGGTCCGCTTATCAATTTGGTTGGAACGTGGGTGGTGCTGGAACACACTGGGCTGGTATGTCTTGGCGTTTCACCCCATGGGATTTTGAGGCCGCAACGAAAACCCGTGAACGTTATGGGAAAAACAAAGCCAAAGATCTGCAGTTGCAAGATTGGGGCGTCACTTATGACGAAATGGAACCTTTCTACGATCGCTTTGAGCGCATCGCAGGAACATCCGGTAAAGCGGGTAATCTACAGGGCGAGAAGATAACGGGCGGTAA
Organism: Vibrio porteresiae DSM 19223; assembly: GCF_024347055.1. NCBI lineage: Bacteria > Pseudomonadati > Pseudomonadota > Gammaproteobacteria > Vibrionales > Vibrionaceae > Vibrio > Vibrio porteresiae. Next base: position 1,064,178 of record NZ_AP024895.1, read on the forward strand.
CGTATTTGAAGGACCTCGCTCCCGCGACTATCCAACACCACCATTACAAGACACCCATTGGTTGGCGAAATATCGCAAACTGACAACGGACATGGGGTATCACCCTTTTTCGGTTCCCGCTGGTAACCTTTCGCAGTCTTATGTGAACCCTCTTGGTGTTTCCATGGGACCATGTACCTACTGTGGTTTTTGCGATTTCCACGGTTGTGGCAACTTTTCTAAATCGTCTCCTCAAGCGTGTATTTTGCCTGTATTGATGCGCCGTAAAAACTTTACTTTGCTCAGTGAAACGGAAGTACTACATGCGGTTAAACACGATGATGGTAAATCTGTGAAAGGTGTTAAGTTTATTACCCGTGACGGTAAAGAAGGCTTTCAACCAGCAGACATCGTCTGTATTACCGCTTATCAAATGGATAACGTACGTTTGATGCTACTTTCTGGCATTGGTGAACAATATGATCCTCGCACAGGTAAAGGCACCATTGGTCGTAACTACAGTTATCAAACTTGTTCTAGTGTGACGGGATTTTTTGATAACGAATATATGAACCCTTTTATTGGTGCTGGGGCATTAGCGGTTCAAATTGATGATTTTAACGGCGATAACTTTGACCACAGCGACGTAGATTTTATTGGTGGTGCGGGCATCATGGCTTTCAATACCAATGGCCGTCCAATTCAAAACGCGGATGCGATTCGTCCTGGTACTCGACGCTGGGGGAGCGAATGGAAAAAAGCGTTCTCTCGTGATTACCAAAATGCGGCAACACTGTTCTGTCAAGGAACCTCAATGCCGACGAAAAATGCGTTCCTTGACCTTGATCCTCGCTATACCGACCGGCATGGTCAGCCATTATTGCGCGTGACTTTTGACTGGAATAAAAACGACCAGCGTATGTCGAAGTTCATCACGGAACGTGCGGTGGAGATCATGAAGAAAGCGGGTGGTAAAGATCTGATGGTTGATAACCAAGCAGAAGCGAGCTGGAATCCATATAAACAACATAGCTCTCATACCATTGGTGGTGCAGTGATGGGGGCCGATCCAACGACGTCAGCGCTTAACCCATATTTGCAAAGTTGGGATGCCCACAACGTGTTTGTCGTCGGTGCATCAGCTTTTCCAAATAACGGTGGTTACAACCCAACTGTGACTGTAGGTGCGTTAGCGGTGCGAGCAGCTCGTGCAATTCATCAAACCTACATTAACAACCCTGGACAGTTGGTGAGAGGTTAAGAGCAATGAGTACGAAGAAAGGAAAAATCATCCGCTTTATAGCGATTGTGGTCGTGATCGTCGTCATTGTCGCTGGGTGGATGCTATGGAAAACATTTGATACCTCCCGCTCTGATGTTGCCGATGATTCTGTGCCGCTGTCTCAATTTAAAGCCAATGACCAAGCTGCCATTGCTCGTGGCGAATATGTCATGCGTGCTGGTGACTGTGGTGCATGTCATACGGCAGGCCATGGTGATATGGCTGGGGGCTATGATATTGAAACACCGTTTGGGTCATTGTACAGCTCTAACATCACGCCAGACCCAGACACTGGGATTGGTAACATGACTGAACGTGATTTCTTTAATGCGGTACGCCAAGGGATTGGTTCACATGGTTTCCTCTATCCGGCAATGCCTTATACCGCTTATGTGAAATTTACCGATCAAGACATGCATGATTTGTGGGCCTATTTCTCAACGGTTAAACCAGTGAAATACGACATTGATGAAACCAAAGACATGCCATTCCCATTTAACGTACGTTTGTCGTTAGCAGGCTGGGACATGCTCTTTTTCCACAATGAAGCATTCACCGAGGATAAGGCAAAAGATGAAGAGTGGAACCGTGGCAAATACCTTGTCGATGGTGGTGGTCACTGTTCAGCTTGTCATAACCCGCGTAACCTCCTTGGGGCAGAAGTGACGAGCAAATATCTGCAAGGGGGCAATTTAGGCAGTTGGTATGCGCCTGATTTAACGTCCAATCCACATAATGGTATCAGCAGTATGACCGTTGCTCAGATCCAGGAATACTTGAAAACCGGTTCAAATGGTATTGCTGTTGCATCTGGTCCTATGGGCGAAGCCATTGAAAACTCAACTCAATACTTTACTGACGCAGACTTAAAAGCGATTGGAACTTACCTCAAGTCACTTCCTCCATCCGAGGGCGGTCAAACCCATCCGCAACTTAAAGTGGCTAAGCAAGCGCCTTTGGCCTATGAAGTGAACTGTTCGGCGTGTCATGGTCTTAAAGGGGAAGGCATCACGGGTATGGTTCCAGCGTTTGCGAATAACAAAACTATTGCTGCAGATGACCCAAGCAACCTGATTCATGCGATGTTGAAAGGGACTCGTGCGCCATATACCGAAACACGAACCTCGGCTGCAGGTATGCCCTCTTTTGCTTGGAAGATGAACGATCAGCAAATAGCGGATGTGCTCAATTATGTGCGTAACTCGTGGGGCAATACGGCGGCTGAGATTACTGCTCAGCAGGTAGCAGATATGCGAAAAGCGCTGAATGCACGTGAAAAGTTAGCAACGCCACAGCAGAAATAACCTCAATGCTTATTTCAATAAACATACTTGCTGCAATAAACACATTCGCTTCGATTAACCAATGACGACGTGAATAGAGGGTAAGAAAAAAGCCGAACGGGAAACCGCTCGGCTTTTTATTTTCTTAAGACTCAACAGCAACGATAACGTTACGTTGAGTGAGAGGCTTAGATCAAACCTTCTGCTTTAAGCGCAGCTTGAACTGCAGGGCGCTGTGCTACACGTGCTGAGAATGCAGCAAGTGTTGGCCATGGTGTTAAATCGAATTTAACAATATTTGCCCAGTTCAGCACGGTAAATAGGTAAGCATCGGCAATCGAGAACTGGTTAGCAAATAGGTAATCGTTATCACCAAGTTGTTCTACAATCCAACCCAGACGTTTAGTTAGAGTTGCTTCTGCTGCTTGACGTGCATCAGCAGATTGCGCAGGGTTAAACATAGAACCCATAGGTTTGTGCAATTCTGTTGAGATGAACACCATCAAACTTTGTAATTGGTAACGTTCTTCACCCGCCGCAGGGATTAAACCCGCTTCTGGTTTTTGGTCGGCAAGGTATTGGGAAATAACCAGACCTTCAGTCAGAATATGGCCGTTATCTAATTGCAGAGCAGGAACGTAACCTTTTGCGTTGAGCGCGAGAAAGTCGGCGCCTGATTGGGTTTTCTTCGCTTTTAGGTCAACTTTATCTAACTCATGAGAAAGACCAAGTTCTTCTAGAACGATGTGCGGTGCGAGAGAACATGCACCAGGAGTAAAGTAGAGTTTCATGTTAGGAACTTCCTTGCCAAAAGGCGTTGGTGATTTATGCCTGTTTTTGAAACTCTAGTCTAAACATCACTCCCGAACAAACAAGTACTTACCATTTAGTAAGTACCTGTATATCAATCAATAAAATTATCGTTTAGGTTGGGCATCAATGCATTGACCATGTACAGCGGCGCTTTCTGGCGCCATTAGATACACGTAAAGAGGAATGATGTCTTCAGGGGTTTTTAGTGTATTGGGATCTTCAGCTGGGAATGCGCTCGCACGCATACTGGTGCGGGTGCCGCCAGGGTTAATGGCATTAACACGAATCGGCGTATCGCTTAGTTCATCGGCGAGCACTTGCATCATTCCCTCGGTCGCAAATTTGGATATAGAGTAGGTTCCCCAAAATGCGCGGCCAATATGACCCACAGTTGAACTGGTAAACACCAAGCGCCCAGTTTGAGATTTACGCAGTAGAGGCAATAGTGCCTGAGTCATCAAAAATTGCGCTTTGACATTCACTTGCATAACGGCATCGAATGTTGCTTCTTCAATTTGCTCTAAAGGGCACAGATCGCCAAGCAGACCAGCGTTGTGCAAAATACCATCTAAGCGGCCAAACTGTTGCTCGATAGTGGCTGCCATATCAAGGTAGTTTTGCTTGGTTGCACCGAGCATATCGAGAGGAATGATAGCGGGCTGTGGGTAACCTGCCGCTTCAATTTCATCGTAGGTTTTTTCTAATTTAGCCACAGTTCGGCCAAGCAAAATCACGGTGGCACCGTGAGCGGCATAACTTACAGCGGCTTGTTTACCGATACCGTCACCAGCGCCGGTAACTAGGATAACTTTATCATGCAGTGCAGTGGGAGATACGGAATAATCCACGTGCTACTCCTTCTTGTTAGAATTTCGTTTCAGTCTTGGTGACAAGATGGTTACAATACACTAATTCGCATGAAAGAGGATAAGAACATTGGAATTTTTGATGGACTATGGTCTGTTTCTGGCCAAGATCGCAACCATTGTGGTCGCTATCGTCGCATTGTTAGTCATTATCAAATCGGTCGGTGGTAAACATCACAGTGCGAAAGGTGAGTTAGAAGTGACTAACTTGACTGAAAAGCACAAAGAGATGGTTGAGCATTTAGAACACTATTTGCACGATGATGCTTTTTTGAAGGCGCGTTATAAAGCGGAGAAGAAAAGCGAAAAAGAGAAACACAAAGCGCGTGAAAAGGACGTTAAAAAATCTGCGAAAGCTGGTGATTTAAGTTCTGCTCGTGATCCTCATCTTTTCGTGCTGGATTTCAATGGCAGCATTGATGCAAAAGAAGTGGCGGCATTACGTGAAGAGATCACGGGTGTTTTAGCCGTTGCTCAAGAAGGTGATGAAGTCTTACTGCGTCTGGAGTCTGGCGGCGGTATGGTTCACGGTTATGGCTTGGCGTCATCACAACTGGATCGCATTAAAAATGCAGGACTGAAGCTCACTATCTCTGTTGATAAAATCGCAGCCAGTGGCGGCTATATGATGGCCTGTATCGGTGATCAAATCGTCTCAGCTCCATTTGCAATTGTCGGTTCTATTGGCGTGGTGGCTCAGTTGCCTAACTTCAATAAGCTCCTTAAAAAACATGACATTGAGTATGAGCAACTCACTGCGGGCGAATACAAACGTACGCTAACCATGTTTGGCGAAAACACCGATAAAGCCCGTGATAAGTTCAAGCAAGAGTTGGAAGAAACTCATGTTCTGTTCAAAGATTTTATCCGTGAACATCGTCCTGAACTGGAACTAGAAAAAGTAGCAACCGGTGAGCACTGGTTTGGTACTCAAGCTCTTGAACTGGGGCTGGTGGATGCGATTAAAACGTCTGATGACTTAGTGGTTGAAGCGTGCAAAGAGAAAACTGTGTTAGCTATTCACTATGTACAGAAGAAAAAACTGACGGACAAAATCGCTGGCGTTGCTGGCGAAGCTGCTGACAGCGTGTTTATGAAGCTGCTCAACCGCGGACAGCGCCCTATCGTATAGAGTGGGTTGATTTTATTAGTGTTAAAAGCTCTGCATCGCAGAGCTTTTTTTGTTTCTCTCTTACGAGGACAGGCACTTCATTTCTTATGAGGACAGACATCTTAATAGAGACGCCCAGCAGGATGTTTTTTACAGGGACAGGCACGCTAATTTTTAGTTTGTACTGCCACAAATTTTTGAACTTACTCGCAGCAAGTTTTTGTTCGGCTTCACTCTCCTTTTTGTTTATGCCACAACAGCAACAGTTTTTTCAGGATGTTGCTCATGACCATTGCTCGCCGTCGCCAAGTTGATACTACACTCACTCCTTATTATCACTGCGTTTCTCGTTGTGTGCGCCGCTCGTTTCTATGTGGTGTCGATGCTGTGTCTGGCAAAAGCTTTGAACATCGTCGACAGTGGGTTGAAAATCGGATTCTCTATTTGGCTGAGGTCTATTGTATTGATATCTGCTCTTATGCGGTGATGAGTAATCACTATCATCTGGTGGTTCATATAAATGAAGCCAAAGCGGCTGAGCTGTCTGATATTGAAGTCATCGAGCGTTGGGGAAAACATCATGTGTTGCACCCACTGGTTAAGCGTTTCCTTTCGGGTGATCTCGTAGCTAAGAGCGAAAAGGTTGCTGCGAGTAAATTGATTGGATTATGGCGAACTCGGTTAGCTTCTCTGAGCTGGATGATGAAAGAGCTTAATATGGCGATTGCCAAACAAGCCAATACGGAAGATAAATGTACGGGACATTTCTGGGAAGGACGCTTTAAATCACAAGCGCTTTTAGATGAAAAAGCATTATTGGCTGCGATGACTTACGTAGATCTCAATCCAGTAAGAGCCAATGTGGCGCCGACACCAGAAGAGTCAGTGCATACTTCACTTAAGCTGCGTTTATCTGCGTTGGAAAATCAACAGCCTACACCGTATTCCTTGTTTCCATTTGTTGGTGGAGAGGGCGTTGATCGCAAGGATGGAATTCCTTTTCGGCTAATGGATTACATCGAGTGGGTTGATTGGGTAGGACGCCATCATTATTCCGACAGTAGAGCTTCAATCGATCAACAACTCCCGCCGCTATTAGCGCGTTTGTCGGAGAATCAACGCGAGTTTTTACAGCTTTGCCATTGTGTTGAGCAGCGGCGGTGCTTGTGGATTGGCCAAAAAGATCAACTACTTCAAGCCAAACAACAGCTCAATAAACAGCGTATTCATGGTTTGGTCTGTTAATCTTTCGTTTGTTCGTCAACCCGTTACGAAAGAACATAGTGCAGACCTAGCATTAAGCTTCCACGCCAGCAAAGACGTTCGTGTCCGCCATCATAGGTACTAAAAAGAGTCTGGTTTTGACCGTGAGCAAGTAAAGCTTCGGCCACTTGCTGGTTCAATTCAACCATCCGTTTTTCTCTTAATCCTACATCGAGGTAGGACTTAATGGTGACCTCTTTAGATAGTTCATTTTGAATAAAATCAACGAATTTAGCATCTAAAGTAGGCAGAACTTCATCCTTTGATTGCTGACGAATTTGCTCTCGATGAGGCCACCAAAAAGAACCCGATGAACTGACCACGCAGCCAAAGCGCTCTGGCCAGTGAAGAGCAGCATACATTGACGTTAAGCCGCCATAACTTTGCCCGGCAACCACCGTTTTAAGAGGATTACGTGTGACTTGGTATTGAGCTTCTATTTGAGGAATGAGCTCTTGTTGGATGGCTTGCCAATAGATTGGATTACAGGTGAGGTCTTCACCGCGATGGCGACGATTGATCGCATCGATCATCACATAGACTGCTTCGGGTAAATAACCGCTCTGGGTGTTGTCATCTAGCGCTGAGAATACAGGCATTTGCTGAGCCCAAAAATCCCCATCTTGCATGATAACTAAAGGTAAATCAGTTGCTTGTGAAGATGCAGTGCTATAACACCAAACTTGACGAGATTTGTTCATTAATGCGGATTGCCAAGTAAATTCAACCACTTCTGCTTGTGCAAAAGCTTCGCCCCTTGTTTGGTCAAAACGTTCCCACCCTGGCTGATAAGGCGCTTCTGGCATTGCATATTGAGAATATTCTTTACCCCATAGGCAGTTCGGTAGATTACGCTTTTGTAGTGGGTCAACAGTGGCATAGTTGGCCATTGTGCTCATAAGCCAATGTCTATGCTGCTGTTTTTGTTCTTGCATGGAGCCGTGATAGTTGGGTTGAAGCCCTTCTTCAGGAACAGGAACGAACGCATAGGCTCCGCGCCAAGCATTGGGCAGGCGACAACAAAAATAGTAGAGGTCAGAGTCTGGATACTGAGTGAATTTGTCTGGTGTGAAACTGTGATGATCAGTGATACCGTGAATATCTAAATAGACCGCTGCAACCGGATAGAATGCAGCATTTCTCCAAATAAAACAGGCATCTGCGTAACCATTGTCTGTCGGTAGCAATAAAGGTGTGCCGATGTTTTCCAGTTCATTCCACCACTCTTGAGAGGCGATGGAGAGGGCATTCAGTTTTGGATAATGCTCAAGAAATGAATGAAGATCAGCAGAAGAAGTGTTGAGTTGCATGCGCCATCCTTACCAGACTAATGAAATACGCCCCGCAAAGAGTAATCAATTCAGATAAATAAGGCTAGAAATAATAACTATTATCAACAATATTAATGTGTTGAACACTCTAGTTGAAGTGCCTGTCCTTTCAAAAAATCCCGTGGCTAAGATGGCTAAGATGCCTGTCCTCGTAAGATATGGCTCTTGTTAGAGTGCCTGTCCCCATAATAGAGGTCTTGCTCTGCGATAGGCTATAAAGCGGTTTTTCGACTTTTATGTTGAGATAACAGATGGTTGGCTAGGGCGGTTAGAGTGCCTGTCCCCATACCGGCGAGGTGCGCTTGGATGGCGACTTTGGCGTTGATGAGCTGTGCGGTTTCGGCGGAGGGGCCGAAGGTTTGTTCCCACGTTACTTTGGCGATAACGGCGATAAACAGAATCCAGCTGGAGCGGCGTCCTTCAAGTGCTTCTTTTAAGGCAAAAAACGCAAATAGACCGTGTAACGTGCCTGATAATCCGACGTAACTGGTCAGTGAACTAAAAAGCAGACATAGACCAACGAAAATACTCCCCCCTATACTGACCAGTACCAATTGGCGACTTTGTGGTTTAAAAATAAACCCACATAGCCATAAAGCCGCTAAATTCATTAAAAGGTGGGGAAAGTTGGTATGAGTGAAGTTTCCTGTTAGGATGCGCCACCACTGTCCGTGTTCAATCGGGGTCAGTTGCCAAGCCGCAAGACTCGCGAAAGGCTCAAATTGTAGTGTTAGACAAACTAAACTCATTAACAGCAGCGATAGGTAAAGATTCACAACATGTCCCGTTATTGTTCCCAGTGTGGTAAAGCGCACAAAGTGTGTATTTGCAGTGTGATAACCCCACTTCATAGTGGCGTCGAGCTTATCATTCTTCAACATCCGACAGAAGAACATCGTCCGATGGGCACAGCTCGCATCCTCAGCTTATCGCTCAATAATAGCCAAGTTTTGATTGGTGAAGATTTTCGCCAAGATGAAACACTCAATACTTTGTTAAGTGAAGAGGGCGTAGTTCACTATGTGCTTTATCCTAGTGACACTTCCATTTCGGCAACCGATGTCATCGCGCAGCATCAACCTGAGCAAAAAGTGCGGGTGATTTTATTGGATGGCACCTGGAAAAAAGCATTCAAAATGTGGCAGCTCAATACTCAACTTCATGCTTTGCCAGCGCTGCATCTGCCCACGGATCTCAAAGGCAATTACCGAATTCGTAAAGCACCCAGTGATAATGCATTATCCACCGTTGAAGCGGGTTACCATCTGTTATCGATGTTAGACACCAGCACCGATTTCTCCCCTTTGTTATCGGTCTTTGATCACATGATAGAAGAGCAGATCCGGCATATGCCACCGGGCGTTTTCGAGCGCAATTATCGTCAATAATCTCTAGCGTGACTTAACCGAACAGCTCTTGATGAATCCGCTGGGCATAACCATCCGTCATTGCCGCGATGTAATCGCACAGCACCCGCATTCCATCACTGTGTGAGCTTTCTGCTGCAGCCCATTTCTCTTTGGTCGCTTGTGGAAGGAGCCTTTCTGGATCGGCGCTCAAGGCTTCAAACAGATCCATGATCAGTTGCTGACCGCGATATTCAAAACGCTGCACGTTAGGTACTTGAATCACATACTGATTCACAAAGCCTTTGAGCACCTCAAGGGCATCCGACATCTCAGGTGTCAAATAAGCGTTATAAGCCAATAGCGGGCTATCAAAATCCGCCACCACTTTTTCAACGCGAATACTGGTTAGCAGTGCATTGACTATGCTGCCAATCGCATCCTTACGCACATAGTGCTTGTCAGAAAAAAGCATCTCTGTAAGTTCATCAAGTTCAGTCGCAAACCAGCTTTCAGGATAGCGAGCGAGAGCGCCATAAGCGCCTTGCTGCCACTGCATTTTGCTCACCATACCTAATACAATCGCATCTTCCAAATCGTGTACGCCGTAGGCAATGTCATCGGCCAATTCCATAATTGAGCAATCGAGAGATTTGAATTGCGTTTTTTGATGCTCGTAAGGCGTTGCCGCTGGCTCTCGCATTTGCTTAATAAGCTGACGATCCTTGTCTGATAATGGGTCAAACACCCAATTAAGCATTGAACTATCGCAATCATAAATTCCTTTGGCCGGCATCCAATCACGGGCTTTGAGCTGTCGAATTTCGACCGACTCATGCAATTTCTCTGCACGTGTTTCACTAAGTAGCGCTGGGTATTTCAGCAACCCTAGCAGAGTGCGGCGCGATAAGTTCATCCCATGGTGTTCGGTATAAGGCTCTAAACTCGTCACTATGCGAAACGTTTGGGCGTTGCCCTCAAAACCACCGTGTTCACGCATCATGTAATTCAACGCGATCTCCCCACCATGACCAAAAGGCGGGTGACCAATATCATGCGCCAGACACAGTGAATCAATCAGACTGTCTGAAGGCATTAATTCACGTAATTCGGGTTGTTTATTTTTGATTTGGGCAACGATGCCCGTACCAATCTGCGCGACTTCAAGGGAGTGGGTTAACCTTGTGCGGTGAAAGTCATTGAGATTGGTGCCATGCACTTGCGTTTTGGCTTGCAAGCGACGAAAGGCGGCAGAGTGCAAAATCCTTGCACGGTCACGCTGGAATGGGGAGCGATGATCGTTTAAACGAACTTTATGTTCGTCATTATTACGTTCGAGCCATTGTTCACTGATTGAAAAAGACATTGCTTCTCCTACTACCGCCCTTTTTCTTCAATTTACAACCTGTTAACTAATCTCGTCTAGCGTTAATTCGAAACTAGGAGCAAAGGTATGCAGAAAATAATCCATCTCTTCGGTATAGCGCTCTTTGAGTGTGACATCGAGGCGTTTTTTTGCCAATGCGTACTCTTGGTTGCCTGCGCTCAGCTCTTCTAAACATTTGAGGTAAGCGCAGATGCAGTCGGCCTGTTTCACCACAGCCGCATCTTCAGGATCGGCCGCTTCTGAAATTAGAAACGGAGCGAAATCTTCCTGCAGCTCTTCCGGCAGCATGGATAGCAGGCGTTTTTCTGCCGCGGCTTCAATCTTCTTATACTCTTTGGCGATCTCGGGATTGTAGTATTTGACTGGGGTCGGTAGGTCGCCAGTGAGCACTTCACTGCTGTCGTGGTACATGGCTTTGATAGCAATACGTTCTGGATTCAGTTTTCCACCAAATTTTTTGTTTTTGATGACGGCAAGTGCATGCGCCACAAAGGCCACTTGCAAACTGTGTTCGGAGATATTTTCTTTAGAGATAGAACGCATCAGCGGCCAGCGCTGAATGAGTTTCATACGAGCTAAGTGCGCAAAAAAATGACTCTCTTTCATAACTGATTACATCCTTCGAAAGCGAAATGTGTTCACAGTGTACAAAAGAGAGCCACTAAACGATAGTCATGGGCGCATGACTATCGTTTTGCTGTTTGCGAAAAAGTGCTTTTGGTGAAAAGAACTTAAGGCAAAAAGATTATTGACGGTAGGTGCTTAGGAAGCGTTCAAAGCGACCAATCGCAATTTCAAGGGTTTCTACGTGTGGCAAAGTCACGATACGTACGTGGTCTGGCTCTGGCCAGTTAAAACCAGTACCTTGAACTAGCAACACTTTTTCCTGTACGAGAAAATCTTCAACCAATTTTTGGTCATCTTTTAGATTGAATTTTTTCTTATCCAATTTAGGGAAAAGGTACATCGCACCTTTGGGTTTCACACAAGAAACACCAGGAATCTGGTTGATCAGTTCCCACGCACGGTCGCGTTGCTCAAGAAGACGACCGCCAGGTAGGATCAGCTCGTTAATACTTTGATAGCCACCCAGTGCCGTTTGAATGGCGTGCTGCATCGGCACGTTGGCACACAAACGCATCGAGGCCAGAATATCTAAGCCAGCGATAAATCCTTTGGCAAGGTGTTTAGGACCGGTTAGGAACATCCAGCCACCACGGAAACCACATACGCGATACGCTTTAGATAGACCATTGAATGTCATCACTAAAATGTCATCGGCAAGGGTTGCGATAGAAGTATGAGTTGCGCCGTCGTAAAGAATTTTGTCGTAGATTTCATCGGCAAAAATCATCAGATTATTTTGTCGCGCGATTTCAACTATCTCTAGAAGAAAATCACGTGAATAAACCGCACCAGTCGGGTTGTTTGGGTTGATTAGGACAATGCCCCGGGTTTTTTTTGAAATCTTTTTCTTGATGTCTTCAAGTGAGGGTAACCAATCTGCTTGTTCGTCGCAGAGATAGTGTACGGCATTACCACCGGCCAAAGAGACGGCTGCAGTCCACAACGGATAGTCCGGTGCAGGAACTAACATTTCGTCGCCATTATTCAACAAAGCTTGCATAGACATCACAATCAGTTCAGACGCGCCGTTACCAATGTAGACGTCTTCTACATCAAGACTGCGAATCCCTTTTTTCTGATAGTACTGTACTACTGCCTTACGAGCAGAGTAGATGCCTTTAGAATCACAATAACCTTGTGAAGTCGGCAAATTACGGATCACATCGACCAGGATTTCATCCGGGGCGTCAAAACCAAATGGGGCAGGGTTACCGATGTTTAGCTTCAGTATTTTATTCCCCTCTTCCTCCATGCGTTTAGCATGTTTGAGTACTTGACCCCTAATGTCATAGCAGACATTATCGAGTTTGGATGACATCCCGATATTTTGCATTGTTTTGTTCCTGATTATGATTGTTTTGTATTATCAAGCTACACTAAATGGCTTTTTTTTAGAATAAAAATCTAAAAAAATAATTGTTATTGATAGGTAACTAAATTGAGCTGAGACAAGCCAAAGGGAAAAAGATGGGGTACAACCTTGATTTCAGTGTGCTCTCTCAATAGAGTAGCCGACAGTAACACCGAATCTCTTGTTCTCCGAGGTCGCTTTGTCTAATTTTCACCAGTCTATTGTTCAACTGATAGAACAAATTTACCAAGCCGACGATCACGCTCTCCGCATAGAGCTGCCACTGGACTCTGCTCCTCAATGGTCTTTGATCGATTGGCTAAATGTACAGCCAGTTTTCCCTAAATTCTATTGGCAAGCTCGTGATGCCAGTGAAGAAGTTGTCTCACTTGGCGCTGTACAAACGTTTACTGATCCAGCGCCAGCGTATGCCGTTCTTGGAGAGCATCAGCGTGTCTGGGGCGGGCGCTCCTTTGATGGCGGCACACAGAAAAACCGCAGTGGCTTACCTTCTTTCTTCTTTTTGCCACAAGTTGAGTTGATTCGTCGCCAAGAAAGTTGGTTTCTTGCTGTAAACCTCAATTCAGATCGCTTAGCGGTGGTCGACACATTGCGTAAGCTCGTCACTCAGCATGTAGAGCTAAAAGAGATTGATGCGCAGATTATGGCAGTCAGCCATGCGCCGACTGAGGCTCATTGGGCTCAGTTAATCGATGATGTACTGACCAGTGTTAAGCAGCAGCACGTTAAAAAAGTGGTGCTGGCACGCGAAACTCGTTTATCGCTCTCGAAGCCGCTAAGTGCAGCGCAGCTACTTAAAGCCAGTTATGCCAATAATCACAACAGTTTCCATTTTATGTTGGTGCTTAACGAACACGAGAGCTTTATGGGTTCAACCCCTGAGCGTCTCTATTTTCGTCAGGGGAGTGAGCTGCAAACCGAAGCGCTAGCGGGCACTATTGGTCGTGGACAGACAAGCGAAGAAGATGAAGCATTAGCTTACTGGTTGTTGCATGATGAAAAAAATATCAATGAAAACCAGTATGTTGTCGATGATATAGTTGATCGTATTACCCCTCATGCGCAGCAAGTGACGGTTGAACCTGTCGTTAAATTGGTGCAATTGCGTAAAGTTCAGCATTTACGTCGCCGCATTCAAGTGGCGCTAAAAGCGGGGATCAATGGCGTACAGCTATTAAGCGCTTTGCAGCCTACGGCGGCAGTATCTGGTGTGCCACGCAAAGAAGCATTTCAATTTATCTTGGATAAAGAACCGTTTATTCGCGGCTGGTACGCAGGGTCGATGGGCTATTTTAGTCACGAACAAGCAGAGTTTTGCGTTGCAATTCGCAGCGCTTTGGTACTCGATAAAGAAGTGCGCCTGTATGCGGGAGCAGGGATTGTACCCGGCTCAATCGCCGAATACGAATGGCAAGAATTGGACAAAAAAATGTCAACGCTAAAAAGCCTAATTGGCGAATCTCACTCACTTGAGGTTACGCAATGAGCCATGATCAAGCGGTATTGAACCGCATTTGGAGTAAAACATTACTTGAAGAGATGGCTCGTCTTGGCGTTCGCCATGTTTGCGTTGCCCCTGGATCGCGCTCAACGCCTTTGACGTTAGAAGCGGATCTCAATGAAAAATTGACCTTGCATACGCACTATGATGAGCGTGGACTTGGTTTTCTCGCGTTAGGTCTGGCTAAAGCGAGCGGTCAGCCTGTGGTGGTGATTGTGACGTCAGGTACTGCCGTTGCCAATCTATTACCTGCCGTTGCAGAATCAAAACTGACTGGCGAACAGTTGATTATCCTAAGCTCCGATCGCCCAGTGGAACTGCTCAATTGTGGTGCTAACCAAGCGATCAATCAGGTGGGAATTTATTCGACGCATGTGAATCACAGCGTGAATTTGCCTTCTCCATCAACACAGATTCCCCTGCGCTGGCTTTTGACCACTGTTGATGATGCTATGTATCAGCAACAACAGTTGCGTGGCAGTCTCCATTTTAACTGCCCTTATCCAGAGCCTTTGTACTCCAATGGTACTGAGGCATTGTACGACGATTATTTGGCACCCATTAAAGCATGGCGAGAGTCCGATGCTGTGTATTGTGCTCGTCATGCTGCTATTCATGTTACCGCTCCTGAAGTGGCCGAATGGTTAGACAAAAAAGGGGTTGTGATTCTCGGTGCATTGAGTCTGGCAGAAGCCAAAGCTGCGCAGCACTTTGCTCAAGCGCTGGGGTGGCCATGTCTGTGCGACCCACAAGCAGGCGTAAGCAGCGATTGGTCGGGGTTTGATTTGTGGATGCAAAATCCACAGGCCAACCTAGAACTATCAAAGTGTGATCATGTGGTCCAATTTGGCGCTAGAATCGTTTCTAAGCGATTGAATCAATGGGTTAATCGTCATTTGAATTCGGGCAATGTCGGTTACGATTATGTTTCGTCGAGTGACTTACGTAACAACCAAAGCCATTTACCACAGCAGCACTGGGTTTGTGATATCCCGCAGTGGGTCGAACAAAGACTGCAACAGCGAACACTACGTCACTGCCCGCATGCAGGGTGGGGCGATGGTTTGAAAGATATCGCTCATCAATGTCGCGAACTCGCACAGCTACACAGTGCGTCAGGCAAGCTATCGGAAATCGCGGTGGCATTAGAACTCAATCAAACGCCTGATAATGCGGTGCTGTTTCTGGGTAACAGCTTAATCATCCGTTTAGCGGATATGGTGAGCTCTCTGCCTTCGGTTCCTGTCTACGCTAACCGTGGCGCTTCCGGCATTGATGGTTTGGTCGCAACCGCCACTGGCGTACAACGGGCGACCGATAAACCGCTCTTAATGCTGCTCGGTGATACGTCACTTCTTTACGATATGAATTCGTTGGCGCTGCTGCGTCAAACGACCCAACCTGTCGTGGTTGTCGTGACCAACAACGATGGTGGAGCAATATTTGACCTATTGCCGGTACCGGAAGAGAAACGCCAAGCACTGTATCAAATGCCTCATGGCATGACGTTTGAGCATACCGCGGCGCAATTTGGTTTGGCTTATCAGTGTCCTGAAACGCTTGAAGCTTACCAAGCAGCCCTAAATGATCATTTTGCTCATGGCACAGGCACATTGCTGGTGGAAGTAAAAAGCGTTCCGGGCGAAGCATCGTTACACATTAAGCAGCTGGTGGGTGAGCTCAATGCTGGCTAATCAAGTTCAGCTCCGCCATCATCAGTCTGAACAGCCTGTGTTGGTCTTTTTGCACGGCTTACTGGGTTCCGGCGCGGATTGGCGTCCGGTGCTCAATGCCTTAGACCATGATTGGATGACGATCGATTTGCCGTTTCATGGTGGCAGTCGAGCGCTAGAGTGCGTTGATTTTGCTTCCTGCGTAAATCGAGTGGTTGACACCATACAAGCCATGCTTAGTGAGCAGACGCCGATTATTTTGATCGGCTATTCACTAGGCGCGCGCGTGGCGATGGTCGCTGCGGCAAGCGGAGCGCTAGACAAATTGAACGTTCAAGGTTTGATTCTTGAAGGCGGTAACTTTGGTCTACTTTCCACAGAAGACAAAGCGCAGCGTTGGCAGAACGACCAAGGTTGGGCGGAACGCTTTGCCGGTGAGCCGATTGAACAAGTCTTAGCCGATTGGTATCAACAACCGGTATTTAGTTCATTAAATAATGAGCAAAGACAAACATTAATTACTGTGCGTAGTGATAACCTTGGTGGCCAGATAGCAAAGATGCTGCGTGCCACCTCGCTGGCGAAGCAGCCTTATCTGTTGTCCGATTTAAAGTTGCTTACTTTACCCATGCATTATATCTGTGGGGAGCGCGACACTAAGTTTCGCCAACTCGCGCAACAAAGTGGTTTGGTATTTAGCCAAGTAGCCAATGCCGGACACAATGTACACAAAGAGCAACCCATCGCGTTTGCTCAAATTATTGAAGATTTTATTCTTCAACACTTTTTTATCCGTCAACGACATGTTGACCAAAACAACAATGGGAATCACCATGGCTAAAACTGTAGGCATTTCAGAAGAAGAGCTCTACGCACCGGTCGTATGGACAGACTGCGGCGAGAGCTACGAAGACATTCATTACCACAAATCTGAAGATGGCATCGCGAAAATCACCATCGCACGTCCACAAGTGCGTAATGCGTTCCGTCCTCAGACTGTTAAAGAGATGATCAATGCTCTGGCTGATGCTCGTTACGACGAAAGCGTTGGCGTGATCATTCTGACAGGTCTTGGCGAAGATGCATTCTGCTCTGGCGGTGACCAAAAAATTCGTGGCGATTACGGCGGTTACAAAGACGAAACCGGTACTCACCACCTCAACGTATTGGACTTCCAACGTCAAATCCGTACTTGTCCAAAACCAGTGATCGCTCAAGTAGCTGGTTGGGCTGTTGGTGGCGGTCATGTTCTCCACATGATGTGTGACCTTACTATCGCAGCTGAAAATGCTCAGTTTGGCCAAACAGGACCTAAAGTGGGTTCATTTGATGGCGGTTGGGGTGCTTCTTACATGGCTCGCATCGTGGGTCAAAAGAAAGCGCGCGAAATTTGGTTCCTATGCCGTTTCTACAATGCTCAAGAAGCGTTGGATATGGGCCTTGTGAACACCGTTGTTCCGCTAGCTGACCTTGAAAAAGAGACCGTTCGTTGGTGTCGTGAAGTTCTACAACATAGCCCAATGGCATTACGTTGTTTGAAAGCCGCATTGAACGCAGACTGTGATGGTCAAGCGGGCCTACAAGAATTGGCGGGTAACGCAACCATGCTGTTCTATATGACTGATGAAGGTCAAGAAGGTCGTAACTCGTTCAACGAAAAACGTCGTCCTGACTTTAGCAAGTTCCCTCGCAATCCATAAATGGGTTATTGATGGACTGATAGGGTTCTATCGCAGCAAGAGAGTTGACTCTCTTGCTGTTTTCTCTCCAGAAATGGTTATACTCTACACGCAAATCGGTGTGATCATACCTAAGTGACTTTGATGGTGAGCATCACCATTTACTCACCCACTGCCAAGGTTATTTAGATATATCTCTATTCTTATTAATACGTTATTAGGATAACTATGCGCAGCGCAAAACTCTACCGTTACACTCTGCCAATGGACAGTGGTGTCATTCTTCGCGATAACAAGCTTAAAGAACGTGAAGGTCTGATTGTTGAACTCTGCGATCAAGGACGGACTGGGCGCGGAGAAATCGCTCCTCTCGTCGGATTTAGTCATGAAACCTTAGATGATGCGCAACAAATGGCTCAAGCGCAGTTAGCGCTATGGCTGCAAGGTGAGCAGCTCGACTACAATTCACTCTTACCATCGGTTGCCTTTGGTATTTCAATGGCAGAGCTGGAACTGGCTGGTGAGCTTCCTCAAGCTGGTAACTATCGCGCCGCGCCTTTGTGTACAGGCGATCCAGATGAATTGTTACCAGTATTGAATGCGATGAAAGGCGAAAAAGTAGCCAAAGTCAAAGTGGGCCTTTATGAGCCGATTCGTGATGGAATGCTGGTGAACCTCTTCTTAGAATCGATGCCTGATTTAACTCTGCGTCTGGATGCTAACCGTGCTTGGACAAAAGAGAAGGCAGACAAGTTTGCTAAATACATTACGCCATCATTGCGCCATCGTATTGCCTTCTTGGAAGAACCATGCAAATCACCATCCGATAGCCTCTCTTTTGCTATTGATACCGGTATTTCCATCGCTTGGGATGAAACGCTGCAAGAAGCGGTGACTAAGCCAGATTTCACTTTGTCTGATTTAATGGGCGGCAAAACCATCGTCATCAAACCGACTTTGATCGGCTCAGTGCAGCGCTGTCAGGCGCTTATCAAACGCGCTGGTGAGTTGAAGTTGCAGGCGATCATCAGTTCGAGTATCGAATCAAGCCTTGGTTTAACTCAATTGGCACGTATGGCAAAATGGTTACTGCCAAATGAAGTGCCAGGACTCGATACGATTGGTCTATTTAGGGCGCAACTTGACGTCGCTTGGCCCGATTGCCAATTGCCAGTGGTGCCATTAGCTGAGCAGCCTGTGGTGTGGTCTGCGGAGTCTGCTTTGTGACCACTCCTTGGAAAAGGTGGCGCACAGCTGCGCCACACAAGATTGCATTACGAACAGAACACGGTGAATTGAGTTGGACTGAGCTGTGTCAAACGGTGGATTGTTACAGTGCTCAATTAACGAAGCAAGGTGTTGTCTCGGGTGATGTAGTCACTTTAGTGGGTAAGAATCACCTTGACACCCTATTGGTGTTTTTAGCGGCTCATCAGGTTGGTGCCATTTGCGCACTGACCATGCCGCAACCGTTAGCTCAGCTTGAAGTAAAGTTTGATACCTTGTATCCCCAAGGTCAGCCTGCGCTAGTATGGCTAGCCCCAAGTGCTCAAGTGACAGCCGATGAACTGCGCGGAATCAAACGTCCGGTGACCGTGCTGGCTTTTGCTGACATGCCAGTTGAGCTAAGCAGCCACTCTCATTTTCAAGCGTATGATGAACGCAATCTTGCCAGCCTTATCTTTACCTCGGGCTCAACTGGAGTACCGAAAGCCGTTGCGCATACTCATCAGCACCATTTCGCCTCAGCGACAGGGCTGCTTGAGTGGTTTCATTTCAATGCGCAGCATTGCTGGTTACTTAGCTTGCCGATGTATCACGTATCCGGTCTTTCGATTGTTTATCGTTGGTTAGCCGCTGGTGCTTGCTTAAAGCTTGGCACGGGGCAGCTCCTTGACGATATTCAAGGTGTTAGTCACGCCTCTTTGGTGCCGGTTCAGCTCAAACGTTTACTGGATAGCCGCATTCATCTTGATCTGACCCATGTACTGCTTGGCGGTAGCCACATTCCACAAGAACTCGGTATGCAAGCGGCGACATTGGGAATTGAAACTTGGTTAGGCTATGGCATGACAGAAGCCGCGTCGACCGTGACCGCAAGGCGAGTCGATAATGGCGTTGGCGCAGGTAAAGTTATCCCTAATCGTAAACTTGAAATTCGTGATGGGCGCATCTACATCGGCGGTGACACCTTGGCTTCTGGCTATTATCAACAAGGCTACTTGGTCTCTTTTACCGATGAACAGGGCTGGTTTGATAGCAAAGATCTGGGTCATTGGCAGCAAGGCGATTTAGAGGTGATTGGGCGAGCAGACAACCTGTTTATCTCTGGCGGTGAAAACATTCACTGTGAGGAGATAGAGGCGGTGCTGAATCGACATCCCGATGTGGCATTAGCGATGATTGTACCGATGGAAGATGCCACATTTGGTCATCGTCCTGTGGCAGTCATGAGCACGACCCAACCACTTGAAAAAGCCTACTGGGATGAGTGGTGTGCTAATTACTTAGAGAAATTTAAGTGGCCAATTGCTTACTTTGCCATGCCTGCAGAACTGACCACGTCAGGAATTAAGGTGTCTCGTACCGCGCTGAAAGCTTGGCTCTTAGAGCGTATTTCTGCCTGAATATAAGCAGAAAGTTATGAGTTAGACCAAAACAGAATTTTCGCTTGTTATAACTGCAAAGCATAATAATCGTAAGTATCACCTATTTGGGAATGACGATTGTGTTAGCGAAAATTCTGTTAGTTTTGGCCATCTTGCTGCAGCTCTCCTTAGCGCTAGTTGAACAGGGTTGGATTCGTTCTGTGTCCGAACTCAGTGCCTTTCTACTCGTCATTGTTCTCGCAGCCTTGCTCCCATCTAAACAGGGTGAGTCAGCAACCAACCCAAAGATGAACACGATATTGTGATCCACAACAGCACGCCAAAGACGAAAGGTTTTGGCCCAGATTGTTTTAAGCGTGCCACCGAAATCCCACAGCCAATCAGGTACAAACAGACAACCAACGCCTGTTTTGCCACAGCAAAAATGCCGTGATAAAGCACTTGTCCGGCCGGTAGCAAATCGGCGATACCAATCGCAACACAATAGAATAAGATGAAGTAAGGAATGGTGATTTTGCGAGATTCACTACGAAACGCAAACGCACTCAAAAACGCCACTGGAATAATCCACAGTGCGCGAGCCAGTTTCAGTGTTGTCGCGGTTTTCAACGCTTCTGTACCGTAAGCCGATGCCGCGCCCACTACCGATGAAGTATCGTGAATTGCTATCGCTGCCCAAGTACCAAACGTGGCTTGGTTAAGATGCAGTAGATGACCGATCATCGGAAATAAAAACAGTGCGACTGAGTTGAGCACAAATACCGTTCCGAGCGCCAAACCAATCTGATTATCATCTGCTTCGATAGCGGGAGCGACTGCCGCTATTGCACTACCGCCACAGATAGCGGTCCCTGAAGCGATTAAATGTCCCGTTTTACCATTTAGCCCCATCACGCGCGCCACCAGAGCGCCAATCACCAAAGTCCCCACTATCGTACAAACCACTAAGCCAATGCCATGGCTGGTGACGGTTAGTGCTTGTTGTAATGGAATACCAAAACCCAACCCAACAATTGAATAAGAGAGTAACTTTTTAGTCAGTTTGGTTAACGCGAGATTTTCTGGAATGAGCCCAAGTGACGAAATGAAGAAGCCTAAAACTAACGCAGTAGGAGAGGTGATGATGGGAGAGAGACAAAGCACCAGTCCCAGCCAAAAAACAATATGCTTGAGTTTCATAAAACAGGCCAAAAAGTAATAACGGATGACAGCATTGTAACGTAAGTCACACTGTCAGAAAGTCTTAATGTTTTGAACAGTCGTTAAGTAAAACTGAACATAATCTTATGGGCAATTTTATGGGGACAGGCACCCTAATTTGATGAGTTTTTTTATGAGGACAGACACCGTAAATAAGGCTTCTTCTTAAGAGGACAGGCACCGTAAGTGGGGGGCTTAACGATGCCAATATTACAGGGACAGGCACGTTAAGATGGGGTGTTAAGGGTATGAATTAATTCGGGTATTGGTGAAATTGGGTGTTTGGCTAGAATAAAAAAGCCACTGCGGAGATAGGCAGTGGCTTTAAGATTTGATGTGAGTGAAAAGCGGTTGAGCTAACGATACTCTCCGCGCAGGTCACACACTTTCTGTCGAAGCATTTCGTTATTGGCTTTACCAGGCGAAACGGGAATGCCTACCTCTAGTTCGATAGAAGAGAGCCATTTCACGGGCACGCCTTTACATGCCCGACCTTTGCGCCGGCTAAAGTAACTATGCCATAGACCTTTTAGCGCCACAGGAATCACAGGTACAGGGCAGCGTTTGAGGATCACCTCCATGCCACGCATAAAAGGTTGCACCTCTCCATCTGGTGTTAAGCGTCCTTCTGGGAAGATACAGACCAATTCGCCCTCTTTGAGTGCCTTTTCAATTTCATTGAACGCGCGGCGAATTGTATTCCCTCGGGTGGCATTAATCGGGATAACCCCAGCACGGCGCAGAAAACGAGCGACTGGTGGATAGTTGGCGTAGTCTTCTTCCATCACAAAGCGAATCAATCGTGGACATGCCGCACTGAGCAGCAGCGCATCAAGATAGCTGACATGGTTTGAGACAATCAATGCGCCGCCTTCTTTGGGAATAAAATGCATATTTTTATGACGCACCCGATAAAAGAGACGACTGACCAGCCAAATAAGTAAACGAACCACATGGATAGGGTAGTGATAGAGCAGCCAACCCGCGACCAATAAATTGAGTAACGCGATCACGCCAAACAGTTGTGGTATTGAAAGATGCAACACACTCAAGCCAATCATGCCCAAGATGGCGCTTCCAACCATAAACAGAGAGTTATAGATGTTCAGCGCTGCGATAACCTGCGCCCGCTCGGTCACTTTGGCTTTATGTTGCATAAGTGAGTAGAGAGGGACGATAAACATCCCGCCGCTCATCCCAAGCAGAAGTAAGTACGCGAACGTTGGCCACAAGGCTTGGTATTGCACAAAGTCAGAAAATTGGCTGAGGTCTGGCAGATTTTCAGGGACAGACGTAGCAAACAAAAAACCAAACAGCGTAATGGCAAGGCTGGCTAACGGCACCATACCGAGTTCAATGCGGTGCGAGGTGATTTTATCGTAGCAGAGTGAACCTATGGCAATCCCAACGGAAAAAAGCGCGAGAAGAAACGACACTGCGCTTTCGCTGCCATGTAGGTACTCATGGGTGAAGTTAGGAAACTGAGTAAGATAAACCGCGCCCAAAAACCAAAACCAACTGATCGCCAAAATCGCTTGATGGATAACATGATTTTTGCGCGCAATGCTCAATGTGGTGCGCGTATGGGCAATAGGCTTCCAGCGAAAGCGCAGTTCAGGCGCGCTCGCAGGCGCATTAGGAATCCAGCGACTCGCCCAATAGCCGACCAAAGCAAACAACACGACAGAACCTGCAGCGATGCTTTGTGCATAAGGTGTGGAGGCAATCATCCCCGCGCCGATGGTACCAAGCAAAATGGCGAGGAACGTGCCAGTTTCCACTAACGCATTGCCAGGAACGAGCTCTTCCGGTTTGAGTTGCTGTGGCAGCAGGGCGTATTTTACGGGGCCGAAAAAGGCGGATTGAGTTCCCATCAAAAAGAGAATCACCAATAAGATGCCGTAACTTTGAGTAATAAAACCCACCGCCCCAAGCAGCATGATAACGATTTCGAGCAGTTTTACTTTACGGATAAACGCCGATTTTTCGTATTTGTCGGCAAGCTGGCCCGCGGAGGCTGAAAAGAGGAAAAACGGCAGAATAAATAATCCTGCCGCCAAATTGATAAACAGATTACTGGAGATGGGTAAGGTTTCGGCACTGGCGAAAGCAACTAAAAGTAATAAAACGTTTTTGAATATGTTGTCATTGAAAGCACCGAAGAACTGCGTGACAAAATAGGGAAGAAAGCGCCGCTCGAGCAGCAAAGAAGATGATTTTGTCATGCGCGATCCTTAACTCACCAGTTAGTGAGGTAGTGCGAGAGCAGATTTTCAATCAGCTCTTTTCCGTCAATGTGTTGTTTGGCGAAAAATTTATCATCGACACTGAGTAGGGTAATACCATGCACGCCGGACCAGAGTACACGGCTGGCTTGGAGCACTTCCAAATTAGAACGCTGTGGTGCAATCACTTTAAGCAACCCTTCAAGCATACCAGTCATGTTATCGATACGATCTTGTTGCCACTCTGGGAGGATGTCGCCGTTCATGTTGTGTTCGAAAATCAACTGCCAGCGGAAAGGATTGGCTTGAGCAAAATCGTGATAACAATAAGCCAATTGGTACAAAGCTTGTTCAGGATCTTTACATTGGCTGACCACATCTTTTGCTTGGGTCGCCAACTCATCTAAAGTGTCAGCGACAACATGCAATAGTAACAAATTGTAATTGCCGAACACATTGACTAGAGTACTGGGCACATAACCTATCATGCCTGCGATTTTTCGTAAGCTAAGGTCATGATAAGAATGATCTTCCAGAAATTTATTTACGGCTTCCAGAGTGAGGCTGATCAGTTCTTCTCTGGTATGATCGTTTCGTCTAGCCATGATATCCATTCAATTATGTACAATGTTCAATATATTAATGAGCTGATAACAGAGCGTCAACTTATCTGATTGCAATATTCTGAAACAACAACGCTAGTTCAAAAGATTTTCATCTCAATGGTTAGCCGCTATGATTCAGACAATTAAATGAGCTTGTTAGCCCAGATTAATACACAAAAGGAAGACTATGAAACGACTATTCTCATTCGTCGCGCTTCTAATGGTATCGGTGATGGTAGTACCTCACGCCGATGCGAAGAAGTTTGGTGGCGGTGGTTCGTTCGGTAAGAGCTTTAAAACTGCTCCGGCGCCGAAGTACCAAAACAACACGACATCGAAGCAAAATACCTCGACTGCCGCTCAGCAAAACAACGGTCGTAAAGGATTGATGGGCGGTCTACTTGGTGGTCTGCTTGCGGGTGGCTTACTAGCGGCATTCTTCGGTGGCGCTTTCGAAGGTATCCAATTTATGGATATCCTGATTATCGGTTTGATTGCTTTCATTGCATTTCGTTTCCTACGCGGTATTCTCGCGGCGAAACAAGGCAGCATGAATCAGCAGCAACCTGCATTTGGTGGCGCAAATCGTCAAAGTTTCGAGCAACCTAACGTGCACAACTTTGAACAGCCACAAGCCTCTGGTGGTTTTGGTACCAATGCACAGTCTGATGTACCGCATAACTACCCACCAGGTTTTGACCAAGCAGGTTTTGTTAACGGTGCTCGCGAACACTATCGCGTACTGCAAGGCGCTTGGAACTACAACCAGTTGGATAAGATTCAAGAATACGTATCAGCAAGTCTGTTCGAAGACCTAAAAGCTGAGCGTGCTAAGCTGCAAGGCGAACAACACACTGACGTGATGTATGTTGATGCTGAGATTGTTCGTTGTGATTACGATGCGAGCAAAGCGCAACTAAGCTTGCAGTTCTCTGGTCGCTATCGCGATGCTGTTGAAGGCGTTGAAGAAGATATCGAAGATATCTGGCACTTAGAACGTGACCTGACTGTTGCAAATGCACCATGGCTTATCGTGGGTATTCAAAACAGCTAATATCGTGACAACCTTTAGGCGGGCTTTACCGCCTACTAGGCAAAGCAGCGATAGAAAAAAACCGGCAGAGCATGCCGGTTTTTTTATGGGGTTAACTTACGAGATTACCGTCAGTTTTGCCAAGTGCTTAAGACTGAGCCACAGGCGTGTGAATTTGATCAACGTGTTTGGCTTTGGTAATCATCGGTGTGATGGTTGAGCCTTGCACTATGATAGAGAACAGCACTACAGCATAGGTCATAAGCACGAAGATCTCTTTAAGTTCAACGTGGGCAATCGGTGTGGTTACACCTGAAGGAATTGCCATGGCCATAGCGAGCGCCAAGCCGCCACGTAGGCCGCCCCAAGTCAGAATTTTAACCGATTCAGAGTTATAGCTGCGGAAACGGTTAAAACACACGTAAGAGACGCGAACGCTCAAGTAACGAGCACAAAGCACCAATGGAATTGCAATCACGACTGCGATGAGGTCGATGCGGTGGAATGAGAAAGTCACCATGATCAAACCAATCAGCAGGAACAAAATCGCGTTGAGAAATTCGTCTGCCAATTCCCATAGGTGAGTAAGCTGGTATGACTCTTCTTCAGAAAGAATATTGCGGGTGATGTTACCTACGATGATCCCTGCAACAACCATAGCGAGTGGGCCTGAAACGCCAAGATGTTCAGCCATTACGTAACCTGCGGTTGGAACCAACATGGTTAGGATAAGGCGCATCAGGCTATCTGGAGTCACTTTGATAAGGAAGTGGAACAGGCCACCCAATACCGCCCCAAACAGCACACCACCCAGAGCTTCGTGCGCAAATAACTCAACAGTCCCCATCACGGTTGGGGTGCTAGAACTAAAGGCAATTTGGAAAATGGTCACAAATACCACAAGACCAACACCGTCGTTAAACAGGGATTCACCTTCGATCTGAATCGAAATACGTTGTGGCGCTTTCATCTTTTTCACGATAGCCAATACGGCGATTGGGTCAGTTGGAGAAATCAAAGCACCAAACAAGCAGCAGTAGATGAAGGAAATTGGAATGCCTACGTAACCGAAGATTGCCCACAGCGCGCCACCGATAAAGAAGGTCGAAAGAAGTGTTGCAATCAGTGCGAGGAAGGTGATTTCAAACTTCTGGTCTTTGAGATGATTCAAGTTGATGTTGAGTGCGCCACCAAAGAGCAAGAAACCCAATACACCTTTAAGCAAGAAATCATCAAATTGAATGTTTTTCAACATAGTAACAAGTGGTTGCTCACTATTCGTTGAAAGAATACCAAAGTGGCTTAGGGTCAAAACGATCGCAGAAATCAGTACAGACCAACCTGTGATAGCGATGGTAGTTTGAAAACGGCCAAAACGATGGTTTATCAAAGAGATGATGATAGCCACTGCGGCAATCATACACACTGTGTCATAAACAGACATAGACAATATACCCGGTAAGTAGACGTTAAGAGAGGTCTCTCAACGACAGTCGACAGGATAAAAAAGAGTCTATTTGGGTGAGAGATCTCGAGGACGGCTAATGTTGCCCAAAAATAACCATTTTGGCTATGGGTATTCGCTGAAAAAAGGAACGTTTGACGATTTAATGAACAAATATGACCAAAAAAAGCGGAATTACATTATTTGTAACAATATAGATGTTGATAAAGTATTCATTGCTGATATGTGAAGCAAAATTCACAACAGGATGCTGTGATTCAGCTTATAAGAAAGAATATTCATATTGATAAAAACAAAAGCGCCAGCTTTCGCTGACGCTCATATTGATCTGATTTTGGTAGCGGATTGTCCATTATCCACTCATTTTTTTAGTGAAAATGTAACTTATTGTTTATGCAGTTCGTATTGAGCAGCCATATCGCCTTCAACACGGTTACCAGCTGCATCCAGTTTGATCAACGCGCTGTCTTCAATCGCGTATTGAGCTGGTTTACCTTTACCGTCATCTAGAGTGAGCTTAGTGCCCTCTGGATCCCACGCGAATTTACCTTCAGACTTCTGCTCTTTACCGTTTACTGTTTGAGTCATAGTAAAGCTTTGGTCAGCATTTAGAGTGATGGTGGTATCCACGGTTTTACCATCGGCTCCAGGAATAGCACCTTGGTATGTTCCTTGCCAATCGAGGTCTGCCGTCTGCTTTTGCAGAGGATCAACGGCGGTTGGCGCAGTGCCTTCAACGTTCGTAGTGATATCGCCGGAGGCGGCAGGGTTTGCATTTTGTTCTACTGAACCCGCGACAGGTTGTTGGTCGGTGGCTGTTGTGTCTGCTTTAT
Organism: Vibrio porteresiae DSM 19223; assembly: GCF_024347055.1. Taxonomy (NCBI): domain Bacteria; kingdom Pseudomonadati; phylum Pseudomonadota; class Gammaproteobacteria; order Vibrionales; family Vibrionaceae; genus Vibrio; species Vibrio porteresiae. The sequence goes on from NZ_AP024895.1 coordinate 1,091,661, forward strand.
CAGAGTTACCGTCACAGCCTGCCAAAATGATTGTTAGTGCACTCAATGCAAAAATCGACTTTTTCATCGTATATTCCTTCTCAGTTTGCGATACAAACGGATGTCGTTGTTTTGTGGAGCTATTATTGAGCAGGGTTTTGTAAAGAGCGTCAGATGCTAGTCATCCTTTCGCTAACTGCTGTAAGAAGGCTGTCAGAAAATGGTTAAGTGTCAAAAACTTATACAGTTACGTCAATTCTGCTGCAATCGAAGTACCATTTTGGCATTGATAGCATAAATGAAGAGCTCTAAGAGCGGAGGCTCGCTTTATTGATTGCCTATCTCATGTGGTATTGCTAGTTTAGAGAAAAATTTTCTCTTTAAAGGTTATAAAAGAGGTTACAAATGGAACTCGATCCCATTGATCGTCAATTGCTGGCGATGTTACAGGCTAATGGCAATATCTCTCTGAATGAATTGGCTGAGGCGGTTAATCTCACCACCACGCCGTGCTGGAAACGTCTGAAGAAGCTAGAAGACTCAGGCATCATCAAAAAGCGTGTGGCTCTTTTGGATGCGGATAAACTTGGCCTCTCTTTTATCGCCTTTGTGATGATCAAAACGAATGACCACTCCCATGAATGGTATCGTCGATTTGTGAAAGTGGTTGAGGAGTTTCCTGAGGTAATGGAGTTTTATCGTATGGCGGGGGAATATGACTATATGATGAAAGTATTAGCCAAAGATATGAAAAACTTCGACGAGTTTTATAAAAAGTTAGTTAATAGTATCGATGGTATAAATAATGTTACATCTACATTTGCTATGGAATCGTTAAAATATACGACCGAATTACCTGTTTAAAATATCTATTTTGTCTCAATAATAAGAACGGTAAATGCAAGCATTTTCTTTACTAATTCTTATATTAATAATTTATAAGAATTGTCTGTATACAAACAAAATCGTCTGTTAAAGCCGTTCAGATTATCACCTGATTTCTATATACTTTCTCGCCACATAACCAGGTTGTCTATTTAACACTCCGTTGGTCTCATCCCTAAAAGACCACAAGCAACCGGAATGCCATCCATCATAAATTTAAGGCTAATTATTATGTCATTAGTTCATTCGTGGCTGCAAAACCGTTCTGTGGGATATAAATTAGGATGCGGTTTTGGTTTAGTTATTCTGCTCTCTGTTATTGTGGCTTTTGCTGGAAACTACAGCTTAAAAATAGTCTCAAACCGCGGTGATAAAATGGCCGCCTCTTACAATATAGATATGTTGTTATTAACAGCAAAATTGAGTTTCAATGATTATGTTGCTACCCGTAATCAAGCCAGTGCTGAAACAACATTAAATAACTTAAAAATGATGAAAAGTGAGCTGATCAAAGAGCGCTCGCTGTATGTTGATCAAGAAGATATTAATCAATTTGATTTTTCGATCAACAATTCCGATCTCTTGATTGAAAACATCCATAATCAGATTAACTCACTTAGTAAAAGTGACCAATTAAAAGCACAATTAGATCAAAGCTATGATGAGTTAGCCACTCAAGTGAAACGAATCTTTAGTGGTGTGGAGGGCGAAGACAGCAGTTTTTCAACCACGACTCGTGGCCAAGCATTAACCATCCTCTTTAATCTCAGTCATTACCTGACCAAAACCGCGGTCTATGCCCACACATCTGAAGCCATGGATATTAGTCAAGATGTGGTTTTGAATGAACAAAGTCTGGCTTTAATTAACCAACTGCCTGCAATTGCGCGCTCCTTTTTTATGTCTGAAGGGCTAGAGCAAACTTTAAAAAGCTATGATCAAGAGCTCAAAGCACTCATCGAAGCCAATCGCCAATATAACGACTATGCCAAAACCGTTGAAACGAAAGGCTTTGAAATCATCAATAGCATTGGCAAATTGGTCGATTCGCAAAAAGTTAAACGCATAAAAGATAAAGAGAAAGCCGCTTATATTGCCACCTTGGTTGCCGCTGCTGCGGTCATTGTGGGTGTGCTGGCAGCTTGGCTTATCTGGCGCATGATTACTCAACCGCTACATGAAACGGTTAAGATTGCACAGCGCATTGCTGATGGCGATCTTAGAGAAGCGGTGACCACTTCGCGCCTTGATGAACTCGGCACACTGCAAAATACCATTGGTCATATGACCTCCATGCTCAATAACTTGATTGCCCAAATTGCGAGTCTTTCAGGCGAACTGAGTTCCGCTACCACCCAATACTCGCGCTCTTCGAAAGACAATAGCCAGCGCATGCAAAATCAGCAAAAAGAGAGTGAACAGGTTGCAACGGCGATGAACCAAATGAGCGCTACGGTTAATGAAGTGGCCCAGTATGCGGAGCAGGCTTCTCATGCCACGCAGGAAGCGGGCAACGTCGTCGATAATGGGCACCATATCGTGCGTGATACAGCGGAGAAAATGCGCAATTTGGCGACTAATATCAATAGCAGTGCTGCGGCGATGGAAGAGCTCAAGCGTCATAGCGATGATGTCGGCAATATTCTTGATGTGATTAACGGCGTGGCAGAGCAAACCAACTTGTTAGCATTGAATGCGGCGATTGAAGCTGCGCGCGCTGGTGAGTCTGGTCGTGGTTTTGCGGTTGTTGCTGATGAAGTGCGCAATCTGGCGAGCCGCACACATCAATCAATTAAAGAGATCGAAACTTTGATTGGTCGTTTGCAAGAAGGGGCAGATCAATCCCTGCAAAGCATGCAGCAGAGCAAGGAGTATTCCGAAGCGACACTGGAGCGTTCTCACGATCTGCAACAAGCGTTTGATCAAATCAGTGCAGTGATTCGTCGTGTGCAAGATATGAGCGTTCAGATCGCGACTTCGTCTGAAGAGCAAAGCTTAGTCTCTGATGACATTAGCCAGAGCATGGAACGCGTTAATGTGATCACTCAAGAAGTCGCAGAGCAAGCGTTAGAAGGCGAGCAGGGTATGCAATCTTTGTTACAACGTACCCAACAACTTCACGAGTTAACCACGCGATTTAAAATTTAATCTCTTTTGGGAGAGGCGAGAGCGCAAGATGTTCACGCCACTCTTTTAGAGGATGATGCCAGGTCGACAGCAATGTCGGCCTTTTCTATTTTGGGTTGTTGGCGGTGAGGTTAGTGTTGATAGCGTAGGACGATATATGCCACTTGGTTGATAATTATGTCAGATTTTAATGAGATCTTGAGCCAAAAACCAAGATCCTCTTACTAACTTAATTCATATTCACTAAGCTCATGCAAAGGTACATTAATAATATAAATAACTAGAAAATAAATGTCAGACCACATTTTATATTATTGACTAAGCAAACATACGGAATATCGCATTATATTAGCAAGAAATAATTAAGGTCATAATTAATATGAATCGTTTTTTACATAGTTATATAAACTGAACTAATTAATTTTCGATTGAATAGATGCAATTCGTTGTATAGTATTCACGCCTATTCCATATTCTTGTTATTTTATTTATCAGCATCCGTGTTGATAAATTTTGTCTATTTGAACGTGAGTCCTCTATAAGGTAGAAAAATGTCATCTTTGATCAAATTGATTGAAAACCTAACGGTAGGCAAAAAGCTCAGTTATGGTTTTGGTTTAGTGTTGCTATTAACTATCGTTGTTTCGGTTGCGGGGCATATGAGTATTACAAGCGTCAACCGTTCTGCAACTCAATTAAAAACTATTTCTGACCTTAACTCTCTGATCATTAGTGCAAAGGTGAACTTTACTCTCTATCTCCTCAACGGTAAAAGTGACGACAAAGCGGCGGTATATCAGCAGTTAGATCAATTTAAAAATACCCTAACGGAAAACCAATCTCTGTTTACATCAGAATCCGATTTGAAAATGATCAGTGAATTAATTTCAGGTACCCAAACATTGGTTAGCCAAATTGAAACGCTGATGAATTACAAAGATGGCATGGAGAAAGATGAGCAGGATTTAACGAACTTATCTAACCAAGCCTTAGATAAAGTTGCCAATGCGCTTACCCTACTTAATTCCGACGATATTAACTTAATCGATAAAGACCGCAGCGCTGCAACCATTGCACTATTTAGCATTTCTCAATATATAAATGCAATTAACCAATTTGTGGATAATCCAAGTGCTGGCGTTGATGTGAATAAATTGGATCAAGTGAAAGCAGGTTTAACCAATTTAAATGCGCTCTCTTTTATTGCAAAACGCAAATTAGGCTTAGATTACTTTAATCAGTTTATTACCGATTTCGATAATAAAGCGAATGACTACCGCCATGCGTATCAACAATCGGCTGAAATCAACCAGAAAGTGGATCAGCAAGGTTTGGTCGTGATTGGCGGCGTTAGCTCCTTGGTTGAGCATTTATCTAAAGCGCAGCAATCTAAAGCGAGCCAAGCGCAATGGCTGATCATCATCATTGCTATTGGTGTATTGGTTGTTGGGACACTATCTGCGTGGTTGATAAGTCATGTGATAACTAAGCCACTGCACGATACGGTTGCTTACGCTCATGATGTAGCGGAAGGCAATTTGCAAGAGATTGCCAAAACAACGCGTAAAGATGAATTGGGCTTATTGCAAAATAGCATGGCAACCATGAGTAGCATGCTTCGCCAGATGATTAATGAAATTATTGAGTTGGCAGAGCAGGTGTCGGCCGCGACCACACAAACATCGGTGCTCACCAAAAACACATCGCGCCGCATGTTGAGCCAGCAGCAAGAGAGCGAGCAAGTCAGCACGGCGATGAATGAGATGACCGCGACAGTGCATGAAGTGGCGAAACATGCAGAGCATGCTTCTGTTTCGACTCAAGAAGCAGCACAAGTAGTGAAACATGGTCACGAGTTAGTGCATGAAACCGCGATTCAGATGCGTAGTCTGGTGGACAACATCAATCAAAGCTCTGTTTCGATGCAACAGCTCAAAGAGTGCAGTGATGAGGTGGGTGACATCCTGGAAGTAATCAACACCGTGGCAGAGCAAACCAACTTGTTGGCGCTTAATGCGGCAATTGAAGCCGCTCGTGCCGGTGAATCTGGCCGTGGTTTTGCGGTGGTGGCTGATGAAGTGCGCAATTTGGCAAGTCGTACTCGTCAATCAATTCAAGAGGTTGAACACTTGATTGAACGCCTGCAAAAAGGGGCTGATGAGTCGTTACAGCTGATGAAAGCGAGCCAAAACTATTCAGAAAGTACGCTGCAGCGCTCACATGAGTTAACCGAATCTTTTGAACAAATCAGTTCGGTGATGGCGCAGGTTGAAGATATGGGCATTCAAATTGCCACTTCGTCAGAAGAGCAAAGTCTTGTGTCTGAAGAGATCAGTCGCAGCATGGTTAAAGTCAACGACATTACGCAACAATCGGCGCAAGATGCGACAGAAACCAGCGGTGCCATTGATTCGCTTGCCGAACAAGCTAAACAACTGCAAACCTTGACTCGTCGCTTTTCGCTTTAAGCACGGAATTTGCTGTTCCAGACCGAGATATTACTTCTATAAAACAAAGGCCTAGCGAATATGCTAGGCCTTTGTCTTTATCTGCAGATCAGTATATCCGAAGATCAGTTTATCCAAAGATCGGCTAACCAAAAATCAGTGCAATGAGAAAGACAACGACAAATAGCCCTGCAAACACTTTCAATAATGGCCCAATCTCAGGAGTTCCACCTGCTGGTGGTTTATTACAACAGCTCATACCGCCTCCTGTTTGTTTACGTTAAGGCCACTATAAAGGTTTCCCTAGGGACAAGGTAAAGCGTTACTTCTCTTTAAAACGCATCACCCCTTCTTGCACTGCTGACGCGACTAATGTGCCATCGCGAGTATAAATTTCGCCACGCACTAGGCCGCGGCCACTCGATGCCGTTGGGCTTTCGATCGCAAACAGCAGCCAGTCATCAAGCTTAAACGGGCGGTGATACCAAATGGAGTGATCAATGGTCGCAACCTGAAATTTCGGTGTCATCAAAGTGACGCCATGCGGCTGTAGCGCCGTCACCAAAAATCCCCAGTCCGATGCATAGGCAAGCAAGTATTGATGAATTAATTGATCATCGGGAACCGGCCCGTTGGCTTTAATCCATAGGTATTGCTTAGGTTCGAGTTTTTCTGGCTTCAATGGATTAACCACAGTCACTGGGCGCACCTCAATTGGACGCTCGCCACAGAAGGTGCTTCTTAGTGGTTCCGGCAGCAAATGCGCAATTTTGGATGCGATTTGATTTTCTGAAGCAAAATTTTCGGGGCCAGGAATAGTGGGCATGCTGTTTTGATGTTCAAAGCCCTCAGCCGCTTGCTGATAAGACGCCGTCAGATAAAAAATGGAACGACCATTTTGTATTGCTTTAACGCGGCGAGTACTGAAACTTTGCCCATCGCGTAGGGTTTCTACGTCGTAGACTATTGGTTTCTCTGGGTCACCAGGGTAGAGAAAATAGCTATGAAAAGAGTGCACGGTTCTTTGAGGATCAACCGTGTAACGAGCCGCAGAAAGTGCTTGTCCAATCACCTGACCGCCATACACCTGTGGCAAACCGAGATTTTCACTCTGACCAATGAACGTATGGTCATCTTGAGGAGAAAGTTGCAGAAGGTTTAATAATTCAGAGAGCGCTTTACTCATGCGGATAACGATTCCTTTGTAACAAGATAACTTAACAGTACGTTACCGTAGTGGGTATAGGCAAGGGATTAGCACATTGTTATTCATTGGTCGGTTTATTCCTGCTCAGGATGCCAGCGATATTGACGCAAATTGATTTTCCCTTGCGGCGATACGGCGATGCCTTCTGCCACCAATTTCTCTTTTTGTCGTAAGAGATCGTCTCCCTGCAAAGAGATGCGTCCTTGGCTATTAATGACGCGATGCCAAGGCAATTTTGAGCCTTCAGGTAGGCGACTGAGCGCTTTTCCTACATGCCGTGCATAGCCGGGAAAGCCCGCCATACGGGCGACCTCCCCATAAGTGGTTATACTACCTTCGGGTATTCTATCAATCACATAGAAGATCTGTGCTAAAAATTGATCCATACTACTAGTGTCCTACTTATGAATGTGCCAAGGAAAGGTAAAGGGGGGATCATATGTTATTTTCGATACTTCAATTTGGTATTACAACCTTATTAGCGGTGGTTTGTGCGAGAGCCATGGGATTAAGTGGCAATGACATTCCATTTATATCGTTAGTGATACCTGCTTTGTGGATACTTCCTCGCGGCGGGATTGCCGGAATTCTTCTGCTAGCAGCGATGGCGGCTTACGGTATGACACTCTCTTATCAACCTGCCTCGCTGTCTGTGAGCGTTTGGGTACTGTTCCCACTTTTGATGGTGGCGTTCTCTCAACGCAGCAACATTGGCGTCGTCGCCTGTTGTGGCTTGATTACGTTAACACTCGAAGTGGGCATTATGGTCACACAAGCCTCCGGTAAGCTCGGTGGTACGCCGATGGTCACTATGGTGCAGATTCTCAGTGTCGCAGTGATCTGGTGGATTGCGCGTAGTTGGCGTCCTCGTCAAGGCCACAGCTGGTGGGCTCTGTTCTTGGTGATTCCATTATGGGTAGCCGATTTGGGTTATGCAGCGTTACTGTCATTGACTATCGTCGGTATCATGGCATCCATGGAAACCATCCGTTCCACTATCAAAGACTCCGAGTTTTGTTGGCATACCTTACTCTGTTGGACGTTACCTTCAGTCGGCTTTGCCACCTTCGTGTTGTCGCCCGATTTAGACGTGCCTAACCCTGTATTTGTGGTTTGGATGTGTCTATTAGTTACCGCATGGATGACGGATTATATATTGAGAAGCAATGAAGAACAGTTGGAATAAATTCATTGTTTGTATAGGAATGAAATCGATTACTGCGTAAAAACGAGCAAAAAGAGTGCGATGCTGCCAGGTTATTTTTGGGCATTGTTGAGAATTATCTATATAATGTGCGCCTAAAATATTGATAACTAAAAACTCAACAACGTCCATGTATAAAAAACTGATCCTTTGCGGATGGTTGCTAGCACTCTTTATAACGATACCCAGTCGTGCTGACACCAATAACCCCGCAAAATTGTATCACGTAGCGACAGAATCTGATGATGTCGTCTCGAGGGTACTTTTTGATGCTATTGCACACGAATTTGGTATTGATATTCAATATGTTACGTACACAAGTTATGACGATTTATTGAATTCGGTAGAGCGTGGTGACAGTGATTTCGCTGCCAATGTTACCTATACCGAAGGACGCTCGAAATATTTCGATTTTTCGAGCCCAATTAATGTCGAATATTCCTACCTGTTTACACGCTCGACTCGAACGTTGAACTCGTTACATTCTGTGGCTGTGCCAAGAGGTTCCATTTACGGCAAGCTACTGGAAGACAAGTTCCCACGACTAGAGGTGCAATATTTTAATGGTATCAATGAAGCGCAAGACATGCTTAAGACTGCACAAGTCGATGGGGTAGTCTCTGCAATCAACCAATTGCGTCCGATGCTTGCCAAAGGTTACGAAGCTCAACTGCTTAACGATAAGATCATGGTGCACCCAGTCTCGATGATTGCAACTAAAGGTAAGCATTTACAGATGCTTAAGCAGTTTGAGCATTTTGCTTACTCGAATGACATGCAAAAATTGCTGCGTGATACCATCGCCCGATATCAATTTGATATGCGCCGCCAAGCATTAAGGCAGCGTGTGTTGGATAGCGGTATTAATGCACAACGAACCTTAAAGGTTAAATTCCAAAACCTGCCAATTTATGCCAACTACCAAAATGATGGCCAAGTAAAAGGCATCAGTGCCGATGTGGTGATGAAAGCCTGTGATATTTTGCTGCTGCGTTGCGAAATTGCCAGTCGGGAAAATGAAACTTGGGAGCACATGTTTCAGGATTTGCGCGAGGGCGACATCGATGTTGTGGCACCTATCATCATCTCTGATGAGCGCAAAAAATTTGTCAACTTTAGCGACAGTTACTACCATCCTCACGCCTTGTTAATTAAGCGTGAGAACTATAAAAATGGTCTCTATCACGACATTTCTGAAATGGTGGTAGAGCGAATCGGCGTCATCAAAGATGATTTCTTTGAAGAGTTGCTACACAACATTTTGCCTCACAAATCACTATCGACATTCAATTCGCAAAAAGAGTTAGTTAAAGCGGTACTCGATGGCGACGTTGATTACATTGTATTGAGTCAGGCGGATTATATTCAGGTGCTACGCGACTCGCCTAAAATGCTGCCTCTAGTCGTGGATGAAAGGGTAGGTGACTTTTATCAATTCGACGTTGCGATTGGCTTTAAGAAAGATGTTAATGGACTAAAGCTGGCGCATCTGTTCTCCCAAGCGCTGAATATTATCGATACAGACCAAGTGATTAAACGCTACGAATATCAGCCAGATTGGCGTTCCAATATGGCGCTGCAAAAGCGTTACGACCGTAATTCACAAATAATGTTGGTACTGGTCATTTTGCTGTTGCTATTTATTGGCTTCTACGTGCAACGGCATATGATCATCGACTCGCTAACTAAAGCGCGTAATCGCCGCAGCTTGTGTCGCCGCTTTGTGCATGGTGTACCTAAAGATCTCTCTTTGGTTTACGTTGAAGTGGATGATTTTAAAGAGATCAACGAGAAATACGGCTTTGATATTGGCGATGCGGTGTTAAAAGAGCTCGCACGCAGAATGAAATCACTCTGGAAAGGGCAATGTTACCGTTTCAGTGGCGATGAATTTGTCGCGGTGAATCTGGTATCACCTAAAGACGTGCAAGCTTATATTGAACACATTGAAAGTTATATCTATGTGGATTCAGAGCGTGAGTTGAGTTTTCCTGTCAAGCTATCGATTGGCGTATCACTCTCGCGCGAACATGCAATGCCACTGAGTGAAGTGCTTCATCTTATCTATCAGCAAATGAAAGAGAGCAAAATATCGTAGGTGAACTGAACAAATCGCCTAGAGTGTAAGCACTTAATGCCGTTTTTGGGAATTTTATCTGCTTTAGGGTTGCATTGGAGTAGGGGATGTTTAATAATCTCCGCACTCTTTGGTGACACGAAAACACTAAAGTGATCTATGGAGGCTCTGGTCCTCCCGCAACACTAGTTTGTGAACCTGGTCAGGTCCGGAAGGAAGCAGCCACAGCAAATGACGTGTGTGCCGGGATGTGGCTGGGGCCTCCACCCATTTCAGGCCCCTGAAAATCCCAAATTCAAATTTTCTCTCTAAGCTTAGTTCATCAAATCATTTTTTGCTCTCAAATTGCTTACTATTCACCCATTTTTACTGATCTAGACTCATTAAGTGGTTTCCTGCCGAATAGGCGGAAAGGATCAGCTCGCAGCAATCTGTAATCGCTGTGTAATCACCCCCTAAATTATTCTCATGGATACACGAAGACAAACCGTGCTTAAAGACGGCAACGTTTACAATGTGGTAGCCTAAATCCTTTATCGTTTTCTTCTACTTTCAGTGAGCCATGTAATGACTACTTCAATCATCTCAAGGTTTCCGAGTCTTATCCGAGTTGGACATGTCCATCATTTTAAAAAGAAAGGGACGTTGCTCAACGAAGGCGATATCTGCGATTCAGTCTTTATTATCGAGAAGGGCTGCGTGAGGTCTTGGTTTAATGGTGATGGTCATGATGTTACTTTTCAGTTCTTCTTTGAAGGAGATATAGCCACTTCTTTCGAAAGCCTTAAACGCAACCTTCCTGCTTTGTACAATATTGAAACGATTACAGAGGCTCGTTTACGCGTTATATCTAAGAATGAGCTAGTTCAATTACTCGATAGCGATAACAGCATAAAACAAGCGGTTGATGACTACATTGCAGAGCGTTTGTACCACTACCAAGCGCTGTTCATCTCTCGGATAAAAAATAATCCACAGCAAAGATATGAAGAACTACTCAATCTTCAACCCGATATCTTTGATAAAGTTCCTCATCACTACATAGCGACATACTTAGGCATGACACCTGTGTCGTTAAGTCGAATCAAAGCAAAAAATAAGCGATCCGTTAACAATTGTTAAGGCTGTAAATCTTTCTATCGATAAAGTGTTCCCAACTTATGACAATAAAAGGTGAACACAACATGAATACAAAAAATCTGAAAGTAGGCTTTATCGGTCTTGGTAAAATGGGATCAGGCATCTGTGAAAATATTCAAAAAGCGGGATACCAATTAACGGTTTACAACAGAACGATATCGAAGACTCAGCCGTTTCAGGCGCGAGGAGCTGCGGTCGCTAACAATATCAGGGAACTCGTTGAACAATCCGATATCATTTTTACTAGCTTGTTAGACGACAATTCCATTATTGAGTTATCGCTTGCTGAATATGGCATTCTTGATTCGATGACAACAGGGAAAATCCATGTTGGATTAACGACAATTCAACCCTCAACAGCAGACCATCTAAAATCAGAGCATGAAAAACGTGGTTGCCAATATATAGCAGCCCCTGTTGTTGGTCGTCCTGATGCAGCGGCGGCGGGTAAGCTTATTACCTTCCTTGCTGGAGAATCCTCTGCTTTAGAAGCCGTTCAACCAATAATAGAGTCTTATACAGTGAAACAAGTACCTGTTGGCAACACCGCTAGCTCAGCTAATGGAATGAAAATATGTGTGAATTACATGGCGATGGCGCAACTGGCAATGCTGGGTGAAGTCTTTACATTTGCAGAGAAAAGTCAGCTAGACAAAAGACAAATATTGGCTGTTGCTCAGATGTTTTTTGCAGGAAATGAAGCCATGAGTTCCTATGCAGAAAAAATCGCGGCTAGAGATTTTGATACGGTTGGCTTCGATCTTACAGCGGGTTTAAAAGACGCATTAATATTTGAAACGGCGTTCACTGCTTGTGGCGTAAAACCCTCAGCAATTCTGGGTGCTAAAGATAACTTAGTCGCAGCAAATGCAAATGGACTTGGACAAAAAGACTGGAGCGCTTTGACTGAGATATCGCGACAACTCGCTGGATTAACTGAGTAATGCATTTATCTTAACTACGTTAGACGGACAGCGCTAACGTAGTTATGTTCAGAGATGTGCTGCTGGGGCATGAAACACGAAAATGCCCCAAGGTTTCTTAACGCATTTACTCAGTGGCAGATCATGCCAACGAGATTAGCGTACTTTTACTCATGGTTAGCCGATGAGTGGCTGTGAAAGATAACTCCCATTTTCGTTCTAAGCGGGTATATCTACATCGATATTTTCATCTGCATGACTATTCAATTGTGAGATTGAATCGGCCAAAGAATATCAGTGGGTGGGTTTAAAAAGCATAATTAAAATTGGAGGACAAAAGTTAGTGAAGAAACGCGCAGGTATATCAGTTCTTTAAATCTTGATGTCGGGCAAGCACTTCAGCTGTACGAAGTCATTGGTAAGAAGAAAGTATGCACTGGACGATGAATACCGTGCAGTGCTATTTAAGTAATTAAAATGCACTAGCCGTGGCACATTCTGCGGTTTAACTCACAATCTAATGAAATATAGAGGGCTATGATAAAATTAATCAAAAATTATAACTACTTGGTCTTATGGGAAAAATAACTCTAGATGGAATAACAACAAACAACTTAAAAAGCCTATCGATCAACGTAGTACATCAGAAAATAACGGGTATAACAGGAGTCAGTGGTGGAGGTAAAAGCAGCTTGGGGTATCACACTCTACACAAACTGTGCAGAAATGAGTTTGAAGCAATCGAAAGTGGTACAGTTGAAATTCCAAGGTATAAAGTAAATAAATTTTCGGGTTTAATACCATCCGTATCAATTTCACAAGAGAATAGGAACAACAATCCACTATCTTCAATCTATACTTTTTTGAATATCTACCAAATTATAATAGCCTATGGTGGAGTAAATATAGAAGAACAAGAGAAAATAATAATCAACTCGCATCATAATACATGTAAAAAATGTCAAGGCATGGGTTATATTAAGGAACCGGACTTATTGAAAATATTTGATTATTCTAAACCAATTAAAGAATGTATTAAAATTAAAAACAATAAGGTATTGCAGACATTTATTGCTTACTGTAAAGAAAATATAGGTGATTTAGACAAAACAATAGAACATATATCAGATGAGGTTTTAAACGGCATACTCTATGGTAAACATAAGCTTAGTTCACCAGTGAAGTTTAAATTAAATGGAAGAGAAAGACAAAGCTCATTTTATAATGGCCTTATCGATGAAATATCAAAATCAACATCACTTAAGAATAAATTATTTTTAGATAGCGTTTGCCCTTCCTGTTTGGGCTCAAGAATAAATACAACATGTTCATCAATAAAGGTGTTTGATATACCTTTTATTGATTTCTTAACAGTTCCGTTCCATGAATTAATTGGTAGAATAAGGAATCACAAACTTAGCAAGTTAATTAATACAATAATTGAACTTGGAGCTGGATATCTTACCTTTTCAAGAGCCATACCTACATTGTCAGGTGGAGAACTACAGAAGTTAAAATTAAGTAAAGTCTGCTTTTCAGAAATTAGTGGTATACTGATAACAATTGACGAGATATCAGCCCACCTTCATCAAAATGAAATAAGGCCCTTGTTAAGCTTAATAAAGGAGATCAATAATAAAGGTAACACTATATTACTTATAGATCATAATGCACAGCTACTTTCGGTTTGCGATAGTTTTTATAATATTGGTCCTTTCGCAGGTGAGCGAGGTGGACATTTAACTAGAAAAATTAATCATAAGTTAAAGTATAACGATAAAGACTATGAGAAGGATGATTATTTCGAACTTAATCATTTAACAAGGAATAATGTAATAAATCAGTCTATTAAGATTCTTAAAAATAAAATAAATGTTCTTGTTGGCGTTTCAGGTTCAGGAAAATCCAGCCTAGCATTAGCAGTATTAGAACAATATAGTAACTCAATTTATATTAGACAACGTTCTCCTCTTATAACATATAAAATAGATGTAGCTAGTTACCTAGGAGTGCGTGACAAGATAATTAATATTTTCAACAAAAAGCAACCTGTAAAGTATTGTAATAAGTGTAATGGAGCTGGGGTTATAAGAATTCAACGCTCGTTCAATGATGACATTGAAATAGAATGTAATAAGTGTGAAGGTAGGTTATTTACAAAGTCAACATTAAAAAACAAAGTAAATGATATAAATATATATGATTTTTTTACTAATGAGATATATGCAATTTCTAAATATAAATTAGATTTAGATCCAGTTGTTTATGAGGCAATTAATATCTTAAATTCACTTTCACTATCTCATCTGTCATTATCAAGAAAACTAAAAAACTTGTCAGGTGGAGAAATTCAAAGGTTAAAGCTAGCCAGAGAATTAATTAGAAACTTTAGCAAGAAAGATGCTTTAATTATAATTGATGAAATAGGTGCAGGATTAGATCCTCAGACTAGTATAACAATACTAAACTATCTTCATGAGATAAAATCTAAATTCGCAGCAATATTGTTAGTGGAGCACAAACCGGAAATATATTCTCAAGCAGATTCAATTATTGTTATTGGGCCTGGTTCAGGCATACGAGGTGGCAATGTGATAGACTATTTATCACCTGCTAAGTATCAAGAAAAATATATAGACTATTAAATTAAATTTCTGATAATATCAAATTTTCTATTATATTTTTTCTATTGCACATTACAGATGTCATTGACCCATTTAATCTTAAGTTTTTAGTACGGCACCCACCAGCACATAAATATTTAATATCACATTTGTTACATGTAGGTATATTCGATGTGGATGTCTCAATATTTATAGCATCAAATTGATTTATCATATGACTGATTTTCTCAGTGTTTCTTATGTTATATTTAGTTGGTTGATTATAATCATTACATGGGTATATATCACCAGCAGAGTTTATTACAATAGAAGCACCAATGCCACAATTGCTAAATCTCTTGCACTTATTATCATTTGTTGAATAGTAAAAACCCTGAATTTCTAAATTTTTTATCAACTCGCGAACTCTGGGCTTGTTAACTTTTATCAGATCGAAATTATTACTTGTTAAGTTTGTCGCATTTCCTTTTTTCTCTAACTCATCATTAATTCTTACTTCCATGTTATCATACGACAAATCAGATAAGAACGATTGGATGTTTTTCTCAACATCGGAAAGGTTATCATCTAATATGGTTATTGCTAATATTAACCTTATATTATTATCTTTGATTAATTTAATAGCATTAATTAACCTAGTATAGGTGTTTTTACCTCTAATATCCTCATAGGCATTTTGACTCACACCTTCCATGCTTAATTGTATGCTGTTAATGTTGTTTTTGAGAAAATCTATGTTAGAGTGATTTATCATTAATCCATTAGTAAATAAACAAACTTTAAAGCCTTTGCTATTTAGTCCTGAAATGATTTCATTTATCTCAGGGTGAATAAGGGGCTCGCCACCTGTGACAACAATATTTTCATCAACCCTATCAAGATCTATTTCATTAAAGAATTTATCTATGTCAACCTTGTCTATATACGTAGCATTCTTTTTTCCAGCAGACATATAACAGTGCTTGCATCTAATGTTGCAGTCAGATGTAATTTCTAGATGTATATTTTTCTTGAAGCTATCTATTTTAGGTTCATTCTCACCATAATTAGATGCATAAAACTTACTTTTTTCTACTTTAGATAATAATGAAGTTATAACATTTATACATCTGGTTTCGCTGTATTCAAACTTGTCATGGATTTCATGTAGTGACTCAATTATGCTTTGTCCTTTATTTAGCTCTAAATATAAATTATATTCTTCTTTGTTAAGCACAACCCAGTTTGGGACTAATGGAGCTAAGAGAATAATCTTATCTGCATAATCATGTACCGTAATTGAACTTGGAAACTCAACACATTGATTCACGTCAAATTTAATTTCAGACATAATAAAATCCTACTTAACCCCATCAAAATGCTTAGCAGTCTTTACGTTTGTGCGTTGTACGACACTGAGAGCGTTGTGCTGTTAAAACTTTGCCTTTATTTTCATTGAGTTTTACTGAGATAGTTTTAAGATTCTTAAACATTGATAATTTCCTCATTAAGTTGCATAGTAAGCTTTCTCATATTACTCTGCTTTTTCAATATAAACAAATTGTATATTTATTATATGGATACAAAATAGAAAAAACAAAAAACAGTTAATAATCAATTAGTTAAAATATCATTAGAAAATCTAGCTTGTTTGCTATTTAAATTCACTATCTAGTGCTGATGCCATTGGTGGCAATTTCCCGTGGGGGTTCCTGAACAATGCCACTCTAGGCTCGGTTATAACTGTAAGTATTAGTATGGGTCCGTTACTGAGTAATCGGACTAACTTGTGGTGGGACATAAGCATGTTAGGCTTCACGGTACTTTGCATGTTCAGTGCAAAGTTTTGCATAAAGTGAATCTGACACCACAGAGTGGGGATGATAACTTTTGCCCATTTTCTTGCAAATCGACCACGCTGACAACGGTGCTCTTTGACGTTTTGGAATACGAAAAGTTATCCGAAGGTTGGGAACCGCCTTGCTCTGCTAAATTGGAAATGTCCATCAACGTGCTAGGTGGATTTTGCCTAGCACAAAGCTGATCATTCTGTTGTGCAACTATTGTTTGTGTCAAACCTTATATGCATCCTTTGACTAACTATTGACCCAGCTTTCATATTAGATGTATGGTCATCAATGTTTCTATTGCTTGGATTAACTAAATGAAAGAATGGGGAAAATGGGTAACGATAGCTGTACTGATATTGATATTTGCAGTGGCATCATACTGGTTTGTTACTACTAATCCGTTCAAATTCTCACTCCAAGATGTCCGAGATGTGCTTAAGCAAGTGTTTGTTTATTCATTCGCTGCTGGCGTAGCGATATTTGGTTATTGGTGGACTCAAAGAGAGCAAGGTAGAAGACATGATGACCAACTTTATGAAGCTCGTTGGAATAAGACCTTAGATTTACAATTGGAAGCCTTAGATAAGCTTTCAAGCAAGCGTTTGGAGTTGTATAGCGAACTAAGGAAAGTGTCTAAGCTCTACCTATTTCAGTTCATAACAGACGATGAGTTTAGGAATTTGAAGCTGTATGATTTCGAGGAGCAGATCAGCTGGCAATCAAACCATACATCTTTTTATCTCCACCATGATGATTCCTATCTTATGGACATTATTTTTGAAATGACCGTAACTATCGGTGAGTTGGAATCTTATTGTAATCAAGTAGTCCCACTTCCCAAAGATGCAAGTGTAGAGTTGGAGGAACTTGTAGCGCTTTCGATAAGGCAACACTTCAATAAGATATTGAGATTAAGCTTCGTTTTGGATTGGGAGATAGGCTGTTTAATTGAAGGGAAGGTACTGGATAGATATGACCTAGATCTAGATGATGACAATCAGTGGGATAAGCACGATGACACAGAGACGTACCTTGAGTGGAAAGAACGAGTATATAAACAGCAGAGAAAACTTGTAGGGCTAACAAATACTAATGTAATTCTTAATGAGATAAACTTTGCTGAATGTAATGATGGTAGTGAGGACAAATCCTAACCAACGCATGCTCGGCATCCCAATTTGCATTCCTTAACAAGTTCGATTCTGTCCTAATTCAGCTTATCAAAACGTAACTGTTTAGTGCGGTAGAGCTAAACTGGTTCTGTCCAAAAACCTCACATAAAGACTAAAACTAGGACAAAAAAGCTCGAAACTTTTCGATGACTTTTGTTGTAGTCTGCCTTTTGCTCTGACTGGCATTAGCTCATTTTAAAACTCAACGCAGTGTGATGTGACGTACTTTCGGCCATACTAAAAGCGGCTACTATGCTGGTGGCTATTCATCTATATCTATAAAGGCATCATGATGTCATCAGACCACTACGGAAACAGTGCTCGTTACGCACGTAAAGAAGCTACCTACCGCGAGAAAGCGCTAAAGCTTTATCCTTGGGTGTGTACAAGGTGCGCGAGAGAGTTTGACTATTCCAATCTCAGTGAATTAACGGTTCACCACAAAGATCACGATCATACCAATAACCCCGAAGATGGTAGCAACTGGGAGTTGTTGTGTATTTATTGCCACGATCACGAACATAGTAAATACCTAGACTATGAACGTTACGGTAGCGAAATAATGCCCGGAGAAGATGAACACAAAGGGGCGACGTATAACCCATTTGCTGATTTAGCCAAGATGATGAAGAAATGATGTAAAAGGATTCGAACGATTTGGGTTTGAGCTCTGAAACACGGAGATTGACTATTCATTTTACGAGTGCATTATTTGACCTACTCAATTCGCTTTAAACCTGAAACGAGGGAATGAATGGATAACGTAAAAAGAAAGTCCGCAGGTTTACCTTATCGCTACGATGATCCTGCATTATTAAGTGATCAGCATATTTATCAAAATAAAATGGTGGAATATAACCAAACGCTTCCTACTGAGACCGAAAAACGCCAACGATTGCTACAAGAGGTCTTCGCTGAAATTGGTGAAAATTGTACTGTTGAAACTCCGCTGAATTCTAACTGGGGCTGCAAAAATGTCCATGTTGGGAAAGGTACCTACATTAATTCCAATGTTACCTTTGTTGATGACGAGCATATATACATCGGAAATAGCTGTTTAATTGCCCCTAATGTTGTTTTTTGTACTTCGGGGCATCCTATTCTGCCCATCCTTCGTGAAAATCACTACGTGTACAATCTGCCAATTCGTGTTGGGAATAACGTTTGGATCGGCTCTGGAGCGCAAATTATGCCCGGAATCACGATTGGTGATAATTCAGTCATAGGCGCGGGGAGCGTTGTTACTAACGACATACCCGAAAATGTCGTTGCATTTGGTGTTCCATGCCGCGTAATTAGAGACATTGGAGAAAAGGATCAAAAATTTTATTACAAGCATCATGAACTGGATGTTTGGGAATAGGAACCATATTGTATTCAGTTAGGACACAATATGGTTTTACTGTGTTGATAAGGTGTAGTTGGGTCGTCGTGCTTTGGTGATTGTCTCGTTGCGAAAAGCATTATGTGCTATTAAAACCATAATCTGTTCCTGCGTGGTTGGGTGTTGTGAATCATCGCTAGTGAATGTTCTTTGAACCAAATATCGCTAACATCCACGTGGCAAATAGCATAAGATACACGGCCTTTATCTAGCACTGAGCCACACAAGTAATGACCGAAACAACTCCGCAACAAACATTTGCCAACCTTGGCCTGATTCCAACGTTAATCGAGCGCCTTGATGCGTTGGAATATCACCAGCCGACGCCGATTCAATCTCATGTTATTCCTCATATTTTAAATGGGCGAGACATTGTTGGTGGAGCCAATACGGGTTCTGGTAAAACTGCGGCGTTCGCACTGCCTATTTTGCAAAAAGTACTGCAAGAAGAAGGGCAGCCTCGTCGTGGTAACCTTGTGTCGCACCTGATTTTGGTTCCTACGCGTGAGTTGGCTTCGCAAGTGGCGTATAGCGTGAAATCATACTCGTACCATGTGCGCGAAAAGGTCAAAACGACGGCTGTGTTTGGCGGTGTATCAGTGAATCCGCAGATGCTAGCTCTGCGTGGTGGCAGTGATATCGTGGTGGCGACTCCGGGTCGTTTACTTGATCTTGTCTCCAGTAACGCCATTAAGTTGGATCAAGTCAAAACACTGGTTCTTGATGAAGCCGACCGAATGTTGAGTCTTGGCTTTACCGACGAACTCAACCAGATTCTGGCCTTACTGCCAGAGAAGAAACAGACGCTGCTGTTCTCGGCAACTTTCCCTGAAAAAGTGACTGGTTTGGCTCAGAACTTACTACGCGATCCAATTGAGATTCAATTGCAAAGCGCAGAAGCGAGCACCTTAGTGCAGCGTGTGTTTAGTGTGAATAAAGGCCAGAAAACCGCTGTGCTCGCACACCTCATCAAGCAACATCAGTGGCGTCAAACGTTGATTTTCGTTAACGCTAAAAATGCGTGTAGCCATCTTGCGCAGAAACTGTCGAAACGCGGTATCACCGCTGAAGTGTTCCATGGTGACCAGGGGCAGGGAGCGCGCACACGTGTGCTTGACGAGTTTAAGTCGGGAGTGATTCAAGTGTTGATTGCGACCGATATTGCGGCTCGCGGTTTGGATATCGAAAAACTGCCCGTGGTGATTAACTTTGATTTACCACGTAGCCCGGCTGACTACATGCACCGAATTGGTCGTAGTGGTCGTGCGGGAGAGGTGGGGCTTGGTCTTTCTCTGATTGACTATGATGATTATCACCACTTCAAAGTGATTGAAAAGAAAAATAAATTCCAGCTTGAGCGTGAACAGGTTGCAGGGTTTGAAGTCGATGATGATCAAAGCGAAGCGTACTTTCTACCAATGACCCCGCGAGCAAAACCAGCTGGTACAGGTAAAAAGAAGAAAAAGCGTCAACAAGAGAATCTTTAATTTAGACCGAGTAATTCGCGGTTAAACGCTAACGGTTCTATAAAATAACGCCCCACTTGATTGCTCAACTGGGGCGTTATTATTTGTTCTTATCGAGCTGAATTAGCGACGTGATTGGCTACCACGAGAGGCACGTTGTTTAAACGATGAAGCCGCTTTGGCTTGAGAGTTTAAAATCGATTCCACAGTCAGTTCCATCGGCTCTTTCGGTTTCAAGCCATTCGGGAACGTACGAGCTCTTGGTGGTAAATCATACTCTTCTGCACTCGCGCGTGGCATGCGCTTGAATCGATACAGATAAAAGTTCTCTAATTTTTCTCTCGCCCAATCGGTTTTCTTCAGATACTTCACGCTACTTTCAACCGAAGGCTTGGTATTAAAGCAATTAAAGCGCATTGCTGTATCGAGAATGTCCCAGCCATAAAAATCCACCAACTCTTGCACCATGGTTTCTAGCTTCAAGCCGTGCAGTGGATTGTTTTTTTGCAGTTCAATTCTTTCTTCGTCAGTCATCATTTTAGTGGGCTCACTCATTAACCGGTGGTGGAGTTTAGCAGAGTATATCAAGCAGCGATATCTATAGTCGTGTGGTGATTAGGTTTAATGTTGAGAGTTGGCAAGTAGAAATAAAAGCAAAAAAAGGGGGCACTTAACAAGCGCCCCTTTTACCTTATTGCAAGGGTTGTCCGTTGAGAGTCGGTTGACCGTTAGTGAGTTTAAATGTGGCTGTATATTTATCTTGTGGGCTTACATCAAAGTAGTGATGCATCACAGGCGAAATTGTTGGGAAACTTTGTACGAGTGATTTATCCAAATCAAAATCGACCTGAGCAGATAGATTCTCAATGAGTTGAGTTCGTTTCTGGTATGGTCTCATCTCGGAATACTTAGCAGGAGCAAGCGCAATTGATCCTTTAGCTAAAGAGTCGTTAACTTTTAAAGTAAAGCTATTTCCATTAATTCCGTTGTCAAGAAGCTGATTGAGTATATTTTCTGCTTGTTTCTTAACAACATGATTCGAAATATTACCCTTAGCTAAAACATCGGAAAACTCTTTTAATTGTGACTTTGGTATTCCCGGTACATTCAGGTTAAGGGTGATATCGAAGTTATCTTTAGGAACATTATCAATGTTGATATTCAGTTTATCTATATCGATGTCTGCCGTTAAAGTTGCGGAAGGCTCATTAGTCAGTGAAGTATTCCATTCAAATCCTGAAACTTGGAGGCTCTGATTGTAACGATTATCCAACAAACTCATTTTGCCTGTTTTGATATCGAATGTGTTCTTTGGCGCGTTTTCACCACCGACTGATTTTATGGTGAAATCAGATAAGGAATACTGCTCATCTCTCTTGTTATATATCAAGCGTGGTAGATGTATTGTAGAGCTAAATTGCTTCGATGAACCTACACTGCTAAACGTCAATTCCCCAAGCTCTAAATAGCTAAGTCCGTCTTGTATTTTACCAACCTGAACTTCACCTTTTAAATCAATATTGTTATCAATAGTAGAAAACGAATAAGCAATGTTGTCATTAAAAGTAGTGACTTCTTCAATAAACTTCTTGGCTAAACCTTTGTCTTTAACAATAGTGAAATTGCCATTAATTGATGATGCAAATAGACCAATTTTTGCCGTATGGTTAAAGAAAATTGGTAGATTATCTGCCCGTTTACCATCAACAATGATGTAAATGACATATTGCTCTTCAATCTTGGAGCCATTAACCTCGGAAGACAATCTTTGAATCTGAATCGAATCATTTTCATAATTTTGCAAAGTATGAAGAATTTCTGTAGTCACTTCTTGACCTGCTTTGTTGATCATTATGTTATTTGCAACAAAACCACAACCTACAGCAGCTAAAATGATCCCACTAGCAACTAACTTTCTTTTCATTATTAGTATTTCCTAAAACAAATGTATATTAATAGACATGACTCATTCTGAAAATCGCTTATTAAGCTATTTGTTATTCAGTTAGGTTACTATTTTACAATGTGAAAGTATGTGTCACCATAAAATTATCCATCAAGTTGAATATCGCTATATGAAATGTGATAGATCTTGCGTTGATAACTTAAATTTTTCACCAAAAATAATAATTAATTTAACTTTCTAAACTTTCCTTGTAATTGGTGTTGCTAAATTAGCAATGCATGGAATTTTCACCATGTACAAAAAACGCACATTTAAACTGTTTGATTAGCAATTTTTTCGTTATTTTTCTTAGCTTGAAATGGTTGATGAAGCACTGAAAATATTCCCCGATGGGATAGGGCTGAATAGAGGCATAGTGGACTCTACCTGATCACTGTAAATGATACAGATCCCTGTTGGCTTTTCTCATATCGAGGATCTGTTCTTATGAATAGTTGATTATGAGTCAACTCGACCTTGGGTGGGGCTTTGCAGGGGGGCAGCAAGAGTGCCTCGTTTGTTGGGATCATGGACTAAAACTGAAAAAAAAAGCCCATTACAGGGAAATGGGCTTAAAGGTTTTCCAATCACAACTAAGGAGTATTGCCTATTGGCAGTCCGTCTATTCTTTTTAACTATAGAACAGGGTGGGTTAAACGAAAGTCGAATGTGACTCTTATTTGAGACATTTGGGGCAATATGATGGTAACTGGCTGATTGTTATCTATAACTTTAGCACTAGCTAAAAACGGTGTCCTAGCTGACTTTTATTAATTCCTAAAATGAATTCAGTATACCTATAAGTGTATTTTATTAATGGAGTGGTGGCTGAAAAACAAAATTGCTCAATATTTTAGGGTGATAACTAATAAAACCGTTTTTATTTATGAAACCGCTTCTAGTTCAGTTATGCTGTATTCATGTTCAGTTGAATAATGTCGTAAAAATGGTTCAGCTATCTTCTCGGTGTATTGTTACGCTCCTTCTTTCCTTGCTGCTTAGTGCTGTAAGTTCTGTGCTATTTGCTGCCGAAAACTCGCCACAACGGATCTTGGTATTACACTCTTATGGCACGTCTTACGAGTGGACGCATCAGTTGCAAAAGGGTATCGAAGATAAGTTCCTTGATACGAATGTTAAGCTATCGGTCGAATACCTAGATACCAAACGTATTTTTAATGAAGATTATTTCACGAGTGTTCGCCAATACATTGCCAGCAAATATCATGATTACCCCTTCGATGCAGTTATTATTACCGACGATAATGCACTCACGTTTATCAATAGCTTGGAAATGAGCAATCTTAAAAATTTGCCTACTGTTGCTGTTGGTATTAATAATTTTGATGCTTCTTTAGCGCCGCTAACTCATGATGGCCTCATTATTTATGAGAAAGATCGAATTGAAGAAACGGTTGAGCTTATTTCCCATCTACGGCCGAAAATAAAAAACCTCTACTATTTAGCTGATCGCAGCTCGACAGCCGATTATATTCTGCAAGAAACACAAAAGGTGGTTAAACAATACCCGCACATTCAGTTGGTGGAAATCAGAGATCTGACTTTAGATGAAGCCAGTTCACTGCTCAAAAAGGTATCCCCTGACGATGCGGTATTACTCACTCACTACAATACTGAAATTGCAAAAAATATTTATCACGATTACAACCAAATCGCTGAAGAAATTGGTTCAGCCAGTCCTGCGCCAGTCTTTGTTTTTTGGAAATTTTATGTTCGCAGTGGAATTTTGGGCGGGGTGGTGAGCGACTCGTATCAATTAGGAAGTTTAGCTGCTGATGTGGTTGCGAATAAATTAGCGGGTAAGGTTGTAATTCCAACGCATTTAGAAACGCAATCTTTCGCTACTGCTTTTGATTATCCAGTGCTGTTAAAACATCACATTGACCAATCACTTCTGCCCAAAGGCTCGGTGTTAATCGATAAACCAGAGTCTTTTGTCGAGGCCAATTTCCGTTGGTTGTTGGTGACCTGCAGCATCATTTTGGTGTTGGTAATCATCATTTTTATGTTGGTACTTGCTCTTGGTCGTAAGAAGATTATCAATCAGCAGAACCAGAAAATTCTGTCGCTGCAGAAAAATACCGTGAATGTACAAAAAGAGCTGATTCATCTGTTGGGAGATGCAATCGAAACACGCTCAGGGGAAACTGGTAATCACGTGAAGCGCGTTGCCAAAATGTCCTCGTTATTGGCGAAATATGCGGGTTTATCACCGAGAGAATGCGAAGCCATTGAAGTGGTTAGTCCTATGCACGATATTGGCAAAATTGGTATTCCTGAGGCCATATTGGAAAAACCGGGCAAATTGGAGCCGCATGAGTGGGAAATAATGAAAACCCATGTCGATATTGGCTACAAAATTCTCAGTGCCAGTGAAGGCGAATTTTTGGACTACGCGGCTGTTATTGCTTTGGAACATCATGAGCGTTGGGATGGAATGGGATACCCCGCCGGTAAATCGGGTGAGCAGATTCATTTATATGCTCGTATCACCACAGTGGTGGATGTATTCGATGCTTTAATGAGTGTGCGCTGTTACAAACCAGCGTGGCCGCTAGAGCAGGTGGTGGCTCTTTTTGAAGAGCAACGAGGAAAACAATTTGATCCGCGGTTGACCCAGTTGTTGCTTACTCATATCGATGATTTTATTGCTATTCGTCAGCAATATCCGGATGTGACGACTATTTAATGAATTTGCCTTATCGTAAGTTAGCTCACCAAGCCTGTTCTACTAAAGAGATATGAAGCGTTACTCGTAGACTAGTATTGATAAATCCCAACAGGTGTTTTATCGATATTCTGAATGGCTAGGAGAATAATATGTGGTGGATTATCACTAAATACGCACTAACAGCAGCAATCGTGGTTTTGATCTCTGAGGTCGCTAAAAGGAGCGATAGGCTCGGCGCGTTAGTGGCTGCGTTGCCAACAGTGACCATTTTGGCTCTGATTTGGATGCGGCTTGAAGGGCAAGGTCAGCAAAAACTGGCCAATCATGCCTACTACACCTTTTGGTATGTGCTTCCTACATTGCCGATGTTTCTGATTTTTCCTTGGTTATTAAACCGTTATTCTTTTTGGGTTTCTCTTGGTATCTGCGCGCTTATAACGTTATGCTGCTTTTTTATCGTCGCGTCGATCGTCAAAGAGTTTGGCATAAAGCTGTTGTGATTTATCGATAACGGTAAAGCCACATCGTTCGCCGTACCGTTTTGCATCATGATTCAAGGATGAATATGACCAAGATAGATTACTTCCCGATTTTCGGTGCTGAATTACCCAAAGAGCACTGGGTCACGATTGACCTTTCCGAACAGAATATCGATTTAGATTTCCCAAGAACCAGCGAGCCAGCTTATCTTGCCCAGTTTGTTCGATCACACTTAGTGGATGCCAACAGCGTTGCTATGGGTGGATACCGAGAGAAACGAGCCACCTATCGAGCCGCAGCGCATTTTTCAGATGCGCCACCAGAGAAGGTTAGGGATTTACACCTGGGTATCGATTTATGGGTAGCCGCAGGTACACCCATTTACGCGCCGCTGGATGGCGTGGTACATAGCTTTCAAGTTAATAATTTATCTTTTGATTACGGCCCGACCATCATTCTTGAGCATATTGAGAATGGGCGAGTGTTCTATACGCTTTATGGGCATCTTGCGCTTAATTCATTGGATGGTTTACAAGAGGGGCAAAAAATCGCTCGTGGTGAGGCGTTTGCTTTTGTTGGCGAAAGTTCAGTAAATGGCGGCTGGCCACCACATTTGCACCTGCAAGTGATGCTCGATATGTATGGTCTCAAAGGGGATTTTTATGGTGCCACTTGTGAGCAAGACCAAGAACAGTATTTTACTAACTGCCCTAATCCCGCATTTCTGCTGGGTTTCTAAATAGCGATGCTTTAGACCTTTATGTCTTTAGGTGCTGTGGCGTTAAATCTTGTGTGGCATTATGGTGGAGAAGTACTGCCTATCGTGATAAAACGGGTGTATTGAATTCGTCGCAAATCGAGCGTATTACCGCTTTTACTTCATCTAATCTGGTCGGTATAAATTATGGACAATGCTACCCAACCACAAAGCACTCACCACTTTAATCGTTCGTGGTTGATAGGAGTGCTGCTTCTTTCGTTGCCACCGCTTTTCTGGGCAGGCAATTTTATCGTCGGGCGCTCGGTGCGCTTTGAAATTCCGCCATTGCAACTGTCATTTTATCGCTGGGTTTTAGCGAGCTTATTGTTTCTGCCGTTCTCAATTAAAGTGCTACGCCGTGAATGGCCTTTGTATCTCAAACATAAATACCTGATTATTCTGGCGTCAGTGACCGGAATTAGCGCCTTTAACACGCTAATTTATTGGGGGTTACAATCAACAAAAGCCAATAATGCGCTGATTCTTAATGCCTTCATTCCGCTGCTGATCAGCTTATTAGGGGTATTTGTTGCAGGATTAAAGTTGCGCGCTAAACAGTGGCTTGGGCTGGTGGTTTCCTTTGTTGGCGTGTTGATCATTATTGCGCGTGGCGATCCGGCATTCATTAGCTCAATGTCGATCAATCAAGGGGATGCCATTGTCTTTGTCGCGATGATCTGTTGGGCGATTTACACCTTGAGCCTAAAAAGTATGCCTAAAGAGATCAATCGATTGGGTCTGATGTCGATCCAGATGTTGGTTGGGTTAGCCTTCCTCGCCCCGTTTTTTGCCAATGAATTGGTGCATGGCGCTCCTGCCCATTGGACCATGCATGCGATCTTAAGTTTGGTTTATGTCGGCATCGTGCCATCGGTGATTGCCTACTTGCTCTACACCCAATGTATTGAACGTTTAGGACCGACCAAAGCCGGTATGTCGATTAACCTCATTCCTGTTTTTGGCGTAGTGCTCTCGACCTTATTTCTCGGTGAAACGGTACACGCTTATCAAGCGATTGGCATGGTGTGTATTTTTATCGGAATAGCGCTTAATTAGCGGAAAGTAGATTTGTTTTTATGCCTCATGGGAGGTTGAACCAAGGTCAATTTCGTTACTAAAGCCACAGAGTATCCTTGCGAAGTACGTTGATGGTTTTACTTTAATCGACTGAAAATTAACCATTTTTAATTAAATGGTGTGTTGTTGGTCATCTATTATCAACGTACTTATCTAACTTATTAATTAAAAAGAAATTCGACTTTTTCGTTCAATAGCAGATAGAAGATAAGTCTCATATTCAACGAGACTTTATTATTCTTAGTGTTGAATATATATGTAAGACATTTTTAGTAAATCGCGTTTGTGGTCACGTTTTAAAAATCAAAGTGTTAAATTTTTCTCAAAATGACACGCTGTTGGGAATTAGCAAGCTAACTTTTAAAGGATGAACTTCCTGTAGAGATAGCCAATGACTCAATCACGTCTAGACATCGTCGTCTACGCCTCCACTCAGAATACTCAGTCTGAGCAAATCGTCGCTATTTTGGCCAAAGAATTCTCCGTTGAGTTACTAGCGTTTGGTAGCGATAACCTGCCAGAAAGCCTAGTAAGTATTGCGCCCAAAGCCCTGTTGGTTTTGCTTGATGATGAGCATCGAGCGAGCATGCTCACTGCTTGTCGTGATGTAAAAAACAATGATGAGACAGCGCTTATCGAGTTGATCGTGCTCGACCGTGCCAATTCCATTCAAGAAAAAATGGAAATCTACGATGCGGGAGCGAGTGATTTGGTGGTTTATCCTTGTGATGACGCTGAGTTGTTCAAAAAACTCAGTGTAGCGATTTCGCATGTCCAACATCTCGAAGAGAGTGCCATGCAAGCTCAGGCCGCGATGGACACCGCAATGAGCGCCATTTTGGACGCGGGTGAAATGGGCAGCGTGATTCATTTTATGCGTGACAGTTTTAACTGTAATTCGGTTGAGAGTTTGGCCGATTTGATCATCGAAAGCTCACTGCGTTTTGATCTCTCAAGTTCGGTACAAATTCGTACTTCTTGGGAAGCGATAAATCGTAGCTCTTCCGAATCCATGTCACCTCTAGAAATCGAAATGTTGAATGCAATGCAATCGGTTGAGCGCATTCATCAAACGGGCAGACGACTGCTGCTGCACTTTGGTCCTATTTCTCAAATTATCAAAAACTTACCGGATGATGAATTCAAATGTGGTCGACTGCGTGATCACCTAGCACTCATTTTGGAAGGGGCGAATAGTCGCCTACAGTCATTGTTGATGACTGAAGAAATGAAAAACGTCATGGCAGAAACCAATGAATCTATTTCTGCATTACAGGCGCGACAAGCCAGTCAGAAAAAGCAAAACGTCAAGGTGATGGACGACCTGCTCGAAGAGATTCAAGGGGAATTTTTCCGTCATGGTTTAACTGAAGAGCAAGAAGCGATCCTTATTGCTTTGGTTGATAAATATGTTGAGAAAATCTTTAGCGCCTATGAAGCGGGTTTAAAAGTCGATGAAGAGATGACCAATGTGGTTTCTCGCATCCAAAGAGTGTTGGACAGTATGGATATCTAACATTTTCCAAGTGAGGGGGAAATTGTGAGTAAAACAGTATTAGTCGTGGATGACTCTCCATCAGTGCGCCAAGTGGTCAGCATGGTATTGAAAGCAAGCGGTCACAAAGTCACCGAGGCAGGCAATGGCATCGAAGGTCTCGAAAAGCTGCAAGGGAACAAATTTAATCTCATTGTTTGCGACGTCAATATGCCTGAAATGGATGGATTAACCTTTGTTGAACATGCGCGGCAATTAGAGAGCTGCAAATTTACGCCCATCTTAATGCTTACCACAGAAACCAAGGATGAGATGCGTGAGCGCGCCAAGGCAATGGGAGTGAGAGCTTGGTTGGTAAAACCATTTCAACCGCAAGTACTACTAAGTGCGATTGCCAAGTTGGCGTGATATCTCTAAATAGAGGTTTATATGAGCAGCGAAGATAACGTCTTTTTTATGCCTTCATCGGTGACGATTTATGATGCCGTTGAAGTGTATAAAGATCTTATGGTTTCGTTACCTGAATGTATTTCGCTTAAGGAGACACAAGAGGTAGATACCTGCGGTATCCAATTATTACTCTGTGTCCAAAAGGAGCTTAAATCTTTAGGTCGACCTTTTTATCTTATCGATATTCAGCCGGATATTGCGCACAAGCTTAAATTGTTTTCGCTCTCATTCAGTCAACAAGAGGCTTGAAATGATTGGACCAATAGAAACATTTCAAACTGAAGCCCGAGAACATCTGGAAGCGCTCGAATCAGCATTATTGGATTTGGAAGAAGATGGCGATAATTTCGAGCTGATTAATCGTGCTTTTCGAGCCATGCACACTATTAAAGGTGGAGCAGGCATGTTCGGTTTTATTCAATTAACGGAATTTACTCACCACGTAGAGAATTTATTAGACAAAATTCGTACCGGTGAGCTGAAAATCAATTCTGATATTATTGGCCTATTGCTCGATATCGGTGATTTCACCGGAACCTTATTGGATGACCCTAATTTTACCGATGAGCAGCATGCCAAGGCGGAGCAGTTTATTGACAGAATCACTGCGCTTAGTCATGTAGATAGTCCCGCAGTCATCTCAGAAGAAACCGTGCAAGATACGGCTGAAATAGCCCCTGAAATAGCAACGGAAGTCGTTGCTGAAAATACGCCATTGCCGAAATTAAAATTGATGGTGTTTCGCGTTAACTTTGCTCCCGACATCAATTCCTTTCGGGCTGGACTGGATGTATTCCCGATATTAAATGAACTGCATCAGTGCGGAGAGCTGTTTGTTACCACGGTTGATGAGCCTATTCCTCACATCGCTGATTACGATCCCGAAAGCGCATATTTACGCTTTGAATGCGTGTTAGTGACCTTAAAAAATCGTCAGTTTATCGATGACATTTTTATGTTTGTCTGCGATGACTGGGCGATCACCATCGAACCCATCGATATCGAGGGGTTTAACGCCAAAGAGGGATCGCTAAGAGATTTTCTTCATGCTCAAGGACACATTTCAGCGCAACAAGCCAATATTATTGAGCGTGATGTGTCCCCAGCGTCTCTAATAGAGTCTTCTGAGACTGAACCTTCCGAGATAGAACCTTCCGAGATAGCGTCTTCCGACATACAAGAGTCTGCGACTGAACCGTCTGACGCGGCGTCTTTCGAGGCTGATGTTGCCGATGCTGAGTCTCTCGAAACCGAGGTTCTTGAAGCCGCTGCGCAAGAGATAAGTGAAATACCCATTGAGCCGAAGACATCTTCAAGTCCAGTACTTGAATTGCCTGATGCTAAAGTCCCTGCGTCTGTTACTCCTAACCTAGTTAAGCGCAGCGAGACGGAGTCAACAGCGAAAAAACCGGAGAGCTCTGCTAGTCACGATGCCAGCAAAGCGACCATTCGCGTTGCAGCAGAAAAGCTCGATTCATTAATGAATTTGGTGGGGGAGTTGGTGATCGTGCAAGCGCGTTTAAACCAATTTGCCACCCAGTCAGAAAACGAAGAGGTGCTTGCCATCGCCGAAGAGTTGGACTTGTTAACCAATCAAATGCGCGATGAAACTTTTGGTATTCGGTTAGTGCCGATTGGCACGACGTTCGGCCGTTTTCGTCGCTTGGTGCGCGATCTCTCGGTGGATCTGCACAAACAGATCACCCTAGAAACCGAAGGGGAAGAGACTGAATTGGACAAGATGGTGATTGATAAACTCAGTGACCCGCTTATTCACATTATTCGTAACTCGATTGACCATGGTATTGAGTCACCGGAGGAGCGTTTAGCGGCCAATAAACCGGCCAATGGCACGATTCGCTTAAAAGCGGAACACGCCGAATCGCATGTGTTGATCACCATTACCGACGACGGTAAAGGGCTCAATGGCAGCAAAATTCGCGAAAAGGCGCTCGATAAAGGGCTGATCAATGCCAACGACGACTTGTCGGAAGAGCAGTTACATCAACTGATTTTTGAACCTGGTTTTTCCACTGCTGCGGTGATCTCCGATATCTCAGGGCGAGGCGTGGGGATGGATGTGGTGAGACGTTCAATCCAAGAGTTGGGCGGAAAGGTGTTGCTCAAATCGACTCAAGGCAAAGGAACTCAAATCAAGATATCTCTGCCAATGACCCTAGCGATTATTGAGGGGCTACTGGTACAGGTGGGTGAAGAACATTTTGTACTGCCACTCAACAGTGTCGAAGAGTGCATTGAATTACCGGTCAATGTAGCCAGTGGCAAAAAACGCATCATTGAAGTTCGCGGCCAACAAATTCCCTACATTGCGCTTCGGGAGCATTTCTCGGTGCAAGGAGAGAAGCCTCGGATTGAGCAAGTAGTGGTGCTGCACAACGAAGAAGAGCGTTTCGGCTTTTGCGTTGACGAAGTGGTTGGACAGTATCAAACCGTGATCAAACGGCTTGGACGTTTTTACGAGGGAATTGTGGGTTTTAGTGGTGCCACAATTATGGGGGATGGCAATGTCGCCATCGTGTTAGACCCCCAATCCATTATTGAATCAACAGCGATGTAGTCGCATACCGTTATTGTATTTAGGGATTAAATATGAATCGCATCACATTGAAGGCCTTGATTCTCAGTGCATTTGGTCTGCTCTTGATCACGCTGGGGATTACTAACTTTTTAGGAATAAACTCGCTATCTGACATCAATCATCGATTGGACTTCATCGCTGATGTCACGTCGGAAAAGGTCAAGTTGACTGCACGCATACGCCAAGATTTGCTGTTTATCAGCCGCGCGGAGAAAAACATTATTTTGTCCTCAGACATCGCTGATATGACAAATTATGAGAAAGGGGTACAAGAAGTTGCCAAGTCGTTAAAAGACAAAATGAACAAGCTCAGTGAGCTATCGACTCCTGAAGAAAAGCGCGCATTAGAGGAATTCAATAAAGTTTGGCAAGATTTTTCGGCCATCAATGCGGAAGTGCTGTCGCTCGCCAAGTTAAATTCCAATACCATCGCCAGTGAATTAAGCCAAAAAGAGGCGCAACATGCGATAGATATTGCGCGTGAATCATTGGATAAACTGATTGATTCCTATAAAGCGACGGCAGAACGCGCCGTATCTATCGAGCAATTACGTAATGCCACGCATATTTTGACTTTGGCTGAAGAGATCAAAGTACGCCTTATCGAGATTCAAAAGGCGGAAAAAAATATCATTTTAAGCGACTCAGATGCAGAGATGCACAGATTTATGGCTGATAGCGACAAGCTAAAGCAGCAAACCAACGAATTAAATGAGCAGCTCAATCGTCAATTGTCGGTGGAAGACCGTTCATTACTGCGTGCTTATACGCAAGAGTATGAACATTATCTCTCCATCAACCAAAAAATCATTGAAACCAGTCTAGAAAATGGTAACGCAAGAGCGTTTCGTCTTTCAGTGGAAAAAGGTCGCCCATTGCTCGAAAAAGGAGAATCACTCCTGGCCAGTATTGTGCAAATTAACGATGAATCGTTAACACAAGGCATGGTAGAAAGTGACCGGTTATATGACAGTGCCAGATTACAACTGCTGCTGGCTTTGGCAGTGGCGATTGTTATCGCGATTATTATCTCTTGGGTGGTTCTGAGTCGTATTAATTTGGTCAGTGCCATTACTGCTCGGATTGGCGGTGGTGACCTAACCGCTGAGTTTGACCCTAATGCCAGCGATGCCGATATTTACGGCGTGCTACGTGGTATGAACAAAAACTTGCGCGAGATTGTTTCCGAGATTATTCAAGCAGCAAGTAACGTTGCCGCGGGGAGCACTCAATCCAGTGCCACGGGTCAACAGATAGCGCAAGGGGCAACGGAGCAAGCTGCGTCATTAGAAGAGATCTCCTCTTCGATGGAAGAGATGGCGTCGAATATTGCTCACAGTGCAGATAATGCGCAGCAAACCGAGCAGATCGCGCGCAAAGCGTCGCTTGATGCAGAGTCAACAGGTAAAGCGGTGAAAGAAGCCGTATCGGCGATGAAGGATATCGCAGACAAGATTGGCATCATTGAAGAGATTTCCCGTCAAACTAACTTGCTAGCGCTCAACGCTGCGATTGAAGCTGCTCGTGCGGGTGAACATGGTAAAGGGTTTACGGTGGTGGCAGCAGAAGTGCGCAAATTAGCTGAGCGTAGTCAAAAAGCGGCAGCGGAAATTGTTACGCTGGCGAAAGGCAGTTTGGATGTCTCTGAGCAAGCGGGCGATATGCTGTCACAGTTGCTGCCTAATATTCAAAAAACCTCAGATCTGGTTCAAGAGATCAGTGCATCGGCGCGCGAACAAGATGCGGGCGCAGCCGAGATCAATAAGGCTCTGCAACAGCTTGATCAAGTGGTGCAGCAATCGGCAGCCGCAGCAGAAGAGATGGCTTCCACGTCAGAGGAGCTCTCTGCTCAGGCTGACCAGCTCAATAGTACAGTGTTGTTCTTTAAACTCAGTAATAACGTTGGTTCTGATCATCGCAACACTAAACGCAGTGCACCGAAAAAAACCGCGAAACCGACTAAGCCAATGGCTGCTCCAAAGCGCAAAGAGAGTGTTAGCGAGTCGGGAATTGATATCCAACTGGATGATGATAAGTCGGAATTCATTCGTTACTAATGTGCAGAGGATAGGGTAATGGCAGTCAGTAAAGAGTCAGCAATGACCGAGACCCATCTTACGGATAAAGAGGCAGGGCAAGTGCAACAACTGTTGACCTTTTTGCTCGATAACGAAGTCTACGGTGCCGATATCAGTCAGATTCAAGAAGTGTTGGAGTATCGCAAAGTCACCAAAGTCCCACGTACTCCGGCGTTTATGTTAGGGGTGATCAATCTGCGGGGCAAAGTGGTTCCCGTGATCGATTTGCGCCGCCTGTTTGCGATGGCTGTGATTGAAAATACCGTTAACACCTGCATTGTGATTGTCGATGTGATGTTAGATGGCGAGGATATTGCGATTGGCATTTTGGCCGACGCGGTGAAAGAGGTGATTGAGCTCACTCAAGCCGATATTTGTGCGCCACCAAGATTGGGGCATCGAATTGATACCCGCTTTATTAGTGGGGTGGGTAAAAAAGAGGATGAGTTTGTCATCATTCTCGATTTGGGGCGAGTGATTGGCGATGAAGAGCTGCATGAACTGGTGCAAAGTACCCATGAATTTGATGCAGGCCGCTAAGGATAGATAACGGTGGAGTGGGCAGCCAGTGATGATACGCTAAGTCAGGCCGACCGTTTGCGGGTCGCGCAGTTTGTCGATCAAATCGCCGGTATTCAGCTGCCTGAATCAAAAAAGGTGCTGATAGAAACGCGTTTACGCAAGCGGCAAAAAGCGCTGGGTTACGGGTCACTCAAAGAGTATGTCGATGATGTATTAACTCATCGTAGTAGTGAATTTGAGCTGACTCATTTTCTCGATGCGCTTACGACCAACAAAACGGGCTTCTACCGAGAAGCGGAGCATTTCGAGTTTCTGGTGAGTTACATCGTCAAGCATAGGATGACGCAGGCAAGCCCATATCGAGTTTGGAGTGCGGGTTGTTCCTCAGGTGAAGAGCCTTATACCCTCGCGATTGAGCTATCAGAGTTAGCGGGAAAATTGCCCCATTTCACATCCGAAATTACCGCCACTGACATTTCTGTCTCTTGTTTGGCTGTGGCCAAGAAAGCCATTTACAGCCACGACAAAATTGAAATGATGCCGATGGAGAAAAGGCGTAGGCACTTGTTGCGCGCCAAAAATAAAACAGACCCCCGTATTATGATTGCGCCTGAGACTGCCAGTCATGTGGCATTTAGTGAGTTCAATTTAAAAACCGGTGATTACACCGCCTTTAAGCAGCAATTTAGTGCCATATTTTGTCGTAATGTCATGATTTATTTTAGTAATACTGACAGACAAACCCTCACAGATCGTTTCGCTGCTAGCCTTAAAGAGGGGGGGCTACTGTTTATTGGTCACTCGGAATCACTGATGGATCAACATAATCGATTTGAACGACTCGTTCCGACGATATATCGCAAAAGAGGATAATCCCTAAATGATTAAGGTGATGATCATTGATGATTCAGCGCTCGTTAGGCAGGCGCTACAAGAGGTTCTAAGTAAAGATGAACAACTTGAAGTGATCGCAACAGCGCAAGACCCTTACATCGCTGTGGAAAAAATGAAAAAGCAAGTTCCTGATGTGATTGTGCTCGATATCGAAATGCCCAAGATGGATGGCGTGACCTTTTTAACCAAATTGATGAGTCAGCATCCTATCCCTGTGGTGATTTGCTCTTCGCTGGTGGGTAATGGGTCACCCATGTTTATCAAAGCGTTGGAAGCTGGCGCGGTGGATATTATTCAAAAGCCGCAGTCGGGAACGAAGCAATTTATCCATGATTCGGGCTTGATGATTTGTGATACGGTCAAAGCGGCTGCCCAAGCGAGGCTCAATAAAACGAGAAGTATTTCGCGCCCGGAGAAGAAAAATACCGCCGATGCGGTGCTGGCACCGGGTAGTGACCGAAAAGCCTTAGCCGAAACCACTGACAAAATCATTTTAATTGGCGCATCGACAGGTGGCACCGAAGCGATTCGTGAAGTATTGGAGCGCATGCCACTTGGATGTCCTGGGATCGTTATTGTGCAGCATATGCCTGAAGGCTTTACCAAATCTTTTGCCACCCGATTAGATTCGTTATGCCAAATTTCGGTGAAAGAGGCAGAAAATGGCGATTCGGTGCTCAATGGTCGCGCCTTAATTGCCCCGGGCAACAAACACACCTTAATTAAGCGCAACGGCGCGAGATATTATGTCGAGGTTCGTGATGGCCCGCTGGTCTCGCGCCATCGTCCATCGGTTGATGTGCTGTTTCGTTCGGGCGCTAAATATGCAGGAAGAAATGCGGTGGCCACACTGCTCACTGGCATGGGGGATGATGGCGCGAATGGCATGGTTGAACTCAAAGAAGCGGGAGCTTGGACTTGCGCTCAAGATGAGGCGACCAGTGTGGTCTATGGTATGCCCAAAGAGGCATTTGTGCGTGGTGGCACTGACAAACAGTTGCCGCTGACCAAAATAGCAGACGAGTTGCTCAAGGCAACGCGACTTAATCTGATATGAAAAAAAGAGTGATTCTGCATGCTGGCGACTATTTCTTTGGCACTGCTCGTCATGAAGTCGCCACCTTGCTGGGATCATGTGTTTCGGTAACCTTGTGGCATCCCCAATTGAAAATTGGCGGTATGTGTCACTTCGCGCTGCCGGAAAATCATTTCATCAATCCACGCTTTAATCCACGCTTTGCCGATGACTGCTATCAGCTGTTTCAACGTTCAGCGGCAAAACATAATACGCATTTAGAAGAATACCAAGCGAAGATTTTTGGTGGTGGCAATATGTATGAAAAAATGCCACAAGCGCGCAATATCCTCTCCTCGGTAGAACGCCTGCCCGTTGGCGAAAAGAATGTGATGTCAGCGGTGTCGTTTGTTACTCAGGCCAATATTCCCTTACTTGTGGCGCATGTGGGCGAGTTTGGTTATCGCAATATCATCTTTGATATTGAAACGGGCGATGTGTGGGTGCGTTTTACCCCCATCCATCGTCAAGGAGACCAATCCAGCTTGTCTGGTGGTTTCTAAACATTCTTTTCCTTTGACGCAATCTCTCATAGCCACAATCATCGCCAGTTAGAGCGTTATAGCGGCCTGTTGGCGACTTTCCCAAGCATCACGGTTACCGAAAAACAGTGGTTAGCTTGTTGAGCAAAACTCAATGTGTAGTGGCATTGCTGGCAAAGGTTATTCACGATCGATAAGCCCAAACCAAAACGCTGGTTACTGGTACGTGAACTGTCCACCTGATAGAGCGGTTGAGTGATGTTAGTGAGCTGATCTTCGGTCAATTTCACATGATGGGGATTGGTGACCCTAAGAAAAGCACGCTGACCTTCTTGATACCACAACACCTCAACCTCGCTCTCTGCTGGGCTGTAAAACAGCGCGTTATCGAGTAGGTTGGTTAAGATGGTTTCCATCACAAAACTGTCTGCGACGATCCGTTCCATGGCCTGATAATGCACTTTTAGCCGTTGTTGCAATTGGGGGTATTTAAACTGCAGCGCCAACTGCACGCGATTGGTGAGGTCGGCAAGACAAATCGGCTCTTGCGTTAAGGTTAACGATGGGGATGAGGCGCGTTGCAGCAGCAATAAGTTCTCCACAATCGCTTTCATTCGCTGCGCAATGTGCAGAATATCGTCGGGGTAGGTTTTACTGATGCGCTCATCGTCTGGGTAGAGCAAATGGATTTCACTCAGCGCTAAAATCTCCGCGATGGGAGTTTTTAACTCATGGGCGATGTCGCTGGTAATGCGCTTTTCATTGGCAACCAATTGGCTGTTTGCATCAATGAACGCATTAAGCTCATTGCGAATCGGCTCTATCTCTTTCACCGGTCTGGCCGGTTGGACAAAATGCGAAACGTATGCGCCGCTTTGTTTTAATTCACTAAACTGTTTTAGCTCTTCATTGAGTTTAACCAAGGGAGCTAGCCCTTTTAAAATCAGCAGATTAGTGATGTAACGAACCAAAGCCATGGCAATTAAAAAGCTGCTCACCAGTAAGATATCGACAATCCATAACACATCAAGAGAGTGGGCCGATTCATACACAGTTAAGTGCAGTGGCTTGGTGCCAGTTGGCGCGTTTTTGGGCAAAAAGGTTGAAATGAGCGCTCGGCCTTCTTCACCGTTAGGCATGGTGATCGGAAATACGCGGTCTTTACCCACTGGCAGCGTTGAGCGAATCAGGTTGCGGTCGGGAAAACGCTTTAAATTCTCGGAGCGAATCAGCGTGTTGTCTTCTTGCCACAGTTGGAAAAACTGTGGGTGCTTCTCTTTTTGATATTGCGGCATCACCTGCTTATCAAAGCTCATCACCAACTGCCCATCTTCTAGGGTCACTTGTGATTTAAGATAATTGGCGCGGTTAACCATAGCGGCATCAAACTGCTCTTCAACCCAGTGATCCATTCCGGTATCGACAGAAAGAAACACCACCAACAAAATGGCACCAAAAATCAGCGATACGGAGTTCACCAAATTGCTTTGGATTGATGCCATGGAGTTTTGATACCGTTTACCAATATAGGGCAGAGAGCTGATGAATCGTCGCACAGAGGGTTCCTAAGCTAAAGGGGTCGAGTTTACTGGCTGATGGTGTAACCAAATCCGCGTTTATTTTGGATCGGCAATTGACCATCGACGGCGCGAATTTTTCGGCGAATCGCGCTGATATGCACCTCAATGGCGTTTTTGGACAAATAGTCATAATGACCCACCACCGCCTCACTGATGCTTTCTAAGCTGACCACACGGTTGGGCTTGCTAAATAAACATTCCACGATTTTAAATTCATTGGGAGTGAGCTCAATCGGTTGATTTTGATAGGTGAAAGCGCGTGATGCGAGATTGAGCCTAAAATCACCGACGCTTAAGCTGTCGTCACTGTTTTCTAAACCACCGCGGCGCATCAAGGTGAGAATGCGGGCGTGTAACTCATCAAATGAGAACGGTTTAGTGAGATAGTCATCAGCACCTTTGAGTAATCCGTTGACTCGGTCTTGCGTTTGGTTTTTGGCCGACAGTATCAGCACCCGAGCGGTGTTGTTTTTACTGCGCAGAGTTTGTAGCAATTCCATTCCATCTAGGTTAGGCAACATGAGATCTAAAATGATCACATCGTAACTGTTTTGCAGCGCCATACTGAGTCCAATCGCGCCATCTCCGGTTTCATCGGTGGCAAAACCGAGGTGATTTAACCCCACCACTAAACTGCGACGTAATATTTCTGAATCTTCAATAATTAATATTTTCATAATGGATGTAATGCTAAGTGCCTATCGGCTTAATAATAATGTGAACATTTTGCTTGTCCACTCGTTGTCTTATTAGTCAGTGCCGAGGAAATAAAGTTTCGCCGCTGGTGGAGCAAAGTGATGGCAGTAAAAATGCGAAGCATGTTTAAAACGGCCAAGACTGCGCAAGTGACAGCGTGGTGTTTACCACCACATTCTCTAAGCTCTTATTTTGGATAAATAATAACTCAAGTGAGTGCACTGAAGGTAAATACCATAACTGAATGACCAAGCAGAGAAAAGCGCCGCTACTGAGCATTCTCGCTTTGGTCACTGACAGTGAGTGGTTTTGGCAGGATTGCCATAATGCATTAAATAATAGGGATAAAAAATAGGCCGCAAGCGTTACGCTCAGTAGCATTAAGCACAGGTATTTGTACTGATGGAGCTTGAGTGGTGATTGAAAAATAAACTCCATTGCCGATTTAATAAGAGCAAAAGTTGGCCGATGTTCAAAATGAGTAATAAAAAATGGCGTCACCATTTCACCGAGTATCGTAATCAGTGTGATGGTTAATAAATAGAGTTTCAATAACGGTTTAAAGCGACACTGTGTGTGCGTAAAGAGAGTGATATTTTCTAGCACGGCCACTGGTATAAAGAGCACGCTGAGGGTAATTAAATCTATGGCGAATCCGTAGCAACTAATATCTGGTAAATCGACGTCGCCAAATAATAACCGGCTATCCCAAATCGTAAAAAAGAGCCTTGCTAGGGTAAGCCCGAGCAAATTGATTAGGGCAAAGGTAAACCATACCGGCACCAATGAAAGTGGCTTGGCGTTAGCAACGGTTCGATTAAGATGCCACGGTGTCATAAGGAGACTCAATAATAGCTAAGGCTCCTTTCATTTAGGCGAAAGGAAAACCTAAGTGAAAGGAGCGCAACGGATGATCAATTAATGCAAGCCAGCGACTGACAAACAACTCGTCTTTATTACGATTGCGGAATCAGGAGAGCTGTTTGCAATTGTGTGTAATATCTAACTGCTCATTATCCACTGTAGTTGAAATTCCATATAAGCCCAGCAACGTGTGGAACAGGTTGTCATGAGATAGCGAGTCCTTTTGTGCGACTTGTTGTAGACATTGAATATTTAAATGTTTTTGCTCGGCGTACTGTTTTGGCATCCACAATAGCCAAGGCACGTGAGTTTGCTCTTTCGGTGCAATCGAATAAGGCGTTCCGTGTAAATACAGACCATTCTCTCCTAACGATTCACCATGATCAGAAATATAGGTCATCACCACGTTATAACGATCAGACAGGTCTTTCAGTTCGGTAATCACTTGCGACAAAACAAAGTCGGTATAGACCAAAGTGTTGTCATAAACGTTCTTAATCTCTTGGTCGCTACAGTTTTCAATATCACTGCGATTGCACGCTGGTTGGAACGGGGCGTGTGCGGTTGGATAACGCTGAAAATAGGTTGGCCCGTGGCTACCGATGGTATGCAGCACTAACACTTTGTTTTGCTCATCCTGATTAATAAAGGTTTGCGCTTTTTTCAGCATCACCTCGTCAAAGCAGGTGCTGCCATTGCAATCACGGTCTTTTAGGGCGTTATTGATCGATTGATGCGGTAAGTTATCAGCCACCCCTTTTGAACCTCCATCGTTATCGATCCACAGCACTTTCACTCCGGCATGTTGCATGACATTCAGGACGTTATCTTGAGTCGCTGCACGTTCTTTATTGTAATCAGTGCGATTCATGTTGGAGAACATGCATGGCACGGAAAGCGCAGTGTAAGTGCCGCAAGAACTCACATGCTGAAATGAGATCAAGCCTTGCGACTGGGTATAGGGTTGGGTATTACGACCATAGCCATTGTCACTAAAGTTCATAGCGCGTGCGGTTTCACCGAGTACGATCACCATCAAGGTTGGTTTGCCATTGCTGGTGGCTGTTACTTTGGCATCTGTGCCCTGTGTCTCATAAGGCAGTGTTTTTGTGAAATAGAGCTTATCTAAGTAGCGAACACCACTGTAGATATGTCCCGGAATGATCATACGGTTGAGGTATTTATTGTTGCGACCCACCGAGGCATAGTTCTTGTACTGAGTAGCGGCAACAAGCGAAAGACCGCACGCAGCAATAACCACTAAACTTACTCGAGATAGCGCGGCGACTTTCCATGAGCGCTGCGGCTTAATTTTTACCAGCAGCAGTAATAGGGTTGGGATTAAGCCAAAACCAATGAGGTAAAGTGTTGAGGCCGCATTGGTATAGAACGAAATTTCTGAGCTGTTGGTCTCAAATACACTTTCCATCATGCTCATATCAAACAAAGTATGGAAATTGACCTCGGCATACAGCGCCGCCGCGGAGGAGATCAGCACCAAGGCCATAAAGGGCTTAAATACATAGCGCCAGGCCACGAATGAAAAAATAATCGTGAACGCACAAATCAAGAGTAGCGGTGCTGAGTAGAAAAACAGCGAATCTTGCACGTTTTGACTAAGGCCATAGAGAGTATGGAGAACGGGATAGTTCATGACCGTACCGAAATAGAGCGCGCACACGACAATCAAAGTCGGCATTGTCAGAGAAATACGAGGTAAATTCAGTTTCATATGTATTGAGAGCCTTACAACGAAGATGCTCACATGATGAGACGTAAAACTTAAGGTTTACTTAGGACAACGATGGAGAAAAAAATGTTTTAGAACAGAGGGCATTAGGGAAAGAGCGGACATTCAGCAACTTAAATAAAATTGTTTTGTTTATCAATAAGTAGTCTTAGTAGCAAAACATTGCTTATGCAAATTTTTCTTACTATACATAAAGTTGTTGTTTCACGTTGTTGTGTCATCTAGTTACTCAACAGGGTTGTGAAGGATTCTATGAAAATTAAAACCAAGCTTATTTTGGCCTGTTCTATCGTCACTATGCTGTTTGTGGCGATCAGCTGTATCTCTTTAGGCTATGTGATCTTAAATGAATCAGAAGCGGTTTTGAAAAAAGACGCAGAAGATAAACTGGTCGCCAGCCGCACGCAAATTGCCCATGAATTAAAACTCTATTTGCAGACTTTAGGATCTGAGGTGTCCACTATGGCACTTAGTCCTGCTGTAAAAAATGCGATGGAGCAGTTTGCTACCACGTTTAAGCAGCAATCAACGCCAACCGCAGATTACCCTGAACTACAGCGCTACTATCAAAACGATTTCACGAGCAATTATCAGAAACAGAATACGAACGCCTCTGGTGTGCGTGAAACCGCGTTACAGACTCTCGCGAGGTTAGGTAACGATACGCGCTATTTTCAGCAGCAGTTTATTGGCCTTAACCCCGCACCATTAGGGCAAAAGGATGAGTTAGTCACGCCTAAAGAAGATACCCCTTATGCTCGTGTTCACACTCAGTATCATCAGCTTATGCAACAGTATCTAAAGTCCTATGGGTTGTATGATATTTTTCTGGTCGATGCGAGTACTGGGAAAATTGTGTATACCGTGTATAAAGAGCTTGATTTTGCCACCTCGTTGAAAGATGGGCCTTATGCTTCAACGCCGCTTGCGACCGCTTACAAAAAAGCGCTCACTCTCACCAATAAAGACAGCTCATATATCACCGATTTTGATCACTATTTCCCATCGTATAACGCAGAAGCAGGATTTATAGCCTCTCCTATCGAAGATCCACAAGGGAATACCATTGGGGTGTTAGTGTTCCAAATCCCCGTCAATAAAATCAATGAGATCATGACGCACAATAAACTCTGGAAAGAGTCTGGTTTTGGTGAGTCTGGCGAAACGTATCTGGTGGGTAAAGATAAACTGATGCGCTCTGATGGCCGCTTTTTAATTGATGATAAGGCGGGCTATTTGCAAGCCATTAAGGATGCGGGAGTGAATCCAGCGACCATCGCTAACATAGATGCGCAAAACACCACCATGGGGTTACAGCCTGTCGATACCATCGGGGTGCAGCGTGCGCTGGCGGGGCAAGTCGGGTTTGATATTTTCCCTGATTATCGCGGCGTTTTAGTTTACTCCGCTTATCAACCGCTTGATATCGATGGCATTCACTGGGCGCTGCTCAGTGAGATTGATGAATCAGAAGCGATGAAGATGCTAGGTGTGATTCGCAGCCACATTACCACTGCTTTGATTGCATTGTTGGTGATGTCCAGCGTGATCAGCTGTTTAATCATCTGGTTTATTGCTAGCCGATTGGTCAAACCGATTGCGAAGATGCAAGAGACAGTGAACTCGCTCTCTTCTGGTGATGGTGACTTAACGATTCGTTTGCCTGTTTCCGGAAAAGATGAAATCGCGCAATTGGCGATGGGCATGAATGAATTTATTGGATTCTTGGATGATACCTTTTCAAAATTGTTGGGTTCTATTGTCCGGATGCAACCCATCTCTGAAGATGTGAAAGACATCAATACCTCGCTTAATAAGAATTCGATGGGCACTAAACATCAGTATGAGAGTGTGCAAAGTAAATTGGATTTTGTGATGGAGCACAGCAGTTCGGTTAATAGTACCCTGCAAAGCATCAAAGCCACGGCCTCTGAAGCGGTGGAAAAGGTGACCGCTGGCCGTTCAACAGTGCGGGCTACATCA
Organism: Vibrio porteresiae DSM 19223; assembly: GCF_024347055.1. Lineage (NCBI taxonomy): Bacteria > Pseudomonadati > Pseudomonadota > Gammaproteobacteria > Vibrionales > Vibrionaceae > Vibrio > Vibrio porteresiae. Next base: position 1,135,547 of record NZ_AP024895.1, read on the forward strand.
ACTGAAATGACGACGCTGAGCAATGAAATTAACGAAGCGAGCAGCGCGGTTGAAAAACTCAAGACTGACTCCAACGAAATTGTTCGAGTTGTTGAGGTCATTAACAGCATTGCCGAGCAAACCAACTTATTGGCACTCAATGCGGCTATTGAAGCGGCACGTGCCGGAGAAGCGGGGCGTGGCTTTGCTGTGGTGGCGGATGAAGTGCGTGCGTTGGCCAGCCGTACCCAAGCGTCGACCAATGAAGTGGCGGCGATTGTCGATGCCATCAGTGCGAGTACAGTACGTGTTGAGCGCGTAATGGATGATGGTTTACGTTCAACCCAAGCCTGTACCACACGGGTGCAAGAAACCCAGGTAAGTTGGGAAGAGATTGAACACGTTATGCTGGCGATTGATGAACATGTGACGTCGATTACCCACTCCATCGCAGAGCAGGTGGCTGAGCTCAATAGCCTGAGCCAAAACTTCCAAGTGATGGATGATAACTTCTCTGAAACGCAGAAATCGATTGAGATGTGTAACCGAGTGAGTGAAGACATCACTAAAATGGGACAACAGTTACGCTCGCTGACCGAGCAATTTGATGTGACCAACAGTGATCATTCCAACAAGAGACGTAATAAGTTCCGCGTTGAATAGATTTGTACCCAAGTCACTTAGCAATACCCATAAAAGCCACAGGCCGCATTTCGATGTGGCCTGTGGCTTTTATAGTTTTAGCTACCAAAGGATAACATAAAGTTCCTGCTGTTTAGCTTAAAGTGCTAATCGAGCGGTTTCAATCGCGGGCGTTTCAAGCTGGTTTGGCTGTGATGACACACTGCGGTTAACCAAGGCTAGTGGTAATTCTGTCTCTTGATTACTCACAAGTGACTTGCCAAGTAGAGTTTGCCAAACGTTAGTCGCATCGAACTGCTCGATATCGGTAATGTATTGCGCCTTATCGCCCAACATGCCGTAGACGGTGGGATCGGTATGAGTGAACAGACCAATGCAAGGCGTATTGACTGCATCGGCTAAATGGAGCGGTCCTGTGTCGCAGCTGATAAACCCATCGAGATGGTGTAGAAACCCTGCCAACTCTCTTAAATCGGCGCAGTGACAACTTAAGTGATTAGGCGTAAAGCCTTGCTTCATTCCAGGGCCAAGAATTTCAATCCACACGACCGGATAAGGGCTGGCTTGAGTCAACGTGTCTATAGAGTTTTGCCATTGCTTATCGCTTAACTGTTTAGCGCCGCGTGCCTCACGGAAATAGCCAATACATAAGGTTTGTTCATCGGCAATCGCAAGGCGTGCTGCTTTGCCTTCAGCCAGTTCGTGTTGGGTTAAACGCAGCTGGTGGCAAGTTTGCGCAAGGGCAAGTGGGGCAATTTGAGGTATCAGGGCTAAACAACGCAGCGCTGCGTGTTGATAAAACGAAGGATTATTCAACGGATGCGTGAGCGCGTTACGATACCGTTCATGATCAAAGCCGATTTTATTGCGCGCGTTCAAGGCGCTGCACATCAACGCATCTTGCGCCGAGCCACAAGGCATAAAGCACAGGTCAAATTGAGTCTTGCGCAGAGTAACGATTGTCTTGAGTAGCTTACCTAATGAGCTGAAACGGAAGTGGCTTACAACAAAGTGATCAATAGCGAGGCCTTCTAACAGCGACGCTTGCCAATTCGCACACCCTATTAAGGTGATTTCAGCCTGCGGATAAACTTGCTTAACTTGATTGATAAAGGGAATTAAAAACAGGGTATTACCAACGCGCGCATTGTTACGCACTATCACAATACGTTGTACCTGCTGATGGTTAACCAACGTTTCTTGGGTGGCGCTGATGCGATTGAACAGAGCTAAGGGCAGACTCAGCCAGCGCGACATCACTTTTTTGCGTTGCTTATCAAATTGGCGCAAACGATTTTTAAACCTCAGATGATTCTCTTTTGTAATCCACATCATCGACAACCTCAATCTTCTTCTAGTGATTCTGAGTTTGAGATTACAAAGCAATATTTAAGATTTACTTAAGGTTTGCCAATGAAAGAGGTGAAAGGCGATAAAACAATTGGGCAGCGTTTACGCTGCCCAATGTGATTATTTGTGCTCTTTTTTGCTGATCTTATCGAGATAGCCCATGACAAAGGCTGAAGCAACAAAAGTCACATGCAGCAACAGATACCACTTAATCTTGTCGTTCGCGATATGCTGAGTGTTCATAAACACTTTGAGTAGATGAATTGATGAGATAGCAACAATCGATGCTGCGACCTTATTTTTCAACGAACCGGTGTCCATTTTTCCCAGCCAGCCGAGCTTGTCATTATGCTCATCGACATCGATTTTCGAGACAAAGTTTTCGTAACCAGAGAACATCACCATCACGATTAAGCCGCCCACTAAGGCGATATCAATCATGGATAAAGTGGTTAGCACCAAATCCACTTCTTCAATCGAGAAGATGTTGGGAATGATGTGACAAACTTCTTGGAAGAATTTCACCGCCAACGCGAGTAAAACAAAACTTAAGCCTAAATAAACAGGAGCCATAATCCAACGAGCAGAGTACAGCAATTTTTCAAAAAAACGTTCCATAACGTGGGCATCACACCTAGTTAACAAAAAGTAACGTAGCGGATTTTACACGGTTTTTTATCCGCTTTGCACTCTCTGTTATCAATTTGCGCCTGAAAGAGCGACGGCAAGGTCCGATAATCTAAAAAGTGACTATGTCGTCGCAACGATCGCTGACCAATTGGCCGATAGCAAGCGGTTGATTGAAGAGATTAGTGCGCTTCCGCTGTAGTGTGATCCACCACCTTGGCGGTTGAAGCATTGTCTTTGATTAAATTAATGCGGTTTTCTACGGCTTGTTTCGTTGGGTACATGACGCTTCGAGCAAATACATCACCATTTTTTGATACTAAGACGAAGTAGTACAAAGGTTCGGTAGGGCTGGGTTCCATACGAATTTCAAATCGCTGCATGAGAATGGTTCCTCTGTTGCTTGTGCCGGTGTGACACCATTGTCTAATATTCAAACCATAGCATAATAGTAGTGGGTTATTTCCCACTAGGGGCAGATTATTGTGAAGTTGCGATCCTTGAGAAATTATCAGCAAAATCTTAGTGGTAACGGCTAAAAAGAGCTTAAGTATCGTCGCTTAAAGCCGATAATTCTAAACAGCATGGTTATTGGATACGCGGTTAATCGGTTTCAGCGCTCAGTGAGTTTAAGCAACGGGGGCTAAACCAGATAGGAGAACCACAGATGAAAGGGTTAAGTCGAGTATTACTGGTTGGTGGAATGATGTTAAGCGGGATGATGGTGAGCGAAACGAGCATTGCGGCCAGCAGCTCAAACGGCTTATCGCTGGCGGATATGATCAGCCAACTGCCGACCAAGACGTTAGGGTCCGTATGTGGTTCGGGGCAAGAGTCCAGTGTGACTGGCGATCTCTGCTCGGCACAAGTGGATGCACTGCGTGATCAAGTGCTCAAACAAAATCCCGGCTTGAATGTGGAAAACATGAACAAGCAAGCGCAAACCGTGTTTGAAAACACGTTACAGCCGTTGATTTCAGCACTTTCGTCAGGCAATCAGTAATCCTGTCAACTCATCGCTTTTATCAACACCATTTATCACCAGCGTTTACTTAAAAAACAAGGGCCAATTAGGCCCTTGTTTGCTTTCACTTTGTAGGCCCGAAGGGGCGACTACTGTCTTTATTTCTTTTTCGCTCGCGGTTCACTCATTAAGCCTTTAATCAGTGACACGGTCGCGACCAACAACACTATGGTGAATGGGAAGCCGGTAGCAACTGCCATGGCTTGGGCTGCGGCTAAGCCACCACCTAACATCAGTGCAATGGCGACCAAGCCTTCAAAGGTACACCAGAACACCCGCTGAGGTGTCGGTGCATCGACTTTACCGCCAGCGGCGATGGTGTCGATTACCAAGGAACCCGAGTCGGATGAGGTAATAAAGAACACCACCACCAGTACAATACCGACAAACGAGGTGATGCCATGCCACGGCATCACTTCTAACATGGCAAACAGTTTCAAGGAAAGCTCAGCATTCATCACTGCTTGGTAACCGTCATTGACGTATTGGTTTACCGCTGTGCCGCCAAAGGCGGTCATCCAGAATACACACACGGTCGATGGAATCAGCAGTACGCACACAATGAATTCGCGAACCGTACGACCGCGCGAAACGCGAGCGATAAACATGCCGACAAAAGGTGACCATGAAATCCACCACGCCCAATAGAAGGAGGTCCAACCTTGGGAAAAGTTCACATCTTCTCGGTCAAAGGGCATCGAAAGCGCAGGAATATACTCAATGTAATGCCAAATATTGGTGAAGAAGCTGCTTAGAATGGTGAGAGTTGGGCCTACACACACAATAAACAACAGCAATATCGCCGCCAGCCCCATATTGATTTCGGATAACCGTTTCACTCCACTGTCGAGCCCCGCAAGCACAGATGCCAATGCCATGGCGGAAATAATCAGAATGAGCACCACCTTGGTGGTGTCATTAAGTGGAATACCAAAGAGAAAGTTAAGCCCCGTTGCCGCTTGTGATGCGCCATAACCGAGTGAGGTGGCTAACCCAAACACAGTGGCAACCACCGCCAAAATATCGATGATGTGACCTGTCCAGCCCCAGACGCGTTCGCCAAAGAGGGGATAGAAGACCGAACGCATGGTTAAAGGTAAGCCTTTGTTAAACGAGAAAATGGCTAACCCTAAAGCGAGCAGAGCATAAATTGCCCAAGGATGGAGTGCCCAGTGATAAATGGTTGCTGCCATCCCCAAAGCTTCAGCGGCCTCGGTATTGCCGATGGCGGCTCCCAATGGTGCCCAGTCAGTGCGTACGCCATTTTCCATGGTCGTTCCGGCAAGAGATGTGCTGAAATGAGACATTGGCTCTGATACGCCAAAGAACACCAAGCCAATTCCCATCCCTGCCGCAAACAGCATCGCCAGCCAACCTGAGTAGGAATAATCCGGGGTCGCTTCTGTACCGCCAATCCGCACTCGTCCTAGAGGGGAAAAGATAAGCCCCAGACACACAATCACAAATAGGTCTCCAGAGAGGAGGAAAAACCAGTCTAAGTTGGTGACAATCCACGATTTGAGCGAAGTAAACACCGGTTCAACGTGCTCACGGAATATCAAGGTGGCAAACACGAAGATCACAATGGCTAATCCAGAAATGGCGAAAACGCGGTTGTGAATATCTAACCCAAACGGACCGACGGAAAGTACGACGTTATCTTGACCGACCGTATAGTCGGTATCGATAGGATTAACCTTGCCACTGGGTAATGGGATACCCCCATTGTCGACTTCTTTATCGTCTTGGCTCATAGGCGCCTCTCTTAACAGGTAAAGGGAACTGCCTTAAAGCGTAGAAGAAAACGGCCAAGAGTGAGAAAAATAACCGCTATAAAATCAAAGCGTAGAAAACTGGCATGCAACTAATGTGTGCCAGCGCAACGATCATTTCCCTTTGCACTCGAGCTTTTTGCGGCGTTTTTCTTGATACATGGCTTGATCCGCGCGGTTGAGCAAACTGTCGATGGGGGCTTGTTCCACATCTGGATCGCGAATGATAGTGCCGGAACTAAAGTGAATGGTGAATTGTTCATTTTGCGCTAAGTGGGTCAACTCTTGCTCAAGGCGAGCGGGAATGTCCACTTCACGTTGCAAGCCGTTTAAGGTCATTAACACGCAAAATTCATCGCCGCCTAAACGGGCGATTAAGTCACTACCGCGTACCGAATGACGGAGAGCGGTCGCAAAGAGTCTCAGCGCAAGGTCTCCTTGGCTGTGACCAAATTGGTCATTAATGGTTTTAAAGCCATCGATGTCAAAATAGATCAACACATAGCTCTCTTGATTCTCTATGCAGCGCTCGATAAACGATTCGGTTTTGGCATAAAACCCGCGGCGATTGAGTAGTCCAGTCATATCATCGGTGAGGGCAAGGTCGGCGTGATTAATTTGCAGTTCAAGTAAACGGCTCAGCTCACTTAAGGCGTTGATCTGTTCTTGCGTTAAGTGGCGTGGTTTGCCGTGCATGACACACAGTGCGCCAATGTTCTGTTCTCCATTCACACTGATAGGGAATCCAGCGTAAAACCGAATAAAAGGGTCAGCTTGAACTATTGGGTTGTCAGCAAAACGCGCATCTTTGCTTAGGTCGTTAACAATCAGCGGCTGTAATTGTTGCACGGTGTGGATGGTAAACGAATCGGCAGCATTTATCTCTTCGAGGTCAAAGCCCACCTGAGCTTTAAAATAGAGCTTGTCACCCTCAATTAAACTGACTGTCGCGATATCGGTTTGCGCAATAAACGCCGCAAGCCGAGTAAAACGGACAAATGTCTCTTCGCGGGCTGTCTGAGACGATTGAGAAATCAGTGGTTCTGCCGTGGTTACACCATTCATAGCTGCCTCACCCATAATGGGTTGTACGTTATCATCCGTTGCTTGTGTGCTTTAAAGAGAACGATAAGAAGTGATGCTAACACGCCCAAAACAGCGGAAAATCAGAGCGGAAATTTGTTCTTATACGATAGTAAATCAGCACTTTCTTAGCAATTAATGATAATGATCGTTATAAGATCAAATAGTTACTTGTAACAAGTGTAGTTGCTCCCCTTAAAACTGTTGTAGCAGGAATAAGAAAAAGTGATGTGGGTTGAAAAAATAGAGCTGAGGGGAAAGTCATTGTTGTCAACAAAACCAATTTATTCAATTGGCTAGCTAGTGCATTCAGGATAACTTCTCCTATACTATGGTGGTACACGCCGTTAGATGTTTTGTTAATCTCACAGGAATCTATGTTGCAAAAGTCCAAATATGAGAACTCACGTTTTTTTAGAGCTCGTCTCTATGCCTTTGCTGTTTATCTCATGTTGCTTTTGGCGGGTGGGCAGATGGCCTATCACACGATTACTGATGACGTAGAGCGGCAAGTCAAGCAGAACATCAGCAATATCATTGAGCATATGGACTCTATTTTCCGCCAAGTGGATGAGGCGGGAACCTACATCAACCATTACACCCACCTACCTTGCACTACCTTGCGTCGGATGATGATGATTCGCACCTTAGCGATTCCCAGCGGTTTATCGATGGATCTCAAGCTGCCCAATGGCTATTGCAGCTCTATCGATGGTTTTTCTTTAATGCCAATTCATCCCGAGTCAGATAGAAATCTCTATGTTGCCAAGGGATACATTCAATCTAAGGCGTTGATTTATTCCACTGGTAGCATCACCACGGAACTGAGCGAGCACTATTTTCTCGATCAAATCGACATTCGTCCGTACTTTATGCATTTTCAAATAGGGATTGGGCAGTTAGTTCTGACCATGCCTAATGAGCACGCCAACTTACTCAAAGGGATGACGATTGCATCGGAAAACTATCCTTATTCCATTTCGGTGGATTACGATATCGGTTTGATGCTAAAAGATCTTTACGATGAACTGCTGATTACTGCCCTGTTTTTGTTGTTCTTTCCGTTGGTAGTGAGCTACCAATTTTATAAATTCATGACCTTACCACGCTTTTTGGCACGTGAAATTCGCCACGGTATTCGCGCTGGGCAATTTAAAGCGTATGTACAGCCTATTTTTGCGCAAGATGGATCGTTGGCTGGCGGTGAAGTGTTAGTACGTTGGCATCATCCGAAAAAAGGCATTATCTCGCCTTATGAATTTATTGGTCTAGTCGAACAAGGGCAACTGGCTGCACGGTTGTCGACATCGCTGTTTGCTCAGGTGACTCGACAGCTTAAACCTTATGCTCACCTAGTACGTCATGTGATGCATTTGTCGTTTAACTTAAGTGCCCAGCAGCTGTTTGATCGCACCATTGTGTATGATTGCGTGCGCTTTATTTCCAATATTAATAACGACAACATCAAGCTGGTGTTAGAGCTTACTGAGCGTGAGCAGGTCACCAAAGAAGAGCGGATTTTTGAGATGTACAACGAGTTGTATGCTGCTGGAGTACGCTTTTCTATAGACGATTTTGGTACTGGGCATTCCAGTTTGATTTACCTGCAGATGTTTGAGGTTGATTACATCAAAATTGATAAGCAATTTATTGATTTGATTGGGCAAGATCCGATCTCTAACAATATCGTTAATAACTTATTGGATTTATCACAGCGGTTGGAGATTCCGACCGTAGCGGAAGGAATTGAACAAGTGACACAGCTGCAATATCTCAAGGAGCATGGCGTGGATTATTACCAAGGCTACCTTTTTAGTAAGCCAATTCCGCTCGAGCAATTTATTAGCGAGTGGGTTATCAATCCTCAGCCAGCACAATTACCGATCAGCATCGCACCGTAAGCGAGTCCAAATTTGACACGGTAACGTTCCAATTGGTGGCGTACATCAACAACTTGTACCGCCTTTTTCTCCCTTGCCGTCTACACTCAATATATTCAGCGCATTGTAAAAGCGCGGTTTAGGAGTGATATGGACATTTCATCAGCCGACTTTCGTACCACACAGTCTTCATTAGTGAGAAACCATCGTTACGCCATTTTGCTGTTTTTGGTCGGTTTGGTGGTCACTGCCGCCGTGAATTATTTCACTCTAAGCCTTAATGCCAATCGGATTGATGAGGCGATCAACGAAAAGTTTGACCAACTGATTGAGAAAGTTACCGAGCGTTTTCAGCTCTATCAATATGGGATTCGTGAAGCGCGTACGGCGATTTTGTCTGGCGGTGGTGAAGATGTCACCCGTAAAGAGATGAACCAATTTGGCTCGACATTAAGCCTCAAAGAGTATTTTCCTGGTGCGCGAGGTTTTGGTTTTGTTCGCTGGGTAAAACGAGAAGAGCTTAAATCTTTTATTTATCAGGCCAAATCCGATGACGCTCCGGGGTTCTCGATAAGTCAATATTCACCAAACTTTGGTGACTCTTACATCATTCAATATATGGAACCTGAGTTCTATATGCTCAATGAAAAGGCGATTGGTTTTGATATTGCCTCAGAGCCCAAACGGCGCACCACAGCCGATGCGGCGATGAAAAGCGGGCAAGCGCGAATCACTCCCCCCATTCGCTTGGTAACGAATTCCGGAGGTCAAATCGATTCCCTGCTGATTCTCCTGCCGTTATATCGTGGCGGTGACATTCCTGACACCGAGAGTGAGCGATTAGAAAAAGGATTTGGTTGGATCAACGCCCCGTTAAGTCTTACCGATGTGCTAAAAGACATTACCCCAGATCCCACGAAGCAAATATTGACTATTACCGATGTCACCGATCGGCAAGATGCTGTCTCATTTTATAAAAATAGCCTTGAGGTAGGGCTTTACCCACATGAGCGACCATTGAATATGCTTGGCCGACATTGGCTTTTATCATTGTCGATTACCCCCCAATTTTTAGAGTCGGTTCATCTGCATACCTCTGCAGAAGTGTTTTCTATCGGCTTTGCCGTGAGCGCAATGCTGGCGTTGTTAGTTGCGATGTTTAATGTGCAGCGCAGTAACCGGTCTCGCCTGATCCATGAACAGACCAAATTGCACGCGATCGTCGAAAGCTCTGTCGATGGGATCATTGGTAAGAATCTCGATGGGATTATCATCAGTTGGAACACAGGCGCAGAACAGATCTTTGGCTACACACGGGAAGAAGCAATTGGTCAGCCGCTAAAAAACTTAGTCATTCCCCAAAGATTGCAGTATGAAGAGCGCGATATTCTCGCCAAAATCGCCCATGGTGAAACCATTTCCGCCTTTGAAACCATTCGCCATCGCAAGGATGGAACTGAGTTTCCTGTCTCTGCGACCGTGTCACCTATTTTGTCTTCCACGGGGACTGTGCTTGGCGCGGCAAAAACCGTGCGGGATATCTCGAAGCAAAAGGCCGCAGAAGCCAAAATTCATGAATTGAATGCCAATCTTGAACAGCAGGTGGTGCAGCGTACCGCGCAATTAAATGACCTCAACATTCTGTTTTCCAATGTGTTAAGCGCCGCATCAGAGGTGGCCATCATTGCTGTAGAACCGAGTGGGATTATTAAAGTGTTCAACACAGGCGCAGAAAATATGTTGGGTTATACCAGTGAAGAGATGGTCGATAAACAGCTGCCGGTGGTATTTCACGATGCTGAAGAGATTCGTGAGCGCTGTGCTGCGTTATCCAAAGAGTATGGGCAAGAAGTCTCCGGCATGGATGTGTTTACATTAAAAGCTCGTCTTAATGTGTATGAATCGCTTGAGTGGACATACATTCGTAAAGATGGTCGACGTTTACCGATTAACTTAGTGGTCACGGTGATTCGCGGCAATAACGATGAGATTAATGGCTATTTGGGGATTGCGCGGGATATCTCTGAGCAAAAAAGGTCGGAAAAAGCATTGCGCGATGCCAAAGTAGAGGCAGATGATGCGAACGCTGCTAAGTCTCTGTTTCTCGCCAATATGAGTCATGAAATTCGCACCCCAATGAATGCGGTATTGGGGATGCTGCAGTTGTTGCTTAAAACCACCTTAAGTCAAAAACAGCATGATTTTGCGTCGAAGGCGCGCATGGCCGCCACTTCATTACTCACACTGCTCAATGACATATTGGATTATTCAAAGATTGAGTCTGGTAAGTTAGAAATCGATCCACATCCTTTTGATTTAGAGGGTTTGATGGAGCATTTGGCGGTGGTGATGTCAGGTAACTTACGGGAAAAATCCGTGGAGTTACTGTTTGATTTAGATGAGCAGATTCCGCCCTATTTGCTGGGAGATGAACTGCGTATCCAACAAGTACTGATCAATCTTATTAGTAACGCGATTAAATTTACCGATCAAGGCGAAGTGGTGGTGCGCACGCGGTTGCTCTCTACCCATAATCAACAAGTGCGCGTGATGATTGCGGTGACAGATACTGGTATTGGTATTAGCCCTGAACAACAAGAGCGCATTTTTGATGGCTTTACTCAGGCAGAAGCGTCTATCACACGTCGTTATGGCGGGACGGGTTTAGGGTTGGTTATTTCTCGCCGCCTCATTGAGCTTATGGATGGGGAGCTGCTCGTTGAGAGTGAGCTTGGCAAAGGCAGCCGCTTTTTCTTCGAGTTAACTCTGCCAATTGATTCCTCCAAACCTTGGCAGCCACAATGGTTTGAGCGCCAGCCACGGATTCTGGTGGTGGATGATAACGATGTTGCACGTACTATGGTCGCAGAAAGCTTAGTGCGGTTACATGCACAAGTGGCAGTGGCTCACAGTGGCGTTGAAGCTATCGAGATGATTGAAGCGGCAGATCAACACGAGCAACCCTTTGATTGCCTAATTCTGGATTGGTTAATGCCGCATATGGATGGGGTGGAGCTTGCTCAGCACATTAAACATCAACTTCATTTAAGCAAAAAGCCTAAGGCTATTTTAATTAGCGCGGCAAGCCATGGTGAAATTCCAGTGGTTGACGTCAGTTCACCTTTTGAGGCAACGCTATCGAAACCGGTGACACCGTATCAACTGCTTACCTCGGTCAATGATGTGCTCAATAACCGTCGCAGCAATAATTCCGATTTGGTGACATCAGAACAAGCTGAGCAGATGCCGCTAGTGGGGATGAACGTATTGCTGGTGGAAGATAATGTATTTAACCAAGAGGTTGCTCATGAGCTACTCACTAGTGCAGGAGCGAATGTCACTCTGGCACAAGATGGTCTGCAAGGTGTTAATGCGGTGCTCGATCCACAGCTTCACTTTGATGTGGTGTTGATGGACATGCAAATGCCGACCATGGACGGTTTGACGGCCACAAAAGAGATTCGACAACATGCAGAGTTTGCCACGTTGCCGATTATCGCCATGACTGCCAACGTCAGTGATGAGGATAAAAGCGCCTGTTTAGCGGCTGGGATGAACGCGCATTTAGGAAAACCACTCGATTTTAACTTGGTGCTTGAGACCATTCTTACGCTGACGGGCCATGAACCTTTACTCTCCAGTGCGGGAACTCATTGCGATCCGAGTGACAAATTGCAGCAGGTACTTTCTCGCTTTGGTGGTAATGAGCAGCTTTATCGTAAGTTACTGCAAGGGTTTATGCCGTCGTTTCTCGAATTGAACCAATCTCTTCACCAGGCAATTAATCATCAGCACTGGTCGGAGGTTATGACTATACTTCATACCATGAAGGGGTCAGCGGGTACGGCCGGGTTAGATGAGCTATTTACATGGCTTAAAAACAAAGAAGCTGAATTGAAAAAGGTTGATATTGCTGAGCAAGGCAAAGAGCTGCTGACTGGTGTGGTAGAGACCATCGCCAAACAAGCTGCACAAGAGCATCAAACGCTGATGATGAGTCTGGGGTCAAACGAGAGCATTATGCCAGTGGTTGAGTCTAGCTTAGATGTGCAGAGCGTTTGCATCGAACTGGAAGATTGCCTCTCGACAGGCAATATGAAAGCAATTGAATTGGCAGAGCAATTACAGCGCCATTTTTCAGACAATCAAAGCTATCAGGCGCTGCTGATTGCGGTAGAGAATCTGGAATTTGAGTCCGCTCGGCAATGGTTAACGCAGATAAGGGAAGGTCATGTCACGTAATCGTTTGTTGCAACAGTACATTCAGGAAGGACGTAAGCCAGTATTGTTGGTGGTCGATGATCAACCGATCAATATTCGTGCGATTAATGAAGTGTTCAAAGATGAATTTAATGTACTGATGGCAACTAACGGACGTAGCGGCTTACAAAAAGCCCGTGAGCAGCAACCTGACCTTATTTTGCTTGATATTGTTATGCCTGAAATGGATGGCTATGAAGTATGCCAGCAATTGTCTCTCGACCCTCTTACCACGGATATTCCTGTGATTTTTGTGACTGCAGAAACCGAAGCGAACGTTGAAGCAAGAGGCTTTGAAGTGGGCGCGGTGGATTTTATTACTAAACCGTTTAACCCCTTAATTGTACGTGCTCGTGTGATGACACATCTGACTTTAAAACTGCAGATGGACATCATGAAAGACATGGCCTTGATTGACGGGTTAACGGGGCTCGCGAACCGGCGGCGCTTTGATCAGGCGCTACTAGGGGATTGGAATCTGTGTCAAAGAGAGCAAAAGCCCGTGGCTCTACTGATGCTCGATGTCGATTATTTCAAACGTTACAACGACAGTTATGGGCATCTTGCTGGGGATGAGTGCTTGAAGAGCATCGCGCGTGCGTTGCAAACATCGGTGCGGCGCACGTCGGATATTTGTTGTCGTTACGGTGGGGAAGAGTTCGCTTGTTTACTGCCGTTTACAGATAAGGAGGGGGCGACCTTGTGTGCTGACCATGTGATTGGGGCGGTGAAACAACTCAATATTGCCCATAAATCCTCGGATATTGCTCCTCATGTGACGGTTAGTATCGGTATTGCTGTGCGCACGCCTCATACCGATGTGCAAATTGAGCAGTTAATTCAAGAGGCCGATGAGGCCTTGTATGCCAGTAAACAAAATGGCCGCAACCAGTTTACTGTTTATCGCGCCCCTCCAATTAAAGTGGTTTCTGAAACATAGAATAATGCCGTTTATTGAGAAAATGTTGTAGTTGAGCAACTCTACTTGACCTTTTAGCAACGAGTTTGCTTTCCTCTGTCATAATCTTAAACGTAATTTTTCCGAAACTTGCTTTAAAGCTTTACCATGTTAGCTACATTTATTTGAGAACCATTTCATAGGACATTGTGGTGAAAGTCTCAATTCTTATCGCCAGTGTGCTTTTTGCCTCTGCGGCTCACGCCACTGACGTACCCATCGATGAGCTACGTTTCCCTGATCAACAGCTGCAAAAATGCGTGTTAGCCATGGCGCAGCAGCAAAATATCCATTCAGCACAGGATATGGAGTATCTGCAGTGTGCATTTGAGGGAAATGTCTCGTTGCAAGGCATCAAACAACTCCCAGAATTAAAGTCGCTCGTATTAAGCGGTGGCGAGATTGACGATCTACGCGCCTTAAATCAAATTCCTGCATTACGTGACATGTTGCTTAGTCGGGTCTATTTAAATAAGGTAGAGAAATTAAATAAGCCGGATTTGGATGTGGTGTTTAGCCATGTCACTCTCTCTGATTGGGATGCGTTAGCGAAAGTGCATGTCAGCACCATTTCGATTAAAAGCCCCGGAGTGTGTGCCCAATATCGGCCATTAATGAAAGATAAACGTGTCGCCTTGGTGATAAAAGGTGCCAGCGATAAACAGGTATCAGAAGGGATGCAGCAGGTGTATAACGGAGATAAAAACGTTTTTGTCTCTCTTGATTGCGACCGTGCCGATATCTTAAAACCTCTTTGAGAGACAACGGATACAGATGGAAGATGAGGTAACACCATGGATAAAAAGGTATTACTGGCAGGAGCCACCGGGTATTTGGGCAGTTTTGTTGCGGCCGAATTGTTGAAGCGAGATTACACCGTACGCACAGTGGTACGTGATGCAACTAAGTTAGATGAGAGGGGCATTGTCCCCCATGAGTTACTTGAAGCCGAAGTAACGGAATCACAAACGCTGATCGGGTGCTGTGAGGGCATCGATACCGTGATTTCTACCGTTGGTATTACTCGCCAAAAAGATGGCTTAAGCTACATGGATGTAGATTATCAAGCCAATCTCAATCTCCTTGAGCAAGCGAAAGCCAGCGGAGTCCGTAAATTTATTTATGTCTCGATTTTAGATGGAGAGAAATTACGCAAGGTGTCGCTTTGCAAAGCCAAAGAGCGATTTGTTGAAGCGCTGAAAAACTCAGGGCTAGAGTATACCGTGGTAAGACCCAATGGTTTCTTTTCTGACATGGATGAGTTTTATCATATGGCCGAAACAGGGCGTATTTTTCTGTTTTCTGGCGGCCAGTATAAATCAAACCCTATTCATGGTGCTGACCTTGCCAATTTGGTGGTTGATGCGATAGATACCCCTAAACGTGAAGTCGCCGCAGGAGGACCTGATGTGTTAACCCATCGGCAAATTGCAGAAATGGCTTTCAAGTGTGCGGGTAAGAAACCCACCATCATTTATGTACCAGGTTGGGTTGGCGTTCTCGCCATGGGAGCGAGCCGCTTTTTCACCAGCCGCCATCAATATGGTCCAATCGAATTTTTTATGACCGTGATGTCGCGGGACATGTTGGCTCCACCAAAAGGCCAGTTGCATCTTGAAGAGCATTACCGTGAGTTACATGGTCACTCTGCTAGCAAATAAACCGATTGTTCCCATCTATTAAAGTCAGGCTCGCTGCCTGACGTTCCCCCTTTTGTCGCCAGTGGCGATTTACCCAGCCACTGGATGACATCACCTCTCACTCTAAATAGGTACTTACTAAAATTTGATCTGCATCAAGTTTTAGTGGATGATATTGACCAATTACTCAGGGTTATTTGGCGTGTTATCGAGCTGTTGTACGATAACCGCCCTATAATATGAAAAGCAATTTAATACTTTCAATGTAATAATCCCCTTAACACCTTAATTATTAGGATGTTTATGAGCATTAATCGTAAGTTTATTCTCGGCATCAGCTCGCTTATTTGCCTGTTTGCGATTTTGGTGGTGGCTTATCAAAGCGTGACCAATATCGAGAACGTGACTCTTCAGGCACAAGAGCAGCAAAGTGGCGCGAATCAGGACATCACACGTTTGCTGAATACCACCAATGACATTATGCTGGATCGAGTCAAAAGCAGTATGGCATTACTTAAAGAACGTAGCTTAGCGTTAGGGAAGGCGCAGCTAGGTTCTCGCGTGACCGTCGCTAATCGTCAGGCACCGGACCTGCTGTTTGGCCAAGCATCACAAGCCAATCAATATGAATTAGTGGATCAACTGACCCAAGTGATGGGCGGAACAGCGACGCTGTTTGCCCGAGATGGTGACCAGTTTGTTCGTGTTTCAACCAACGTGAAAAAAGATGGACAACGCAGTATCGGCACCGTGTTAGCGCCGACCGGTAAGGCGATGCGTGCGATTAACGCTGGCCAACCGTTTTACGGTGAAGTGGACATTTTGGGCAAACCTTATATCGCCGGTTATGAGCCGATTTTTGATGGCAATAATGTGATCGGTATTTGGTATGTCGGTTACTCGGCAGACATGCAGAGTATTGCTGAAGCGATTCAAGAGTCACGCATTTTACAACAAGGTTTTGTCGCACTGTACGATGCTAAAGACCAAATGCGCATGCACTCAAGCCATGTTTCGGACCAAACCGTTCAACAAGCCCTGCAAGACAGTGCTGCGTGGCATGTTAAAAAAGCAGAGTTTACGCCATGGGGTTATCAAATCGTAACAGCTTATTCGAATGCTGAAGTGAGTGAACAAATCTGGGCTGAGTCACTACGCAGTGCCGGTTTAATCCTCGTCAGTGGTTTAGTGCTGATCCTGTTTAACTCTTGGTTAGTCAACCGCATTGTTGGTAAACCTTTGGCTGTGTTTGTGCAAGCCATTGAAGATATTGCCCAAGGGGAAGGGGATTTGACCCAACGCTTTGCCATTACCACGCAAGACGAATTGGGCAAAATGGCGCACGGCTTTAACTTATTGCTCAGTCGTATCCAGCAAACGATTAAAGAAGCCAAGCAAGCAGCAAACGAAGTGGCAAGTTCAACAGAGCGTTTGTTAGGCTTGGCGAGCCAATCTCACCATGCTTCTGCTGAGCAGACCAAAGAGACCGAGCAAGTGGCTGCTGCATCACACGAATTGAGTCTGTCTGCCCAAGAAGTGGCGCGTAATACGGCGGATGCGGAAGTCTTTGCGCGTCAAGCGAATGACGATGTACGCCAAGTGGGTGATACATTGAGTCAAACCGTTGCCAATATTCGCCGTCAGGCACATGACATTGAAGCGTCAAGTGCAGCGGTAGGGGAATTGGTTGATGCGGGTAATCAAATTAGCCGCGTGTTGGCGGTGATTCGTGAGATTGCTGAGCAAACCAACTTGTTAGCGCTGAACGCCTCGATTGAAGCGGCGCGCGCGGGGGCTCATGGGCGTGGTTTTGCTGTGGTAGCGGATGAGGTACGTTCGTTGGCTAGTCGCACGCAATCTTCTACCGAAGAGATCCGCGGTATGATTGAACGTATTCAGCACAGCGGTCAACGTGCGTCAGCCCAGATGAACAGTAATCAGCAAGCAGCGCGCGATAATGCAACCCAAGCCCAAACGGCTGACGAAGTGTTAAAAACGGTATTGACTGCGGTGGACCGAATTTCTCAGTTGAATATTGAGATTGCCAGTTCGGTAGAGCAGCAGCGCTTAGTGGCTGCTGATGTCAGCAAAAACGTTGACCATATTCGTCAAAGCAGCAGTGAAAACTTGGCGTATAGCAGTGAAACCACCCAAGCGTGTGAATCACTAGCTCAGTTGGCGCAGCAATTAAGTGACCAGCTTAAACATTACAAAGTGTAGAGCGGTTTAGCATTGATATATCGAGACAGTCTCACGGTATTGTCTCCATAGAAAGGGCGCATTGCGCCCTTTTCTCATTGTTGTCGTTGGTGTGTACGGATTCATCTGTGTTGCTGATAGACCCACTCAATGATCTTAGGATTATTTAGGGTTGGAACCCATGAGAAGTGGTTGAGTGGCACATGCGATGCTGCCATTTCTTGATCGGAATAGAGCGTGTGGTGATTGGCTTTCGCGCCTTGCTTTTGCAAAATATCAAACATCATGATCGAAGTGTACGGCGTACAGATACGATCGTTTTGAGCTTGGGCAAACCAAATAGGAACGCCGGTGATGTTGGTGTCTGACAGGGCGTTTTCCATCTCTTGATAGCTAGACTCGTAATCCTCTTCAGCTAGGCGAAGTGCACTGATTGGCGCATCGAAGCGATAGGCAAGATGATACTTATCAGACAAGGGAACGATGGTATCTTTCGCTGCAATGATCACCGCTGCCGCAAACAGTTTGGGGTATTGCATGATAAAACGCAGCCCTGCACCGCCACCTGATGACGCGCCAGAGATATAAATTCGTTTTGTGTCGATAAGTTTGGCGTTAACTAGACTTTGGATGAGCTCATATTGAGCGGTATTGTAGCGCTGCATTTGGGCAAATTGGTCTGGAATGTCGGCGATACCAAAGCTGTAATTCTCAGGAAATTGAACCGACAACACAGCGGTTGGATGACCACTTTCCACCCATGCTGTCGCGCCGCGATTGGCTTCAAGATTGGCTCTAGGATAGGAAGAGGCAAGCACTTCACCACCACCGTGTTCCCACACCATCAAAGGTGCAGGCTGAGCATCTTTGGGCAAATAGAGCCAATAGGATAGGGTGGTTCCATCTTTGGCGACAAACTGATGTTGCACAAAGTCATCCACACTGCGGATGTGTGTCTTATAGACCAAATGGGAGGTGGTTAGTTGCGCTAAGTTGCTGTCCACCTCAATACCGAGCAAGCCTTTGGTATCAAAATCCTGTACATCGACGACTAAGGATTTTCCCACCCAATCGATGTGGGTAACCGGAAGTTCTACGCGTCGATTGGGTGAGTTGTGCTCTTTTGCACTCTGGCCGTCATGAAATGTCCCAACCAATTTGAGCTTAAGTCCAGCTAAGGTTTGAGGTTGTAGCGGCTGTGCAAATTGATATTCAATTCGATCGAATCGCTTACCTTGGTCACCGATATACCACTGCGCGGTCACCGAGTTTAGCGCATTGGTTGTCGTATCTAAGTTGGCGTGAGAAACACAGCCTGTTAGGGAAAGCAGCACAGTGCTGGATAACAACAAAAGTGAAGATTTAAACGTCATTAGAATCTCTATCATACCTGCCGAGATTTTCTAGGTTAATCAATAATATTGCAGCTGACTTTTCCCGTGATCACATTTCGCAGCCATTTAACTTGATGCTTACTTGGCTAGATAGATCAGTCTATCGAGCAAGAGTTTGCTGGCAGAACAATGAAATATCAAACTTAACGCTTATAAAAATGGACTATGCTTGAAGAGATTAAGCGGCTTTTGCACCTAGGTTTTCCCTCTTGTTATTACCATTTCTATTGATAACGAGCTGGCATAGGTGGAAGAAGTGTCAATAAAATGGTGTTCGATATTAACAACTTGCATAAATCTTGGCCTGTTTTGTGTAAAACATTGTGTAAAATTGGCGTTATATCACAGAGTTGATCATTGCAATTTGTCTTCATTTCTGCACCGTCTATTCTATTAGGATAGTAGTCCTGATCATTGAGCGATTTTTTTATGGTGATGAGCACATTGTTGTCGTTGGGAAATAGACGTTGGTTTGCGAGCAAACCTTCTACAGTGGGTGTGTTTGCCGTCGAATCTCTGCTCAATAAGGTGCAGAGTAGCATGGTATCGGGGCACTTTTATTGCTTGGAAAATCGTCTTACTCATCAAGAGATTGAGTCGATTGAAGAGCACTATACGTATAAAGATTATAAAGCGATTCAAGAGCAGTACGAACAATATGTGGTTTTACTGCGCTTGATTAAGCAAGAAGAAAACAGTGCCAGAGTCAATTGTTTGACAGGTCAATTAGATGTGGTGTTAGGCCAACTCGAAAAGCACCTATCAGCGTAATGGATTCAAAAGAGCAAAATCGGAATTATGAAAAAGGGAACTGAGTAATCAGTTCCCTTTTTCTTTTTTATGCGTTGGTCGCGAGATTATGCCGATTTAAACAAACTGGCTAAGCCGTGCGGCTGGCAGCGTAAATACTGAGGTGATACTGCAATGGTATCCCCCAGTTCTGCGGCAGCATGCCAAGGCCAACGAGGGTTGTAAAGAAGACCGCGCGCTAGGCCAATTGCATCTGCTTGGCCTTGCTGCACGATCTCTTCGGCTTGATGAGGGTCGGTAATCAATCCGACAGCAATCACTGGCATGGTAACCTGTGCTTTGATCTGCTCAGCAAAGGGGACTTGGTAGTTTGGACCCACTTTCAGTTGCTGCTGAGCACTGAGACCGCTACTCGAAACATGTATGTAGTGGCAACCTTTAGTATCCAGTATTTTCGCCAGTGCGATACTTTGTTCAGTATCCCAACCACCTTCAACCCAATCGGTCGCGCTAATTCGTATCCCCACCATAAACGATGACGGTACAGCGGCTTTAATCGCCTCAAACACTTGCAGTACTAAGCGCATGCGATTTTCTAAACTGCCGCCAAATTCATCTTCACGCTGGTTACTGATTGGCGATAAAAACTGGTGCAGCAAATAGCCGTGCGCGGCATGAATTTCGATCCCTTGGAACCCGGCAGCTTGCGCTCGTAAAGCGCCAGCAACGAATTCATTGATCACACGCTCAATGTCTTCGAGGCTAAGGGCGTTGGGGGTTGGATCGGTGGCAGCGAAAGTGCTCTCGCTTGGCGCGACTGTCTGCCAACCGTTGGGTTGATCTGCCGCAATTGGTTTGCCACCTTCCCATGGTTTGCTGGTGGATGCTTTGCGCCCAGCGTGACCTAATTGCATGATCATTGGGGTAGCGCTGTAGCGACTCACGTGACTGACCACTTGTTGCCAAGCATCTTGGCACTCTTGGTTCCAAATGCCCGCATCGGCATAACTAATACGACCTTCTGGTGCAACGGCACTGGCTTCTACGATCAGCAGACCCGCACCCGATTGAGCGAGCGTGGCATAGTGCTGTTCATGCCATGGCTGCACTATACCGTTTTCGGCAGAGTACATGCACATCGGGGCGACGATAATCCGGTTAGCTAAGGTCGTTTGACCGAAAGTGATAGGGCTAAATAGGGCTGACACACTTTTCTCCTTCATTATGATTAGTTAGTGAGAAATATGAATGGATAGTAATGCCATTCATACCGCACTCATTGGGGTTAGACAAGTATGTTGATTGGGTGAATTAATTGGACGGTAATGGATTGACTGTGCGGATGGCTTGTTTCGTTTTATGGGGAATAAAACAGCAAGGCCTCCTTTTCAGGAGGCCTTGAAATGGATTAATTGAGCGATTCGTACTGCTCTTCATCACTGGTTTGCTCAGTGGCAACTGGCTCTTCTGACCAATCGTCTAAATGGTGTTCTAGGCCAAGCACCTTACTGGTTTCCAGCAAGATTTTTTGATTGAGCTCTGGCTGGTCGTGGAGTGACTCACCGTAAGATGGCACCATCGCTTTGATCTTAGCTTGCCATTCAGGACTTGCCATCTCTTGGGCAAAGCAGCTTTCAAGCAGTTCCAGCATGATTGCCGCTGATGTTGATGCGCCAGGTGATGCGCCAAGCATGGCAGTAAGGCTACCATCTTGTGCATTCACTAGCTCAGTGCCCAACTGAAGTTGTCCGCCTTTGCCAGGGACGTTTTTGATGATTTGCACACGTTGACCTGCTTGCCATAAACGCCAATCTTGCTGTTTTGCTTGTGGAAAGAAGGTTTGCAGTGCAGCAAAGCGGTCGTTGTCGGTTTGGCGTAGCTGACCAATCAAGTAGGTGACTAGATTAAAGTTGGTCACGCCCACTTTTGCCATAGGCAGTACGTTGGCTGGGGTTAGTGAACCGAACAGATCCCAAAGCGATCCCTCTTTAAGGAATTTACTTGAGAAACTCGCGAACGGTCCAAATAGCAGTAGGCGTTTGCCGTCTATCACGCGCGTATCTAAGTGAGGAACGGACATCGGTGGCGCCCCAACAGAGGCTTTGCCATACACTTTGGCCAAATGCTCTTCGACCAACTCTTGATTTTCGGTAACGAGGAACTGACCTCCGACAGGAAAGCCTGCGTAAGCGCGCGCTTCAGGAATGCCGGATTTTTGTAGTAAACGTAGCGACGCACCACCTGCACCAATGAATACGTACTTAGCACGTACTTGGCGAATAGGTGTGTTGGCTTTGGTATCTTGCACCGATACAGACCAGCCACCCTGAGGATGACGTTTGATATCAGTGACTTGGTGGTTAGTGTGCAGTGAAAAGTGATCGTTATTAGTCAGTTGTTTAACTAACTGTTGGGTCAGCGCACCGAAGTTAACATCGGTTCCAAGACGGGTACGAGTTGCCGCAATCGGTTGATTTTTATCGCGACCGTTCATCACCAATGGAATCCATGATTTGATTTGATCGGCGTCTTCTGAGTAAGCCATACCATCAAAAAGAGGGCTGCGATGCATTGCCTGAAAACGTTTGCGCAGGTAGCGAACATTATCTTCGCCCCAGACAAAACTCATGTGAGGGACACTGTTAATGAAGCTGCTTGGGTTTTTAATCAAACCGTGCTTGACCAAGTAAGCCCAAAATTGACGAGACAGCTGAAATTGCTCGTAGATTTTGATTGCTTTGGAGATGTCGATTTGACCGTCGCTTTTTTCAGGGGTGTAGTTCATTTCAGCTAAGGCTGAATGACCTGTGCCTGCGTTGTTCCAACCATATGAGCTTTCTTGAGCAACATCGCCCAAGCGTTCAAACATCTCAATGGTCCAGTTAGGTTCAAGCTGTTGTAAGAAAGTTCCTAGTGTGGCACTCATCACACCGCCACCAATTAGAACCACGTCCACCAGCTGTTCCTTTGCATCAGAATGAAGCTGGTTCAATCCATTATGACCAGATACTTTTTTCATTGGGCGTTACATCTCTTTTCACTTGCTAACATTTATAATCACATCCGTCCGCCATGGTTTTTATGATTTAAATCCACAAAAGACCCGATACTGTATCACTGTCACTGAACAATGGATCATCGGAATTGGGGTTTTTTATGCAGCGGCGAGGTTTCTTTTTGTGTGTATCAACACCGAGGAGCCTTCAACTTTAGTATTAGGAACCTTGGGTGAATATACCATCATTCAAACTTGTAACAAGCGGTTATCAATTGATTAGTGCTGTTTACATAGAGATATGTCGCAAATATGTCATTCGGTCACACTTTGTTACTTTTATGAAAAAAGGCACCAGCGGTGCCTTTTTATTCATATTAGAGTAATGGCTCGCTTGCGAGCGCTATTGTGCGGTAGCCAATACCCCACTTTTATTCAAGTGCCAGCGCAACAAATCGATCGCAATGAACACTACTAGGCTTACGCCCATCACTGGCAGTGACCAACCGAGAAACAGTGCGACAATAAGTACCAGTGTGCGACCTAAGATCGATAATTTGAGCCAAGCGGCGGTTAAAGGCTCCATCATGTTGCCTGCTTTAGGGCGGCGGACCCACCACATGCGATAGCCCCAGACGATCATGGTGCATAAAGAGAGGCCAAACAGGGCGAGCACAATTTGATTTGGTAAGCCAAACAGTACGCCCATATGTGCATCGATACCCCAGCGAATCAACTTCGCCACGATTGGATAATCAGCAAAATTGGCATGGCTCACGACGTGATCGTTGGTTGGGTCGATAGCCACACTATCGACTTGCGTTGGCCAGGCGCGATCGATCTCTTGTACCACCCAAGCACTGCCCGCTTTATAGGCGGGAACCACCTCAATTTTGCCAGCATCAATGCCAAAATCGCGCGCCGCTGTTACCACGCTATCAAATTGCGTATCTTGATAGACATACTTGCTGTTGGTGACTGGCAATTGGCGTGATGCCGTTGGTGTTACCCAACCAATGGCTTGCCGCCACTGGGCAATATTACTCCCAGCCCATTTAGACCAAGTTAAGCCAGTGGCAGAGAAAAACAGCAGGCCTAGCGCAATCCATACGCCCACTTGACTGTGGCGCGAACGATGATGCGCCCATGATCCTTTTTTGCTTTCTCGACCAATGGCGCGGCGTTGAGTCCACCATAAATAAAGACCGCCTAATGCCGCCACCCACATCCAAGAAGCGGCGAGTTCGCTGTAGTTACGTCCCACAGGGCCAAGGAGTAAATCGGTGTGCATAAAGTCGATGGCGATACGCAGCGGCAAAATTCCACTGGTGCCATAACTGGCAAGATCACCACGAATGGCTAACGTGACCGGATCAACAAATAGCGTGCGAACTTGGTAGTGATCAAGTGTGGGATCACGAAACAGTACGCGCGTGGTTTGTCCCGGCGCTGGAGCAGGGCGCACGGATTTAATCACCAGTGGCGTGGCGAGCGCTTGACGCGCCGCAGCGATTTGCAAACTCAAGGGCTGAGGTTGACCTTGGCTCGTGGTGGTCAGTTCATCGTGATAAACCCACTGTTCTAGTTGCGGTGTCATCACATAAAGAGTGCCCGTTAAAGCGGCCATAAAAATGAAGGGTCCGATAAATAGGCCGATATAGAAATGTAAACGACGAATAAAGGCACTTGCCCCCTGATTGAGCGGGGTGCTTTTTGTTGAGTCCGATTGTGTTGAGTCTGAACTTTGCTTTAACACGGTATCACAACGAGTTGAAGACGCAGCTTTGGCAGGCATTTTCTCTTCTCTTATTTTGAATATGTGCAAGCGCAACAACAGGCAAAGCGAGATGGCTTGGTTGTTAGCGCTAATCAATCCTCATCGGTTTTAAGAAGTAAATGCGTTTCTTGAAGCCGGTGGGATAATAAGTTAATCAATGAAGTGAAGCGGTTAGCGGCGGGGCGCGAGGTCGATAAATGGCCCGTTGAATCGGCAGATAGAACTGATAATCGGTAGAGATAGCGCGATAAAGCAGCAAAAATGTGGCGGCAGCGATGGCGAGAATTGGACTAAAAACCGCATGTAAGGTTGGTAAAAGGTCACAGTAGGCACACCAGCTCATATGAGCTTGTGCATGATCCATCTCGGTCGCTGGGGCATGATGCTGCATGTGTGACATCTCGTGCCCACGCGGCATCGACATGACCATGCTCATCGAAATAAGCGGTGCGATGTAGAGTAATAGCACGGCAAACAGCGAGAGCCATGCAGCGCGGCGCATTACTGGAGGAAGTAACATCTGCTTATTTTACAATCGCTTTAATCGTGGGTAACAAGTTGGACGACAATATAACATACCTGTTACATCAAAAGATAGAATGAGAGTAATTTGCAATAAAAAAATCCCTACTCGGGCGAGTAGGGATAATGGGGGAAGAGCGTGAACAGCTTCCCGATTAAAGGGCTCTATTTAGAGCGCAAAGGCCTTAACTACTGACGAGTTAATGTGAACATTTGGTTTTCTGCACCGGCAGTGCATTGGTATTGAACAATGTTGGCTCCATCTGCCGTCGAGCTATCGACGACGTTTAGACAAAGCTCACTATTACGGTTGATGATGCGCCATTTGTCTTTGCCTGCTGATTGGAAACGAAACTGTTGGTTGGTGGCATCACGATACTCATAGAGCATGATGTTGGTGCCGCTGGTGCGATAGCCGTTATAGACATCGAACGCTTTATCCGATGCGACAACCGGTGAAATGCGGTGCCAGATACCATCAACATTAGAGATGGCAAATTTTTGGCAATCGTTATTTAACCAACTCCATTGTTGAACATTGGCCCCATTGGCTGTATCGCAATTGGCAATATCGACTGCTTTAGAACTGTGCAGAGGGGTAATACGATAAGTCCCGTTCACCGTTCCGTTGGTGGTATCAGAATCGCTATCACCACCGGAGCTACTGCCACAGTTACCATCCGATACCGCAAGCCCGGTATCTGCGCCAGCAGTGGATGTAATGATGTCTGGCACACAGCTCGCGTCATCAAGAGAATATTGATAAGGGATACTGATCGAGGTCGTAGAGGTTGGATTTGGGCCGGCGGGATAATTCTTGCTCGCTTCGTCTGTCCAAGTGACGTTGTCCCAAACGTTACCACTCACATCCCAGTAGCCCATGTCGTTGGTATAGAACGTGCCTAATGGGTCTTGAGAATCTTTCACATAGTTGTTTTCAACTTTGATTTTGCCACCCGCTCTAGGGTTCATACCGGAAGAGATCAGATTGTCGTAGTAGTTGTTGTAGGAGTGCGCGGTCGCGTGACGCAGCAGCGGTGTCCGAGAGTTGATGTTTTGATAGTAGTTATGGTGATAGGTCACAGGGCCATTTTCAGTATCACTATCACTCGATCCCACCAGACCTCCGCGTCCGGAGTTACGCAAAATACTGTAAGAGAGCGTGATGTACTTGGAGTTATTTTTGATATCGAAAAGAGCATCATAGCCGTCACTTTCACCGCCGCTGGCTTCCAGTGTTACGTGGTCAACCCAGACGTTGCTCACGTCTTTTTCGATACCGATAGCGTCACCTCCATTGGAGATGGGCGAGCCTGATTTTTTCACGTTCTTCACGTGTACGTTTTGAATGATGATGTTGGATGAATCTCGAATATGGATACCTAGCTGATCAAATGTCGCGCCGTTACCCACCCCAATAAGGGTCACATTACTGATTTGCTTGAGTTCGATGGTGTCCTCGGCAGTATTGCAACTATCACCACTTACTTTGGAGGTATTACCGTGATTAATGGTGCCTTCAACTTGAATGATGATAGGGGTATCACTGGTTGCGCGCGAGCATAGCGCTTGATGAATTGCTGTCCCGGTTGTGGCATAAACAACAGAACCACCAGCACCGCCAGTGGTTCCCCCATTTTGGGTGGCATAACCTGTGGCAGCAAAAGCAGAGGCAGAACTGATAGCAAGAGCAAGTACCGAGCACTTGAGTGCGGCGGTCAGTGGAGCACTTGGTTTGATCATGGTGGCATCCTATTTAACTGAATCTGTATTGAGTCAAGATCATTGTTATGAGGTTCGGTTTATGGTTGATGTGGTATTTAACACATAAATAAACCGAAGTTTCATTTTTAAAGTTGACACTTATTTACTTTGTTAAATAGTGTTTTGTTAATCCTTTACGCTGACGATCACATAAATTAGTGTAATTACTTTAATATCAAAAACTCGCTTTAATTATGATAATTATTTTTATAACATCATGTTTAATATCTATTTTTAAATCATTAAAAATAGTTGGAAAATTGAGATCAATAAAGTATCAAAAGGATGTTTGGTTAAAAAATATCCACCAAGGCCGATGCTTATTCGGTTGGGGTGATGAGAGTAATTGACGTTTATTTACGGTAATCCGAATCGTGCTCTGTATCTTGTCTCATGAGATTTTTTTAGCTCTATCGCATTTTATTGCTGCGCAAGTTTCCATAAAACGGCGCACAACTCGCGACGTGATCGATAAAGCAAAGTCTCGATGTACTACGCTTTGGGTATGACAATTGCCTTGATAAACCCCGATGCAACGCTACTTTTAGAGAAGTACAACGAAGAGTTGTGTGAGGTTCGAGAGACCTCTCAAACTTCTGCTGTACATCATCTTTGGTGTGGAATGTATTTGGTATGCAATACGTTTAGTGGTAAATGGCGGGCAGAGGAATAGCAAGTGGAGCTGTGGCACTTTCAAGCCATCAATTCAGATGACTATGTACTGATCGACTGGCATTACAATCAGCCACTACTGATTCTTTCAGTGGTGCTCGCCGTTGTCGCCGCTTATGGCTGCCTCACCATTTTGGAAGGGGCGCGCTTTTCTATTTCCGGTCACTTGGTTAAGCGTTGGCAGTTTATGGGCAGTATGCTGTTTGGTGCTGGCGCGTGGTCCACTTTTTATACTGGTGTGTTATCTCTCGATCTGCCTTTAGCGTTACGGGTCAATCCTTGGGAGTCGGTGTTGTCGATGGTGGCCGCCATTACCGGAGCTTGGATCGCTTTTGCGCTATTGCAAAGAGAGCATTTTACTAAAGCAAAAATGGCGATGAGTGCGTTTTGCTTTACCACTGGAATGGTCTTTATGTTGATCATCGGTACTAAAGCGATCCACATTCCTGGCATCTTGGTCTACGACCCGATGATCTTACTTTGTGGCGTGTTGCTTTCTCTATCTTTGAGCTGCTTCGCTTTGTATCTGATTAAGTTACATCTTGAACATCACCGTAAGGATCTCGTGCGGCAAATCACCATTGCTATCGTGTTGGGATTGGCCATGTTTACCTTGCACTCATCCATTACTTTATCGGCGACCTTGTACGCCGAGTTACACAAAATAGAGATGTCTCATTCCAATGTCCACTCTGGGGTATTGGCAATGCAAGGCATGATTTTTTGTCTGTTTATTTTGGTCAGCTTGTTCAGCTCAACGGCGCTTGGGCAAATCCGCGAAGCCAAAGAGGACGTGCGCCAATCAAAGACCCGAGAACAAGATATTGTCGATAGCTTAACCGATGGTTTAATTATCGTTGACAGCCAAGCTCGGGTGCTGAGTATGAACCCCGTAGGCTTGGCGCTGTTTGACTACCAGACTCAAGATCTCAGTGACCTTTCTGTTTCACAGTTACTGCCTTCGGTCGATTTTCAAACCATGTTAGATGTTGAACATGCCGGACTAAACGATCTGAGCCACATTCGTGCCAGAGCGACCCGCAAAGATGGCACTTTTTTCCCTTGTGACTTTACCCTGTCACGAATGTCGGGTCTCTATCAAGGTCATGCGCTTTATACCCTGCTTGTGCGCGACATTTCTGAAATACTCATGTTGGAACAAGAAGTTCGACAAGCCAATCGAATGGAGTCGATTGGTCAGCTTGCCTCGGGAATTGCTCACGAAATTAATACGCCCGCACAGTATCTCACCAATAATTTGACCTTTTTGCGCGATGCTTATGGTCGGTTGATGGGCATGTGTCGTCAACTGAAAGCCGACGAGGAAGATAGCCGTATCTATCAAGCTCGGGCCAATGCTCTGTTTGCTGATCCCGAGTTGGAGTTCATTCGCGATGAGATTCCAATGGCAATCGAGCAATCATTAGAAGGGATTCAACAGATAAGCCACATTATCAAAGCGATGAAATCCTTTACCCATAATAGTGAAGACAAGTTGCAATACATTGATCTGAATGAAGCCATTCAAGCTACCGTGACCATTGCGACCAATCAGTGGAGTAAAATAGCGCAGATTGAAGGGCTGTATGATGAACGATTAAGTGCCATTCCTTGTTATCGTGACCTGTTTAACCAAGTGATCCTCAGTATCCTAGTCAATGCGATACAAGCGATTGAGGAGCGCAAGCGCCAGCAGGAAGAGCCCGCAGGCAAAATTGTCATTACCACGAGTGCAGAGAGTGAGCATGCCGTGGTGCGGATAGCCGATAACGGGGTGGGGATTGACGCAACGATTATCGAACGAATTTTTGATCCTTTTTTCACCACCAAAGAGGTGGGTAAAGGCACTGGCCAAGGATTGAGTCAGGCCTATGCGATCATTGTCGATATGCACCATGGTGAATTGCTGGTGGAATCGACCGTGGGTGCTGGGGCAACGTTTATTCTCAAAATACCCAATACCGTAAAAAAACACAGCCGTGAAATGGAAGAGGCAGATGAAGATTTTATTAGTGGATGATGACCAATTGGTGCTCAACGGTCTGCGTCGAGCGCTTTTTTGCAGTGATATACAGGTACTCACTGCAAATGGTGGTAAGCAGGCGCTAGATATTCTCTCTCATGAAGAGTGCGATTTGATCATCTCAGACATGATGATGCCCAATATGAATGGGTCTGAGCTGTTGGAAATCGTCAGTAAAAAATATCCGTGGATTATTCGCGCTTCGCTCTCTGGGCATGCCGACCCGATGATCACCGTCAAAGGGGGATTTTATGCGCATCAGGCGTTTATGAAGCCTTGTGATACAGCAGTGCTGAAGGACGAAATTGGCCGTATCGGTGTAATGCTCGATCAGTTTCCTGACCGCTTGATCCAAAATGCGATTGGTACGATTACATCGCTGCCTGTGGCACCGAAAATCTATTTTAAAGTGAAAGAGATGTTGGCAAGTAATAGCGCATCGCTAACGGATATCGCAGGAGTGATTAGTGAAGATCCTGCTATCAGTGCCAAGATGATTCAAATGGCCAATAACGCTATTTTTCGCGGTAAGTCTGAGGTGAAAAACGTCGAAGCGGCGGTGTCGCGGTTAGGGTCACAGATTGTGTTGAATGTGATTGCCATGTTAGAGCTCTATGTGTGCCAACAAGATAAGCCCAGTAAAGCGCTGGAAACGCTGTGGAAGCAGAGTTTAAAAGTGGCATTAGTGATGAGCAAATTGGTGCCAGAAGCGCAGCGTTTAGATGCGATGTCTATAGGCATTTTGCATCAAGTCGGTGAATTTGTTCGCACGATGATCTTGCCGGATTTAATGAAAACCTACTTGCATTGTAGCGAGAAAGATGGCGACAAAAGCTACCTAGAAAAATATCTGTTCCATACCAAATCGGAGCAGTTAGGTGCTTATCTACTGCATCTTTGGGGATTTCCACTGCAAGTGATTGAAAGCATTCTCGATCAAAATGACTACGATAAAATCATGGCGCAGCCATACTCGTTAGTGACGGCGCTTTTTGTTGCCAAACGGGTTGTGGGTAAGGAGCAGATTCCACAAGCGATGTTAGAGCAATTTGACCTGCAACAACCCTTGGCTGTGATTGGCTAGAAATTGGTGTCGGTGCGCCAATCTCTTTTTGAGAAAAGTGCGGCAATTTGATAAAACAGCGTATGATTGCACTGCGCCATGGGGCTGCGCCGCATTGTCTAGCCAAGGAAAAGATGAAGTCACAACACTCAGTTCGCGAGCAATTTCCTTTGCCGCAGGATTTAAATGTTCTCATTACCGTCGTTCGCCAAGAGAGTTTTGTTTTGGCGGCAGAAGAATTGGGCGTTTCGCCTGCCTATATCAGTAAACGTATTCAGATATTGGAAAAAACGCTTAATACACGGCTATTGCATCGTACTACCCGTCGCGTGGTCTTGACCGAAGATGGTCAACGTGTGTTTAACCAAGCGATCCGCATTTTGGATAACATGGATGAGATGCTCGATGACCTTTCCCAATCCAAATACATGCCGCGCGGGCAGTTATCCATCTGTACCAGTTTTGGTTTCGGCCGCGCCAAAGTCGCCCCCATCGTCTCTCAATTAGCCACTGCTTATCCGCAATTGGACATTCGTCTCGATGTCAGTGATAAGAACATTGATCTGGTCAAATCCGGTTACGATCTCGAGATCCGAGTGGGTGGGGTTTTGCCCGAACAGCATATTTGCAAATTGTTGGCGAAAAACCGACGTGTTCTCTGTGCAAGCCCAGCCTATCTAGCCAGACAGGGGACGCCTAGTTCATTGGATGAACTTAAAAATCACTCGTGTTTGGTGCTAAAAGAGAAGATCAGCACCGCGGGCATCTGGAATCTGGAACACATCAACGGGGGAGAGACCGCGTTAAGAATCAACAGCGCGCTCTCCTCTAACGATGGTGGTATCGTGAAACAGTGGGCGGTGCACAATCAAGGTATTATCTTGCGCTCATTTTGGGATATTGAGGACGATCTTAAGCAAGGTCGCCTTATCCAATTGTTACCAGACTATTTCCAAACAGCAGATATTTGGGCCATCTATCCAACGCGCATGACGGAGTCTGCCAAACTTCGTGTCTGTATTGAGTTCCTGCAAAAGAGTTTTCAAGAACTTAGCTATGATGAGCGCACTTTTTTTAGAGATTAATCCTGTTATTAAATACGTAATGTTGTTTATATTTTGTTAATTGCCACTATTAAACACACTTTGTGTATATTGGTAACACGGAACGGATTTTGTTTCGGCTAGATTGTTCTCTACTATGGAGTCAGTTCTCCTTGTTGGGCTTCATATCGGGACGTATAGCCGGAGCATTTGAATGACATTATCAAACAGTCAGTCAGTGACAGTGCAGCAATGCACTCGACCATATCACCAGATCTTACCTTGGCTGAGACTTGCCAAGGACACGAGCCGTCATCGTGGCGATTCGGTTATACGTTGTCGCTTTAAGGGAGAGCTAAGCTGCGGTACTTCGTGGCAGGATCTGGTGATGGTCACAATCTCTCGTTTTACCCCAATTCAACTTGCTAGCACCATCTTGGTGTTTGAAGGTTCGACTTTAGCGACGTTTTCAACGGATACCCAATTGGCGATGTGCCGTATGGCGGTGGAAAACGGTGCGCTCAGTGCAGTATGCCAAAGTTCGGATGCGCTATTTCACTGTCAAGCCGATGCTCGTCGTCCTAGTCAAATCTCGATTGCCGAGTTTGGTGTTAATCAGTGGCGTAAACGTTATGCCAGCCAATGGAAACAGGCGCTGGAGCAAGAGTTTGATGTCAGCGCTATGATGCCAGTCATTTGCGCGCCCAGCAGTCAGCGTCTGTTACATCCAGTTCATAGCGTGAATTATGCGATTATCGGTACGGCGATGTTTGCCCCGATTGAAGAGCTACGTAAATTGGCGAGCTTATGTGACGGATGCACCCTTGCATCGGGTATTGCAGGGATTATTGTGTTTCAATCCCGCTTGATGCTTGAACATGCAAAAGAGGAAGGCTTAGTCAAACAATTTGAGTTGGCTGGTTTTCAGTGGTGCATGCTCGATGAGTTACCGCTCTATTTCTATCAAGATCTTGCGTTTGGTTTTTGCGCTGCCAGTTTTGATTTGGCAAGTGAAGCGCTTTATACCGAACAGACCTACCTAATGAGTTCTTCGCAGGTGATGCTCACCGCACTAAACGGTCACTTGTGAGCCAGCCATACGCGCGCCCATAGCCCGAGTGGCGATAATATCCCAGTTGAAGAAAAGCGAATCTTATTCTTATAGATAATCAAGATGCTTGGCGGTGAAGTGACCTGCCATTCGCGGCTAATGTCGTTATTGCTGTCGTTGACGGTCCAGTAGTTGAACTGATGGTCATCAAGATATTGGCGCATCTCTTCATTGCTACCCGACATCATGGCAATACCCACGGTTGGATAATAGTGGCTTAGCCATTCAACCGACGGTGTTAATAGTCGACAACTGTTACACCAAGATCCCCAAAAATAGAGAATCACCGGTCTGCTCTGGCTAAGCTGCGCGATGTTAACCGTTGTGCCTTCCATGTTTTTCATCACGATGGCATCGTTGTAGTCGGTTGGGATGGTTTTGTCATGCCAAGTATCACACAGCATGGTAATGAGCATGATGCAGCACAAGATCAAAAGCCACTTGCTGGTTTTTTGTAAGAAAGAGTGATGCTTTAGAATCAGGCCTTTGATAATAAAGCCAATGAGTATTAGACAGATAACAATGGCGGAGATTAATAAGCTGTTATGTTGCAATGTACTCAAAAACGACATGGGGCACTCTACTTCTTTAGGGGGCTGCATTGTACAAACTTGTGCTAGTGATGACCAATTTATTTGCCTTCAAACCAGTATCAAGGATAAGAATGCCCATCCAAGGCGAAGGCTTCAGAGAAAATGCCAGACCCTGACTTAGCTATGACAAGCGTTGTAAATGAGGTCGTTAGGCTAACCTTTTGAGTATGAAAAATGAGGCCGTAACGCATGAAGGTAACTGTTTTTACACCCATTCTGGGACTGCTACTCGTCGCCAGTAACACCATGGCAGCAGAAACATCCGCTAAGGACAAGCCGAAAAATAACCTCACAGGTAGTGCAAAACTTGGCTTTATCTATTCCAAAACCACCTCTTCAAGTACTTCGTTAAACTCCGGAATAGGTCTTAAGTACAAAACCGAACCCTATACTCAAGAATTTAAAGGCAACACCTATTACACCAATGCCAAAGATGACGACGATGGTGTCAATAAATACTCATTAAACTACAAGTTTTCCTATGAGCTAGAAGGGAGTTACCAAGCCTATATCGATAACGAATACAAACATGACCAATATGAAACCTACCGTCATGTTTATGATGTCACCGTCGGTATCGAAAAGGCGCTTATCGAGACCAAAACCAGTGAGTTGAATGTGGGTGGCGGTCCGGGTTATCGATACACCAAGCGTCAAGGTAACGACGATGATCATCCTAATAAAGTGGAAGAAGATGTGATCGTCAATGCGTTCATTGATGGCAAAACCACCTTGTCAGACAGCTTATCGGTTGGCGGTAGCGCGGATGTCGACTACGGTGAATCCAACACCACTTATACCTTGGGTGGTAACTTGACCAATAAGCTGATTGATAATGTGGCGTTGGTGCTCGATAGCCAATACATCTACAACACTGAAGTGGCATCGAGTAAATCCCACGATGAGATTTACAGCACAGTGAGCATTACTTACGATTTTTAACGCCTGCCACGAGGTCGCCCGTTATGGGCGACCAGCAACAACAGGATAGGCGGATGCGGCGCAATCGGTCCCTTTACAATGGGTTGTGAGCATCTTGATCACACTGGCTGTGGCGGCCGATTTGAGTGTTTGATGATTGACCCCTTTATCTTGCCACTCTAGCTGCGCCATCACATTGTTGGCCGGTGCAAATGTGGCACTGTCGGCACAGCTACTTTGTCGGCTTGGGCATAACAGCTCATCATTGGTGCCCGCCGACAGGGTATAGAAACTGACCATCGGATGGTTTTGTGCCATCGCCCGTAGGCTTTTAAGACCGCTGTCGCTGGTCCATTCGTTGTACCCATCTAAGCTATCTTCACTTGGGTAGAGCCCGAAGTGAAACGCGTTATCCAAACTTTGGGCTGCGCAAACATTTTGCCCTTGTGAGGCATCTTGTTGAGTGGTGCAGTTTGGCAATCCGCGTAGTGGTCCCGCAATATTGACCATTCGGCGCACTTCATCCCAACTGCCACTGTACTCCAGTGTCGCGAGCGCTGCGACAGCACCAATATCGTAACCCACTAGGTCAACTTGGCTGGCATGGGTGAACAGTCGCACACGTTCAATAAACTGATGCAGTAAAGTGAAGGTATCGGGTTGTAACGGATTGTACTCAAGGGATTTTCTTCCCGCATCGGGAATGTAGGTGATGCCAAACAGTTCACAAGGGTTGTAGCCTGCCGTGATGAATTGTTGATAAAGAGACGGTTGGTTATCGGTCGATTTCATCCAATCACTGGCGGTATCTTGTCGTCCATGAATGAAGATGACTGGCGTACGAGAGACTTTACAATCACCCCCGCCAAAACCGCCAAAGGTGGCTCCTGGATGAAATGGCGCTTGAAAATGGTCAAAGGGAGCCGTAGTGGTTTCGCTGTGAGCTGCTGTGCTAATTAGGCAAGCGGCAAAAAAAGTCCAATACCAAGGAGTACCACGATGTTTTGGGGTCATAGGTCGCTCTGCTTGTACGTATCATCATGAGTTTATTTGGATATAGCATAATCCCTTTAAACAGACAAAACGTGTTGATAGGTCAAAGTTGCATTGACTGACGCAAAATTCACTGCATCCGCAGCTAAGTAGCAGAGAATGACGTCAGATAGTGGACGAGATGATGAGGTGAAAAAGGGGTTAGTGTCCTTGCAAATGCTCATCCTTGTAGTGGCGAATGCTGGCGATAATCTGGCGGACTTGATGGTTAAGGTTATTGGGTTCCCATGCTACGACCACCTGACTCACTAATGGCATTTCTGGGATATCAGCCACTGTGGTGGAGTTATCCAGATGTTCCGCCAGCGAGCGGGGCACAATGGCGATGCCAAACCCAGCTTGTGCCATCGCTACCGCTGAGCGCAGTTGCGGTGCAGAGTAGAGCGGATCGCAAGTGATCCCGTTATGACTAAACAGCGACGTCATCTCATCATACAGTGCGGGTCCAGTTTCACGCGGAAACTGCAAAATACGCTCAGTGCGTAACTGGCTAAAGGTGAGGCTAGATTGACTCGCCAGCGCCGTATTGGAAGGAATAACCGCAATAAAAGGTTCTTCAAAAAGCACGATGCGTTCGAGCTGCTCACAGGCATAGCAAGGCAGACGTTTGAAGGCGAGATCGAGTTGCTTCTCCTTCAATTGCTCAACCAATTTGTGCATCGGCAGTTCAACCCCAATAAAGCTCACTTTAGGGAAGGTTTCTCGCAGATGACGCATGATCGCCAGTACTTCCTTGCAAATCGCCGTAGAGGTAGCAAACCCAATCCGCACTTCGATGTTTTCGCCGCGGGCCATTTGCTGCGCTCTGGCTTTGGCTTGTTCCACGCTTTTGAGGATGTTTAACGCATCGACATACAAGGTTTCGCCGACTTTGGTGAGCTCTACTTTGCGCGATGAGCGGTCAAACAGCGGCACACCGATCTCTTGCTCCAACTTTTTGATTTGTTGGCTCAATGGTGGCTGTGCGATGCCCAGCTGCTCTGCAGCTCGGGTGAAATGTTGCGTTTGTGCAACCGTTACGAAATATTTTAGATACCGTAGTTCCATATTTTTTACATATCGAAATAAATGTTTTTTGTATTAGATTTTACGTGTTACAGGTTCCATGCTATTAGCATTCGTTCGAAACCGTAATGGTGTTTATATGTGTGAAATCTACAACTCTCTTTGTTCTTGTTCATTTGATGTAGCAAAAGAATTCGCTGAATATCACAAATTAACTGGTCAAGGAGAGATCTATCAGACTTCATTAATGAGTGCATTAATTGCTGGAGTCTACGATGGATCTACCACAGTTAAACAATTATTAGAGCACGGTGATTTTGGGTTAGGAACCTTTGATCATCTTGATGGCGAATTAATTGCGTTTGATAAAGAAGTATTTCAATTAAAAGAAGATGGTACTGCAAATCAGGCAAGAATGGATCAAAAAACCCCATTTGCTGTCATGACTTATTTTAAACCACAAATCGAATTACCGATCACCGAATCGATGAACCGCGAACAGCTGCACAAGATCATCGACCAACTGGTTCCCTCCGATAACCTATTCTGTGCGGTAAGAATTGACGGGACTTACGAGTATGTTCGTACTCGGACTGTGCCTCGCCAAGAGCCCCCATATCGCCCCATGTTGGATGTGGTAAAAGAACAGCCTACGTTCAGCTTCCGTCAGCTACAAGGGGTTATTGCTGGTTTTAGAAGCCCACAATATACCACGGGAATAAATGTTCCCGGATACCATGAACATTTTATTAATAATGAAAGAACCGGTGGCGGTCATATTCAGGATTACCGTATCGCATCTGGTTTTTTACAAATTGGTGTGGTGTCTAAACTCATTATTGATTTACCAACGACTGAACAATTTTTAGATGCGGACCTTGCTCGAAAAGATATTCGTCAGGCAATCGAAAAAACAGAAAAATAATAT
Organism: Vibrio porteresiae DSM 19223; assembly: GCF_024347055.1. Taxonomy (NCBI): domain Bacteria; kingdom Pseudomonadati; phylum Pseudomonadota; class Gammaproteobacteria; order Vibrionales; family Vibrionaceae; genus Vibrio; species Vibrio porteresiae. The sequence continues at coordinate 1,172,575 of NZ_AP024895.1, forward strand.
TTATTTCGTATATTCCTGACTAATAAAAGGACAACATGATGAAAACAGAATCTTCAAGATGTGGTGCTGATTTAATTGCTCAACAATTAGAACAACTGGGCACTCAATATATTTTTGGTATCCCTGGTGCCAAAATCGACCGCCTGTTTGATGCGATCAATGATACCCATATTCAGATGATCCCCGTGCGCCATGAAGCGAATGCGGCCTTTATGGCTGGGGCTATGGGCCGTTTAACCGGTAAAGCGGGCGTGACTATGGTGACCTCTGGTCCTGGGTGCGGCAACTTAGTCACTGGGGTCGCAACGGCCAACTCTGAAGGTGACCCTATGCTGGCTTTGGGTGGCGCGGTAAAACGCACGGATCAACAGCGCGAAACGCACCAAAGTTTGGACACCGTCGGGATTTTTCGGCCGATTACTAAGTACTGCGCTGAAATCCAACACGTTGATGCCGCAGCAGAAATTATCGCTAATGCGGTACGTGCTGCTGAAACCGGCCGCCCTGGTGCTAGCTTTGTCAGTTTACCTCAAGACGTGTTAAGCGATACCACAGATAAACCGATGATTTTACCACAGCGTTCTATTGCTCAAGGCACTGCAGATGTTACCGCGATTGAAGCTGCGGTAGAACGAATTGAAAAAGCGCACAATGTAGTGGTTTTGGCAGGCTTGCATGCCAGCAAAGAAGAGAACGCACTGGCGATAACTCGCTTTTTGCAAAAAACGCAGTTGCCCGTTGTGGGCACTTATCAAGCCGCTGGAACGTTGGACATTAACCACTATAACCGTTTTGCTGGTCGTGTCGGTCTATTCAATAACCAACCCGGTGACGTGCTGTTACGTGAAGCCGATTTGATTCTCACCATTGGTTTTAACGTGATTGAATATGACCCAGACCTATGGAATCAAAAAGATTGCCCAGTGATTCATCTCGATATTGAACCAGCGGAATATCAACAGCATTATCAACCCGATATCGAATTGGTCGGCAATATCGCCACTACCGTTGAACAGATGACTAATCGCATGTCGTCGTACTCACGTTTATCGCCTTTGAGCTTATCTATTCTGGAAGAGGTGGCTCACCGTCGTCAGCTGATCAAAGCCTATCCAGCGGTTTGGAACAAGGGTGGTTTTCATCCGTTAAGCATTATCAAAGTGATGCAATCCTTGATTACTCAGGATATGACCATGTGTTTGGATATGGGCAGTTTCCATATTTGGCTTGCTCGATACATGGGTTGTTTCCGTGCTCGACAAATGATGATTTCAAATGGTCAACAAACGATGGGCGTAGCTTTGCCTTGGGCGATCAGTGCCAGCCTTTTAAAACCAGGCAGCAAGGTGATTTCTGTCTCTGGGGACGGTGGCTTTATGCAATCCAGCATGGAGTTGGAAACTGCAGTCCGTTTAGGTTGTAACATCCTGCACATTATTTGGGTCGATAATGGCTACAACATGGTTGAGATTCAGGAAGTCAACAAATATGGCCGCCCAGCAGGGGTCAAATTTGGCCCAATCGATTTTAAAGCGTATGCCGAATCGTTTGGTGCAAAAGCGTTTGCGGTGACAGATCCGAAAGGCTTGGCGAGCACACTAAAGCAAGCGATGGATACTCAAGGTCCAGCTGTTGTTGCCATTCCGGTCGATTACAGTGACAACTATAAATTGTTGCAAGCGCGCGGAGCGGATAACAAAGACCCCGTCTTTGTTGGTAACCAAACCGTGTTGGCATAACCGCTACTCTATTCAACATGATGAAAGCGCCGAATGGCGCTTTCGTTGTTTGACGTTTCTTTTGTTGTTTGACCTTTAGCGCGGCTAAGTTTGACCATCAGCGCCGTCAAATTTGCCATCAGTGGCGAATTTCACTTACCTTGCCCCAACTGACTTTGTGTGTCATCCACATAAAGGCAGCGCTGGAAATCAGCGAGATCACAATCACACACAGCCAAGTTGCGAAGTAGCCAATCCCTTCAACTAATAACCCCATCACCACATAAGCCGGCACCATACCGACGTTTTTCATGGTGTTAATCACGCTGCTAATTCTACCGCGATGACTGCGGGGGGACTGGTTAGCGATATAGACATTTTCATTAGTGACCAGCAGCACCTCTGCGGCAGCAAGGATAAAAAATGAGATAAAGAATGCTGGTACCCAATGAGTGGCAATCATGATGACATAACCTAGCGCGAGTAAAGAGCCGCACCACATAAGACTTTTTAGCTCACCATGACCATGTGTTGCTTTGACCAATATAGGAGTGAGGATAACCACCGCAATACATGCCAAGGTCATCAATTGACCGTACAGTTCCGGCCCTTGTTTATCAAACATATGTGCCAGATAAAGCGGCGACAATACAGTCATTTGCGTCATAGAAACGTAGAGTAAGGTACACGATAGGCCAAATGCGATGAGCTGTGGACGAGCTTTCAATACTTGCCACACTGAACCCGTTACGTCTGCTTCTAAACCTTCTGTACTCTCTGATGTTGGTTCACTCTCTATCGCCATCGCTTTATCATTATGTTTGGGGTCACGGACATAATAAGCGACCAAACTAATGCCAACCATGGCAGCAATGCCGTTACACCAGTAGATAATCGAGCTATCAAACCAGAACAGGTAGCCTGCGAGTAGTGAACCAATCCCAGAGCCAATATTGTAGGCAAGATAACTCATCGACATGACCGCAGAGCGGTTTTTGGTTGTGGATAAATTGGCAGCTAAAGCATTACCGCCGGGCACGGACATACCGACCAGCACGTAAGCAATGACGATCATCGCGGGAGCAAGATAATGGTGTTCGGCAAAAAAACCGCAGATGGTGAGGATCACTCCCGCGCCAAACTCGCCGCCCACCATCACATTTTTGTGACCGAAGCTATCTGCCAGCTTTCCGCCTATCATGCTCCCGACCATAAAGGCGCTCATCACGACCATCACCATGCTACTGGCAATCGCTTCGGAATAGCCCAATTTTTGGGTCAGTAACAGCACCAGAAATGGCATGATGAAATTGCCAAGACCGAGAATAAATCGGGATAGGGCGATAAAGTAAATATCGCGCGGAAGTCCTTGGTACATCGCAAGGGATCCCGCAACTCGTTTAAACATGTTGAACATCCTTGAAACACGTTCATCAAGAGGCTGAATAGAAAATAGGGACATAATCTGTCCCTTGATGAGCGATAATAACGGTAAAAGGTACAAGTTATTGGTGGAAATTAGTGATTTTCACCCATTTTTAGTACATTGTTGCATAAGAACTATTGGTATACCGAATCATTGCTGAAATTGCCAGCGCTATTTGTTTGATATTTCGACATTATGTGGGGAAACCGATGAGAGGCTGTTTCGCTCTTATGCAAGCTGCTGGTTATATTGACTGGTTTAGTGACGACTAGACGATCCACCCGCAAATAAAAAAGCTGTGAAAAGATTTCACAGCTCATTGTATTCGTTAGATATCAATAGAAATTAAAGTAAGTCGTTCATTAACGCTTCGTACTCTTCAGAGGCTTCAACCAATAACATGTTGAGGTCTCTGGCATCCCGTTTATGCAGTACCAAAGTGGTGAGTTGGTTGCCCTCTCTGTCTGACACGGTCTCTTCTGCCATGCATACTAAGCAAGGACGACCATTACTGAGTTGTACTTCGACACAGTCCAGCTCAGTGACAAAGTGTTCATCTGTTTCAGGTATATCAATTGCGATAGTACCGCAACGGGTGACTTCTATCTGGGCATGAAAATGGTTCTTGTCCTGTAAAATGTACTCTTTCCGGGTAGACATCATAGTCGCCATCCTCCGACTGTCAGCAGGTTTCGCTAATAAGGATAGAAGAGATGCAAGGAAAGTTTCGGCTCTTAAGTCACGTAAAAAATTAACTGACTGAATGCTCGATAGTTATTTTTTACCCCTAAAGTGGCGGGTTTGTCAGGATGAACGTGAGATCACTAACTGTGAGAGAAAACACTGTTTTATTGCGCGCCTTCTGTCGTGTGTCCCGATGCTTGCCAGCGTAAACTGTACATGCGGCATTCGGCGATAAGGGCGCGGATGGCTGGGTTGTGTTCGCTGGCTCGGTTCATCAACAGATAGATACCATGCGACTCTCTAAGTTCTGGAGCTAATGGGTAAGACTTTAAGCCAATTTGTTCGGAAATTTCTGCTAAACGCAGAGGCAAAAGCGCTGCATAAGCACCGGATTTAAGTGCAAAACTTAAACCAAAGATACTTGAAAACTCAGAATGAATATCCACTTTGCCGTCCAATTTTGCCATCACTTTATCGAAGGTTTCCCGTAGGCCAAAACCTTGAGTTAGGGTCATGTACGATTGCTGTTTTAAGTAGTCAGCTTGGATCGGGATTTGATTGGGTTTGGGTTGTTCACTGCTTTGTGCGACGGTGAAACTCAATTCATCGTCGAACAATTTCATGGCGGTGTGATGGGTATTGTTTTCTAGATGATGATCGCCATAAATCATCAATACATCGAGTTCGGAGCGCTTGAGCTTTTCCACCAACTCACTATTGGAACCGGAATGAAATTCAAGTTGTACATCGGGACGACGATCTTTATACGCTTTCAAAAGATGCGGCACTAAGTCGATGGTCAGTGAGTTCACCGATCCGACACGGATTTTTTTCGGTGTGATACCCGCAGAGATCTGGGTGTTGTCGATAGCACGCGATAGGTCGCTCAGCGCGGAGACACACTGTTGATAGAGAATCTGCGCTGCCTGCAATGGCACGAGGCTGCGACCGCGTTTTTCAAACAGTACGCAACCTAAATCTTCTTCTAAGGCATGAATAGAGCGATAGACCGAAAGTGTATTGATGTCCATCGCTTCGGCTACTTGGTTCATGTTGGTCTGTTCCATGTAGCTGATGAAAATCTCTAACCGTTTAATGGTCGTGGGTATGCGTCTATTCATAATGTCCTAAGTCAGGGAGTTAACCGTATCTTTGCATCAGTGCTGCGAGGTTATCGAGGCTTTCCGATTCCATCGCCACCGCGATAGTATCTGGCATACTCGCTTTGCACAAGCCAGTGAGTACGCTGCCCGGTTTCATTTCAATCGCTAAGGTGACGCCGCGCTCTTTGAGCATAGCGACCGTTTCCCACCAGTGCACTTGTCTTGCCATATTATGGGTTAAATCATCGCCAATTCGGTCCGTTGGATAGAGCACACGTGCGGCATTGGCACTCACATAGGTCACTTTAGGCCGCGCGAGTTCAATATCATCAAAGGCGTGAGCAAATTGTTGTGCTTGAGGCGCGAGAAGTTCGCAGTGGGATGGTACATTGACTTTAAGCCGTTTCGCGCTGGTGGCTTGCTTAGCTAACGCCATCTCACATACGTAATCCAGTGCCTCGATGCTGCCGGAGATCACCACTTGGGATTCGGTATTGATATTGGCGATAAAGACTGGGTGACCTTGTTCTTGAGCGGTGGCGAGTAGGGCTTGCAATACAGGTAAAGTTAAGCCTATGACGGCCGCCATGCCGTAGCCTTGCGGATAAGCGCTCGCCATTAATTCGCCGCGACGAGCCACTAAGTCTAACCCTTGTTCAAAGGTGATAATGCCAGCGGTCATTGCCGCTGGAAATGCGCCTATGGATAAACCCAGTACGTAATCAGGTTTGATCGCTAACGACTGTAAAATTTGAGCGTAGGTATAGCTGCACACGGTCAGCGCCACTTGGGTGTTACGGTTATTGAGCAGCGCTTCTTCGTTATCTAGGCTCAGAATATCTTGTGCTAAATGGTCACTGGCTTGCTGCAAAATTTGCTGACCAAGAGGAAAAGCGGTGAGCTCAGAGAGCATGCCCGCTTTTTGCGTTCCTTGACCAGGAAAGGTGAATAGAGTTGCCATCAATCGCTCCTTAATCAGAGTCTGTTTGCCAAGGGTTTTGGGTGAGAAATGGGCCTTGGTTACTTTTTATCATTACGCTACCGGATGTGTGTACCCATTCAGAAAGAGCAAATGCTCCCAGCGGGGTTTCAATTTGCACATCCGGTCTTTGTTGCAAAGTGGAGAGCTCTTTTGCCAGTTCACTGGCGACCCTTTTATCTAACGTGGTCGGGGCTAATATTCTCAGGTCAATATCACTTTGCTGATTAGCGGTTTCAACGGCGGTAGCCAGTTCAAAGGCCAAACTGCCGGTAATACCCCACGAAAGATCAAACGATCGGAAAATGCGATCGATTTGAGTGAGCGTTTGCCAATGGGGGAGTGGATGCGTTTGCTGCTGTGTATGCCAGCTTTGTTTTTCCACCAACTGTTCGGGAGTGATATGCCGAAATACCGCTTGAGATGTGACAAAGCTTGCGTGACGCTGCGAGCGGTTAAAACCGCGGATGCCGACCGCAATACGGTCGGCTTCGTATGGAGCTCGTCTCACCACCACTGGGCGGCTTATCAGGTCTTTAAGGTGAAACCAAGCTGGCGTTAATTCATCATTAGCCAATTGGTTCACCCAGAGTAAATCATGGGGTTGATAAACGAGTTCCATCATCACCTCTTACAGTAAGAAGTACATAAACAGTGGCATGGTCAGTGCGAACAGAATGGTCGACAGAAGCAGTGTACCTTCCGAGTCTTCGTCTTGCACACCAAAGCCGTTACCAAACATCACACCAAAGAAACCTGTTGCCAATGCGATAAGGAATACCGATGCAGCCAATAGTGTAGCTGGTAGGCCAAAGGCGACAGCAATGACGTAAGCAATCGCTGGTTGAACCAAGTTTTTCAGAATGAAACCAAGGATAACCGCGCCGTTGATTTTCAGTTTACGTGCTGAAACGATAAGACCTGTTAGGAACAGAGCACCGCCGCCAGCGGCTCCTGCTAATGGTTTTAATGCGTGAGTCAGAAGTTCAGGCATTGTGGTACCAAAGCAAGAGAAAATGGTACCCAAAATTGGCCATAGTACGATTGGGTTTTTCAGTGCTTTGATTAATAGAGGCACGATCAATGAGCTCATCGGTGCATCTTTAAATTCGGCTTTGGTCTCTTTTTCCAATACCATCAAAGTCAGTGGAGAAAGGAAGATAGAACCACAGGCAATCGAGATGGCAACGTTTAGAGCGATATCACTACCGGTTGCACCACTGATGGTTTCACTCAAAATGGGCACACCCAGTGCTGCGTAGTTTGGTAGTGAAATGGTCAGAGCATAGATAGCCGCTTGTGCGGGTTCTTTATGAAACACTTTACGTGCAATGTAGTAAGTGACTGCCCATAGGATCCACATTGCCAACACCAAAATCGCGATCAGCGGCAATTTAGCAATGAAGCCGGCAATTGGAGTATGCCATGTGGCAGTAAAGAGTGCGGTTGGCAGCGCAAAGCGCATGACAAACACATTGAGAACAGACACGTTCTTGTTATCCGCAATTTTGCGGTAGCCACAAAAGTAACCCAAACCTAACACAACAAAAATTGGGGCTATGGCATTAAGTACAGCATGAAACATAATAATTATACCTTTTAGGGCAGCATAACCCTGTTATCCACTGAGCGGGATACATCGAATTATGCTGCGTGGGGGAACATTACCAAGCTTTCGCCATCTGTTGACGAACTTCTAATGAAGCGCGACGGTTACCGTTATTGAGACGACCAGAGAGATCACGTTTGCTGTCTTGAGCGATGTCTTCCAGTGCTTGAGCTAACACGGTATTAATAGCGTCGATATCTTGAGCCGCAGGCGCTTGTGCATCAGTTACTGAGACTTTTTTCCAAAGTAGACCGAGTGTGCTGTAGTTCTGAATATCGTAGGCCATCGGTGGAATGGTCGCGGCCAGTTTTTCGAGTTCTGCTACTGAGCGTAGAGTGATACGCGCAGCTGATGCTTTACCCATGGCGTGTACCATACAGCCTTCATCATCTAGCGCGATCAGGCGGTTAGCTTGATAGCCGTGAGCGAGGAAACCACCCGACATCGCTTTACCGACGATGAGACCAATCACTGGGTGACCTGCGTTACGAGCGGTGGCGTAAGCGTTTGCCGCTGCTGCAAGCGCTTGGTGAATACCGTAGGCTTCTTCACGTCGACCGTAAGCTTGTGAAGGAACGTCGATCACAGCCACGATAGCGGTTTTGGTGTTGCTCTCTTTGTCTTGAGCCACGATGTCGCTGATCGCTTTGGCGAGATTCCAACCTTCAAGTAGGCCTACTTCGCCGTTACGAGCGCGAGGAAAAGCGTTGTTTTCATCGGTGACCACCGCGATAAAGCGCGCTTTTTGGTCGCCAATAGTGCCATCAACCACTTTGACTGATGGAGTAAAACCGTCGGCTGCAGTGCCGTTAGCGGTTAAGGCATTAAGCCAAGTCAGACCACGATTACTCATTGGATTCTCCTTTGGCAAAGTAGTGACGAACAAGTTCTGGAGTGGCTTGTTCTTGTTTATCCATCGCTGCAAACACGGAAAGGAAATGCTCTACCTGTTCACAACGTGCCGTTTCTGGCAGTGGTTGATTGATGATGTTGGTCACTTCACCGCGGATTTGTTCTGCGTCGTCTTCAACGAACACGTCAGCAAAACCGGTTGCGAAACGAGGTGCACCACCGGTAAATGACCAAATGAATGGGCGGTTACGTGAGTCGTACTCAGCAATGCCTGCTTCTTGTTCAATCACTTGCGGACCGTTTAGGCCTAAACGCGCTTCTTGAGTCAAAATCAGTTTGCTACACAGACCTGCTGCGATAGACATACCGCCGAAACAACCTACGGTGCCTGCAATCACACAAGTCACTGGCACGTATTGGCGTAATGCAATGATGCCCGCGTGAATATCAGCGATCGCGGCAAGACCTAAGTTGGCTTCTTGTAGACGTACACCACCGGTTTCTAGCAGCAGTACCACTTGAGTTGGGTGGCCAGCTTTGGCGTCTTCTAGGGCAAGTTCTAGCGCTGCCGCCATTTTCGCACCGGAAATTTCACCAATAGCACCGCCTTGGAATGTACCGTCGATGCCAATAACCACACTTGGTTTGCCATCGATAGTCCCTTTCGCTACCACACAGCCATCATCGGTTTGTGGTACAACGCCTTGAGGAACTAGCCATGGCGAGAATGAGTGGTATTCGTTACCCATCACTTCACGGAACGTGCCGTTATCCAAGATGAATTTGGCACGGTCACGGGCGCCCATTTCGATAAAGGAAATATTGCCAAGTGGCGTTGCTGTGGCTGGTGTTGGTTCGCTATTGAGCTGTTCTAGTGCTTGAATAAGACGTAGACCAATCACACCTGGTGTGGCACCAAAATCGTTAATGGTGACGTTCATACCAGCGGTTTGCGCGTCGAATTGACGGTCAAAGATCGCCTGCCACAGTGCTTTACGGTTATCGACAGAGGTAATCAAGTCGATAGTGATGTCGTTATTGTCTGTTGGTTCAAGCAAGATCTCTAAATCGCCAGAACCGACGTTACCTACACGGACCATCTTGTTGATAGATTGTTGTCCCTGATAGGAAAAATGTAGTTGTTCCATAAGTGGAACCTCCCAGTTATTTGGATAGTTCTGAGTGTTCAACCCAGTCGACAAACAGAGTGGCTGCCAGTAGGTCGGCTGCGCCACCGGGTGAAGCATTGAGTGCGATCATCTCGCCATCTAACTGCTCCAGTAGCGCGTAACCTTGCGGGTTACTGACGCCGCCGAGTGCCAAAATCTCATTACTGCGCTGTTGCAGTAAGGTTTGTCCTGCAAGTCCCGCACGACTCAACACACAGGTGTCGGTAAGGTGCGCGGTGAGAGCAAGTAAGGCATTAAGGCGAGCCTCTGTTTCCGAATGGCCAAGTAAACGACTAAGACGCAAAGTTGGCAGAGCATGTTCAGTAATGGCTGGAAAGCCGAGCTGAGCTTGTTGTTTCGCGCCATTCACCTGAAAGTGATTGCTCGCTAACTTACCCTTACTAAAGGTGTTAGGGGCATGGCGATCTTCAAGGCTCGCTATCTGTCCAGCGATGAGGCACAGCCTTTCAGCGCTGTACTCTTTATTGTCCGCAACCATGGCCGCGGTACTGAGTAACCCTAATGCCCAGATGGCACCGCGATGGGTATTGATCCCTTGGGTTTCTGCCATCATCGCCACTTCCGCATCACGTCCAATGGCGCCAATCTGTTCGCGCAGCCAAACCGATACCGGTTGACCGAGTCCCGCCTGCGCCATATCGGCAAAAAACGGTGCTAAACAGGTGGCAGAACGCAGCATTAGGTTCAAGGTCAGATCGGAGTGTGAACCGGTATTGCGACTATCGACTAACCCTGGTTTTGGCGTTAGGGTCACTTCCGCAATCAAGGCTTGTTTGGCGAGATCACCAATCACGGCACACTCGGTTAGGACTAAACGCTCTCTCTGACAACTTTGCATAGTGATCACCAGCTACGGTATTTTGCTGGTGGTTGATACAAGCCGTCTGACCATTTCACTAGGTCGGCAACGCTTTTCGCGGCCAGCAGTGAACGGTTCGCATCGCTACGTTTGATGCCAAGATCTTCTGGTGTGGCCACTTTGCCAGCAGCGCGAAGCTCTTTAACACGTTCTTTTGTCACGCGCTTGCCAAACTCAGAAACACCGGCAACCGCGGCAATCATCTCTTTACGCTCTTCAAGGTCTTTGGCCATGTAGAGGTAAGCGATGCCTTCTTCGGTTAGAAGGTGAGTGACGTCGTCACCGTAGATCATGATCGGTGCGATCGGCATACCGGCTTTTTTTGCTACGTCAACAGCATCTAGGCGGTCAACGAAAGTCGATTTAGATCCATCTTGGTAAGTTTCAACCGATTGAACGACCAGTTTTTTACCTTTCACTACGTCGTGTTGTTTCTCTTCGTCGGTGATCATGTTGAGCCATGCGTCAGTCGCATGACGACGACCACGAGGGTCGTGACCCATGTTTGGCGCGCCACCAAAACCAGCGAGACGACCATGAGTTACGGTGGAAGAGTTACCTTCTGGGTCCATTTGCAGGGTTGAACCGATGAACATGTCAGCAGCATATTGACCCGCCAATTGACACATGGTGCGGTTGGAACGCATTGAACCATCAGGGCCAGTAAAGAACACATCAGAACGAGCACGAGCATACTCTTCCATACCCAGTTCGCCACCGAAGGAGTGCACGGTTTCTACCCAGCCAGATTCAATCGCAGGGATTAGGGTTGGGTGTGGGTTCAAGGTCCAGTGTTTACAGATTTTGCCTTTCAGGCCAAGCTGTTCACCGTAGGTGGGTAGCAGCAATTCAATCGCGGCGGTATTAAAACCGATACCGTGGTTTAGGGTCTGTACGCCGTGTTTTGCGTAGATACCTTTGATTGCCATCATCGCCATTAAGATGTGAGTGTCTTTAATCAGACGAGGGTCACGAGTAAACAGCGGTTCGATATAGAAAGGTTTGTCCGCTTGCACAATGAAATCGACCCAGTCCCCTGGGATATCAACACGTTCTAGGTCATCAGTGTTGTCGACAATTTCATTGACCTGAGCGATGACTAAGCCATCTTTAAAGGCCGGCGCTTCAACCAATCCTGGGGTATCTTCGGTTGATGCACCTGTGTAGAGGTTACCTTTACGGTCAGCTTTGTAGCCAGCAACCAACGCCACGTTAGGAATGAGGTCTGCGTAAAGACGAGCATAAAGTTCGATGTAAGTGTGAATCGCACCGATTTCCAAAATGCCATCTTCCAACATTTGCGCCACGCGCACACTTTGTGGGCCGGCAAAGGCGAAGTCCAGTTTGCTGGCGATGCCTTTTTCGAAGATGTTCATATGCGATGGCAAGCTTACACTTGGCATGATCATATGAAGATGATGAATTTTATCCGGATTTACCTGCTCAAGAACGCGAGCAAGGAAGTCTGCTTGTTTTTGGTTATTGCCTTCAAGAACAACTCGGTCGTTCGGCTTAATCAGCAGTTCCAGTGCGTCAACCATTTTATCGGTTGGCAGTACTTTCCCATCAGCCAAAGACGCTACCGCAGCGATACGCGCTAGCTTTTCTGTTCTCTTGGTTGTCCATTGTTTGGTAGACATTGAGACACCTTCTCTTTGAGATATGAATACACATTACTGAATGAATTGAACGTTATGTTCCGTCTCAGTAACTCTGTAAATCCATCATACGAGTAAGGTGATTTAGAAAAATCAGCACGAATGAACGCTCTATATACAAAAAGTGATAATGTTGAGCGATGCACATCACAAATGCAGCTATAGAAAGGTGCAGAATTGACCGATGATTGTGCAACGGAGCCTGATTTTGGCTCAAATAGCGAGTTGATTGAGATGAATCACTAAAAATGTGATATTTACCGCAAAAAATTCTGTATCTAAATCGACAGTTTATCAAAGGGATAAAAATTGAACTGATCGAAAGTGATAATAAAAGTGCGCGTTTAGCGATTTAGGGCAAGATAAATAGCGCACTGCGAGTCCAATGACTCACAGTGACACAAGGGGGTTTACAGGTCGTTCATCAAATTCTCATAATCTTCGGCGACATCATCTACGTCATGGTGTAGCTGCTTGGCATCTTCGGCGCTCAAAATCAATTGCCACTCTTTGGTCTCGTGAGTTTCATCGTCCTCTTCGACCCCAATGACTTTGATTTTGTTGCCGACTTTCTCAAATGCCACATGGTCGAGATCCGTGGTGAGATGAGTGTGGGTTTCGGTGATGTCGACCTCGATGGTTCCACACACTTTCACTTCGATGTGAGCATGATTATGTTCCTTATCTTCAAGTGTATAGTCACGTTGAACGGCAATCATCGTTAGTCCTCCTTGTGCTTCATCGATCAAACTTTTTTCAGTGTAGAGTAGCTTGGTGAACTTGCTATAGGGAAAAGTGTGTAGATTTATTAACCAATTGATAGTTTTAATAACAGAACTCATCGGATCAGTTCTTGTGGCGCAGATTGCTGCAAAATGAATGAAAAATGTCTCAATTCAACGTGGTGTTTTGCTGGTAAATATCTATGCAATAGTTTGTTATAAAACAAATTAATTCTACAATGGCCGACATTATTACCCCTTCACCTGCCTTGGTGAAATGTAAAAAGGAAATCTCATGGAGAGAATGGACTGTGATCGCATGTTTATTGCAGTGATTGAATTGGGCAGTTTTACCAAGGCTGCAGAGCGGATGGGCACCAGCAGTGGTCAAGCATCAAAGTTGATCTCGCGTTTAGAACAGATTCTCGGTGTGCAGCTGTTTAAGCGCAGTACGCGCTCACTGGCTGCAACGGATGTCGGTCGAGCATATTATGAGGGCATAAAACCCATCATTGACGGCTTTGATGCACTGGACGATTCAGTGCGAAATGCCGCCAAAGATCCGGCTGGCAAATTGCGCATCTCGGTTCCAGTGACCTTTGGCACGACCACGTTGACCCCGTTTTTCATCGATTTTGCCAAACGTTATCCACGCATCGCATTGGATATCAAATATGAAGATCGCAGCGTCAATATTGTTGATGAAGGGTACGATGTGGCGTTGCGGATTGGGCAGTTGAATGACAGTGCGCTCATTGCCCGTAAACTTTATGAAATCCATGTGTTGACCGTCGCCAGTCCTCAATACCTTTTGGAACATGGCGAGCCACAGCACTGGCAAGAGTTAACTCAGCATCAATTGATTATTGATTCCAACTTTCGCGATGCGCACCATTGGACGTTTCAAAATGAGCAGGGAGGCATTGAATACCTCCCTGTGAATGGACGACTGCGCTTTTCTAATGCGACCGCTTGCCTCCAAGCTGCAACCGAGGGGCTAGGTATTACAAAGCTGCCTTCATTTGTGGCATTAGATGAGTTGCATGCAGGGCAACTACAGCCGATTTTGACCCAATATGACATTCCCGCATTAGGGCTGTATGCCCTTTATCCGCCGTCAAAGCACCTCTCTCAATCCTCGCGCGCTTTTATTGATTTTTTGGTGGAGCAGTTTACTCATACCAAGTTAGCTCACTTGCCGTTGTAGCTGAATAAGGATAAAGATAAAGAGTAGTCGATTTCCTTAAGCCTTATCACTGTGGTTAAGCAACCGTATGCCAAGTGCACAGACAGAAACTGTAGTGGCAAAACTCATCACCCCAGTCCATCCCATATGCGCATAACAGTAACTGGCGACTAGACTACCAAGAGACATGCCGATAAACACACCGACCAACAAGATCGAGTTGACGCGGCTCAGGGCGTGCTCTGCTGCCTTGTAACAGATGTTTTGGTGAGCAATCAGTGACATTTGCACCCCAAGGTCGAAGAAGATGGTTGCTATCGACATCAGTACCAGTTCAATCACAATCGATGTGATGAGTAAGTGGGTGACGAGCATGAGAGCAAATGAAAGTCCGGTTAAGGCAGCTCCAATACGAGCGACGTATATGCCCCCTTTTTTATCGGTTAATTTGCCAAGCTTGGGCGCTAACAAAGCGCCAAAGGCGCCAAGTAGGCCGAATAATCCTGCTACAGAACTGCCAAGATGCAGTGGGCTGTCACTTAGGTGGAGTGCAATCGTGGTCCAAAACGCACTAAAGCCCATAGAGAGTAAACCTTGTACTAAAGCGGCTTGACGTACCACTTTATGGACAACAAACAGCTTAGCAATCGAACCAATCAATTGTGGATAAGAAAGCGTGCTTTGTGGTTGGCTATTGGGCGCGACTTTATAAAGTAATGCGACGATCACCGCGACGAAAATCGCAGCAAGCAAAAAAACTATGCGCCATCCCCAAAGGTCACCGATAAAACCGCTAAAAACTCGTGATAGCAAAATGCCGCAGAGCAATCCTGTCATCACTGTACCCACGGTATGACCACGTGATGAGCTTGGTGAAAGTTGTGCAGCCATGGGAATAATATCTTGAGCCAGAGTGGCCATGAGTCCCATGAGAAAGCTAGCGAACATCAGTAAAGCAAAAGAGTGAACGTAGGAGGTCAGCAGCAGTGCAGCAACCAGCGCTATCCCTTTGTACAGGATGATCGAGCGTCGGTTGACTCGGTCACCAAGTGGCGTTAGCAGCAACATGCCAATCGCATAACCCGCTTGGGTTAAGGTGGGCAAACTACCGATTTGTTGTGCAGAGACATTGAGGTCTGTGACCAAATTGCCAAGCAGTGGTTGAGAATAGTAAAGGGATGCGACCGCTAAACCTGCGGCCATAGACATCATAAGCAACAAAACTCGAGAGAGTGATTGTTCCTTAGCGTCAGTAAAAAGAATGTCGGTCATGGAAAGCTACCTGTTGTGAAGTTTCGGCTATTTTGTGGCGGGTAAGCTTGCTTGGGTAGACCTCAAGTGGGTATATTGGTTATACCTAATGCGTATAAAGAAGATGGATATGGCTGTAGCAACTACCGACAAAATCGAACTGATGAAGACGTTTGTACGCATTGTTGAAGCTGGTAGCTTATCGGCAGCCGCGCAACAAATAGGAACAACCCAGCCTACGATTAGCCGTCGTCTTAAACAGCTAGAACACTACGTCGGTGGGCGACTTTTTAATCGTACTACCCATCACTTAAAACTCACTGAGATCGGCGAAAAATACTACCTTGGTGCGGTTGAGCTATTGGCGAATTGGGACGCTTTCGAAGCGGGCGTAGTGGGGTCTGCCAGTGAACCTACGGGAAGGTTGCGTGTGATTGTTCCGCATGCCTTCGGACAAGATACGTTGATTGAGCCGTTAACCGAGTTTATGGCATTACATCCAAAGCTCAATGTTGAGTGGCTGCTGCATGATGATCGCTCGATATTGGATTTTGTGACCAATGATATTGATTGCGCCATTCAGGTCGGCGACAACATTGATGACAATATGGTCGCAATACGTATTGCTGAGGTGCCGCGTATTGCGGTTGCTAAGCCCGGCTTGATCGAAGATTTAGCCAGCGTAAATGAAGAACCACAAAAATTGACGCGCTATCCTTGGCTCGCTTTGCAAACCTTTTATCGCTATCAAGTGGAATTTCATCATCACCAAGGTAAGCCTTCTCAAACGGTGGCGATGGTTCCGCGTTTCTTCACCGATAGTTTATACGCATTGCGTAGTGCTGCTGTTAATGGCCTTGGCGTTGGAGTAGGATCTCAGTGGTTATTAGAGCGGGATATTCAACAGGGTCGACTCATCAATATATTACCCAGTTGGAATGCTGCTCCGCTGCCAGTGTATCTCATCTATCCTTATGCGAAGTTCTATCCTGCAAAATTAACCACTTTTGTGCAGTTTATGCGCCAGCGAATTTCGCAATCGCTTAACACGGTGACGCAAATAACCAACTGAGTTTTCATCGGCTAAGATGATGAAGATGGAAACAATTTATTACCTTAATCGGTTAAGTGCCTTTAGGATTAGGCCGATGAGGTGTCTCAAAATATGCTAAATTAAGCATAAGTTTTCACCAATGGATACCGAACGCTTCCTTGCTTTACTAAAGCTTTTGGTGAGTTAAATAGGTTTATCATGTTACACAATCGCATTGCTTTGGCGCTTTTTGGCGCCGCTCTCACATTTTCTTCTTCTGTCTCTTTTGCTGCTGCATCGCTCACTCCTGCTGATTGGAAAATCATCCAAGAAGGCATCTTAGAAGATGACGGCGCTGCCTATTATCTTGATATTTACAATACCTATGAGTTGACGGCAGTGACGCTGGTGGCTGGCGATCCCGAACAACTTCTGATCGGCTACGATCGTGGCGATCAATGGACGTTCAATAAGCTACCCAAAGGGGATCATATTCCTGCGGAATGTTGGAATCCTAAGAGCAATGTGTGGGTCGCTGAAGATGGGGATTCGAGAGCGAAAGTGACGGTGGAAGGCAATATCATGCATACGGAGTACACCGGAACAGGGGTGCCCATTGATATGCGAGTGACCGCTTACAATACGCGTGACAAAGCGTGGCAAAAGTTAGTGGCCAAATGGCCGCAGTCATTGCAGTTGAGTGCAGTCACATGGCCGGATAAGGTCTATCGTGTGGAAATGTCTCAGGCGCAAGATGTACTGTGTCGTGATCAGGACCCTAATCTTTACCCTTTGCCCAAAGGGATCACTGCCTTCGCGCAGTTTGATTCGCCAACCATAGTGCAAATTTTGTTTGAAGATTTCTTCCCGCGCAATTTTGCCTTTAGTGGTAACCGTTTCTCACTGGGTGATGGTTTGGCGTATCAATGGGAAATCATTACCTTATCTGACGGCGTACAACTACTGGAGTTAATGCAAGAAGATGCGATGGAAATGGAAGAGGAGATGGAGCAGGTGCCGGAATACTACTTGCTGCAAAACGGTCAGCTGTTTGCCGTAGAGCTCTACTCCAAATTCAATTATGAAGATCAAACCAACAACACGCGTTTGACCTTTACTGGCAAATTTGGTGAAACCTTACGTCAGCACTTTAAACGTCTTTGAATGAAGCAAACAGGCCAACCAGCCACTCAATAAATACGCTCACGCGTCGCGGCTGCTGACGACGAGATTCATACAGCACCGACATGGGCATGTTGGTGCAGCGAAAGCTTGGTAACACTTCAATTAATTCGCCCCGTTCAAGGTGATGTGCCACGCCTTGACGGGGTACCTGAATGATCCCTAGTCCATTAAGACACGCCGCCAAATAGGCATCGGTGGTGCTCACCGAAATCAAGCTGGGCATGGCGACATAACGCGGTGTCGCCCCCTCTTGATACTCAAACCCAAGCTGAGTTTGGCGCTCGTCGGGGGAGTAGTCGACGACGAAATGACGATTAAGATCCGCGAGTGACGTTGGTGCGCCATGCTTGGCGATGTAACTTGGACTCACGCAGTTCACCATGTCGAGTTGGCCTAATCCTTTGGCAATCAAGTTGCTATCGTTTAACTTTCCGCCGCGAATCACACAATCGACTCGCTCCTTGATCGGGTCAATCCGATGGTCGGCGCCAATCAGGCGAATTTGGGTGTGAGGATGCAAGGCAAACCACTCGGGCAGATTGGGGGCAATTAAGGTCGAGAAGAGCCGGCTTGGCATATCGACTTTGATAAGCCCAGTGAGATCTTGGCTCTCATGTTGAAATTGCCGCTCCAATTCATCTAATTCTTCAAGCAACTGGCGACTTTGCAGCAAAAAGCGTTCACCAGCTTCGGTTAAGGTCACCTGCCGAGTGCTGCGATGTAGCAAACGGGTCTGAAGATGCTGTTCAAGCTGACTTATCGAGGTTGATATCGCTGATTTGGGTAGGTTCAGTTGATCAGAGGCTTTGGTAAAACTTCCTGTTTGCGACACCGCAATAAAGCGTTTAATGGTCTCGATTTTGTCCATGAGCTTATCCTCAGCGCAGCTTACGACCGTGATTGATCTATTGTTCATATAATACGAACAGTGTCGTCATATTATGCCTATTTTTCAGCCCAGTCATCTTGCTTAGGATAGTTATTACATTAACCAAAGGAGTTTGAGATGAATAAGATTGCATTAATTACTGGCGGAAGTCGTGGGCTTGGTCGAGCTGGTGCGATAGCGCTTGCTGAGCAAGGTGTGGATGTGATTTTTACTTATCAATCTAACCAACTGGCGGCTCAGCAAGTCGTGGAGGCCATTGAGGCGTTAGGACAAAAAGCAGTGGCTTTGGCTTGTGATACACGCGATGTGGAGTCGTTTGCTTCGTTTGCTCAAACGCTAAGTGAGGTGTTAACCAAGCAATTTGGTCGAGATAGCTTTGACTATTTACTTAACAATGCCGGCACTGGCCTGCATGGCAGTTTTGAACAAACAACCTTAGCTGAACTGGATGAGATGTTGACTATCCATATTAAAGGGCCATTTTCCCTTACCCAAACCCTGCTGCCAATGATTGCCGCGGGTGGTCATATAGTGAATGTTTCAACGGGATTAACCCGGTTTACCTTTCCTGGTTCGGCAGCGTATGCCATCGCAAAAGGGGCGGTGGAAGTGATGACACGCTATATGGCAAAAGAGCTCGCTGAGCGCCAAATACGGGTTAATACCTTAGCGCCGGGCGCCATCTTGACCGATTTTCGTCAAGGCGCGATTCGCAATAGTGAACAGGCTCAAGCAGGCGTTGCCTCCGTTACTGCGTTAGGGCGAGTTGGCGAAGCAGAGGATATTGGCAAAATGATTGCTGCGATGCTCAGCGATGGTTTTACATGGGTCACCGGACAACGAATTGAAGCTTCAGGTGGCATGATGCTGTAAGTCGTCTTGGTCACTCTGAACAAAGCTCTTGTGCTGCCTCTGAGTGACCAACCTTGTTTGAATTTGATGGTTGCGTTTGTCGTGGTCAACAAAAATGGGCTAAACGGTTTAAGAAGGATAGCTTACTGAATTGTCAGTAAAATCCGCACAAAAACTGTCAATTTAAAATTTATGTAATGATAATGATTCGTGTTTATTGTTGTGTTATGGTGTCTTCCATTATTCCTAACACGTAGAAAACATCATGCTAAAAACAGCACCCAAACGCTCTTTAGCAGCGTTAGCCATCATGGCACTTTTTGCCGTTACTTCTTCTGTCAGCGCCACCGAATTGGTCGACCAACAGTCACCAGTCAGTGCGGGTAAAAACGTGTATCAAACGGTTTATGGTCCGAAAAGCGATAGCGTTTATGTGGCAGCCGCTGGGGGCGAACAGGGCGAAATCCATGTTTTCCAAGGCCATTCACTAACCGCTAAACCTGTCATCACAATGCAAGATAAGCCGTTAGGTTTGGCTATCGATGAGCAAGACAATGTGCTGTTTACGGGCAATACCTTTAATGGTTCTGTGACCAAAATTGACCTGAACAGCGGCAAAGTATTGGCCAATCTTGTAGTCAGCCAACCAGCCCCGAAAGGCACGCCTCGTGATCAAATGCCACCTATGGTGCATGGTGTACTTTTCCAAGCGAAAGGCGACGTTATTTATGTCACCGGAGCGGCTAAAAATGGTGTGGTTTGGAAAGTGGATGCGAAGTCATTCAAAGTGATCGATACCATTAAAGGCGTTGGTGCTGTACCGACAGGCATGGCTCTAGATGAGTCAACAGGTCTTTTGTATGTAACGGCGCACAGCTCAAATCAACTTACCGTGATTGATACCAATACGGATAAGGTCGTGAAGACCATCTCTGTTGGACAAAATCCGCTATCTGTTGCCATCAATAGCCAGTCACATCAGGCTTATGTGGCGAACAGTAAAGACAACACCGTTTCGGTTATCGACCTAAGCAATGACAAAACGGTTCAGGTGATTTCTGTAGGTCAGTTCCCGGTCGATGTGAACGTTGATGCTGCGATGAATCGTCTATTTGTTGCCAACCGCAGCTCTGGTACGGTGCAAGTATTTAATACCAAGAACTTTACCCTAGAAGAGACGTTACACCCAGGTCTACACCCTAACACTCTGGCGATTGATACCGTGCATCACCAAGCTTATGTCACCAGCAAAGGTTTAAGCCGTCATGAAAAAACCATGCCGGAAGGTATCGTGAATAACGCTGCGGATGTCATCACTCCACTGACCAAATAGGTGTGATTTTGCCGTACCTTATTGGGTGATACTTAACAAAAATGGGTTCTACGTCAGACGCTAGAACCCATTTTTTATTTCAGCTATCTGCTTATCTGTTTATCCAATGATGACCTGACATTGCTGCTCGGCAAAATAGCGAGCGATAGAAGAATCGCTATCAGTGCAAACCAAATAATCCAAATCTTGAGAGTCCAAAAATGGATAGGAGGCGAGTGCTTCGACTTTATCTTCGGTACACAACACGGCGATGGCTCCAGAACGTGTGCACACAAGATGTTTGAAGTCACCATCTTGGTAATGCAGAGCACTGAAACCCACCTCTGAAGACCATGCGCAAACACCAACAAAGCAGAGATCGAAGCGAAATTTACTGACCGCTTGAGCTGCTGTGATATCAATCGCCCCGCCCACGGCATAGTCCAGCACGCCACCGATCAAGATAGTTTTGATGGTTTGTCGTTCCAATAAGCGCGTTGCAATCGCGGGGCTGTTGGTGACAACCGTTACATCAAGATTGGTAGGTAACATACTTGCCAGCAACATGTTGGTACTACTTGCGTCGAGAAAAATCAACTGCTTAGGTTTGATTAAACTCAATGCGGCAACCGCTAAGGCTTGTTTCTCGCTGTTGTGATTACTCAAGCGCTCTTCTGGAGTACCCGTTGGCGGAGCAAGAGATAACGCGCCGCCATGGATGCGTTTACACAGCCCTTCATCTGCTAGGTAACGAAGATCGCGGCGGATCGTCGCTTCGGTTGTGCAAAGCTGAGTGGCAAGATCGACCGCCATCACTTTTTGGTGTGATTGCAGCAGTTGCATGATCAACTGGTGTCGTTCTTCTGGAGAGTACTTGTCCATGGCGCGTTTCTCTATGGGTTTGTTTGGTGTTGAGCGATGAGCTACATGCGCTTCATTCTACTTGGATTTTCCCTGCAGTTGTAACATTTGTAGAATAGTGGTCATCACCGCGTCTTGGTCATTGGAACCGGTGATGTATTTGGCTGCGGCTTGCGTCTCTGGAAAGGCGTTACGCATGGCAAAGCTAAAAGCGCCTCTTTCCATTAATTCGATATCATTAAATCCGTCGCCGAACACCATGGTCTCTTGCTCAGTAACACCAAGCATCTCTTGCAATCGAGCTACCGTTGTCCCTTTATGCACGCCTTGATTGGCAATATCAATCCAGTTTGCTTCTGAAACGACGATATACGCTTGCTCGTCAAAATCCGTTAAATGAGTGCGCAGCTCTGGACATCCACCTTTCGGGTCATAAACGGTAATTTTGACAAAATCCCCGTCTATCTGCTGATAGTGACGTACTTCAGTTAGCTTGGTATAGGAGCGACGCATCAGCGCTTTTAATGGTTCTGGGGTGCTGTCTTGGAGGTACGCCCCGTCTGGGGTACAGGCGATGATAATGTGTTCACCTTGCTCTGATTGCAATCTGTCGATGATCGCTTGCCCAAGAGAGTTAGGTAGCAATGACTGATAAACATACTCGCCTTGATGTTTAATCCGCGTAGCGCTGTCGCCTAAGATCCAAAAATCGCGACTGATATCGCCAAACAGCTCTTCTACACGTTCTACTTGCTTGCCTGTGCATGGGGAAAAATGCACCCCAGCTTGTTGCATTTTCTGGTTCACTTCTTGAAATAAGGTGCGATTGTAATCGCCAGCAGAATTTAAAAAAGTGCCATCCATATCGGTAATGATCAGTTTAATCATGGTGTGTTCCATCTTGTATGTTGATGATGCAAACACGCTATCATGAGTTTAAAATGAACACAAATGAATATTTTAATGTTTATATTTGTTTTTATATGTTCATTTTGTGTTTGTTTGTGTATGCTTTGACTCATGTTGTCACCCTCTGTTTGATGATGAAACGAGTGACAATATGCTTGCTGATTACCCCCCAATCATGGCAAAGGGATGGTGACATCCCTTTTATTCGATGAGTTTCTATTGAAAACAAAGCAGGTGGCAAATGGTCAAAATGGAAGATGTTGCAAGGTGCGCTGGTGTATCAAAATCGACCGTATCAAGGGTTATTAATAACAAAACTGTGTCGAGGGATAACTACAACCGGATTATCGAGGCGATTGAACAACTTGATTACCAGCCCAACAAATTGGCGCAATCTTTAACAACGCGTACAACTGGGTTGATTGGCGTGATGGTGTATCAACCCATCACCACTTGTGTAGCCAAAGCGCTACAACGATTTGAGCAAGCAGGGCTGTTGAGTGTGCTGGTCGTGATCGAAAAAGACCGAGTGAGTTTGCATCAAGCAAGCCAAAAATTGCGCCACTATGGTTGTGACCTGATTGCAATTCAGTCTCAGTTTCACAACGGGCTGTTTATACATGCGCAAAAAAACAAGCAGAGCGAACTCACCCATTTATTGAGCTGCTCTGCTGCAAAATTACGCACGAATTATCTCTACTTGCCGCTAAATTGAAGTCTTTGATATGAAAGCTATTCTTCTTCCAAAATCGTCACAATGTCGTGCATGGATTGCTGATACTGAGCGTCGTTGGAGTTTTTGAAGATCAGTAAGTCGTCAATTACATTAGGATCGTCAAGGCTGGTGGGAATATCAAAGTTAACCCCTTGAATATACTCATCCCAATGCGCCAATTTCCACGTGTCGCGCGGTGAGTTACGGTCAATCATGCGCTGTTTCACCACATCCACAGCGGTTTCAACCCACACCACGGTGAGGCGCGCTTGTTTCTCAGCCAACTGCTTTTTCAGTCCATCAATGTAATTGGTTTGGCGAATCTCGCGGGTAAACGGTGCGTTAATCAGCACAATGTCGTCATACTCTAACGCTTCCATCGCAAGTGCCAAAATCGCATCGTATTCGTAGTTACGAATGTGCTCTTCAAAAAAGTCGGAGCTGCGATTGACCTCTTGATGAGCCACTTTAAAAATCTGATGGGAAAGGACGATTAAGGTATCTTTATCCAAATACACAACATGTTTGAGTGCTTTGGCAAGTTGTTTGGAAATATAAGTTTTGCCACTAGCCGGTGGCGAGGTGACCAAAATCAAGCGTTTCATTATGTATCCTTACGGTCTGTTTCTCTCTGCTCATGCTAATCGAAGCAGAGAGAAAAAACGTGAGAACTCAAGCAAAAGCCGCTTTAGATCTCTTTCACCTTGAGGCGATTCTTATTGTCGCGACTGGCTAGAATGGTTTGATTGTCATCAATCTCGCGCGCAGATTTAGCCAAACGGTCATACAGCAGCACGTTAACAGTGGCAGCCAAATTCATACAGCCAACGGTAGGAACATACACGACGTGATGCGCTTTATCGACCACGTCTTGTGGTAGCGATCCATCTTCAGGGCCAAACAGATAGATGGCCTTTTTCGGGTGAACGAAACTGGGTAGCGAGGTCGCGCCAATGGCAAATTCCACACAGACGATTTCGACGTCGTCTTCCAATCCTGCCGTTAAGTCGGGCATATCCACCAATTGGATCCGTTCATGAACGTTCTTGGTGTCGGTCTGAAATTTCATTGCTCGGTTGTAACGAGTGCCGTTATAGCGCACTTGTGTTGCTTCATAACATCCTGCGGCACGCATCACTGCTCCAACGTTGGTTGGATTCTTCGGGTTATAAAGGCCGATAATGACCGTAGATTGGGTAGACATATTCACTCTTCGACAAAAAATTTGCGCAGAGTATATACCCAAACTCTTAGCGAATGCAGCATTGTGATGGTTTGTCGTGGTTAAACGATGAAGGAGCAAGAAGATAGCGCAGCCGATCAGAATGTTCAGGCTGTTGAGAAAAATCTTCATCCCAAACGCCTTGTGCGCGTTCGATGACTTTTCGCGAGGCGATATTATGTTGATCGCAAATCAAATAAGCGGGTGCATCGATCACGTGTGTTTTCACATGATCTAATAAACTGCTGGCAACCCCTTTGCCTCGAGCGCTGGGCTTGGTGTCATAACCAATATGGCCGATGTCATTGGCGATCACATCATCGGTGCCGTGGCGAACACGAATCGCTCCTAGGATTTCCCCATCTTGAATGGCAAAGTAGGTTGAGCAAGGTACCCAACCTTCGGGTAATTGCTGCCCTTGGGCATTTGCGATCAATTGCGCTAAAAATCGCTCGGGATTGCCTTCGGCCAATTCGTAGTAATCCAACTTAGCCTCTAAACAAATCTGTATGTAGCGAGCGAACATTTCTTGATGAGATGGGTGGGCAAGTTGAATTTCCATGTTTGATATTCCAAATTGATACAATAGCTTAGATAACATTATCAAAATAATGACGTACGCCAAAACAAAAATTTGTGTATCCGTTAGGGTGGATAGAGTAAAGCGAAAAAGAGCAGACGGACCCCCAGCATGAATCAATCGATTGAGAGTTTAGAACAAGAGTTATTGGCTCAATTTGAGCAAGCACAGCACTGGCGACGCGACCTGCATCGCCACCCACAACCGGGGTGGCTTGAGTTTTATGCCACGGCATTTGTGGCAGAAAAACTCGATCAATGGGGATATGAAATAGCGCAAGGGGCGGACATTATTGAGCCTTCAGCCCGTCTTTTT
This sequence comes from Vibrio porteresiae DSM 19223, assembly GCF_024347055.1. NCBI lineage: Bacteria > Pseudomonadati > Pseudomonadota > Gammaproteobacteria > Vibrionales > Vibrionaceae > Vibrio > Vibrio porteresiae. The sequence goes on from NZ_AP024895.1 coordinate 1,197,685, forward strand.
GTGCCAGATGATACCGAGCTACAGCAAGAGTATGACGCGGCGTTGACCTATGGCGCCAACCCGCGTTATCTCGAACCTGCACAGCATGGATTAACTGGGGTAGTGGCGACTCTTCGCGGTAAGCAAGATGGCCCAACCATCGCCTATCGTTTTGACCTCGATTGTTTGCGGATGCAAGAGAGTTTAGACAATTCTCGCCGTGCGGTGATGGAAGAGTATGTCTCATGCCATGCAGGGTTTGCCCATATGTGTGGTCATGATATCAATACCGTGACCGGTTTACTGTTAGCGCACCATTTTGCTGAGCATAGAGATGAGTTAAAGGGGACGATTAAGTTGATTTTTCAGCCCGATGAAGAAGGGCTTTCTGGTGCGAGAGCGATGATTCCCCAAGGTGTGGTTGATCAGGTTAATTATTTAATTGGTGGGCACTTAGCCTCGAACTTACCAATGCTTGGGCAGTTTGCTGCCAAGTCGACCCATATTTTGGCGGTAAAACGCTGGAAATTTCGTTTACTGGGTCAGGCTGCACACTCAACAGGACAGCCACATCTAGGCAAAAACGCGCTGCTGGGAGCGGCTGTCGCGACAGTTAATTTGCATGCGATTGCGCCGCACAGTGCCGGTGTGGGGAGAATTAATGTCGGACGAATAGAAGGTGGTGACAGCTGGAACATCATCGCTCCGAGCGCTGAACTGTGGGTAGAAATTCGCGCGTCAACCGATGAGGCTTTCGACTACTTAACTGAACGAGTCGTCGCAATCATGCAAGCAGCGGCCGATATGTACGGTTTAGGGTTAGAAACCGAGCTGATGGTTGAGGCTCTGGCGGGGCGCAATTCACCAGAGCTAGAAGCGTTAGCTGCTGATGTCGGGCAAGAGCTATCGCTTATCAAAGAGGTAGTGGCAGAACATGCGGTCAACGCTTCGGAAGATTTCACGCTATTGGCCGAGCATGTTCAATCACAAGGTGGTCAGTCGGTCTATGTGATTCACGGTACGCCCATTGCGGGCGGGTTACACAGCCACTCGCTTGAGGTGGATGAACGGGTGATGATTAACGCCGCCGCGATTTATGCGCGAATGCAGCAAAAACTGACACAAGATTAATTGATTAGCGCACTCAGAGAGTATTGGGGCTACGCCAATACTCTTTTCTTAAAAATACCTCTTTATTTCCACATCACTCTCTTTTAAATAGGCAACTCTATGTCTATATTTTTCAGATAAATGTTATTAATGGCCAATTAATTTGCAACTAATTACATAATAATGCTGAATCGTAAAAGGTTGTTTAATTGAAATCGTGGTCATTATTTTAATTGCTTATAAATTGAATGACATTTTATCAGTGGATTGTTCATTTTTATTAATTTAAGGTTGATTGTTTGTCCATTATGTTAATAATTAGCCGGCCAAATTTAAATCGTTATGCTTAATTAGAAACTGTGAGTCTATATGCAACTTAAGTCTATTAAAAAATCATGCGCTATTAATTTTATAGGTGCTCTTTCCCTAGTCACTTTGAGCTGTGTGGCTCAAGCCAACGAGCCTGTTGATTGGAGTGGTCAATATGCTGGCGTTGCGTTAGGTGTGGTTGCAGGTAAGGTCAATCCTACCGTTGAAGCTACCGATGGAAACTATTTCAATACGAATAACTTAAGTGATTTAAAGAGTACCTTTAGCCAAGATTTTTCTGATAACGATGTGTCAGCTACCTTTATCTATGGTTATCAATGGCAGCAAGAAAATTGGGTCTATGGTTTGGAAACAAACCTGTTCGTTAGCAATTTTTCGTCCAAGAAGGGCGAAAATGCACATGTATACGAGAATACACCGACCATTAGTTATGGTTACAGTGAACGTGTAGAAAATAAATTTGGCATTAGCGTTAAACCAAAAGTGGGTTATGCATTCGATAATATGCTAATTAACTTTTCAGTAGGTCCTATACTCTCTAAATTCAAATACACATTTAATTTCAATGATTCAAATTCTACTACTGATGTTTCTAGCGAATATTCTGATTCTAAGTGGGCATTAGGTGTCACTACGGGATTAGATTTCAACTATAAATTGGAGAATGACTACGTACTCTACGCGAGTTATATGTATACCTATTATCCTGATGTTGTTGATGGTAAAAGTGGATTGAATGCTAGTAACTTCACTTGGACTGATGAGTTCAAACATGACGCAAGCTTCTCATCTCACACTGTCTCCGTGGGTTTAGTGAAGTACTTCTAAGTGTCGCGTTAAGCACATGAGTAGGTAGGTAAAAAGGACAGGGCGACCTGTCCTTTTTCTATGGTTGTTAACTTGTCATTTAGGCTTATTCTAAACGGCGATAATCTTGTGTATCTAAGTGGCCCATTTGCACTAACACCCACTGAACGCGTTCTTGTACATAATCTGTCATAGGAGTCGGATGAATCTTATATGGGTTAGGTAGTACGACAGCTAATTGCGCCGCTTGATGACGAGTCACGCGGCTGGCAGGAACGCCAAAGTAAGCTTCACTGGCTGCTTGAACACCATAAATTCCCGGACCAAACTCCACGATATTGATGTACATCTCCATGATGCGCTCTTTGCCCCAAATCAGCTCAAGTAACAGCGCGATATAAAGCTCATAGGCCTTGCGAATATAAGTTTCACTAGGAAAGAGAAAGACGTTTTTGGCGGTTTGCTGCGTAATTGTGCTCGCGCCGCGCTCTGGACCATCTGCGCCACTCGCTTCAATCACCGAAACTAACGCATCAATATCGATACCCCAATGAAATGGGAAACGTTGATCTTCTGATGCCATTATAGCCAAGGGAATCGCAGGGGAGACAGCAGCAAGCGGAACCCATTGATGTTGGGCGTGTTTGGGGTAACCTTCGGGTGGGAAAAGAGTGCGGTTTATTTCCCATGCCCAAAATGGTGGATTAATAAATTTAAGCAAAATGACCAGCACGAGAGGCAATCCCATGAGTAATGCCAGCGTGGCAATCAGCGCGCGTTTTATGCGGCGCTTGATTCGTCTCGTCAACAATTTCACATCATTTCCTTGGTAATGAACTGCCAACACTTTAGAGAGTCGTTTTATATAAATCAACTAAATGAAATTTGTAGCAGGGAAGTGATTAAAACAAATCGCTGTGTGAGCCGATACGAGCAAGTTGTAGTTGTTGATTATAAATACGGTAAATAAGCACTAAATCGGGTTTGACGTGACAATCTCTAAAACCCACCCAATTGCCTGTGAGTGGATGGTCTACATTTTGTGGGGCAAGAGTTTCCCCTCGCTGAAGTTTGGATATGATATTGCCGACCTCAATAATATCCGGAATCGGCATTTTAGTTATCTTCTTAAAGTCTTTCTTAAATTGAGTTGAATACTCGAGACTATACATTTTTGACCTTACCATCAGTCAACTCATCGAACATGGCATCAAGCGATTCTGCTTGGTGACCCTTGCCCTCAACTAGCTCTTTTATTGCGGCAGCTGTGATTTCATTCGGTTGCGTGACGCGCAGTTCGAAAGGAATACCGCCGTGATTGATGACTGCTTTGGCAAACAATTTAATGGCTTGCGAAGTACTTAATCCCATCTCATCGCATATGCTAGTGAAAGCCACTTTTGTTTCATGATCAATACGAGTGCTCAACATTTCTGTTCTCATAACTACACCTTTTTGCACACAATGTAATACATAGTTATACAGAGTATAAGGTTAGATGACAAAGTGTTCAACAAACCATCGACACGGGATGAAACTAGATATGAAAAGAACGTTAGAGTTCGGTGCCCCATATGGGGACCTCGCAAAGGTGTTAGTGCCTTGAAGGTAAGTGATAACGGGGGATTATATGAGAGCGTTTCCCCATTCTGCTATTGCTAAAATGAACGTGATTGTTGAATATGGGTATCTATAACTAACTGATACAAGAATATATATCGTCAAGGTTACGTGAATTTCCAGCTATTGAACAAAGGAGTGTTCGATGAGTATTGAAATATGGATGATGTTTGCCTCCGCTTTCCTTCTTATTACTTTATCACCAGGGCCCAATGTCTTGCTGGTGCTGAAAAACAGCATTCAATATGGCTGGCAGTCTGCCTTTATTACTGTTCTTGGCAATTTATCGTGTCAATTATTGATTGTCTGTTTAGTCGCTATTGGTGTTGGTGGCTTACTGGCGCAGCTACCCAGTTGGTTTTTGGTGATGAAGTGTGTTGGGGGAGCTTACTTAATTTATCTTGGTATCAAGAGTCTTCGTTCAAAACCGAAAAACAGTATGACATTGCCAGACAGTGCGGATAAAACTGAGCACAAAGGATTGCTATCGTTATATCTCCAAGCGTTTTTGGTTTCGGCTAGTAATCCTAAGACATTGATTTTTCTCTCCGCTTTCTTACCGCAATTTTTGGATGTGAGCCACTCCCACTTTGAGCAGTTTTCTATCATGTACTTAACCATCGCCGTGATTGTTACTTTGGTACATCTAAGCTATGCCATGATTGTCTGTCGCTTGGGGCAGAAGCTGCGTACCCATCATTTTGAGCGCAAACTGGCTAAAGTCACTGGGGGGCTTTTTATCACTATGGGTAGTGGGGTGCTACTCAGTTCAAGGCCTTAATTCGTTTTATGGTTTAGAGGTTGGTGATGGGGTTTATTAGCCTTTCAGCCATTGCACATCAACCATGCCTCCAATAACCAAATACTCACGTTCCCCACGCAATAGATTGGGAAGCAGATCGGGAAAGTAGAGGATCTTGGTGGTTGGGATATTTGCGCTAAACACATGGTCACCAAAGATGCTCGCTTGATCGCGAGCGTCACTGAACGAATTGTTGTTATTGAGCAGAAGTTGGCTACAAGAATTGGATTTGGGGAGCCCATTCACACCCCTAAACAGAGCAAGGTGTGTGGTTTTAGGCATTTGCCGAATGAGTTCATATTGGCAGTAGGTGTAGAGCAAATCGAGCTGTGATTCCAGCGCATTACTGTTGTATAAACCGCGTACATAATCTTGAAGATAGCGTTGATATTCATCGCTCGACACTCCTTGAATAACGCCTTTGTGGTTAAGGGTTAGAAGGCCAAAACGCGATTCAACCCAACGTTTTATGACGGCGGCTTCAATACTATTGGCGTCAAACATCCAACCGCGAATCAATCTTAAGTAATCGGCTTTATCGCGGCGAATTCCGTTGTTTTGGTGGCTAAATCCTACTTGTTCGCTGTCGCTTAGTAGAAAGGCAGAATTCATGTACTGACGAAAATGTTGGGCGCGTTCGCTAGGTGTGTCTAGTCCATCCAACTGCGTGAATAGACGTGCATGAAACTCTTGCACCATATCGATATGCAGGGCCGTAGGGCAGTGTTGGTAGGTTAATCCACCCAGTATCACGGCTGGTAAATTGCAGCGATTGATTGGAGCGGCAGCAAAAGCGGGCAGTGTTAGCAGCCGATCAGCTAACGAAATAGTGGTATTAGTGTCGCACGGTTGAGTGGATGTCATGGGCTATCGTATTGCAATTTTATCCGTTTATTGACGTTGGTTTTAACATCGGATGTTAAAAGCAAAGTTCAAATTAAAAGCGATTGGAAGAGTATAGAAATGTCTACGCAAAAAGAACGTTATCAAGGTTGTCTTCTAGGACTTGCGATTGGTGATGCGATTGGCACGACGGTGGAATTTCAGCCGCGCGGCAGTTTTACCCCAGTCACGGATATGGTCGGTGGCGGTGTATTTCGGCTAAAAGCGGGGCAGTGGACTGATGATACGTCGATGGCATTGTGTCTTGCGCACTCGTTGCTGGAATGCCAAGGCTTTGATCCCAATGATCAAATGAACAAATATCAGCAATGGCGAGTGAATGGCTACATGAGCAGTAATGGCCGCTGTTTTGATATCGGCACCACCGTTTCAGAAGCATTAGCTCACTACGCGGCGACCCATCAACCTTTCGCAGGTTCAACCCATCCTCTTGCTGCGGGTAACGGGTCACTCATGCGTTTAGCCCCCGTGGTGCTTTTCTACCATCCAGATAAGCAATCAGTTGTTCATTACGCGGGTGAGAGTTCACGCACGACTCATGGAGCCAAAGAGTGTATCGATGCGTGTGGTTACTACGCCTCACTTTTGAGTGCAGCGCTTGATGGACAAACTAAAGATCAGATTCTTAGCAGTGATAGTTACCACGCCCAAACCGCCAAAATAGCGGCGATTCAAAAGGGCTCATATCGAGCTAAAGAGGAAAAAGAGATTAGCGGCACTGGCTATGTGGTGGATAGCTTAGAAGCGGCATTATGGTGTTTTAACCAGAGCGATTCCTATGCGCAAGCGGTACTTCTGGCGGCAAATCTCGGTGATGATGCCGATACCACTGCTGCCATTTGTGGGCAATTAGCGGGCGCTTTTTATGGTTTGCAAGGCATTCCTAGCGCTTGGCGAGAGCGTGTTTATTGGAGCGAGGAGATCCTTTCTTTAGCTGACTCTTTTTATCAAATGAACGAATAATTCATATCAATCAATTAATTAACTGGAGAATGGGTTCGGCGTTGCTTGCTGTGTTTTTATCATTTGATGGTGGGTTAATCATTTCTTCCAAATTGGAAGTAAAGTTCCCCGTTTTGACCCAATAATCATTACAGTGGAAGTAAGGTACAGTTTCATCATCAACTTGTGAGGGAGATTGTTACCATGACTGATTCAAAAACCACACCTTATGCTGCTTTGCTGCTCCGTATTACTCTTGGCATTTTGTTTCTTGCCCACCTTGGCTTGAAATATTTCGTCTTTACTCCAGCGGGCACAGCCCAATTTTTCCAATCCCTATCTTTGCCAGGCTGGTTTGCTTACGTCACTATGCTTTGGGAATTGTTAGGTGCATTGGCACTGATCACCGGTTTCTATACTCGCATTAGCGCGATCGTTATGGTGCCTGTGCTACTTGGTGCGATTGTGACTGTACACGGTCCAGCAGGGTTTTTCTTTACTGACCCGAACGGTGGTTGGGAATACCCAGCATTCTGGATTGTCGGTTTGCTTGCTTTGGCACTGATTGGTGATGGCCCTTATGCGATTAAGCCAACCAAATTCAACTTTGCCAAATAGGGTTATCAATAACAGAAATTTATCGATAACGCTGGAAAAATGATGTGAAAAGGCCAACAGTGATGTTGGCCTTTTGGTCTTCTAGGGCGCAAATACATCACCAGCTCTTATTTACTAAAGAGTATGACCTCGCTACACCATTCCTTTGACCATCCTTGATTTAACGGCGATTTCTTTGCAACACGAACGAGTTACCGCCGAAATACTCTAAACGAATAAAAACTTATTTATATAGAACGCAAAGTCATAATTATGTGATGAATATAAGCATTTGTTATTATTTTTTGACATGTAACAAAAGTTTTCCGTTGTGAATGATAATAGTTTGCGATAGCATTCGCGTGTTCAGGGTATTACAGGGATTTCACCATGTTAAAGCTCGCGAAGCTTTTCATCGTTATGTTGTGTGCATTTGTGGCCGTTACTTCTCAAGCGGCAATCATTGATTATCAAGCTGCAGCAGACGACATCAACCAACGTCTAGATAAAACCGTAGAGCTTTATCAATCTGGTCAAACGGCCGAAGCCAAAACCACAGTGCAAATGGCTTACTTTGAGGTATTTGAAGGCCTTGAAGGTCCAATTCGAATTAACTACTCACAAAAATACGCTTACGAGCTGGAAGCCAAATTTGGCGAAATCCGCAAAATGATTGCAGCCCAAGGGGATGTTGGTGAAGTCACGCAACAGATCGCTTGGCTTAAAACGCAAATTGCTTCCGTGCCAGACATCTTAGAGTCCGGCACTCAATTGGTGGCAGAAACCACTGACGTGCATCAAGACAGTATTTTGCCTTACTGGCGTGAGCAAGTACTCACCATCGAACGTCTGGTTAACCAAGGTTTGGCTAGTTACCGCTTATCTGCACAAGGCAGCGAAACTGAGCAGGTAGAGAAGCGTCAAGCTGCGACCCAATTAGTACAGCAAGCTCAGTTTGAGGCCTACAAAAACTCCGATTTGGAAACAGCGATTCGTTTGAATCGTTCTGGCAGTAAAGCGGCTGATTACAACGACCGTTTTAAAGCGCTGCTGGAGATCACTAAAGAGCCGTTCTCTATGCAACACTTGGTGGATTTTGGTTATCAAGTATCAACCTTAACGCAAGATCTTAAAGACGATTTACCTGGGTTACCTGCAACGCGTGATTCACAAAAACAGACCCAAGATGAAGCACAAGCGGTAGTAAAACAGGACTGGCAAGCAGTGATTACGGGTATTGATGCCGCGATTACTCAAGCCATTGATACGTATCAAAAAGGCAATGTGTCTGAAGCGATGATGGCGGTTCAAGATGCCTACTTTGATCGCTTCGAAGCTACCGGTATGGAAAATGCCATCGGTGCCCGTGATACCGCATTCAAGTCCGAGTTAGAAGGCTATTTCACTCGTATCGTCAGTATGATGAAAGCCGGTTCGAAACTTGCTGATATCCAAGCACAGCAACAAGCACTTAGCCAAGCGCTAGATAAAGGTGCGGCGATGCTGGGTGAGGGTAACCAAGGTTTCTGGGCGATTTTCATCGCAAGCTTGACCATCATTTTGCGTGAAGGTTTGGAGGCACTGCTGATTGTGGCAGCCATTACGGCCTACTTGGTGAAAAACGACCATACCGACAAACTGCACATCATTAAAAACTCCGTCATCGTGGGCTTGATTTGTAGTCTGATTACCGCGGCACTGTTCCAGTGGCTATTTACCAATGCAGGCGCGAGTCGAGAAATGCTCGAAGGCATCACTATGCTGGTGGCGGTTGTCGTGCTGTTTATGATGAGTTACTGGCTGCTGTCTAAAGTGGAAGCGACCCAGTGGAAAAAATATTTGGAAAGCAAACTGTCACGCTCATTAACAGCGGGCTCAGTGGCTGGGCTTTGGTTTGCGAGCTTCCTTGCTGTCTACCGTGAAGGTGCGGAAACGGTGCTGTTCTACTACGCATTGGGCGCAGATGGTTCAGCCAGTTCGCTAGGCGGCATCTTTGGTGGCTTGGCGTTGGGTATTGTGATTCTCGCGGTGATTTTCGTCATCATGCGCTACAGCGTGGTGAAGCTGCCGCTAAAACCTTTCTTTATGTTTACCGGTGGATTTATGTATCTGATGGCCTTTGTCTTTGCTGGCAAAGGGGTGTTGGAACTGATTGAAGCCAAATTGTTTAATCCAACACTGATGGACGCCGTTCCGCAAATCGGTTTGTTGGGTATTTACCCTTACGTCGAAACCTTGATTCCGCAAGTGGTGCTGCTGGCTGCAGCGGTGCTTGCGTTGGTTGTCATTCGTCGTCAGGGACAAAAATCAGCATAGCGACATTTTTATATTTATAACTGCGTGACTTTAGCGCGACAAACTCTTGTTAAAAGGAATAACGATAATGGCTAACAAAATTTTGGTTCCAGCTGCAATGGCAGCGATGCTGTTCTCAGCAACAACAATGGCTGGCGAGCACCCTGCTGGTGAAACTATCGAAATGAATGGTATGGAGCTAGCGGCAGTTTACCTAGAGCCAGTAACTATGGAACCTCAAGGTATGATGATGGCAGCTTCTAAAGCTGACGTTCACCTTGAAGCGGACATCCACGCACTAAAAGGCAACAAAAACGGTTTTGCTGCAGGTGAATGGATTCCTTACCTAACCATCAGCTACAAAATGAAAAACCTAGACACAGGCAAAACTCAAGAAGGCACTTTCATGCCGATGATCGCGTCTGATGGTCCACACTACGGTTCAAACGTAAAAATGCTGGGTGTTGGTAACTACGAGCTGACTTTCCACATCGAATCTCCTGCTAAAGCAGGTCTACTACGCCACACAGATAAAGAAACAGGTGTAGGTCGTTGGTACAAACCTTTCGATGCAACTTACAAATTCAAATACGTTGGTTTGAACTAAGCCAATCAGCTGCTAGCAGTGATTTTGCACTGCTAGCACAAAAGGTGGCCGGTTCGTCATCGGCGAAACGGCCGCCTTCCATAATAATATGATGTGAGCAATATGAGTTTTTATCTCTCTCAGGTACTTTCTTATTTCCTCCTCCCCGCCGTCATGTTCGGACTGCTTTGGTCCGGTGCAACCTCTTCATTCTACAAACAGCGTTTTTGGTGGTCTGTACTGGCAAGCGTTGCTGGTGTTGCAGCGAATGCATTGTTGCCTTACAGCCAAACATCACTGTTGATCATCGGCGCAGGGGATATGGCACTAACGGTATTGCTGTTGGTGTATGGCCTATGGGTAACCAAACCCAATCGATTGTTGCTGCTGTGGCAATTTATCATTGTCGCGTTAACCGCTTTTATGTGGGCGCGCGTGGCAAAACTCGATATGGTAACGGCCACTAGTGTGATTAATACGGAACTGATCTTGAATATCGCCGCGCTGTTGCTTGGGTGGATTCTCATCGGTTTGGTGCACTATTTTACGGCTCAGGTGATGGCTGAGCGCAGTGCGCTGTTTAAACGCGTGTTCTTTTTCGTCTTAATCTTACTGGCATTACTTCCTCTCTCTGGCGACGTGCTGCTTTCTGCGATGAAGTTACAGATTCTGGACCTTTATCAAGAGTTATTGAGCTATGTGTCGCGGGTCACCAACTTCTTTTGGACCTATGCCTACGTGGTGATGGCGATGTGTTTGCTGCCGGCTTTAGTCAAATATCGCCACGATATTGTGCCGATCAAAACGGCGATAAAGGGTGAGCAGCGCGCCATCGAACGTCGCAAATGGCAAGCTAAGTTGATTGGTCAGCAGCGTATTGTGCGCTGGTTCTTATTCTCCTTAGTGATGATATTTGCTGCCTTGCTCTATTGGGATGCCGTCGCTTCTCAACCACCGACTCGTTCTCCAGCTC